>NZ_JBITSF010000001.1:171639-842476 GCF_044540485.1 Streptomyces sp. NPDC085946 | reverse complement strand
ACGGGGGGGGGGGGGGTGGGGGGGGGGGGGGGGGGGGGGGGGGGCGGGGGGCCCCCCCCCCCCGGCCGGCCCGCCCCCCCCCCCGGGGGGGGGGGGGGGGGGGGGGGGGGGGGGGGGGGGGGGGGGGCACTCCGCGCCCGCCGGGGTGTCACATGACCGGGTCGGGCTCCCGGGCCAGGTCGGCGGCGCCGACCAGGCCCGCCTTGTTGCCGAGCTGGGCGGCCAGGACGTCGGCGACCGGGCGCCAGTTGCCGCCCACCAGCCAGCGCTTGTAGGACTTGCGGATCGGGCCGAGGACCAGCTCGCCCTCGTCGGAGAGGCCGCCGCCGACGATGAAGGCGGACGGGTCGAAGAGGGAGGCGAGGTCGGCCAGGCCCGCGCCGACCCAGCGGGCCAGCTCCCGGTAGGAGTCGACGGCCACCCGGTCGCCCTGGCGGGCGGCCATGGAGATGTGCTTGCCCTCGATGCCGTCGGGGGTGCCGTCTCCCATGCCGAGCAGCACCTCGGCGTTCTCGGGGGTGGCGTTGGCGCGCTGCTTGGCGTACCGGACCAGGGCGCGGCCGGAGGCGTACTGCTCCCAGCAGCCCTGCGAGCCGCAGCCGCACAGCAGGCCGTCCGGCACCATCCGGATGTGGCCGAACTCGGCGGCCACGCCGAAGTGGCCGCGGCGCAGCTTGTTGCCGATGATGATGCCGCCGCCGAGGCCGGTGCCGAGGGTGATGCAGATGACGTTGCGGTGGCCCTTGCCCGCGCCGAACTTGTACTCGCCCCAGGCGGCCGCGTTGGCGTCGTTCTCCACGACGACCGGGAGGCCCACGCGGGCCTCGACCTTCTCCTTGAGCGGCTCGTTGCGCCAGTCGATGTTGGGCGCGAAGTAGACCTCGGAACGCTGCCGGTTGACGTAGCCGGCGGCGCCGATGCCCACGCCGACGATGTCGTGACCGGCGCGCGCGCCCTCCACCGCCGAGGCGATCGCGTCCACGATGCCCTCGGGCGTGCCCGGGGTCGGCACCTTGTGGGTCGAGAGGATGTTGCCTTCCTCGTCGACCACGCCGGCCGCGATCTTCGTGCCGCCGATGTCGACGCCGATGGTGAGTCCCATGAATCCCTCAGTTTCGGTCGAGCCCCGCTACGGCCAACCGTACCCGAGGCCCTGCCGTCGGGGGCCCGTCGTCCGCCGGGCGGACGGGCCCGGTGGACGCCCCGGGGCGGTCAGTCCAGGTCGATGCGCTCGCCGGGACCGGTGCCGTCGTCGCGGCCGCGGCGGTCGCCGAGGTCGCGGGCGTCGTTCCCGCGGGCCGTCCAGCGCCGCTCCTGGGCCTCGACGGCGGAGCGGTAGGCGGCGAGCAGTTCACTGCCGGCGGCGGCCAGGTGGTCGAAGACGTCCGGGTTGCGCTCGATGACGGGTTCCACGGCGGCCTTGGCCTGCTGGACGACCTGGCGCACCACCTCCTGGGCGGCGGGCCCGGCGACCGCGCCGAACAGCGGCGACTGCGGCCCGGAGAGCTTGTCGAGCTTGTCGGCGACGGCGTCGACGAGCTTCCTCAGCTCCTCGGCGGCCGATCCGGGCGGCGGGCCGTCATGGCCGCGGCGGCGGGCCTTCTCCGCTGCCAGGTCCTCGGCGCACGCGGTCGCCCAGGCGTCGGCGTCGGCGGTCCGCGTCTCGTCCACGGTCTCGTCCCCGGCGGCGTCGGACGGGGGGAGCTCTTCGCTCATGACGGACTCCTGACTACGGTTCGTCCCTACGACGTTACCCGAACGGGCGCAGGCCGTTCACCGGCCGCGCGGCCACAGCCGCGGATCCGGCGCGAAGCGGATGCGCAGCTCGCCGTCGCGCAGGGCCGCCCCGGCGACGGTGCAGCGGCGCAGGGCGGACGGCAGCGGAACGATCCGGCGGAACGGCCCGGCGGTGACGACGAGTTCGTCGCCGCGCCGCACGAGGTCCAGGTCGTCCCGGGCGGCCCCGGGCAGCGGCAGGTGCCAGACGAGCACGCCGTCCTCGGCGAGCCGGTCGGTGACGGGCCAGTCGACGGGACCGGCGGGAGCGCCGGCGCCCGGGACGGCGAGCGCGGCGAGGTCGTCGGCGCCGCGCGGGTCGCGCCCCAGGTGGGCGACGGTCCGCACGTCGTACGCCTCCTGCCAGGCGTCCAGGACCTTGCGCTGCTGGGCGACGGGCCCGGCGAGCCAGGTGTCGCCGGACGCCTCGGGCAGGACCCGGTTGGCCACCAGCACGTCGGTGCGCAGCCCGCGCAGGGCGAGGCCGAGCGCGGCGGCGCGGACGGCGTCCTCGCCCGCCGGTCCCGGCTCGGCGACCAGCCGCACGACGGTGTCCCGGTCGGCGACGACCGCCTCGACGGCGGCGAGCTCCACGTCCCAGCGGGCGGCGGTCTCGTACAGCCACTCCGCGGGCATGGGGACGCCGGCGAGCCGGCCCAGCACGGGGCGCAGGGCGCGGGCCGCCTGCCGCTCGGGCGGGAGCAGGCGGCGCAGGTAGCGGCGCAGTTCCTCGGGCAGGGACAGCAGGTCGAGGGCGTGCGGGGCGGGCGGCAGGTCGACGACGAGCAGGTCGTACGCCTCCGACAGGGCGGCGTCCCGCAGGGCGCGCAGCAGGGCGAGTTCCCCGGCGCCGGGGAGCGGGGTGAGCTCCTCCGGGTCGAGGCGGGAGGCGCCGAGCAGGTCGAGGGCGGCGGTGGCGCGGTCCTGGAAGGCCGCGAGGTCGGCGCGGAAGCCCTCGGCGGCGTCGGGCCGCCAGGCGGTGAGGTGCTCGGCGGCCCGGACCGGGGCGGCACCCGTCCCGACGCCGAGCGCCGCGCCGAGGGTGTCGGTGCGGTCGGCGGACAGCACGAGGGTGGCCGTCCCCTCGCGGGCCGCCCGCAGGGCGGTGGCCGCGGCCACGGTCGTGCGGCCGCTGCCGCCCGGGCCGGTGATCAGGAGGGTGCGCATGGGGGTGAACGCTACCGGTCGGCGGCGGGGCGGCCGGGTCCGGCGCCGGCGGCGGGTCGGGCCCGCGGCCGGCGCGGCGGGTCATCTGCCCCCGGTCTCCACCCGCTTCTTCAGGCCGGCCAGCGCCCGGTCGATGATGACCTTCTCCGCCTTGCGCTTGATCATCCCGAGCATCGGGATCTTGACGTCCACCGTCAGCCGGTAGGTCACCTCGGTCGACCCCGCCCCGGCCGGCTTCAGCAGGTAGGTGCCGTCCAGCGAGCGCAGCATCTGGGACTTCACCAGCGTCCAGGACACCTCGTGGTCCCCGGTCCAGGTGTAGGCCAGCGTCTGGTCGTCCTTGATGGCACCGGCGTCCATGACCAGGCGCACCTGCTCGGCGCGGCCCTGCGCGTCGGTCCTGAGGACCTCGGCCTCCTTCACCTCACCGGTCCACTCCGGGTAGCGGGCGAAGTCGGCGATCACCCCCATGACGTCGTCCGGTGCCGCCTCGATCGTGATGCTCGAGCTGGTGTGTTCCGCCATCGGCGTGGCTCCTCCGGATGCGGGCCGGTATGAGGTCGTGGTGTGCACGTGAGTGCAGCGTGAAGGCTACCGCGCGGTGCCCGTACCGACCGCACCGCTACCTGCGCACACGCCGTCGGCCGCCGGGCCGGTGCTCACCACTGGAGCGCCCACGGCTTCCCGGTGCTCGCGAAGTGCCCCACGTTGACGCACTCGGTCGCCCCGATCCTCATGCGCCGCGCCAGCGGCTGGTGCACGTGCCCGAAGAGGGCGTACCGGGGCCGGGTGCGGCGGATCGCGTCGAGCAGGGCCCGGCTGCCGCGTTCGAAGCGGCGCGCGACGGTGTCGTAGACGAGTTCCGGGACCTCCGGCGGGATGTGCGTGCACAGCACGTCGACCTCGCCGACGGCCTCGATCTTCGCCGCGTACTCCTCGTCGTCGATCTCGTACGGCGTCCGCATCGGGGTGCGCAGCCCGCCGCCCACGAAGCCGAACACCCGGCCGCCGATCTCCACGCGCTCCCCGTCGAGCACGGTGGTGCCGGGCCCGGCGTACTCCGGCCACAGGGACGGCACGTCGACGTTGCCGTAGGTGGCGTAGGTGGGGGTGGGGAACGCGGCGAACAGCTCGGCGTACTGCCGGCGCACCGCCTTCTCGACGACGGCGGCCCGGTCCTCGCCGATGCCCGCCCACAGCCGGGCCCCGAACTCCCGCGCCTCCTCGAAGCGGCGCGCGGTGCGCAGTTCGACGATGCGGTCGGCGTTCTCGACGCCGAACAGGTCGGGGAAGATGCCGCGCGCGTGGTCGGCGTAGTCGAGGAAGAGGACGAGGTCGCCGAGGCAGATCAGGGCGTCGGCGCCCTCCATGGCGGTGGCCAGGTCACGGGCGTTGCCGTGGACGTCGCTGACCACGTGGACGCGCGTGGTGCGGTCACCGGCTCGTGTGGATGCCATGTCGATCAAGGGTAGGGCTGGGCGGCACATGTGAACAGAGGTGTCCTGACCTGCGCTCAGTGGCCAGTTTTCGGCCCTCTGGACTACTGTGCGCGAGGAAACACCCATCTGTGTGACGCAGCGAACATCTCGCCGGGACCCCCTGTCGAAGAAGCCATACCGACGGGTAACGTCCGGGCAGTCCAGTCGTGCTCAGGTTTTCAACAGCTGAATTCCCGAGCACTTGCCCGAGCCTTGGACCGTACGGCCGCATCACACAACGTCGTGGCGCCGGCGCCCTATGAGGAGCAGCAGTCTTGCGCGAGTTCAGCCTTCCGGCTTTGTACGAGGTCCCTGCGGACGGCAATCTGACCGACATCGTCCGCAGAAACGCCGCGCAGCACCCGGACGTCGCCGTCATCGCCCGCAAGGTGGGCGGCACCTGGCAGGACGTGACGGCCCGCGCCTTCTTCGCCGAGGTCCGGGCGGCCGCCAAGGGGCTGATCGCGGCCGGCGTGCAGCCGGGCGACCGGGTGGGCCTGATGAGCCGCACCCGTTACGAGTGGACGCTGCTGGACTTCGCGATCTGGAGCGCGGGCGCGGTCACGGTGCCGGTGTACGAGACCAGCTCGCCGGAGCAGGTGCAGTGGATACTCGGCGACTCGGGCGCCACCGCGTGCGTCGTGGAGACGGCCGGGCACGCCGCCGCCGTCGAGTCGGTCCGCGAAGGGCTGCCCGCCCTCAAACATGTCTGGCAGATCGAGGCCGGCGCGGTGGAGGAGCTCGGGCGGCTCGGCCAGGACGTCACCGACGAGACGGTCGAGGAGCGCGGCTCGATCGCGAAGGCCGACGACCCGGCGACCATCGTCTACACCTCCGGCACCACCGGCCGCCCGAAGGGCTGCGTGCTCACCCACCGCAGCTTCTTCGCCGAGTGCGGCAACGTCGTGGAGCGGCTGCGCCCGCTGTTCCGCACGGGCGAGTGCTCGGTGCTGCTCTTCCTGCCGCTCGCGCACGTCTTCGGCCGGCTGGTCCAGGTCGCGCCGATGATGGCGCCGATCAAGCTGGGCTGCGTCCCGGACATCAAGAACCTCACCGACGAACTGGCCGCGTTCCGGCCGACGCTGATCCTCGGTGTGCCGCGCGTCTTCGAGAAGGTCTACAACTCGGCGCGGGCCAAGGCGCAGGCCGACGGCAAGGGCAGGATCTTCGACCGGGCCGCGGACGCCGCGATCGCGTACAGCCGGGCGCTGGACACCCCGTCCGGCCCGTCGCTCGGCCTGAGGCTGAAGCACAAGCTCTTTGACAAGCTGGTCTACGGCAAGCTGCGCGCGGTCCTCGGCGGACGCGGCGAGTACGCGATCTCCGGCGGCGCCCCGCTGGGCGAGCGGCTCGGCCACTTCTTCCGCGGCATCGGCTTCACGGTCCTGGAGGGCTACGGCCTGACCGAGTCCTGCGCGGCGACCGCGTTCAACCCCTGGGACCGGCAGAAGATCGGCACGGTCGGCCAGCCGCTGCCCGGCTCGGTGGTCCGCATCGCCGACGACGGCGAGGTGCTGCTGCACGGCGAGCACCTGTTCAAGGAGTACTGGAACAACCCGGGCGCGACGGCGGAGGCGCTGGCCGACGGCTGGTTCCACACCGGTGACATCGGCACGCTGGACGAGGACGGGTACCTCAGGATCACCGGCCGCAAGAAGGAGATCCTGGTCACCGCGGGCGGCAAGAACGTCGCCCCGGCCGTCATCGAGGACCGCATCCGGGCGCACGCGCTGGTCGCGGAGTGCATGGTGGTCGGTGACGGGCGGCCGTTCGTGGGCGCGCTGGTCACCCTCGACGAGGAGTTCCTCGGCCGCTGGTGCGCCGACCACGGCAAGCCGGCGGGCTCCACGGCGGCGTCGCTGCGGGAGGACCCGGACCTGCTGGCCGCGGTGCAGGCCGCGATCGACGACGGGAACGCGGCGGTGTCGAAGGCGGAGTCGGTGCGGAAGTTCCGTGTCCTCGCCTCGCAGTTCACGGAGGAGTCGGGGCATCTGACGCCGTCGCTGAAGCTGAAGCGGAACGTGGTGGCGAAGGATTACGCGGACGAGATCGAGGCGATCTACGCGAAGTAGCCTGCGGCGCTTCGGGAGTGGCGCTTGAGTGCCGTCGGCGGGTGCGGGTGGGTTGTGGTTCTTCGCGCAGTTCCCCGCGCCCCCGAAAGGCGTCCCGCGAGAGCCGCCTGAGCGCCGTCGGCGGGCGCGGGTTCACTGGGGGTCTTCGCGCAGTTCCCCGCGCCCCCGAAGAGCGTCCCGCGAAGGCCGCCTGAGCGGCGTCGGCGGGCGCGGGTTCACTGGGGGTCTTCGCGCAGTTCCCCGCGCCCCCGAAGAGCGTCCCGCGAGAGCCGCCTGAGCGGCGTCGGCGGGCGCGGGTTCACTGGGGGTCTTCGCGCAGTTCCCCGCGCCCCCGAAAGGCGTCCCGCGAGAGCCGCCTGAGCGGCGTCGGCGGGCGCGGGTTCACTGGGGGTCTTCGCGCAGTTCCCCGCGCCCCCGAAAGGCGTCCCGCGAGAGCCGCCTGAGCGGCGTCGGCGGGCGCGGGTGGGCTGGGGTCTTCGCGCAGTTCCCCGCGCCCCCGAAAGGCGTCCCGCGAGAGCCGCCTGAGCGCCGTCGGCGGGCGCGGGTTCACTGGGGGTCTTCGCGCAGTTCCCCGCGCCCTTGAGGGTGTCGGGCTACAGCAGGTTTTTCAGTTGCTCCGCCAGGAGGTCCCAGCGCCACTTCTCCTCGATCCAGGCGCGGCCCCGTTCGCCCATGCGGCGGCGGAGTTCGGGGTCGGCGAGGAGGGTGACGATGCGGTCGGCGGCGTCCTCGGGCGCGTCGCCGCGCACGACCCAGCCGGTCTCCCCGTCGAGGACGGCGTCGGGCGCTCCGCCGGAGTCGCCGGCGACGACGGGCAGCCCGGTCGCGGAGGCCTCCAGGTAGACGATCCCGAGCCCTTCGACGTCGAGGCCGCCGCGGCGGGTCCGGCAGGGCATGGCGAAGACGTCCCCGGCGCCGTAGTGGGCGGGCAGCTCGGACCAGGGGACGGAGCCCGTGAAGCGCACGGACCCGGCGACTCCCGTCTCGTGGGCCAGCCGGCGCAGCTCCTTCTCGTAGGGGCCGCCGCCGACGATGAGCAGCACCGCGTCCGGCTCGGCGGCCAGGATGCGCGGCAGGGCCCGGATCAGCGTGTCCTGCCCCTTGCGCGGCACCAGCCGGGAGACGCACACGACCACGGGCCGGTCGGTGAGCCCGAGCCGCGCCCGGACCTCGTCGCCGCCGGACGCCGGGTGGAAGGTCTTCTCGTCGACCCCGGGCGGCAGCTGCACCATCCGCGCGGCGGCGTCCGCGGTGAGCGCCCCGGCGATCCGGGAGCGCGTGTACTCGCCGAGGTAGGTGAGCGTGTCCGTGGCGTCCCCGATGCGGCGCAGCAGCCGCCGCGCGGCGGGCAGCTGGGCCCAGCCGGCCTCGTGCCCGTGGGTGGTGGCCACGATCCGCTCGGCGCCCGCCCTACGCAGCGCCGGCGCCATCAGCCCGAGCGGCGCCGCCGCCCCGAACCACACCGACGTGCAGCCGTGCTCCCGCAGCAGCCCGACGGCCCGCCGGGTGGCCTGCGGTGTCGGCAGCAGCATGGTCGTGCGGTCGCGGACGACGGTGAAGGGCTGCTCGGCGTCGAAGGCGGCGGTCGCCTCGGCGCCCTCCCGGCCGCGCTTCCAGGTCGAGGCGTAGACGACCAGCCGGTCCGGGTCCAGCCGCAGCGCCATGTTGTGCAGGAACGCCTGGATGCCGCCCGGCCGGGGCGGGAAGTCGTTGGTCACGATCAGGGTCTTGTGCATCGCCGCAGACCCTACCGAACGGTTACCGTCGGACGACGGCCGAACCCGCTGCTCACAGCAGGGCGTGGCCGTGTCCATGGCAGATGAACAGCCGGCCGGGTCATCATGGCCCCCTCACGGCGGCGGCGGACGGGCAGGGATCACGGTGAAGACGACGGGCGTGCGGCGGTCCCCGGCCTGGCCCCTGCTCACCTGGGGCCTGACGAGGGCGCTGCTGCTGCTGTTCGTCCTCAAGGTGTACGTCTTCCCCGGCCCGGACGTCACCAGCGACGTGTCCGGGATCTACCGGGGCTGGTACGAGGTCCTGCGCACCGGGACGTTCCCGCTGGAGGACGTCACCTGGCAGTACCCGCCGGCCGCCGCCCTGGCGATCCTCTCCCCCGCGCTGCTGCCCTTCCTGGAGTACGCGACGGCGTTCTTCGTCCTGGCCTGCCTCGCCGACCTGGTGGTCCTGGCGCTGCTGCTGTACGCGGGCCGGCGCCCGGGCCGGACGCCGCGCGGCGCCTGGGTGTGGGTGGCGGGCCTGCCGCTGCTCGGGCCGACGGTGTACGCCCGTTACGACGTGATGGTCACGGCGGTGGCGGTCGCCGCGCTGCTCGCGGGTGCCCGGCACCCCCGGCTCATGGGGGTGCTGGCGGGCTTCGGGGCGCTGCTGAAGGTGTGGCCGGCGCTGCTGCTCCTGGGCGCCCGGCGGCGCTCCGCCTGGGGGGCCGCGGCGGCGGCCGGCGCGGGCGTGGCCGTCGTGTTCGCCGTGGCCATGCCGGGCGCGTTCGCCTTCCTGACGTTCCAGCGCGACCGGGGCACCGAGGTGGAGTCGCTGGGCGCGCTGGTCTTCCACGTGGCCCGGCACCACGGCTGGCAGGGCGAGGTGCTGCTCAACTACGGCTCGGTGGAGTTCCTCGGCCCGTACGTGGACGTGGTCAGCACGGCGGCGCTGTTCCTCACCGGGGCGGCCTTCGGCTGGCTGCTGCTGTGGCGGCTGACGGCCACCCGCTTCGAGGCCCACACGCTCGCCGACGCGGCGTTCGCGGCGGTGCTGATGTTCACCACCACCAGCCGGGTGATCAGCCCGCAGTACCTGGTGTGGCTGGTCGGTCTGGCGGCGGTCTGCGCGGGCTTCCGGACCACCCGGATGCGGCTGCCCGTCGCCCTGGTCCTCGCGGCGTCCCTGGTGACGGTGCTGGAGTTCCCGGTCTGGTTCGCGCACGTGGTGGCCAGCGACGGCCTCGGCGTCACCCTGCTCGTGGTGCGCAACGGCCTGCTGGTGGCCGCCACCCTCGTCGCCGCCCGCGCCCTGTGGCGCGCGACGGTCCCCCGCCCCGCCCCGGCCCCCCTGCCCGCCCGGCCGGCCCGCGCCGACGAGGCGCCCGTCTCCTCCTGAGCCGGGGCCCCCGCTGCCCTCGAGGACCCCGCCGAGCGCGGCCGCGAGGAACTCCGGGAGCGGCTGCGCCACGGAAAGCAGGCCGGGGTCACCGGCCAGGTGCGGTTCGGCGCGCTGCCGGCGTCCCTGTGCCGCCGGCCCGGCCCGGGCGAGCAGGCGGCGGTGCTGCGCCGGCGCCCGGACTTCCCGGAGACACCGGCGGGCCTCTTCCGCCGCGGCGGCCGGCCGGTGCGCGCCGAGGAGACGGACGACCCGTTCCGGCAGGGTCCGCCGCGGTCCGCGCGGGCGGCCGGGGAGGCCGAACGCGCCTGGCTGCGCGGGGCGGTCGCCCTGCCGGATCAGCCCAGCCGGGCCCGCAGGTAGTCCTGCCACCGCGCGGTGAACTCCCCGGGCGTCGTCCCGAGCACCGTCCGCATCGCGTCCTCGACCGCCCCGGACCGCTCCTGGTGCGCGCCGACGGCCCGGTAGAAGGCGACCAGTTCCGCCTCGCCCCACTCCTCGGCGATGAGCCGGCAGGCCGTCCAGCCGCTCTCGTAGGCGCGCGCGAGCCGCTCCCCGTCCCCGGAGAAGCCGAACTCCCCGTCGCCCGGCAGGCGGTCGGGCACCTCGCCCCGGCCCACCGCCCGGGCCAGTTCCGGCGCGGCCTGGGCCGGCGTGCGCCCGCTGCCGCGGTAGCCGACCCAGTCGGCGTACCCCTCGGAGAGCCACAGCGGGGTCGCGGCGGTGGTGGCGGCGCGGGTGGCGACGTGCGTGGTCTCGTGGGTGAGGACGACCTGCCTGCCGAAGGCGCCGAGCACCCCGTAGGCGTCCGGGTTCAGGATGACGCGGTCCGCGGGCGCCCGCTCCGGGTCGCCCGTCTCGCCGGTCGTGACCGCCGCGATCCCCCGGTAGGAGGAGGCGGGCGAGCCGAGCAGCCCGGCCATCGCCTCCAGCGACGCGGGGACGAGCACGACGACCCGCCGGGCCCAGTCCGTGCCCCACGCGCCGGAGACCGCCGGCACCGCCCGGTCGGCCAGGTCCGCGTACCGGCGCAGCGCCCCGGCGGACTGCCCGACCCCCAGCACCAGGCTCCGCGCACCGCGCACGACGCGCACCGCGCCCTGGTCCCACAGCTGCTGCGCGGACTTCGCGCCGGGCCGGTCGGAGTCGACGTACCAGCCTCCGTCGTCCCGCCGGGTCAGTGCCAGGACCCGGCCGACGGTGACCGGGGCCCTGTCGTACCCCTCGACGCGGTAGCGCAGTTCGGCGTCGGCGGTGGCCCGGTCGCCGCGGCGGTGCAGGGCGGTCAGGCGGTACGACCAGTCCGCGAGCGGCACCGCGCCCAGGTTGCCGAACCAGCCCGGCGCGCCGGTGCGCGCGAACGCCGCCCGGTCGCCGTCGAGCACGGCCCGCGCCCGCCGGTCCAGGGTGCGCTGCACGTCCACCGCGGCCGCGTCGGCGGACCGCCCGCCGCACCCGACGAGCGAGGCGAGCAGCAGACAGAGCACCACGACCCCGGACACCACGACTCCGGAACCCGGCACCCGCCCTCGACCAGCCACCTGCCGATCGTACGGGCGCGTCAGACTCTTGTGACCGACGAGACCGGCATCATCCCGACCGGGTCGTAGCGCACGGGCGCGCCGGGGTAGGGCGCGTGGATCACCTGGCCGTTGCCCACGTACATCCCGACATGGCTCGCGTCGGAGCGGTAGATCACCAGGTCCCCGGGTTGCGCCGCGGACAGCGGGACCTGCCGGCCGGCGTACCGCTGGGCCTGCGAGGTGCGCGGCAGGGCCACCCCCGCCTGCGCGTACGACCACTGCATCAGCCCCGAACAGTCGAATCCGCCGGGCCCGTTGGCGCCCCACACGTACGGCCTGCCGAGCGCGGAGCGGACCGCGGCGACGGCGGCTCCCGCGCGGCCGGAGGCCGGGGCGGCGTCCCCGGGAGCGGGCACGGCGGACCGGCCGGAGCGGGCGGCGCGGTCGTGGGCGGCGCGCTCGCCGTCCGGAAGGGAGTTGAGCAGCCGCCGCGCCTCGGCGAGTTTGCGCTCCACGGTCTTCTTGTGGGCGGCGACCGCCGTGCGGCTCCTCTCCAGCGCGCGCAGGACGCGGGACGCCTCCGCCCGTTCCTGCGCCAGGTCGCGCATCGCCGACTGCAACTCCCTCAGCTCGCCGGCCTGGTGGACGGTGATCCGGTCGAGGGTGGCGGCCTTGTCGAGGTAGTCGTCCGGGTCCTCGGAGAACAGCAGGGCCAGGGACGGGTCGATGCCGCCCGCGCGGTACTGGGCCCCGGCGAGCGAACCGAGCTTCTCCCGCATGGTGTTGATGCGCTCCTGCTGGCGGGCGATCCGGTCCTGCGCGGAGCCGACCTTCCCGCGCAGCGCGTCGGCGCGCTCGTCGGCCTTGTTGTAGGCCTCCGTCGCCTTCTCGGCCTCCGCGTAGAGGCGGTCCACCTCGGCGCGGGTGTCGTCGTGCGGCGCGGCCACGACCGCCGGTGCGGCGGCCAGGACGGCGGCCGCGAGGGACAGGAAGCCGACCGCGACGCTGGCGCCCCGGTCGAACCCGGACGATGCACGGCGGCGATGGAACCCCACGGGAAGCCGCTCTCCTTCCGCTGGCGGACTGGAAACGCGGCAGACAGTAACCCCGCGGCGGGGTGCCGACCAACGACCGCCGTGCGCACGCACGGTGACGCCCCGCCGCTGACGCAGGTCATCGGCGGGGCGTGGCATCAGGGCCCGGTGCCGTGATTCGCCCGAACGGCGGACACGGCGTCCCGGCGTGCGGGAAGGTCCGGAGGAGGACTCAGACGCGGACGCCCCACATGAAGGGGCCGCCGATGGTGTTCATCGACTCGTACCGCACGACCGTGCCGGTGCGCGGGGCGTGGATGATCTGACCGTTGCCCGCGTACAGGCCCACGTGGTGCAGGTCGTTGAAGAAGAAGACCAGGTCGCCGACCTTCAGGTCGCTCACCGAGTAGATCTTCGTGCCGTAGCCCGACTGCGCCTCGGAGGTGCGCGGGATGCCGACGCCGGCCTGGGCGTAGGCCCAGGAGGTCAGGCCCGAGCAGTCGAAGGAGGACGGGCCGGTGGCGCCGTAGACGTACGGGGTGCCGAGCTTGCTCTGGGCGGCGGCGAAGGCCGCGGCGGCCCGGCCCGAGCCGGTCGGGACGTCGGCGGTGAGGGCCTCGCGCTCGCTGGTGCGGCTGGCGCGGTCCTGCTCGGCGGCGAGCGCCGCCTTCTCCTGCGCGGAGAGGCTGTTGAGCAGCTTCTGCGCGGCGGCGAGCTTGTTCTGGACTTCCTTCTTCTTCTTGCCGAGTTCCTCGCGGGTGGAGGCGAGGTCCTTGAGCTTGTCGGAGGCCTCGGCGCGCTCCTGGGCGAGTTCGCGCTGCTTCTCCTGGATCTCCTTCAGCGCCTCGACCTGCTGGCTGCTCAGCTGGTCGAGGGTGGAGGCCTTGTCCAGGTAGTCGTCGGGGTCGGACGAGAGGAAGAGCTGGACGGAGGAGTCGATGCTGCCGGTGCGGTACTGGGCGGCGGCCGCCAGGCCGATGCCGTCGCGGAGCTCGTTGAGCTCCTCCTGGCCGCGGGCGACGTTGTCCTGGATGGTGGAGATCTCCTTCTGGAGCTTCTCCTGCTTCTCCTTGGCCCCGTTGTACTTCTCGGTGGCCTGCTCCGCCTCTTCGTAGAGCTTGTCGACCTTGGCCTTGACCTCGTCCTTGCTCGGCTTCTCGCTCGGAGCGGCGTTGGCGGCCTGCGAACTCAGGGCGACAGCAGCGGCCGCAGCGGTGGTCAGCACGGTCACACGTGCGCGGCTCGGCTGCTTGGGACGACGGTGGGACGCCACGAAGGCGAGCTCCTTCTTCCTCCAGCCGCCTACCGACACGCCGGTGGGCGGTGCCCTCCGCCGTCACTCACCCCTTGCGAGCGAACACCCGAGCGGAGGTTCGGAGGCAGACCCTAGTGACCTGCGCGTGATCAGATCAAATCCTCAGCTGCAAAATATCCCCCGCAAGGCTCATTGTTTACACGAAACTCACCAGCTGTCATACGCACTTGACGCTACGTCGCGCCGACACCGCCCCAATTCGGGCAAGCGGCCCGTACGTTGCGGCACGGACGTACCGGCACACGCCGGGCTCAGCCTCGTGAGAGCCGCCTGAGCAGCGCCGCCGACGGCACCGGGCGGGCACCCGCGCGGGCCACCCCGTCGGCGACCTCGCGGTCGGTGGAGGCGACGATGACCGGCCGGCCGGCCGGTTCGGCGCGCACCAGCTGGCGGATCAGCTCGTCGGCGGTGACCCCCGGCTTGGAGAACAGCACCCGCACCCCGCGCGGCGGCGCCAGCAGCACCGGCGCGGCCAGCTCGGCCCCGTCGAAGACGCACGTCACCTCGGCGCCGCTCTGCGCGGCGAGCTGGGCGAGCTGGCCGAGCAGCCGCAGCCGCTGCTTCTCCAGCGGCATCTGCGGATAGCCGGTCTTGGTCACGTTGTAGCCGTCCACGACCAGATGGGCCTGCGGCAGCGCCAGCAACTGGTCCAGGACCGCCGGGTCGTCCTCGGACAGCGCGCGGGCGGCGATGTCCTTCGGGCTCATCCGGCCCGGCTCGACGGCGTCCACGGTCTCCGCGGGCCGCACCGACACCGGCGGCAGCGCGAGCTCCCGGCGCAGCCCCTGCGCCGCCTCCAGGACGGTGTCCAGCAGCAGCCGCACCCGCATGTCCTCGACGCTGCGCCCCTCGCGGGCGGCCCGCCGGGCGGCCTCCAGGGCGGTCTCGCTCTCACCGAGCCGCGCCTTGAGCCGCCGGGTCTCGCTCTCGGCGGCGGACACCTGGGCCTGCCCCTCGGCGCGCACGGCCTCCGTCTCGGCGTGCGCCTTGCGCAGGGCGGCCTCACCGCGCTTGACGTCGCTGAGGGCCGCGCGCAGCTTGCGGTGCAGCGCCTCGGACTCCTTGCGGGCCGCTTCCAGCTCGCCGCGCAGCCGCTCGGTCTCGGCCCTGGTGTGCTCCCGGGCCCGGGCGAGCTCGGCGCGCAGCCGCTCCAGCTCCGCCCGGCTCTCCTCGTCGGCGCGCTCGGCGTCCGCGCGCTGTGCCTCCTCGCCCGCCGCCGCCACCAGCTTCACCCAGCCGGCCGGGCGCAGAACGTAGGCCGCGGCCGCCACGTCGAGCGGGTCCGCGGCCGGGGGCGGGGAGCCGGAGTCGAGGGCGCCGGCCAGTTCCGGCTGGGCCGCTCTGAGCTTCTCCCCGATGCGCTGCCGGAACAGCGCGTCGGTCTCCAGCGCCGCGGCCATGGCGTTGCCGGCGAACTTGGCCCGCCGGTTCGGGGCGAAGCGGGCGTACTGCCGCAGCTGCGCGGGCAGCTCGGCGACCGTCAGCGCGCCGAAGCCGTCCGAGACGATCTGCACGACCCGGCGCCGCACGCCGTCGGGCAGCGGACGGTCGAGCACCTCAGCGGCGCCGTCGCCCGGCCCCCCGCCTGCGCTCTCCACCATCCGTCACACCCCAATGCCTGTGCGGGGCCGGTTCCGTCAGGAGCCGGCGCCCGGCCTGTCCACGAGTTCCACCTGGTCCACGGCGTTGCACCAGCGGCAGCGCACGGACTCGATGGTCTCACTGAGCACCTCGCGCTCCTCGACCTGCGGCTCACCGGCCAGATCGAGGTGGACGTACTCGACGACCTTCGACGAGCGCGTCACGTCGAACCGGGTGAGGTTGCCGCAGAGGGTGCAGCGCCACCGCGTCGTGGCGGTCGGCAGGGGAACCGTCATCGTGACTGTTCGCCTTCCTTCTAGTGTCCGTGACGCGCCGGACTCCCCGGTGCGTGTGGCTCGTAACCCTACGGCCTGGCGGCTCCTCGCCGCCCGCCCGTCCACGGCGGCGAGGCGATCTGTCGGCTTGCGTCCCGGTACGTCATGCTCTGTGGTCATGATCAGCATGTGGAGCGCGTCGGCCGGCGGGGCGAGCGAGCGGGTCCGGGGTCCGTCGGCACCGGTGACGTACACCCTGATCGTCCTGTGCTGCCTGCTCTTCGTGCTCTCCCCGGCCTCGGGGCTCAACCCCGCGTACGGCTCCGGAGACGCCCTGCTCGCCGCGCAGCGCGCCTACTTCCGCCGCTGGGGCGTGATCCCCGCAGACCTGTTCGACACGTCCCCCGCGGCGGCCCTCACGCCCGCCACGGCGCTCTTCGTCCACGGCAGCTGGGTGCACCTGCTCGGCAACATGCTGTTCCTCTACGTCTTCGGGGCGATGACCGAGGAACGCATGGGCCGGCTGCGGTTCACCCTGTTCTACGTCGGCTGCGGCTACCTGGCGCTGCTGGGCTACGCGGTGGCCAACACGGACTCCGAGCAGTCCCTGGTCGGCGCCTCGGGGGCGATCTCGGCGGTCCTCGGCGCCTTCCTCTTCCTGTTCCCGCGGGCCCGGGTGACCAGTCTCCTGCCGTTCCTGTTCTTCCTGCCCGTGCGCTTCCCGGCGTGGGTCGTGCTGCCGTTCTGGGCGGTCCTGCAGTGGCTCGCGGCGGGACGGGAGTCCCGGGGGCCGGACGTGGCCTACCTGGCCCACCTGGTGGGATTCGGGCTGGGCTTCGCCTTCGCGTGGGCCCGGTCCGGCCGTGGGACTAGAGTGAGGGCCGCACCGGCCCCGGCGTCCGAGGGAGAGAACCAGCCGTGATCACCGCGATCGTCCTCATCAAGACCAGCGTGGACCGCATTCCGGAGATCGCCGAGCAGATCGCCGCGCTGGACAGCGTCAGCGAGGTCTTCTCCGTCACGGGGACCTACGACCTCATCGCGATGGTGCGGGTCAGCCGGCACGAGGACCTCGCGGAGGTCATCCCCGGCAGCATCAGCAAGATCCCGGGCGTGGAGGCGACGGACACGCACGTCGCGTTCCGCACGTACTCGCAGCACGACCTGGAGGCCGCGTTCGCCATCGGGCTCGACTCCTGACGCGGGCCGGCCGGGCGCCCGCGGGACGCGGCCGACGCGCGGCCGGCGGCCGGCCGCGCCGTTCCCCGCGCCCCTCCCGGACGCCGCCCCCGGCGGGGATCACACCGCCGGGACGCAGCGGCCGTCCTCGGTCCGGTAGGTCCACCGCGCGCCCTCGCGCACCAGCTCCCGCACCGCGCGCACGAAGCGGTCGACGTGCTCGTCGGGGGTGCCCGCCCCGAAGCTGACCCGGACGGCGTTCAGCGACTTCTCGCCGGGCGCGGCCTCGGGGGCCCCGCACTCGCCCTGCGTCTGCGGGTCGCTGCCGAGCAGCCGGCGCACCAGGGGGTGGGCGCAGAAGAGGCCGTCGCGGACGCCGATGCCGTACTCGGCGGACAGGGCGGCGGCGAAGTGGGAGCTGTTCCAGCCCTCGACGACGAAGGAGATCACGCCGACGCGCGGGGCGTCGTCGCCGAACAGCGACAGGATCCGCACCTCGGGCACGTCGGCCAGGCCCTCGCGCACCCGGCGGATCAGGTGCTGCTCCCGGGCGACCAGCGTCTCCCAGCCGGCCTCGGTGAGCGCCTTGCAGGCGGAGGCGACGGCGTAGGCGCCGATGACGTTGGGCGAGCCGGCCTCGTGGCGGGCGGCGCCCTCGTGCCACTCCACGTCCACGCCCCCGTCCGCGCGCCGGGTGACCTTGCGGCTGGCGCCGCCGCCCGCGAGGTACGGCTCGGCCTCCCGCAGCCAGTCGGCGCGGCCGGCCAGGACCCCGGAGCCGAACGGGGCGTACAGCTTGTGCCCGGAGAAAGCGATCCAGTCGACGTCCAGCTCCCGGACGCTCACCGGGTGGTGCGGGGCCAGCTGGGCGGCGTCCAGGACGATCCGAGCACCGTGCGCGTGCGCGGCGGCGGCCAGTTCCCGTACGGGCCACAGCTCGCCGGTGACGTTGGAGGCGCCCGTGACGCACACCAGGGCCGGGCCGTGGGGATCGCGGTCGGCCAGGGCGCGCTCCAGCGTCCCGACGGCCTCGTCGGGGCTGCCGGGGGCGTCCAGGCAGGTGACCCGGGCGTCCCGCCAGGGCAGCAGCGCGGCGTGGTGCTCGGTCTCGAAGACGAAGACCTGGCAGCCGGCGGGCAGCGCGGCGGCGAGCAGGTTGAGGGAGTCGGTGGTCGAGCGGGTGAACACCACCTGGTCGGTCTCCCGGCAGTCGAGGAACCCGGCGACCGTGGCGCGGGCGTTCTCGAACAGGTCGGTCGAGAGCTGCGAGAGGTACCCGGCGCCCCGGTGGACGCTGCCGTAGTAGGGCGCGTACGCCGCCACGTCGTCCCAGACCCGCTGCAGGGCCGGGGCGCTGGCCGCGTAGTCGAGCGCGGCGTAGGCGACCTCGCCGCCGGTGACGAGGGGGACGGTGACGTCCCGGCCCAGAACGGGCAGCGGGGTGCGGACGGACCGGTCGGCGGCAGCGCTGGAGACGGACATGGCGGAACTCCCGTGACAGAGCAGGTGGCATCACCGCGCGAGCGCACACGGCTCCGGCGCGGAGAAGAAGGAAAAGGGCGTGCGGAGGCGGGGCTCTGCGGCCCTAACGCATTCGCTTGCTCACGGAAGGCTCCCTCGAACGACCAGGACCCCTGGTGACGCGAGGGGTCCGCGCTTGCCGTGGACCCTGCTGTCCACGACCTGGTCCTCACCCGGGGCACCCCGCCACGGACGGAGGGTTGCCGGACAGCCGGCCGGGGCCGAATGGCTGTCGCTCATGACCTGTTCAGCATCTTGCCACACGATCATCGGCGCGCAAGGCGCAGTCCGGATCCTGGACTGCGCCTTGCGTCACACCGCGTGCGGTTCAGGCGTTGCTGGCCGCCACCCAGCGCTCCAGCGTCCGCTTGGCCGCCCCGGAGTCGATGGACTCGGCGGCCTGCGCCATGCCGGCCCGGATCTGCTCGGCCAACGGCGCGTCCGCCGGCCGCAGGGCCACCAGCGCCGCAGCGGAGTTGAGCAGCACCGCGTCCCGGACCGGTCCGCTCTCGCCGTCCAGCAGACGGCGGGCGACCTCGGCGTTGTACGACGCGTCCGCGCCCCGCAGCGCCTCCACCGGCACCAGTTCCAGGCCGACGTCCCGGGGGTCGAAGGTCTCCTCGGTCACCTTGCCGTCGCGGACGACCCACACCCGGGAGGTGGCGGTGGTGGTCAGCTCGTCGAGGCCGTCGTCACCGCGGAACACCAGCGAGGAGTTGCCGCGCTCGGCGAGGACGCCCGCGACGATCGGCGCCATGCGCGGGTCCGCGACGCCGACCGCCTGCGCCCCGACCCGCGCCGGGTTGGTCAGCGGACCCAGCACGTTGAAGGTCGTGCGGATGCCCAGCTGGCCGCGGGCGGCGGCCACGTGACGCAGCGACGGGTGGAACTTCACCGCGAAGCAGAAGGTGATCCCGGCCTGCTCGGCGACCTCGGCGACCCGCCGCACGGGCAGTTCCAGGTTGACGCCGAGCTTCTCCAGGACGTCCGAGGCGCCCGAGGCCGACGACGCCGCCCGGTTGCCGTGCTTGACGACCTTGGCGCCCGTCCCCGCGACGACGATCGCCGACATGGTGGAGATGTTGACGGTCTTGGCGCCGTCGCCGCCCGTGCCGACGATGTCGACCGTGGCGCCCGGCACCTCGATCACGTTGGCGTGCTCGTACATCGTCCGCACGAGGCCGTTGATCTCCTGGACCGTCTCGCCCTTGGCGCGCAGCGCCACCGCGAAGCCGGCGATCTGCGCGTCGGTCGCCTCGCCGCGCATGATCAGGTCCATCGCCCAGGCGGTGTCGTCCGCGGACAGGTCCCGGCCGGCCAGCAGGCCGTTCAGCAGGGCGGGCCAGGTGCGGGCCGCCGCGTGGTCGCCTCCGGCGGGGGTCACAGCGCTCATCAGCCGCTCCTGGTCGTCGTACGCCTCGGTGGTGGTTTCCACCCTATCCAGCCCGGGGCACGGCGAAGGGCCCCGTCCGGACATCGGACGGGGCCCTTCGGCCGTGGCGTGGCGAACGCAGCGATCAGTGGTGGCCGTGGCCGCTCGTGATCTCCCTGTACTCCTCGACGGTGGGCTTCGGGATCTGCGACTCCGGGCCGTAGTACGCCTTGCTGAGCTTGGCGCGCAGCTTCTCGGAGCCCTTGGCCTTGCGCTCGACGCCGTTCTCGTCGACCGCCGGGCCGATCTCGGCCGGCTTGTACTGCTCGTGTGCCGTGAGCGTGTACATCTGCTCCTGGCTGAGCGGCTCGTGCACCTCGATGAACTCACCGTGCGGCAGGCGCTTGATGATGCCGGCCTCGCGGCCGTGCAGCACCTTGTCCTTGTCCCGGCGCTGGAGGCCGAGGCAGATCCGCTTGGTGATGACGAAGGCGACGACCGGTCCGGCGAAGAAGCCGATCCGGACGAACCAGGTGACCGCGTTGATCGACAGGTGGAAGTGGGTGGCGATGATGTCGTTGCCACCACCGATCAGCATGATCATGTACGCGGTGATCCAGGCGACGCCCAGCGCGGTGCGGGTCGGGGCGTTGCGCGGACGGTCCAGGATGTGGTGCTCGCGCTTGTCGCCGGTGACCCACGACTCGAGGAACGGGTAGAGGGCGATCAGCGCCAGGAACAGGCCGAAGAGCACCAGCGGGACGAAGACGCCCAGGACCAGGGTGTGGCCCCAGAAGTTGATCTCCCAGCCCGGCATGGCGCGGACCAGGCCCTCGGCGAAGCCCATGTACCAGTCGGGCTGGGCGCCCGTGGACACCTGGTCCGGACGGTACGGGCCCAGGACCCAGATCGGGTTGATGGACGCGATGCCGGCGAGCACGGCGGTGAAGCCGAAGACCAGGAAGAAGAAGCCTCCGGCCTTGGCCATGTAGACCGGCAGCAGCGGCATGCCGACGACGTTGTTGTTGGTGCGTCCGGGACCCGCGAACTGCGTGTGCTTGTGGTAGAAGACCAGGATCAGGTGGGCCACCACGAGCCCGAGCATGATGCCCGGCAGCAGCAGGATGTGGATCGAGTAGAACCGGGCGACGAAGTCGTCGCCGGGGAACTCGCCGCCGAACAGGAACATCGAGATGTACGTGCCGACGATCGGCATGGACAGGATCGCGCCCTGCGTGAAGCGGACACCGGTGCCGGAGAGCAGGTCGTCCGGGAGCGAGTAGCCGGTGAAACCGGTGAACATGCCCAGGACGAACAGCAGGAAGCCGAACAGCCAGTTGATCTCACGCGGCTTGCGGAACGCGCCGGTGAAGAAGACGCGCATCATGTGCACGAACATGCCGGCCAGGAAGATGACCGCCGCCCAGTGGTGGATCTGCCGGATCAGCAGACCGCCGCGCACGTCGAAGCTGATGTCCAGCGTCGACTTGTAGGCCTCGCTCATCAGCTGGCCCTGCATCGGGACGTAGCTGCCGTGGTACTCCACCTCGTTCATCGACGGGTGGAAGAACAGCGTCAGGTACACACCCGTGAGGATGATGATGAGGAAGCTGTACAGGCAGATCTCGCCCAGCATGAAGGACCAGTGGTCCGGGAAGATCTTGCGCATGTTGGCCTTGGCCAGGGAGTAGATCCCCAGCCGGCCGTCGGCCCAGTCGGCGACGCGCTCGCCGGCCGGTGTCTTCCCGCGAGAGCGGGACTCGTTGGTGGATGTAGTGCTCATCCGCGCTCCCAGAAAGCAGGACCGACGGGCTCTTCGAAGTCGCCGAGCGCTTCGAGGTAGCCCTCGTCGTTCACGCCGATGCGCAGTTGCGGCAGGGCGTGGCCGGCGGGCCCGAAGATGACCCGGGCTCCGTCGGCGAGGTCGAAGGTGGACTGGTGGCAGGGGCACAGCACGTGGTGCGTCTGCTGCTCGTACAGGGAGATCGGGCAGCCGACGTGGGTGCAGATCTTCGAGTACGCCACGATGCCCTCGTGCGACCACTCGAGCTCGCGCTTGTCCTTGATGTCGTCCGGCTGGATCCGGACGATCATCAGGGCGGCCTTGGCGATCTCGTTCTGGAACCCGTGGTCGTGCTCCTCCAGGCCCTCGGGCTTGGCGAAGGTGAGCGAGCCCACCGCGACGTCGGAGGGACGCAGCGGCTCGTTCGTGTTCATGTTGACGAGCAGCTTGCCCTTGGACCACAGGGTGTGGCGCAGCTTCTCCTCGGGCAGCGGGCCGAGGTCGCGCAGCAGCACGACACCGGAGAGCGGCACCAGCGTGAGCGCGCCGAGCATCGTGTTGCGGATCAGCTTGCGGCGGCCGAGCTGCGACTCCTGGGCGCCGACCTTGAAGTCGGCGTGCACCTTCTCGCGGACCTCGGGGGAGGCCTCGATCGGGTGCCGCTCGTCGGCGATCTCCAGGTCGGACATCAGGGTGCGGGCCCAGTGGACCGCGCCCGCGCCGATGGTGAACAGCGCGATGCCGAGCGTCAGACCGAGCGCGAAGTTCAGCACGCTGACGTGCCCGAGCGGGAAGATGTAGGCCGTCCGCTCGACGGGGATCGCCACGTACGAGGCGATGAAGGCGATGGTGGCCAGCATCGACACCGTGAACAGCAGGGCGACCGTGCGCTCGGACCGCTTGGCGGCCCGCTCGTCGATGTCCTGGATCCGGTGCTCGTGGGGCGGCAGGCCCGGGTCGGCGAACGGGTGCTTCTCGTCCGCCAGGCCCACCGCGCCGTGTGCGGTGTCCTGCGCTACGGGCAGGTTCTCTTCTGGAATGTCTTGGCTGCTCATGACTTCTTCGCCTTTGCGGTCCGGGCGGCGACCCACACGGCGACGGCGATCAGGCCGCCGAGACCGAAGATCCAGCCGAACAGGCCCTCGGCCACCGGGCCGATGCCGCCCAGTTCGAGGCCGCCGTAGCTCTCGCTCTCTTCGCCGTTGACCGCGTTCAGGTACGCGATGATGTCCTTCTTGTTCTGCTCGGTCAGCGTGGTGTCGGGGAACGAGGGCATGTTCTGCGGGCCGGTCTGCATGGCCTCGTAGATGTGCTTCGGGGAGACGCCTTCGAGGCTCGGCGCGTACTTGCCGTGCGTCAGCGCGCCACCCTTGCCGGTGAAGTTGTGGCACTGCGCGCAGTTGGTCCGGAAGAGGTCACCGCCCTTGGCGATGTCCGCGCCCTCCGGTCCGTACTGCTCCTCGGTGGGGACGGCGGGACCGGCGCCCAGGGAGGCGATGTACGCGGCCAGCTGGTCGATCTCGGCCTGCGAGTAGATGTTCTTCTTGTCCGGCACCTGCGCGCCGGGCTGCTGGGCCGGCATACGGCCGGTGCCCACCTGGAAGTCGACGGCCGCGGCGCCGACACCGACGAGGGGCGGGCCGTCAGTGGTGCCCTGACCGCCGGTGCCGTGGCAGCTGGCGCAGCCGACCGCATAGAGCTTCTTGCCCTCCTCAATGGTGAGGGACTGGGCGGTTTCGTCGGCCTGCGCCTTGCTCGTCGGTGCGAGCACGGCGTACAGCCCCCCGGTGCATGCCAGCGCGAGGAGTAGGACGACGAGCGCCGCCAGCGGGTGGCGTCGTCGTGCGGAGAGCTTTTTCACGGATTACCCCGGTGTCAGGATCTTCTGCGTCGATGCTTCTGGGATGTGCGCTCGCGGAGGAGCGCTCGCGGATGCGGACCCGGCTACTTGATCATGTAGATCGTGGCGAAGAGGCCGATCCAGACGACATCGACGAAGTGCCAGTAGTAGGACACGACGATGGCCGCGGTCGCCTGCTCGTGGGTGAACCTCCGAGCCGCGTAGGTCCGGCCCAGGACCAGCAGGAAGGCGATGAGTCCGCCCGTCACGTGCAGGCCGTGGAAGCCGGTGGTCAGGTAGAAGACCGAGCCGTACGGGTCGGACGAGAGCGACAGGCCCTCGTGCTTGACCAGCTCGGTGTACTCGAAGACCTGGCCGCCGATGAAGATCGCGCCCATGATGAAGGTGACGATGAACCACATCCGGAGCTTCTTCACGTCACCGCGCTCGGCGGCGAACACGCCGAGCTGGCAGGTGAGGGAGGAGAGCACCAGGATCGTGGTGTTCGTCGCCGAGAACGGGAAGTTCAGGGCGTCGGCCTTCTCCGACCAGAAGTCGGGCCCGGTCACCGATCGCAGGGTGAAGTACATCGCGAAGAGGGCCGCGAAGAACATCAGCTCGGAACTCAGCCAGATGATGGTTCCGACGCTGGTGAGGTTCGGTCGATTGACCGACGGGTGCGCGTGCCCGGTTTCTACTGTCGTTGCTGTCGCCACGACCGACATTATGTCGGTCGCTTATCCCGCCCTCACTCCGGGGGGTGCCGTTCGGAGTGTCTCGACCGGTCGTACCGGTGTTGACGTGGTGTTCATGGGAGTAGCATCCGCCCCAACGGGCCTGTCCTTACGACGCTGACGTCACGGAGGAACAATGCAGCCGACCGCCACGGTGCTGGTCTACAGCGACGACTCCAACACCCGCGAACAGGTGCGGCTGGCCACCGGACGGCGGCCGGCTCCGGACGCCCCGGTCGTGGAGTTCGTGGAGTGCGCGACTCCGGCGGCCGTCGTCAGGGAGCTGGACAAGGGCGGCATCGACGTCTGCGTCCTGGACGGGGAGGCCGTGCCCATGGGCGGCATGGGGCTGTGCCGGCAGATCAAGGACGAGGTCTTCGGCTGCCCGCCGGTGCTGCTGCTGATCGGGCGGCCCCAGGACGCCTGGCTGGCCACCTGGAGCCGGGCCGACGCGGCGGTGGCGCTGCCCGTGGAGCCCGTGGAGTTCGCGGCGGCGCTGGCGTCCCTGCTGCGGCAGGAGCGGCTGCAGAGCGCCTGAGGGCCCGGGAGCCTCCGCCGGCCCCGGGGGCGGCCGCGGACCCCCGGGGCCGCGGGGCGGTTCCCCGGGCCCCTCGGGGCCCGTCCTACGCCGCTGCCGGGCGAAGGCGCGCCGCCTCCTGCTGTTCCGGGGCCTGCGGGCCGCCGGCCGTCAGGGCGCTGCCCGCGCGCCACTGGTCCCAGGTGAGGTTCCAGTCGCCGAAGCCGTTGCCGAAGGGTTCCATGGTGTGGCCGGCCGAGTTGACCACGCTGACGACGTCGCCCTCGCGGACCGCGTCGAAGAACCACTCGGCGTTCTCCATGCTCATGCCGGTGCAGCCGTGGCTGACGTTGGCGTAGCCCTGGGAGCCGGTGGACCAGGGGGCGGCGTGCACGTACTCGCCGCTCCAGGTCACCCGGGTGGCGAAGTGCACCGGCAGGTCGTACGCCTCCGACGAGCCCTCGGCTATGCCTATGGTCGTGCTGCGCATGCGTACGAAGGGTTCCTTGCCGAGGACGACCTTGATGCCGTTGCGGGTGTCGAAGCCGGGCTTGCCCGTGGTGACGGGGATCTTCCTGATCTCCTCGCCGTTCTTGAAGACCGTCATGGAGTGCGCGGCGGCGTCCGTGACGGCGATGACCTCGTCCCCGATGGTGAGGCTCAGCGGCGCGGTGGTGCCGCCGCGCAGCCGGTCGCCGATCTTGATGCCCGCCAGGTTGCTGCGCACCTGGACGGTGGTGTGCGCGGGCCAGTACTCCGCGGGGCGGTAGTGGAGCTCCTTGTCGTCCACCCAGTGCCAGGCGCCCTGCACCGCGGGCGTGGAGCTGACCCGGAGGCCGCGCTCGACGACGGCCCGCTGGGCGGGGTCCGTGACGGGATCGCTCAGTTCGGCCGTGAGGGGCTGCCCGACGCCGTAGGTGCCCGCCTCGGGCCCGAAGGCGACGTCCAGGCGCTTCTGGGCGCCGGGCTTGCCGGTGACGAAGGTGAGGACCTTGCGGCCGGGGGCCCCGTCCCCGTTCTCGGTGCTGACGCGCACCGTGTAGCGGGCGTCGGCGGCCAGCGGTGAGGTGCTGTGCCAGCGGCGGCCGTCGGCGGACAGCTCGCCGGCCACGTACCGGCCCGAGGTGTCCATCGCCGTGACGTCCGTGATGCGCCCGTCGGAGCCCTCGGCGACGACCTCCAGGGGCTTGTCCGGGTCGGCCTTCCGTCCGGCGCCGCCGGGGCCGCTGAACGAGATCTGGTCCGCCGCGTCGTAGGGCGCGGCGGCGAGCGGATTGTCGTCCCCGTCGCAGGCGGTGAGGCCCGCGCCGAGGGCGACCGCCAGCAGCGTGCAGCCGGCGACGGTGGTGGTCCGCGGTGTGTGGCTCATGGCCTCAACGTAGGAAGGCGCGTCGGCACCGGCGCTTTGGATCAGCCCGTACGGGTGATTGTCCCTGCTGCGAACGCGCGAACCCGGACGCTCCTGGCGGAGTGTCCGGGTTCGCGCGGCGCCGGTGTGTGCTACTGGGTGCGGTTCTCGCCGCGGTAGTACTCGAAGACCCAGCCCCACAGGCCGATCAGGATCAGCGGAGCCGAGAAGTACATCAGCCACCAGCCGAGGGCGATCGACAGGAAGGCGAAGGCGCCGCCGATGGCCAGGGAGAGCGGCTGCCAGCTGTGCGGGCTGAAGAACCCGACCTCGCCGGCGTCGTCCGCGACGTCCGCCTCCTTGTTGTCCTGGGCGCCCACGTCGACCCGCTTGGCCGTGAAGCCGAGGTAGAAGCCGATCATGATGGCCAGGCCGAAGGCCAGGAAGAGGGCCGTGGTGCCGGCCGGCTCCTTGGACCACCAGCCGTAGACGATCGCCATCACCAGGATGAAGGCGCTCAGCCCCATGAACATCTTGCCCTGGATCTTCACTTGCCGGCCTCCTTGCCGCCAGCGAGGGCCTTGTCACCGTGGCCGACGTTCTCGAGCTGGTCGAGAGCGGCGATCTCCGGGTGGTGCAGGTCGAACGCCGGGGATTCGCTGCGGATCCGCGGCAGGGTGAGGAAGTTGTGCCGCGGCGGCGGGCAGGAGGTCGCCCACTCCAGGGAGCGGCCGTAGCCCCACGGGTCGTCGACGCCGACCGGCTTGCCGTACTTGGCCGTCTTCCACACGTTGTAGAAGAACGGCAGGATCGACATGCCGAGCAGGAACGAGGCGATCGTCGAGATCGTGTTCAGGGCGGTGAAGCCGTCGGCCGCGAGGTAGTCCGCGTACCGGCGCGGCATGCCCTCGGCGCCCAGCCAGTGCTGGACCAGGAAGGTGCCGTGGAAGCCGATGAACAGCGTCCAGAAGGTGATCTTGCCGAGGCGCTCGTCGAGCATCTTGCCGGTGAACTTCGGCCACCAGAAGTGGAAGCCGGCGAACATCGCGAAGACGACGGTGCCGAAGACGACGTAGTGGAAGTGGGCCACCACGAAGTACGAGTCCGAGACGTGGAAGTCCATCGGCGGCGAGGCCAGGATGACGCCGGTCAGACCACCGAAGGTGAAGGTGATGAGGAAGCCCAGCGTCCACAGCATCGGGGTCTCGAAGGACAGCGAGCCCTTCCACATGGTGCCGATCCAGTTGAAGAACTTCACACCGGTCGGGACCGCGATCAGGAACGTCATGAAGGAGAAGAACGGCAGCAGCACACCGCCGGTGACGTACATGTGGTGCGCCCACACCGTCACGGACAGACCCGCGATGGCGATGGTCGCCGCGATCAGGCCCATGTAGCCGAACATCGGCTTGCGGGAGAAGACCGGGATGACCTCACTGATGATGCCGAAGAACGGCAGGGCGATGATGTACACCTCGGGGTGTCCGAAGAACCAGAAGAGGTGCTGCCACAGCAGGGAGCCGCCGTACTGGGCGTCGAAGATGTGCGCGCCGAACTTGCGGTCCGCCTCCAGCGCGAACAGCGCCGCGGCCAGGACGGGGAAGGCCAGCAGGACCAGCACACCGGTCAGCAGGACGTTCCAGGTGAAGATCGGCATGCGGAACATCGTCATGCCCGGGGCGCGCATGCAGATGATCGTGGTGATGAAGTTGACCGAGCCGAGGATGGTGCCGAAGCCGGAGAAGGCCAGGCCCATGATCCACATGTCGGCGCCGACGCCCGGGCTGCGGACCGCGTCCGACAGCGGGGTGTAGGCGAACCAGCCGAAGTCGGCCGCACCCTGCGGGGTGAGGAAGCCGGCCACCGCGATCAGGGAGCCGAACAGGTAGAGCCAGTAGGCGAACATGTTCAGCCGCGGGAACGCCACGTCCGGCGCGCCGATCTGCAGCGGCATGATCCAGTTCGCGAAACCGGCGAACAGCGGCGTCGCGAACATCAGCAGCATGATCGTGCCGTGCATCGTGAACGCCTGGTTGAACTGCTCGTTCGACATGATCTGCAGGCCCGGCCGGGCCAGCTCGGCGCGCATGACGAGTGCCATGACGCCACCGATGCAGAAGAAGATGAACGACGTGACCAGGTACAGCGTGCCGATCGTCTTGTGGTCCGTGGTCGTCAGCCACTTGATCACGACGCTGCCGCGGTTCTGGCGCCGGACCGGCAGCTCGTCCTCGTAGTGGGACCCTGCTGCCGCGGCACCCTGGGGTTCGTTGAGGATGCTCACAGGATGTTCGACTCCCGGTTCTTCTCAGGTCCCGCCTGCTCGATGCCGGCGGGAACGTAACCGGTCTGCCCCTTCTTCACGAGGTCCTTGAGGTGCTGCTCGTAGCGCTCCGGGGAGACGACCTTCACGTTGAACAGCATCCGGGAGTGGTCGACGCCGCACAGCTCGGCGCACTTGCCCCGGAAGGTGCCCTCCTTGTTGGGGGTCACCTCGAAGGCGTTGGTGTGGCCCGGGATGACGTCCTGCTTCATCAGGAACGGCAGCACCCAGAAGGAGTGGATGACGTCGCGCGAGGTCAGGACGAAGCGGACCGTCTTGCCCTTGGGGAGCCAGAGGGTCGGGCCGGGGTTGCCGTTCTGCGGGTTCCGCGTGCCGGGGACACCGCAGTCGTAGACGCCGCCGGCGCCGGCCGGGAAGTCGTCCCGGTAGCGGTCCGGGATGGCGTTCAGTTCCTTGGAGGTCGTGGCGTCACCGGACGAACCGTCGACGCTCTCGACGTAGTTGAAGCACCAGCTCCACTGGAAGCCGACGACGTTGACCGTCACGTCGGGCTTCTTCTTCATGCTGAGGAGCTCGGACTCGTCGCGGGCCGTGAAGTAGAAGAGGACCGAGACGATGATGAGCGGGACGACCGTGTACAGCGCCTCGATGGGCATGTTGTACCGGGTCTGCGGAGGAACTTCGACCTTGGTGCGGCTGCGCCGGTGGAAGAAAGCACTCCACAGGATCAGGCCCCACACCAGCACGCCCACGGCGAGCGCGGCAGCCCAGGACCCCTGCCACAGGGAGAGGATCCGCGGAGCCTCTTCCGTCGTGGGGGTGGGCATACCAAGGCGGGGGAAGTCCTCCCATGTGCAACCGGTGGCGGTCGCCAGGACCAGGCCCGCGGTCAGTGCCTGCAGCAGCTTCCGCCGCATCGGGCGCCGCGGCGAGCGGTCGGAGCCGTTGGGACTCACGTAGCGCCTTCCCGAGAGTCTCGCCCGCGCTGTTGGCTGCGGCCTTCTCGCTGGTCGGTCGCCGCCCTGCGTCGGGCAGGGGTTTGGATGTTTATGCGGACCAAACCCTAGCCGACGCCCTCCGGGGGTTCGCGGGGAGGGTGGCATACGCGCCGCGGGTCACCCCGAAGGGGTGGGAGCGGGGTGCCCGGCAGCTCCGTTCCGAAGGCGGTCAGGCGTCCGCGGCCGGTCGACGGCCGGTCGCGCGGTCCCCCGCGCCCCCGGCGGCGGGTTCCGCTTCCGGGCGTCTAGCGTTGCGGTGTGGGCTACTTCGATGCTGCTTCCAGTGCTCCCCTCCATCCCGTCGCCCGGCAGGCGCTGCACGCCTCGCTGGACGAGGGGTGGGCCGATCCCGCACGGCTGTACCGGGAGGGGCGGCGGGCCCGGATGCTGCTGGACGCCGCGCGGGAGGCGGCGGCGGAGGCCGTGGGCTGCCGGGCGGACGAGCTGGTGTTCACGTCCTCGGGGACGCGGGCGGTGCACGACGGGATCGCCGGGGCGCTGGCCGGGCGCCGTCGCGCCGGGCGTCACCTGATCGTGTCGGCGGTCGAACACTCCTCGGTGCTGCACGCGGCCGAGGTGCACGAGGCCGACGGGGGCACGGTCACGCGGGTCGCCGTCGACCGGGGCGGCCGGGTGGACCCGGCGGCGTACGCCGCCGCGCTGCGGCCGGGGACCGCGCTGGCCTGCCTGCAGTCCGCCAACCACGAGGTGGGGACCGAGCAGCCGGTGGCCGAGGTGGCCCGGGCCTGCCGGGAGGCGGGCGTGCCGCTGCTGGTGGACGCGGCGCAGTCGCTGGGCTGGGGGCCGGTGGAGGGCGACTGGTCGCTGCTGGCGGCCAGCGCGCACAAGTGGGGCGGGCCGTCGGGCGTCGGGCTGCTGGTGGTGCGCAAGGGCGTGCGGTTCGCGCCCCGGGGGCCGGCGGACGAGCGGGAGTCGGGGCGGGCCCCGGGCTTCGAGAACATCCCGGCGGTCGTGGCGGCGGCGGCCTCGCTGCGCGCCGTGCGGGCCGAGGCGGCCCAGGAGGCCGCGCGGCTGCGGGAACTGACGGAGCTCGTCCGGGCGCGGGTGCCGGAGCTGGTGCCGGACACCGAGGTGGTCGGCGACCCGGTGCGCCGGCTGCCGGGGACCGTCACCTTCTCGTGTCTCTACGTCGACGGGGAGGCCCTGCTGCACGAGCTGGACCGGGCGGGCTTCTCGGTGTCGTCCGGTTCGTCGTGCACCAGCAGCACACTGACGCCGAGTCACGTGCTGAAGGCGATGGGCGTGCTCAGCGAGGGCAACGTGCGGGTGTCGCTGCCGAGGGGGACGGCCGCCGGGGACGTCGACCGGTTCCTGGAGGTGCTGCCGCGGGCGGTGGCGGCGGTGCGCGGGAAGCTGGGCGCGCCGGCCGCCTCGGAGGTGGTCCGGGAGGCCGGCGCCGTCGTGGTGGACGCGGTCGGCCGGCGCTGCCCGATCCCGGTGATCGAGCTGGCCAAGGTCATCGGCGACGTCCCGGTGGGCGGCACCGTGCGCGTCCTCGCGGACGACGAGGCCGCCCGGCTGGACATCCCGGCGTGGTGCGAGATGCGGGGCCAGGAGTACGTCGGTGAGGAGCCGGCGGAGCGGGGCTCGGCCTACGTGGTCCGCCGGCTCTCCTGACGGCCGCTCAGCTCAGGTGGGCCTGCACCTCGGCGGCGGCCTCGTCGCCGTACGCCTTGGTGAAGCGCTCCATGAAGTGGCCGCGGCGCAGCTGGTACTCCTGGGTGCCGACGGTCTCGATGACCAGCGTGGCGAGCATGCAGCCGACCTGGGCGGCGCGCTCCAGGGAGACGCCCCAGGCCAGGCCGGACAGGAAGCCGGCGCGGAAGGCGTCGCCGACGCCGGTCGGGTCGGCCTTGCGCTCCTCCTCCGGGCAGCCGACCTCGACGGGGTCCTCGCCGGCCCGCTCGATGCGCACGCCGCGCGCGCCGAGGGTGGTGACGCGGTAGCCGACGCGGGACAGGATCTCCTCGTCCGACCAGGCCGTCTTCGTCTGGATGAGGCCCTTCTCGTACTCGTTGGAGAACAGGTACGTCGCCCCGTCGAGCAGGATGCGGATCTCCTCGCCGTCCATGCGGGCGATCTGCTGGGAGAAGTCGGCGGCGAACGGGATGGACCGCGAGCGGCACTCCTCCGTGTGGCGGAGCATCGCCTCCGGGTCGTCGGCGCCGATGAGGACCAGGTCGAGCCCGCCGACGCGGTCGGCGACGGTCTTCAGCTCGATGAGGCGGGCCTCGCTCATCGCGCCGGTGTAGAAGGAGCCGATCTGGTTGTGGTCGGCGTCGGTGGTGCACACGAAGCGGGCGGTGTGCAGGGTCTCGGAGATGCGGACCGAGTCGGTGTCGACGCCGTGCCGGTCCAGCCAGGCCCGGTACTCGTCGAAGTCGGAGCCCGCCGCGCCGACCAGGATCGGGCGGGTGCCGAGCTGGCCCATGCCGAAGGCGATGTTCGCGGCGACCCCTCCCCGGCGCACGTCGAGCTTGTCGACCAGGAACGACAGCGAGACCGTGTGCAGCTGGTCCGCCACGAGCTGGTCGGCGAAGCGGCCGGGGAAGGTCATGAGGTGGTCGGTGGCGATGGAGCCGGTGACTGCGATGCGCACGGCGTGGAATCTCCCGGAGGGCGGCAGGTTGACAGTTCACGCTACCGGGAAGGACCCCGGCCCTGAAGCAGGCAAAACTACCCGATAGTAGATCTTTCTTCGTGAGTCGCGGCGTGCCTACGGTGCCGCTATGACGAACTTCAAGGTCCACACCCCCGATCCGGCCGATCTCGAAGGCGGCCTGGCGGCGCTGCGCGGTGACTGTGCCCGGATGGCTCCCCACTGGGAGGCGCCCGAGCGGGCGGCCGCCGCGCCGGTCCCGCCGTCCCTCATCCACGGCGTGTCCGTGCCGCCGGCGTCGGCCCGTCTCCTGGACGCGATGTCGGACTACGGCGACTGAGCCGGCCGTCGCCCCGGCGGGGAACCGGGTGCTCCCCCGCTGCGTCCCATCGCTGTCCCCCGTTAAGAGGATGCGGGATACGACCCGTCAGCGGCCCGTTCGGAACGGGCCGGGGTCGTCCGGGACACGGCCGAAGGAGCGATGCGGTGAACACCGAGCGACCCGACCACGACGACGCCGAGACCGGGCCCGGCACCGCCGGGACTCCCGAGAGCGTCCGGGAGACCGGGGGCGCTGCCGGTGACGGTGGGACCGGGGCGTCCGTGGGTCCCCGCTCCGGGGCGGCCCAGGACTCCGGGGCGGCCCAGGACCCGGATACGGTCCAGGACTCCGGGGCGCCCTTGGACCCGGATACGGCTCAGGACTCCGAGGCGCCCTTGGACCCGGATACGGTCCAGGACTCCGAGGCGGCCCAGGACCCGGATGCGGCCCGGCACCCCGGCGGGCCGCGCTCCGTGCCGCGGGGCTCCGGAGCCGAGCCCGGCGACGCCGCGGCCGCGGACGGCGGGGGCGCGGACGGCGGGGGCGCGGACGCACCCGCCGACAGGGCCGGTGCGCCGGAGAGCGGCGCACCGGCCGCCGCCGACGGGGGCGGTACGACACGCTCCGGCGCCGGCGGCAGGGCCGGAGCCGCAGGTGGCGGCGCGGTCCGTGCCGCCGACATCGACAGCGACAGCGACATCGGCCGTGACATCGACGGCGGCAGCGGCGCGGCGCGGGCCGGCGGTCCCGGTGCCGGGCCGTCCGTCCGGCGGCGCGGGATCCCCGTGGTCGCGTCCGTCGCCGCGGCCGTGCTGCTCGTCGGGGGCGGCGGGGCCTACCTCGCCGCGAACGCGTTCGGCGGGGCGGACTCGGGGACGTCGTCCGGGGCGCCGGCCGGCGACGGCACTCCCCCGCCGCTCGTCCTGGACGGTCACACCGAGGGCGGCACGAACGGCATCGCGCCGGGCGAGCCCGACCCGTACGGCGCCACCTACCGGGCCGGCGCCCCGCTCCCGGACGGCCCGGACTCGGCGCCCGTGTACCGGGCGCGGGGCGAGGTCACCGAGGAGGAGGTGGCGCGGCTGGCCGAGGCCCTCGGGGTGGACGGGACACCCGTCGCCGAGGGGCAGACCTGGCGGGTCGGGTCCGGCAAGGACGGCCAGGGGCCGAGCCTGCAGGTGACCCGGCGGGCGCCGGGCGCCTGGACGTTCCACCGGTACGCCCCGGGCACCGACGACTGCCGGAAGCCGGCGGCCTGCACCGGGGAGCAGGTGCCCCCGGCCGGCGACCCGGTGAGCGAGCGGGCGGCACGCGAGGCGGCCGCGCCGGTGCTGAAGGCGGTCGGCCAGGACGCCGCGAAGGTGGACGCGACGCAGGTCATGGGCGCCCGGCGGGTGGTGAACGCCGACCCGGTGGTCGGCGGACTGCCGACCTACGGCTGGACGACCGGGGTCGTCGTCGGCGCGCAGGGCGAGGTGGTCGGCGGCAGCGGCCAGCTGAAGGCGCCGGTGAAGGGCGACACGTACCCCGTGGTCGGCGCCCGCGAGGCGCTGGACCTGATGAACGCCGGGACGGCGGGCGACGGCCGGGCCGGCATCGGCGGCTGTGCCACGCCGGTCCCGCTGGACGACGGGGAGCAGGACCCGTGCGCGCCCTCCACGGAGGTTCCGCGGAAGGAGGCGATCACCGTGGAGAAGGCGGTGTTCGGACTCGCCGCGCACCACGTGGGCGGCGGCCGGGCGCTGGTGCCGTCGTGGCTGTACACGGTGCGGGCGCCGGGCGCGCAGGACGTCTTCACGGTGACGTACCCGGCGGTGGAACCCGCGTACCTGGCCGCGCCGGAGGCGTCCGGGCAGCCGACCGACCGGCCCAGCCCGCGGCCGACCGGCCCGGGCGACGGGTCGGCGCCCGCCCCGCGGGACGTGGACGTCGAGGGCTACACCGCCGAGGGCGGGGAGCTCACCGTGGCCTTCACGGGCGGGGTGTGCGCGGACTACGAGGCGACGGCGAGCGAGAGCGCGGACCGGGTGACGGTCACGGTGCGCGAGACGCCCTGGCCGGGCAAGGTGTGCATCCTGATCGCCAAGCAGTACCAGCAGACCGTGCGGCTGGACGGGCCGCTCGGGGACCGGGAGGTCGTCGGACCGGACGGCGAGCCGATTCCGCTGCGCAAGGACGGGGCGCGGCTGCCGGCCCCGCCCTCGCGGACCCGGTAGCCCACCGGGGATCCGGTAGCCCACCGGGGACCGGGGAGCGGACAGCCCGAAGGCGGCGGCCCCTGTGCGCGGGGGCCGCCGCCTTCGTCGTGTCCGCCGTCCGGCGGGCGGCTCAGCTGAAGGAGTCGCCGCAGGCGCAGGAACCCGTCGCGTTCGGGTTGTCGATCGTGAAGCCCTGCTTCTCGATGGTGTCCACGAAGTCGATGGTGGCACCGCCCAGGTACGGAGCGCTCATCCGGTCGGTGACGACCTTCACACCGCCGAAGTCCTTCTCCACGTCACCGTCGAGGGAACGCTCGTCGAAGAAGAGCTGGTAGCGCAGGCCGGAGCAGCCGCCGGGCTGGACGGCGACGCGCAGCGCGAGGTCGTCACGGCCTTCCTGGTCGAGCAGGGCCTTGACCTTGGCCGCGGCGGCGTCGGTCAGGATGATGCCGTCGGTGACGGTGGTGGTCTCGTCCGATACGGACATCTACATCTCTCCCGGTTTGTACGGAGACTGCTTGCCGACGGTTGCAACCGGCGGGGCCTCGGATTCATTCCGGGGCGGGCGCGTGTCTTTCCGGTTCCCTCGGTCTCCCCTTCATGCTCGCACACGGCTCCCGCGGCGGAAAACGGCTCCGGCGGGGGCCTGCCGGACGCCCCGAAGGGCGCCGCAGGGGAATGAACGGCGGCTCTTCGGGATTCACGTCACATGGACGCTATGGCCATCGTCAATATGACGTGAAGCGGTTATGATAGATAGCGTCAAAACGACGAAAAGTCGCAACGGTGTCCCGCATTGTCCCGCCGGGTCCGCTCTGCCCCCGCAGTCCGGTCCCGGCGAGCCGCAGAACAGAAAGGGTGCGTGTCGTGACCACCGCCCAGACCCAGGAGCTCGACGTACAGCCGACGCCCCTCGCCCTGCTGCTCCTCGGCCGCGAGGCCGACCCGAGGAGCGAGCGCGGTGTGGAGTGTCCCGGCGACCTGCCCTCGCCGTCCGACCCGGACCTGGTGGAGCGCGCCCGCGCGGCGAAGGAGAAGCTCGGGGACAAGGTCTTCGTGCTCGGCCACCACTACCAGCGCGACGAGGTCATCCAGTTCGCCGACGTCACGGGCGACTCCTTCAAGCTGGCCCGGGACGCGGCGGCGCGGCCGGAGGCCGAGTACATCGTGTTCTGCGGTGTGCACTTCATGGCGGAGTCCGCGGACATCCTGACGTCCGACGACCAGAAGGTCGTCCTGCCGGACCTGGCCGCCGGCTGCTCCATGGCCGACATGGCCACGGCCGAGCAGGTCGCCGAGTGCTGGGACGTGCTGACCGAGGCCGGGGTGGCCGAGCAGGTCGTGCCGGTGTCGTACATGAACTCGTCCGCCGACATCAAGGCGTTCACGGGCAGGCACGGCGGCACGATCTGCACCTCCTCCAACGCCCGGCGGGCCCTGGAGTGGGCCTTCGAGCAGGGCGAGAAGGTCCTGTTCCTGCCCGACCAGCATCTCGGCCGGAACACGGCGGTGCGGGACATGGGCATGTCGCTGGAGGACTGCGTCGTCTACAACCCGCACAAGCCGAACGGCGGCCTGACGGCGGACGAGCTGCGCGCCGCGAAGATGATCCTGTGGCGCGGCCACTGCTCGGTGCACGGCCGCTTCAGCCTCGACTCGGTGAACGACGTGCGCGAGCGCGTCCCGGGCGTGAACGTGCTCGTCCACCCCGAGTGCCGGCACGAGGTCGTCGCCGCCGCGGATCATGTCGGCTCGACCGAGTACATCATCAAGACGCTGGAGGCGGCCCCGGCCGGCTCGAAGTGGGCCATCGGCACGGAGCTGAACCTGGTCCGCCGCCTGGCGAACCGTTTCGCGCCCGAGGGCAAGGAGATCGTCTTCCTCGACCGGACGGTCTGCTTCTGCTCCACGATGAACCGCATCGACCTGCCGCACCTGGTCTGGGCGCTGGAGTCGCTCGCCGAGGGCAAGCTCGTCAACCGCATCGAGGTCGACGAGGAGACCGAGGCGTTCGCCAAGCTCGCCCTGGAGCGCATGCTGGCCCTGCCGTAGGCGGCTCCCCGAGACGGAGGCCCACCCGGACACCTCGATGCCGGGTGGGCCTCCTTCCGTCCGGGCCTGCTCAGACCTCCGCGGGCTCCGGCTCGTCCGACGCCCGCGACGGGGCCGGCCCGCCGGACTTCCCCGCCTTCTTCGCCGCCCGCTTGCGCGCCCGGCGCTCCTTGCGGAGCTCCAGCATCGCGTAGAGCGTCGGGACGAGGAGCAGGGTCAGGAGGGTCGAGGTCACCAGGCCGCCGATCACGACCACGGCCAGCGGCTGGGCGATGAAGCCGCCCTCGCCGGTGATGCCCAGGGCCATCGGCAGCAGGGCGAAGATCGTCGCCAGGGCCGTCATGAGGATCGGGCGCAGCCGGTGCCGGCCGCCCTCCACGACGGCCTCGACGATGCCGTGGCCCTGGCTCCGGTACTGGTTGATCAGGTCGATCAGCACGATGGCGTTGGTCACCACGATGCCGATCAGCATCAGCATGCCGATCATCGCCGGGACGCCCATCGGGGTGCCCGTCGCCACCAGCAGGCCGATCGCGCCGGTCGCCGCGAACGGGACGGAGACCAGCAGGATCAGCGGCTGGACCAGCGACCGGAAGGTGCCCACCAGCAGCATGAAGACGATCGCGATCGCCGCCAGCATGGCCAGGAACAGGTTCTTGAACGCGTCGTCCTGGTCCTGCGTGACGCCGCCGATCTCGGCCGTGGCGCCCGCCGGGAGCTTCAGCGCGTTGATCTCGGACTGGAGCCGGGTGCTCACCGCGCCGGTGTTGTCGCCGGTCGGCTTGGCGGTGACGGTCGCCGCGCGCTGGCCGTCGATCCGGGTCATCGACACCGGGCCGTCCACCACCCGCACGGTGGCGATGTCGCCCAGCTTCACCGCGCCCAGGCGCAGCTCGCGGAGCTCCTTCAGCGTCCGGGCCGGCTTCGCGGGCGTGATGACGACGTCCCGCTCGGTGTCCCGCAGGACCGCCTTGGCGGCGGTGGTGCCGCGGACCGCCTGGGCGACGGCCGCGCCGAGGGTCTGGTCGTCGAAGCCCGCGGCGGCGGCCTTCGCGTTGGCCTTGACCGAGATGCGGGGCACGCTCTGCGCGAGGTCGCTGGTGACGTCGGTGACGTCGTCCAGGCCGGCCACGGCCGCGCGGACCTGCTCCGCCGCCTTGCGCAGCACGTCCGCGTCGGCGGCCTTCACGACCACGCTCAGGTCCTGGTTGCCGAAGCCGTCACCGGCCCCGACGGTGGTGGTGCCGACGCCGTCGAGCTCCTCCAGCCCCTTCTCCAGGCGGTCCTGCACGTCCTTCGAGGACGCCGAGTCCTCCAGCATCACCTGGTACGAGGCCTGGTTGCTGTCCGTGCCGCCGCCGAAGGCCGCCAGGAAGCCGGACGAGCCGACCGTGACCTGGTAGTCCTTGACGCCGTCCGTGCCGGCGAGCAGCTTCTCGACCTCCTTCGCCCGGGCGTCCGTCGCCGCGAGGCTGGTGCCGGGCTCCAGCTCCTGCTTGACGGTGAGGACCTCCTGCTCGCCCTGGTCGAAGAAGTTGGTCTTCAGCAGGGGCGCCATGCCGAACGTGCCGACGAGGACGACGAGCGCGATGGCCAGGCTCGTCAGGCGGCGGCGGGTCGCGAAGCGCAGGACCGGGACGTACAGGCGCTGCAGGCGGCTCCTGGCCTCCTTCTCCTCGGCGAGGCGGCGGGCCTCCGCCGCGTCCTCGGGGGTGCCCTTCGGGGCGCGCAGGAACCAGTACGACAGGACCGGCACGACCGTCAGCGAGACGAGCAGGGACGCCAGCAGGGCGGCCGTGACCGTCAGGCTGAACGAGCCGAACAGCTCGCCCACCATGCCGCCGACCAGGCCGATCGGCAGGAACACGGCGACCGTGGTGAGGGTCGAGGACGTCACCGCGCCCGCGACCTCGCGGACCGCCTTGAGGATGGCCTCCTGGCGCTCCTCGCCGTAGCCGAGGTGCCGCTTGATGTTCTCCAGGACCACGATCGAGTCGTCGACGACCCGGCCGATGGCGATGGTCAGCGCGCCCAGGGTCAGCATGTTCAGCGACAGGTCGCGGGTCCACAGCACGATCAGCGCCAGGACGACGGACAGCGGGATCGACACCGCCGTCACCAGGGTGGAGCGGATCGACGCGAGGAAGACCAGGATCACCAGGACCGCGAAGACCAGGCCGAGGGCGCCCTCGGTGGTCAGGCCCTCGATGGACTTGGACACCGCCGGGCCCTGGTCGCTGACGACGGTGAGGGCGGCGCCGGAGCCGAGGTCCTCGCGCAGCCCGGGCAGCTTGTCCTGGACGGCCTCGGAGATCGCGACCGCGCTGCCGTCGTGGTCCATGGTGACGGCGATCGACAGGCTCGGCCTGCCGTTGGTGCGGGTGATCGAGTCGGCCCGGGCCTCCTGCCGGCCGACCTCGGCGACGTCGCCGAGACGGACCGGCTTGCCCTCGCCGGACGCGGGCCGCACCCGCAGGTCCTCGATCTGCCGCAGCGAGGTGTAGCCGCCGCCCACCTGGACGGTGCGGTTGGTGCCGTCCTCGTCGAAGGAGCCGGCCGGGACGGTCGCGCCGCCCGCCTGCAGTGCCTGGACGAGGGACTGCGTGGTCAGGCCGGCCCTGGCGAGCTTCGCGGCGTCCGGGGTGACGGTGACCTGGAGGTCCCGCACACCGTCCACGGTGACCTGGCCGACGCCCTCGATGTCCTCCAGGTCGGGGACGACGGTCCGGTCGAGCTGGTCGGCCAGGGCCTGCTGGTCCTTGTCCGAGGTGACGGCGAGGACCACGGTCGGGATGTCGTCCGTGGAACCGGCGACGACCTGCGGGTCCACGTCGTCCGGGAGCAGGACGCGGGCCCGGTTGACGGCCTGCTGGACGTCGGCGACGAGCTGCTCGGTGTCGTTGCCGTAGTCGAAGGACGCCATGATCAGGGCGTTGCCCTCGCTGGCCGTGGAGGTGACGCCGGTGATGCCGTCGACCCCCTCCAGGCTGTCCTCGATGGGCTCGACGACCTGCTTCTCGACCACGTCCGGGGACGCGCCCTGGTACGGCGCCAGCACGGACACCACGGGCAGTTCGATGGTGGGCAGCAACTGCTGTTTGAGCTGGGGTATCGCGATCGCCCCGAAGACGAGGGCGATGAGCGACATCAGCCCGATCAGGGCCCGCTGCGCGAGGCTGAATCTGGACAGCCAGGACATGGGTTCAGGGTCTCTCTTCTGGGAGCGGCAGAAGCACACGGTCAGGGAGCGGAGCGCGAAGGAGCGCCCGCCCCTACACCCTGGGCCATGGCGGAGCGTGGATGTGTAGGCCCGAGGTCCATTTCCCGCGGCGGCGCGTACTCTCGGCGCAGTACGGCCCGCCGGTCTCAGTCCACCCTCGGGCGTACCAGCCCGGACTCGTAGGCGATGACCACGAGCTGCGCGCGGTCCCGGGCGCCCAGCTTGGCCATGGCCCGGTTGACGTGCGTCTTCACGGTCAGCGGGCTGACCTCCAGCCGCTCGGCGATCTCGTCGTTGGAGTGTCCGCCGGCGACCTGCACCAGCACCTCGCGCTCCCGGCCGGTGAGGGAGTCCAGCCGCTCGGAGCGGGCGGGGTCGCGGTCGCCGGCGGCGGTGCCCTCCTGGGCGAGGAAGCGTGCGATCAGGCCCTTGGTGGCCGCCGGGGACAGCAGGGCCTCCCCGCCGGCGGCGATCCGGATGGCGCTGAGCAGTTCCTCCGGTTCGGAGCCCTTGCCGAGGAAGCCGGAGGCGCCGGCGCGCAGCGACTGCACCACGTAGTCGTCGACCTCGAAGGTCGTCAGGATCACCACGCGGACGTGCGCGAGGGCCGGGTCGGCGCTGATCGCGCGGGTGGCCGCGAAACCGTCGGTGCCGGGCATGCGGATGTCCATCAGCACCACGTCGGGGCGCTGCTCGCGGGCGAGCCGCACCGCCTCCGCGCCGTCGGACGCCTCGCCCACGACCTCCATGTCGGGCTCGGAGTCGACGAGCACCCGGAAGGCGCTGCGCAGCAGCGCCTGGTCGTCGGCGAGCAGGACGCGGATCGTCATACGGGGTCCTCCGCGGCGGGGGTGCGGGTCTTGACCGGCAGGATCGCATGGACGCGGAACCCGCCTCCGTAGCGGGGACCGGTGGTGAGGGTGCCGCGCAGGGCGGTGACGCGCTCGCGCATGCCGAGCAGGCCGTGCCCGCCGCCGGCGGCGGGCGCGCGGTCCTCGCCGCCGCCGTCGTCGAGGACGGTGATCTCGATGTGCGGTCCCACCCGGACGACGCTGACCTCCGCCTTGGCCCGCGGGCCGGCGTGCTTCTGCACGTTCGTCAGGGCCTCCTGGATCACGCGGAAGGCGGCCAGGTCGACGGCGGCGGGCAGGGTGGTGTCCTGGTCGGCGCGGGCGACCTCGACGTGCAGGCCCGCGCTGCGGAAGGTGCCGGCGAGTTCGTCCAGCCGGTCCAGGCCGGGGGCGGGTTCCGTGGGGGCCTCGGGGTCGCCGGACTGGCGCAGCAGGCCGACGGTGGCGCGCAGCTCGTTGAGCGCGGAGCGGCTGGCCTCCCGTACGTGGGCGAGGGCCTCCTTGGCCTGGTCGGGGCGCTTGTCCATGACGTGGGCGGCGACCCCGGCCTGCACGTTGACCAGCGCGATGTGGTGGGCGACGACGTCGTGCAGGTCGCGGGCGATGCGCAGCCGCTCCTCGGCGACGCGGCGGCGGGCCTCCTCCTCGCGGGTGCGCTCCGCCCGTTCGGCGCGTTCCCGGATGGCCTGGACGACGGCGCGGCGGCTGCGGACGGCGTCGCCGGCGGTGGCGCCGATGCCGGTCCACGCGAAGATCGCCAGGTTCTCCTGGGCGTACCAGGGCAGCGGCCCGGCGAGCATGGCGGCGCCGGTCAGGACGGTCATGGTGAGCAGGCCGACGCGCCAGGTGGTGGGGCGGTCGGTGGTGGAGGCGACGGTGTAGAGGGCGATGACCGCGGCCATGGCCACGGGGGCGCGGGGATGGCCGGTCAGCGACTCCACGACGGTCAGGCCGCCGGTGAGGGCGAGGACGGTGCGGGGGGCGCGGCGGCGGAAGACCAGGGCGGCGGCGGAGAGGGCGATGAGCAGCAGGCTGAGCGGGTCGGGGGTGCGCAGGCCCCAGGTGACGCCGTCGGGGCCGTGCGGGTCGACGAAGGAGCCGGCGACCATGCAGGCCAGGACCCCTGCGGCCAGGGCCGCGTCCACGGCCAGGGGGTGGGCCTTGGCCCGGCATTTGGCCCGCTGGAGGGTGCTCACGGGTGTTTACGGTATCGGGGCGGGGGGTCCGTGCGAACACCGCCGGCGGTGCGGCCGGCCGGGAGCCGGCGCGGTACGGCCCTCTGCCCGGGCGGCCGGCGCCGCCGTCCGGACCGGGTGGGTCGCGCGGTCCGGCGCCGCGGGGCCCTGCCCGCGCCCGCCCGTGCCGCCCCGGGGACGTCTCCCGGCTCCTCGGGACACCGGGGAGGCACGACGTGCCCGCGGAGTGCGGGCCCGCGCCGCCCGGCGGCGTCCACGACCGGTCAGGTCCCCGGGATCAGCCCGTCCTCGCTCAGCAGTTCCCGGACCTCCTCCAGGGTGGCGTCCGGGGACGGCAGGATCAGTTCGGACGGCTCCAGGGAGGCGTCCGGCAGCGGCTCGCCCAGTTCGCGGACCCGGGACAGCAGGGCCTGGAGCGTGCGGCGGAAGCCGGGGCCGTCGCCGCTGCGCATCTCGGCCAGCAGCTCGTCGTCCAGCTTGTCCAGCTCGGCGAGGTGGCTGTCGGCCAGCACGACCTGCCCCTCCCCCATGATCCGTACGATCATGTCGCCCTCCTCGGCGTGGGCCCCGGCTCCGTCCGGCGGTCTACTGCTTGTCGAAGCGCGGGGTGTCCTGCGGCTGCTGCTGGGACTGGCCCTGGGACTGGCTCGTGCCACCCTCGATGGCCTGCTGCCCGGCGGCCGGACCGCCCGCCAGCTCGGCCTTCATGCGCTGCAGCTCCAGCTCTACATCCGTACCACCGGAGAGCCGGTCCAGCTCGGCCTGGATGTCGTCCTTGTGCATGCCGGAGGGGTCGTCCAGGGCGCCGGAGGCCAGGAGCTCGTCGATCGCGCCGGCGCGGGCCTGGAGCTGGGCGGTCTTGTCCTCGGCCCGCTGGATGGCCAGGCCCACGTCGCCCATCTCCTCGGAGATCCCGGAGAAGGCCTCGCCGATGCGGGTCTGCGCCTGGGCCGCGGTGTACGTGGCCTTGATCGTCTCCTTCTTCGTGCGGAAGGCGTCGACCTTGGCCTGGAGGCGCTGGGCCGCGAGGGTGAGCTTCTCCTCCTCGCCCTGCAGCGTCGCGTGCTGGGTCTCCAGGTCCGTCACCTGCTGCTGGAGGGCGGCGCGGCGGGAGAGCGCCTCGCGGGCCAGGTCCTCCCGGCCGAGGGCGAGCGCCTTGCGGCCCTGGTCCTCCAGCTTCGAGGACTGCTGCTGCAGCTGGTTCAGCTGGAGCTCCAGGCGCTTGCGGGAGGTGGCCACGTCGGCGACGCCGCGACGGACCTTCTGGAGCAGCTCCAGCTGCTTCTGGTAGGAGTAGTCGAGGGTCTCGCGCGGGTCCTCGGCCCGGTCAAGGGCCTTGTTCGCCTTCGCGCGGAAGATCATCCCCATACGCTTCATGACACCGCTCATGGGCTTCGCGCGCCCCCTTCTGACGTCCAGCTCCAGCTCTGCGACAGAACCCACAGTACGGGCCCTGCTTCCATTACCGCACTGTTCGGGGACGGATGCGCTCATCCCCAAGGACGACTGTGCCCGGTCCCGCTCCGGCGTGAGGAGTAGGTGGTCCCCCGGGGCGGGTCCCGTCGTGCTCCGGGGCCGCCGGCAGCGGACGGAGCCGTACCCGACGTCCTCTCTGTCCCCTTACAGACGACCGGTGTTGCCGGATCGTTCCCCGCGGGACTGGGGTCCATGCCCGTCAAGCCCTTACCCTTGGGTTTTGTGTTCCGTAGCCGTGCCAAGGAAGAGAAGGCCCCGACCGCCGACAAGGCGCCGGTGACCGACTCCAAGCAGCCCCGTCACCCGGAGGCCCCCAAGGGCCGCCCCACGCCCAAGCGCAGCCAGGCCCAGTCGCAGCGCCGCAGCGTCGCCAACACGCAGATGACGCGCAAGGAGGCCGCCAAGCGCAACCGCGAGGAGCGGCGTGCCGCGCTGGAGCGCCAGCGCCAGGCGCTGGCGTCCGGCGACGAGCGGTACCTGCCGGCCCGCGACAAGGGCCCGGTCCGCCGCTTCGCGCGCGACTTCGTGGACTCGCGGTTCAACATCGCGGAGTTCTTCCTGCCGATGGCCGTGGTCATCCTCGTGCTGAGCATGGTGCAGGTGCCCGCGCTGCAGAACGTCGCGCTGCTGCTGTGGCTGATCGTGATCGTGCTGATCGTGCTCGACTCGCTCGTCACCGGCTTCCGTCTGAAGAAGCGGCTCGCCGAGCGCTTCCCCGACGACCACAAGCGCGGCGCGGTCGCCTACGCGCTGATGCGCTCGCTGCAGATGCGCCGGCTCCGGCTGCCCAAGCCGCAGGTCAAGCGCGGAGAGCGGCCCTGAGCACGACGCCGTTCGCCGGGGACGCGGCGGACGCCTGGCTGAACGTGCTGGGCGGTCTGCGGGACGTCGTACGGCAGGAGCTGGTGGCCCGGCAGCTCGACGAGCAGATAGCCGGCCGGTTCCCGGTCGGGAAGCGGCTGCGGGTGCTCGACGTGGGGATGGGCCAGGGGACGCAGGCGCTGCGGCTGGCCCGGCTCGGGCACCAGGTGACCGGGCTGGAGCAGGACCCGACGATGATCGCCGCGGCCCGCGCGGCGCTCGCCGGGGAGCCGGAGGGCATCCGGGAGCGGATGCGGATCATGGAGGGCGACGGCCGGGAGACCGGGGTGCACTTCCCGCCCGGCAGCTTCGACGTGGTGCTCTGCCACGGCGTCCTGATGTACGTCGAGGAGCCCGACCCGCTGCTGGCGGGACTGGCGCGGGTGCTCGCGCCCGGCGGGCTGCTGTCGCTGCTGGTCCGCAACGGCGACGCGCTCGCGATGCGGCCCGGGCTGGCCGGTGACTGGGCCGGCGCGCTGGCCGCCTTCGACACCACCGCCTACCGCAACCGCCTGGGGCTCGACGTGCGGGCCGACCGGCTGGGCGCGCTGACGGCGACCCTCGCGGGGATCGGCGCCCCGCTGCACGCCTGGTACGGCGTGCGGGTGTTCACGGACACGGCGGCGGACGGCGCCGAGGTGCCGGCCGACCCGGAGACGCTGCTCGCGGTCGAGGAGAAGGCCGGGCGGACGGATCCCTACCGCGGGGTGGCGGCGCTGCTGCACCTGTGCGGCGTACGCGGCTGAGCCCGGCGCCGGTCCGGCCGCGGGACGGCGGGCGAGGGCCCCGGCGGCCCCCGCCCGGACCACGGGCCCGGACCACGGGCCCGGACCTCAGGCCCGGTCCGCGGCCCTCACGCCTCGTCCGCGTGCAGGCTCATCGGCCCGTAGATCTCCGTCGTCTCCTCGTACAGCCGCACCTGGTCGGCGCCGCCCTCGCGCAGGGCCTTCCAGTGCTCGCCGATCCAGGACTCGGCGTCCCCCTGGGTGGGGAACTCCTCCGGCGGCACCGCGGGCTGGACCTCCGTCCCGTCGGTCTTCTCGAACCGCCACGTCCATGCCGCCATGTACGCCTCCCATGTGTGTGAGCACACTGCACAGCGGAAGCCGGATCTTGGTCCGGCTCCTGCCCAGAGCCTAGCCGGACGCGCAAGAGCTGCGGGGACACGCGAAAATCAGGGCGTGGAACTGACTCTCCTCGGCACCGGTGCCCCCGCGGGACTCCCCCGCCCCGACTGTCCCTGCGCGGCCTGCGCCGCCGCGCTGGGCACGGACGCGCGGGCGGCGACCGCGCTGCTCCTCGACGGGGCGCTGCTGCTGGACCTGACGCCCGGCGCGGCGTTCGCGGCGGCGCGCGCCGGGCGTTCGCTGGGCGGCGTGGGGCAAGTGCTGCTGTCGCACCCCCACGACGGCCCGGCGCTGGAGGTGCCGGCCGGGGTGCCGCAGCCCGGCCGGGTCCCGGACGGGCGGGAGCTGGCACTGCTGACCGGGCACCGGGTGCGGGCGGTGGCCCTGGACGCGCCCGGGACGGGGTACGCGGTGACCGGCCCGGACGGGCAGCGGCTGCTGTACCTGCCGCCGGGCGGGGCGCCGGCGGGACTGGAGCGGCCGGCCGAGCCGTACGACATGGTCCTCGCGGACGTGGTGGGGCGGCCGGACGCGCTGGCGAAGCTGCGGGCGGTGGGCGCGGTGGGGCCGACCACCGACGTCGTCGCGGTCCACCTCGACCACGACGTGCCGCCGGGGCCGGAGCTCGCCCGGCGGCTCGCCGCGGCCGGGGCCCGGGCCGTGCCGGACGGGACGACGCTGGTGGTCGGCGTGTACGAGGACGTCCCCGACGTGCCGCGGCGGACGCTGGTGCTGGGCGGGGCGCGGTCGGGCAAGTCGGTGGAGGCCGAGCGGCGGCTGGAGGCGTTCCCGGACGTGCTGTACGTGGCGACGGGCGGGTCCCGCAACGGGGACACCGAGTGGGCGGCCCGGGTGGCCTCGCACCGGGAGCGGCGGCCGGGCTCCTGGCGGACCGCCGAGACCTGCGACCTGGTGCCGCTGCTGGAGGAGGACGGGCCGCCGCTGCTCATCGACTGCCTGTCCCTGTGGCTGACGGACGCGATGGACTCCGCCGGGGCGTGGGACGACGCCGAGTGGGCGGACGGGGGCGAGCGGTCCCTGCGGGTGCGGGTGCGGGACCTGACGGACGCGGTGCGGGCGACGCGGCGGACCGTGGTGGCCGTCTCCAACGAGGTGGGGTCGGGGATCGTCCCGGCCACCGCGTCCGGGCGGCGCTACCGCGACGAACTGGGGCGGCTGAACGCGGCGTTCGCGCGGGAGTGCGAGCACGTGGTGCTGGTGGTGGCCGGGCAGGCGACGGTGCTGCGGGGGTGAGGGGCGTGCCGGGCGCCGGGTCCCCGGCGTCCGGTCACGCCTGCGGCGCGCGGGCGACGATCCGGTAGGTGTTCGCGAACCGGGTGTGGCGCAGCACGGGCGCCAGGGCGTGGTCCGTCACCGCCGCCGCGGCCACCAGGGGGCTGCCCGCGCGCAGCAGGGCGGTCCGCAGGTGCTGCCGCAGGTGGCTCGGCGGGATGGCGCGCCACGGGGTGTCCGGGGCGGGCAGGGCGTGCGAGAGGGCCAGGGCGGCGGCGCCGGCGAGGTCGTGGGGGACGTGGGCGCTGTGGTGCTCGACGCCGACGACGGCGCAGCCCCAGGCCTCCAGTTCGATGCGGAGGTTGCGCGGCGGCATCAGGTGCAGGTGGCGGGGCTGGTCGTAGGGCAGCCACCACCGGCCGAACAGTGCGGCGAACACGCTCCTGGGGTCCAGGGTCTCGATCAGGAGGTGGCCGCCGGGGCGCAGCACCTCCAGGGCGGCGGCGAGCTCCGCGCGCGGGTCGGTGGTGCGCTCCAGGTGGTGGAACATGCTGACCACGTCGTAGCGGGCGCGCAGCCGGGCCGTGATCCGCGGGTCCGTCAGCCGGCCGACGTACGCCTCCTCCACGCGGCCGGCGACCCGGGCGCGTTCGACGCGCCGGGTGGGGTCCAGGCCGTCGAAGGCGGTGTACGGGAAGACCTCGCGGGCCGTCGCCGGGAAGCCGCCGTGTCCGGTGCCCACGTCCAGCCAGCTCTCCGGCTCGCCGAACCGCAGCATGGCGTGGGCCGCGGAACGGCGGCGGCGCCGGCTGCCGCGCAGGGCGAGGACGCGTTCGGCGGCGTGGTCGCGGGGCTCGCCGCGGACGGTGCGGCGGTACAGGGCCAGGCCCTCGGCGGTGAGGCGGGGGTTCTGGAAGGTGTGGCCGCAGTCGCGGCACCGGTCGACGGTGAAGGTGCCCGGCTTGTGGCGGAGCAGGTCGCCGCTGCGCAGCCGGGTGCGCAGCCGGAGCGAGCCGCACCAGGGGCAGTCCGCGCGGCGGGGCTCGTGGACGCGGACGGTCGCCCGCGGGACGGCGGGCGCGGTGAAGACGGCGGGGGCGGCGGGGGCGGAGGGGGCAACGGGGGCGGAGGGCGCGGGCATGGGCGGCTCCCGGGAAGAGGACGTACGGCGAACCACGGCAAAACGGTACGTAGGGGATGGCCGTCTCCGGTGGACCGGGGGCTTGACGGCGTGGTGACCGCGGGCCGGGGCGGGCGGTCCGGACGGGCCGCGGATGTGACGCCGTCCCGCGCGGCCGGTGCCGGTACTGTTCGGCGAATGAGCTCGCTTAATCTCGACGACTTCACCGATCTGATCGAGCGTCCGGACGGCGGGGTGCGCCGCGACGCCGAGGCGCGCCGGGAGCGTCAGATCGTGCCGCCCGGGTCGCTGGGCCGCCTCGACGACCTGGGTGAGTGGCTGGCGGCGGCGCAGTCCGCCGTGCCGGTGCGGCCGATCGAACGGCCGCGGGTGGTCCTCTTCGCCGGCGACCACGGGATCGCCGAGCTCGGCGTGTCGGCGCGCCCCGCGGGCACCGCCGCGGAGCTGGTGCGGCAGGTGCTGGAGGGCGGCCGTCCGGTGTCGGTGCTGGCCCGGCGGCTGGGCGTGCCGGTGCGGGTCGTCGACATGGCGCTGGACTGCGACCCGACGGGCCTCCCGGCGGACGTCGTACGGCACCGGGTGCGGCGCGGCAGCGGGCGCATCGACGTCGAGGACGCGCTGACCGCCGAGGAGGCCGAGGCCGCGTTCCGGGCCGGGGTCGCGGTCGCCGACGAGGAGGCCGACTCCGGTACGGACCTGGTGGTGCTCGGCGACGTGAGCGTCGGCGGGACGACGGCGGCGGGCGTGCTCGTCGCGGCGCTGTGCGGGACGGACGCGTCCGTCGTCACCGGGCGGGGCGGACTGGCCATCGACGACCTGGCCTGGATGCGCAAGTGCGCCGCGATCCGGGACGCGCTGCGGCGGGCCCGGCCGGTGCTCGGGGACCAGTTGCAGCTGCTGGCGACGGTGGGCGGGGCCGACCTCACGGCGATGACGGGCTTCCTGCTGCAGTGCGCGGTGCGCAAGGTGCCGGTCGTGCTGGACGGCGTGGTCGCGGCCGCGTGCGCCCTGGTCGGCCAGCGGATCGCGTTCCGGGCGCCGGACTGGTGGCTGGCCGCGCACGACAGCGGGGAGCCGGGCCAGGCCAAGGCGCTGGACCGGATGGCGCTGGAGCCGCTGCTCACCCAGGGGGTGACCGTGGGCGAGGGCGCGGGCGGCCTGCTGGCGCTGCCGCTGGTGCAGGCCGCGGCGGCGCTGGCGGCCGAGCTGCCCGAGCAGACGGAGGAGCCGGAGGCGGACGGCGAGCGGGCGGACGCGGAGGGGTCGGCGGGTCCGGCGGGTCCGGAGGCGCCCGGGGTCGCCGGGGAGCCCGCGTCGGCGTAGGGCCCGCGTCGGCGTAGGGCCCGGCGCGGCCGCCCGGCACCCGCTCGCGGCACCGCCCCGGCCCGCCTGGGCGTCAGCGGCGTTCGAGCGGGCGGGCCGGTCCCGGGTCGGGCTTGCCGCCGATCCAGTCCTGGAAGGCCTGCCGGGGGCCGGCCCAGCGGCGGTCGTGGCGGTAGGCGCGCAGGGTCGCCCGGGCCCGCGCCCGGTGCCGGCGGCGGTAGAAGCGCCTGGCCCAGGGCGAGCCCGGGCGGGCCAGGCGCACGGCGCCGACCAGGGCGACGACGGGGACGATCACCCCGAAGACCGCGAGGCGGGTCTTGCCCTTGACCAGGGCCACCAGGGAGAAGAGGAAGTTGGCCGCCGTGGTGAGGAGGAAGCCGGCGCGGTCCTGCTCCTCGTCCGGGGTGACGTCGTTGACGCCGAAGGGCGAGAAGCCGATCAGGAGCAGGCCGACCAGGGCGGCGGTGATCACGACGACCTCGACGCTCTTGCGGCCGGCCTCGGTCCAGTAGACGTCGGCCAGGTGCAGGACCAGGGCGAACTCGTCCAGCACGAGGCCCGCGCCGACGCCGAACAGCACGGCGGTGAAGGCCGCCCCGAACCCGTGGTTGCCGCCGGCCACCGCGCCGAAGCCCCCGACGATCACGAGGACGACGCCCGGCACGACGTGGTGGACGTGCACCCCGCCCGTCTCGACGTTGCCGAACGGCCCCTTGCCCGCCCGGATGAGCCGGGTGACGACCCGGGTCACGACGAAGGTCAGGACGAACGCGGCGAGGGCGAGGAGCAGCGGAAGCTTGCCCGGCTCGATGATGTTCCGCTGCCACCAATCTCCCATATGTGCACTTTATCCGCGGCCGCCGCGGGGCCTCTGCTGACCGCCGGGTAACCTGCGCCGGTGCCCCAGACCTCGCCGACCTCGCCCTTCGACGGCCTCCGTTTCGCCTTCGGCACCCTCACCGTGCTCCCGGTCCGGGTGACCCGCTGGGACCGGGACGCCGCGCGCGGCGGCATGCTCTGCGCCCCGCTGGCCGGACTGGTGGTCGGCGCCGCCGCTGCCGCCGCCGGGCTCGTCCTGCTGGCGCTCGGGGCGGGCCCGCTGCTCGCCGCCGTCGCCACCGCCGCGGTGCCCGCCGTGCTCACCCGGGGGCTGCACCTCGACGGCCTCGCCGACACCGCCGACGGGCTGGGCAGCGGCAGGCCCGCCGAGGACGCGCTCAGGATCATGAAGCAGTCGGACATCGGGCCGTTCGGCGTCCTCACGCTTCTCCTCGTGCTGCTCGCCCAGGTCGCCGCGCTGGCGCAGGCGTACGGCGGTTCCTGGGCCCGGGGCGCGCTCGCCGCCGTCGTCGCGGCGGCCGCCGCCCGGCTGGCGCTCACCCTGGCCGCCCGCACCGGGGTGCCGGCCGCCCGGCCGGAAGGACTCGGGGCGGCGGTGGCGGGCGTGGTCCCGGTGCGCGGCGCGGTGCTCGCCGCCCTGGCCGTCCTGGCGGTGTGCGCGGCCGGGGGCGCGCTGCTCGGCCGGCCCGACGCGGTCCGCGCGGCGCTCGCGGTGGCCGCCGCCCTGGGCGCCGCCGAACTGCTGCTGCGGCACTGCACGCGGCGCTTCGGCGGGGTCACCGGCGACGTGTTCGGGGGGCTCGCGGAGACGGCCGCGACGACGGCCCTCGTGGTGCTGTCCCTCGGCTGACGCCGCCCGGCCGGGGCGCCGGCGCCCCGGGGCCGCGGACGCCGCCCGCGCCACCGGCCCCGGCCGCCGCACTCACGAGCGAGCGGGGACGTTCACGCCGGACAGGTCCGGCGCCAGGCCCCCAGCTCGTACTTCTTGAGCAGCGAACTCAGCCCCAGCCGGCGGGACTCGGCGCAGAAGCGGCCGGTGGGCAGCTCGTACTCGGCGTGGAAGACCGCCTTGCCCGCCTCGACGAACGGGGTGAGGGCGGCGCACTCCCCGTACTGGGCGCACTGCTCGTTGACCGCGAAGTCGAAGTCCCCCACCAGCTCCGGGATCTGGTCCAGGTCGTTCTTCAGGCCGACGGCCAGGCCGCGCTCGTGGGCCAGCTCCGCGATCAGGCGGTTGTAGCGCAGCTGGTCGCGGGCGGTGAGCGGGAAGCCGGTGCGGTTGCGGTAGCCGTCCATGTTGTCCGGCTCGACCGCGTCGAAGCCCTTGTCCCGGCACATGTCGAGCCGGGCCGCCATGAGCGGCTCCAGGACGTCCGTGCGGCGGATGTCCAGCCAGCGCTCGCCCTCCCAGCCGTTGCCCCGGCCCAGCACCGACCGGGGGAACTTCCCGGCGTCCGGGCGCCAGTCCTCGGAGGCGCCGGTGGACAGGTAGCAGATGACCTTGCGGCCGTCGCGGTGCAGGGCGTCGACCGTGGCCCGGGAGTGGTCGAAGCCGTCGATGTCGTACACCGGCACGTCGACGGAGGTGTCGAGCCGGCCTCTGAGCTGCCACTGCCAGGCTGTGCCGGGGCGGGGCTGCCAGCGCGGGCCGCCGCCCGCCCGGTCGTCGGGGTCGTCGGGGGCCGTGGTGCAGCCCGCGAGCAGCAGCGCGAGCAGGGCGGTCAGGAGGAGGGGGCGTCTCACGGGTCGGTCTCCAAGGTGTGCGGCAACGTACCCCAAGGATGATCGCCGGTGCCGGGCACCGCGCAGTGCACCGTCGCGCCCCGCGCCCGGGCCGCCCCGGCGAGGTCGACGCCGGGCGGCACCCCGTACACCAGGTGGCACAGCCGGGCCCCGCCGCCGGCCGGCCACGGCCGCGGGGCCTGCGCGCGGTACGCCGCCCAGCTGCCCTCGAAGGTGACGAGGACGTCGGCGATCCGGGCGTAGGCGGGGTGCGGTGCCGTGCCGTGATTGAGGACGAGCGTGCCGCAGCCGACGCCCCAGGCGCCGACGGCCAGCCGCTGGTAGTGCGGGAACTCCTCCGGCCCGGCGGCGGCCCGGTCGAGGAAGGCGCCGTCGGTGCCGTACCAGTCGCGGTACCGGGTGAGGTCCCGTACGACGTCGGCGTAGGGGCGGCGGCCGTAGCCGGTGTCGGCGTAGCCGAGGACGCGGACGCCCGCGGCGCGCAGGCGGGCGGCGACCCCGGCGAACGCCGGGTCGGGGCGGTCGCCGGGGCCGCTGGCCGGGTTGAGGACCACCCCGTAGAGGCGGGGTGCGGCCGCGACGACGGCGTCCCACTCGGCGGGCCGGACCGAGGGGTGCTCGTAGTAGGGGATCAGGAGTGCGCTCATCGGTGGGCGGTTGCCCTCCCCAGCAGGACGCACACCAGGACGGCCTGGACGGCGGCCGCCGCGCCGTGCACGGCGAGCCCGGCCGGGTGCGGGTCGCCGGTGCGGGTGACGAGGAGCAGGGTCTGGGCGAGGGCCGCCGCGCAGCACACCGCGGTCGCGCCGAGCACCGCGCCGAAGGACTGGAGCAGCAGGCCCGTCCACAGCACCGCGCCCAGCAGGAGCAGTCCGGCGAGCCGCACGCCGCCGGGCACCGGGGCGTCCGGCCACAGGGCGGCGGTGGCGAGGGCCAGCGCGCCCAGGGCGGCGAGGTAGCCGGTGAGGCACTCGGCGACCCCGGCCGCCGTCCGGCGCCGGAAGGAGCGCGGGGTGCCGGCGGTGCGCAGCCCGGCGAGCGCGCCGCTGCGGAAGCGGTACAGCAGCCACTCGGCGGGTCCCATGCTGAGGGTGAGCGCCACCGCGGCGGGCGCGGCGACCGCGCTGTGCGCCCGGCCCGCCAGGACGTCGCCGAGCGCCGCGTACAGCACGAGGACGCCGGTGCCGAGCCCGAACAGGGCGTACGGCAGGGAGCCCGCGAGCCGGGGCCCGGCCGGGGGCGGGACCGCGGGGGCGGTGCCGGGCGCGCCGAAGGGCAGCAGGGCGGTCAGGCCCGCCGTCCAGCCGCCCGGCCCGGCGAGGGCGGGCGCCGCCTCGCGCAGCCCGAGCACGACGACCGCCGCGAGCGAGCCGAGCAGCAGGGCCAGGCGCGCGGCGTCCGGCACGGGGTGGGCCAGGGCCAGGACCGCGCCCGCCGTCATCGGGGCCAGCGCGGCCAGCAGCAGCCGTTCGCGGCCCATGACGAGCAGGACCGTCGCCGCGGCGAGGTAGCAGGACTGCCCGGCGGCGAAGGCGACCGCGGCCGGGGCGGCGGTGCCCGCGCAGGCCAGGGCGACCAGGGCGCCGAGCAGCGCGCCCGCCGGGGCGCCCAGCAGCAGGCAGCGGCGGGCGGCGGCGCGGTCGCCGAGGCCCAGCCAGGAGTACGCCCGGTGGGCCAGGCCCTGGTTCCAGGTCCAGCCGCACAGGGCCCCGGCCAGCAGCGGGACCGTGCCCGCCGGGAGGCCCAGGTCGCCGCGCGGCCCGGTGAGCCAGGGCGCGCCGAGGACGTAGGCGAGGCCGGGCAGGGCGAAGACCACCCCGCGCAGCAGGCAGCCGAGCAGGCCGGTCCGCCAGGGGTCGTGGGCGGGGCCGCCGGGCTCGGGGTGGCGCCGCTCGACCCGCGCGTACAGGGTCTCGGCGAGCGCGAAGGAGTCCCGCACGCCGTACCGCTCGCGTATCTGCTCGTCCGACAGGCCGTCGGACTCCAGCAGCGCGGCGATCTCGTCGGGGTGGACGGCCGCCGCCACGAACTCCTCCAGGCGGGCGGCCAGTTCGTCGACGGGGTCGGGCCGGGCCCAGCCGGGGGCGGCGCGCTGCGGGGGGACGGCGGGCACGGTGTCCGGGCGGGAGTCCGGCGGCCGGACGTTCCCGCTCACCAGCCGGTCCCGTCCGTGGCGACGGCCGCGTACCAGGGGTCGCGCAGTTCGAGGGTCCAGTCGGCGACGGTCTCCACGGCCGGCCGGTAGACCTCCGGCCGGCCGGCGAGCTCCTGGTAGACGGTCCGGAAGGCGTCGACGGAGCGTTTGAGGGTGAAGCGGTCGATGACGCGCTGGCGGGCCGACGCGCCCAGTGCCGCGCGCCGTTCACCGTCGCGCAGCAGGGTCAGCGCGGCGGCGGCCATCTTCTCCGGTTCGCGCGGCGGGACGACCAGGCCGGTGTCGCCGACGGCCTCGCGCACGCCGCCGACGTCGGTCGACACGGTCGTCCGGCCGCAGGACATCGCCTCGATGATCGAGAACGGGAAGCCCTCGGAGATCGACGACAGCATGACGACGTGCCCGGCCGCGTAGGCCCGCCACACCTCGGTGACGCGGCCCTCGAAGACCAGCCCGTCGGTGACGCCGAGTTCGGCGGCGAGCTTCTCCAGCCGGGTGCGGTACGCCTCGCCGCCGGGCGGGACCGGGCCGAACAGCCTCAGCCGGGTCCCGGGCAGCCCGGCGCGCACCAGGGCGTAGGCGCGGATCAGGGTCTCCAGGTCCTTGATGGGGTCGACGCGGCCGCACCAGGTGAGGGTGGGCACCTCCGGTTCGGGGCCGGCGTGCGGGAAGGCGTGCGGGTCGACGCCGTTGTACACGGTCCGGATCCGGCCGGGGTCGGCGCCGCCGCGCTCCTCCCAGCGGCGGTTGTACCGGTTGCACGGGGTGATCAGGTCGGCGGCCCGGTAGCCCAGGGAGTTGAGCGCGCGGTAGAAGCCGAGCAGGCACGCCTTCACCGGCCAGCGCTGCGCCTCGCGGCGGTGTCCGAGGTAGCGCTCGCGCAGGTAGATGCCGTGCTCGGTGAGCAGGAACGGTACGCCGTCCAGGTGGCGGGCGGCGAGCGCGGGCAGGGTCGCCAGGCCGCTGCTGACGGCGTGCGCGACGGACTCCTCGGGGATGCGCACGCCGAGCGGGCGCAGGGCGTGCTCCAGCAGGTCGGTCGCGGTCAGCGCGTCGTGCAGGGTGGGCCGGGCGGCGGCCGTCGGCAGGTGCGGCAGGGTCCAGATCCGCATCAGGGACCGCAGCGCGGACTCGGTGCGCAGGGCCGCCGCGAGGTGTCCGTCCCGGGCGAGCGCGGCGAGGTCGTACAGCGCCTCGCCGAAGTCGCAGGGCGGGGCGGGGTCGAGGAAGGAGAGCAGGAAGCGCTCGTAGGCGTCGGTGAAGCGGCGGCGGGTCCGGCCGTACGGCGGCCGGGTGCGGCCGGGGCGCGGCCCCCAGGTCGGTACGGGCGTGTGACCGCGGACGTTGGCCGGCAGCTCCCAGGTCACGGGTTCGCGGCCGGTGCCGGTGAGCGGGACGAGGTGGAAGTCGACCTCCGGCATGCCCCTGACGAGCTGGTCGCACCAGGTGCTGACCCCGCCGTGGACATGGGGATAGGTGCCTTCGGTGAGCATGGTGACATGACGGCCGGTACGCATCGCTGCGCGGCTTCCCCCTTCGGTGCGGATGACATGCGTGCGGGGAACTGCGGCCCGGGGCCCGGGTGCGGGCCGTCGTGGCCGGTCGCGCCCCCCGGGGGGCGCGGAGCCGCGTCCCGTGCACGGCCCGCGCCCCCCGAGGGGTGCTCCCCCTTACGGCAGCTTCAGCGTCGGCCTCACGGCAGCTTCAGCGTCAGCGCGCTCTGGAGCGCGGCCGGGGCCGCCCAGGCCGAGCGCTCCCCCGCATAGGGGGTTCCGAAGGCGGTCGTGCCGAGCACGAGCTGCTGCTTCGTCCCCTCCGGCGCGGTCACCGGGATCCGGGTGCCGGACGGCGCGGTGACGGTGACGGTGATGCCGATCCGGTACGCCGTGACCCGGCCGCCCGCGAGGGCGGCCTGCCAGGCGGCGCGGCGCTGCAGCTCGGTGCCGACGGCGCTGTGCCGGGGGTTCTCCAGCGGCGTGTTGTCGGCGAACAGGGCCCGGTAGTCGGCCAGTACGCGGTCCAGGACCGGGTAGAGGATCCGGTCCTCGGCCAGGTTGGACTGGTGGACGTAGTGCGGGCGCGGGTCGTTGGCCAGGGCGTGGCCGAGGGCGGTGCGCGCCTCCTGCGGGACGATGTGGGTGGCGTAGCCCGTGGCGGGGTCGAGCGGGGCGTCCAGGCACGTCGAGGCGGGGTTGTCCTCGCAGACGCCGCTGCCGCCGTCGGCGCGGGAGGTGTAGACCCAGTTGTACTCGTCGGCCATCTCGGCCGCGGTGCCCACGTTGTAGTAGACGTTCATCGGGTGGCGCGGCACGGTCAGGGCGCCGCCGACCGCGCGCTGCGCGGGCTCGCGGGAGTTGTCCGAGGCGATCCACTTCACGCCGGTGTCGGCGAGCGCGCCGGCCAGGTTCGGGTTGTCGGCGGGCTGCTGCGGCAGCGTCCGCAGGCCCGAGTGCTCCCCGGTGACCAGCTCGGTGCGGTCGACGGGCAGGCCCTTGGCGGTGGCCCAGGCGTGGTTGTCGCGGATCTGCGCGGCGATCTCGGCGCGGCTCATGTACCGCGTCGAGCCGTCGGCGTTCTCCGCACAGCTCCACGGCACCGTGGAGGTGTCCTGGACGCAGCCGAGGAAGGGGTGGGTGTAGGTGTGGTTGATCCAGCGGTACTGCGCCCGGTCGGCGAGCAGCCGGTCGGTGAGGGCGTCGCTCCCGCCGTGCTCGGCCTTCCACTCCTCGCCGGAGCCGGCGTTGTAGACCATGTCGAGGGTGAAGCCGCGCTCGCGCTGCCACTGCGCGGCGTGCACCGCGTCGGCGGCGGTCATGCGGATCGGCACGGTGGTGTCCTCGCCGCCGCCCGCGCAGTCGATGTCGCCGGGGGTGCAGTTGCGCTCGGTGTCCCAGCGGGCGTCGGGCGCGAACACGTCGTCGACGTGCACGGCGAAGTAGTTGCGGTCCCGGCCCAGGTGCACGCCCTGGGTGAGCCACTCGACGATGCCCCGGGCCAGCAGCCGGAACTGCTGCTGGTGCTGGTTGTAGGCGAACGTCACCACGAGCTCGCGGCGTCCGTCGTGGGCGTACTCCCCGACCAGGCTGCCGCGGCCGGAGCCCGCCGGCACGGGGACGTCGACGTAGCTGGTGAAGCCGCTGCGCGGCCGCGCCACGTACCCGTAGCTCTCCTGCACGCCCGGCGCGTTGTCCTCGAAGGCGACCGCCCCGTCGAGGTAGTCGAAGGGGCCGGCCTTCCCGGCCGCCGTGACGGACGCCTCGCGCCCGTCGAGGGCGCCCGCCCAGCCGCCCTCGCTGGTGTAGTCCAGGCCGACCTCCGGGTGCGCCCAGGTGTAGGCGTCCACCTGCGGGATGCCGTACGTCCGCTCGTACGCCTCCAGGGCGGCCTGCTCGGCGGAGCCGGCGCCGAACGGGGCCTCGTCGGGCAGCACCACGCCCTGGTACTTGGCGCGGGGCCGGCCGTCGACCGTGTCGCTGAGGAACGCGGCCGTGACGGCCGGGCGGCCGGGGTCGCCCAGGTCGACGGTCGTGTACGGGATGCCCGTGCTCCTCAGCTGGGCCGTGATGGCCCGCACGGGGCTGCCGCCGTCGTCCACGACGAGCACCCGCAGATCGATCCGCGGCTCCCCGGCGGCGGACGCGCCGGGCGCCCCCAGTCCCAGGGCCAGCAGGCTCGCCGCCGTCCCGGCGACCGCCGCTCTTCTTCCGCCGCGCGCACGCTGTGCCATGTCCGTCCCTCCCCCACGGCCGGCGAGCGGGGCGCTCACCGGAACGCGACGAGTGTGTCCCACCTCACCGGTCCGGGGATCAAGAAGCGGCGACGACGCCACGGACAGGTGAACACCCGCAGGAATGAGCGAGCACGGGGACGCGCGTAGTCTCGTGCCGGGTGTTTACCTGCCCAGGTAAAGACCACACCGCAGGAGGGCTCTAGGGTCGGTTGTCGGGCCCGGTCGACCCACCCGCACTCGGCCACACCACACTTACGGAAGCGAGATTTCACCACCGTGACTGCTCTCACTCTCAGCACCGCCGCGGCGCCCGGCCTGCGGGCCGACGCGATCGTGATCGGTATCGCCAAGGGCGCCGGCTCCCCGTCCGGGAACCTGGTCGTCGCACCGGGCGCCGAGGCCGTGGACAAGGCGTACGACGGCAAGCTGGCCGGCGTCCTGGAGACCCTCGGCGCCTCCGGTGGCGAGGGCGAGGTGACGAAGCTGCCCGCGCCGTCCGGTTTCAAGGCCCCGCTCGTGGTGGCGGTGGGTCTGGGCGCGCAGCCCGAGAAGGACGCCTCCTACGACGGCGAGGTCCTGCGCAAGGCCGCCGGCGCCGCCGCCCGTGCGCTGGCCGGCTCCGCGAAGGCCGCCTTCGCCCTGCCGGTGACGGACCCCGCCGACACCGCCGCGATCGGGGAGGGCGTGCTGCTCGGCGCCTACACCTTCGACGCCTACAAGGGCAACGGCGGCACCGGCAAGGACGCCGCGAAGAACGGCAAGGCGCCGCTGGCCGAGGCCGTGCTGCTGGGCGGCAGGCCCCGCGACAAGGCGTACAAGGCGGCGGTCGAGCGCGCCACCGCCGTCGCCGAGGAGCTGAACCGCGCCCGCGACCTGGTCAACACCCCGCCGAACGACCTCGACCCGCAGGCGTTCGCCGCGATCGTGCAGGCCTCGGCCAAGGAGCACGGCCTGAAGGTGCAGGTGCTCGACGAGAAGGCCCTGGCCAAGGGCGGCTACGGCGGCATCCTCGGGGTCGGCTCCGGCTCGGCCTCCGCCCCGCGCCTGGTGAAGCTGTCGTACACGCACTCCAAGGCGAAGAAGCACCTGGCCTTCGTCGGCAAGGGCATCACCTACGACTCGGGCGGCATCTCGCTGAAGCCGGCCGGGCACAACGAGACGATGAAGTGCGACATGAGCGGCGCCGCCGCCGTGTTCGCCGCGGTGGTGGCCGCCGCCCGCCTCGGCCTGGAGGTCAACGTCACCGGCTGGCTCGCGCTGGCCGAGAACATGCCGTCGGGCTCCGCCGTCCGCCCGGGCGACGTGCTGCGCATGTACAGCGGCAAGACGGTCGAGGTGCTCAACACCGACGCCGAGGGCCGGCTGGTGCTCGCCGACGCCCTGTGGGCCGCCTCCCAGGAGAAGCCGGACGCGATCGTGGACGTCGCGACGCTGACCGGCGCGATGATGCTGGCGCTGGGCAGCCGCACCTTCGGGATCATGGGCAACGACGACGCCTTCCGCACGGCGGTGTACGAGGCCGCCGAGGAGGTCGGCGAGCCCGCGTGGCCGATGCCGCTGCCCGAGCACCTGCGCAAGGGCATGGACTCCCCCGTCGCCGACATCGCCAACATGGGCGAGCGGATGGGCGGCGGCCTGGTCGCCGGGCTGTTCCTGCGCGAGTTCGTCGGCGAGGGCATCACCTGGGCGCACCTCGACATCGCCGGGCCGGCGTTCAACGAGGGCGGGCCGTTCGGCTACACCCCCAAGGGCGGCACGGGCACGGCGGTGCGCACCCTGGTGCGGGTGGCCGAGCTGACCGCGGCCGGTGACCTGGGCTGATCGTTCGCCCGGGTGCCCGGCCCGGCCCGTTCCGCGGCGGTCGCGGGGGCGTGGGGGCTGGACGCGCAGTCCCCCGCGCCCCCGGGGACGCCGAACGTGGGGTGTCTCACACCCCGGCCCCGCGTCTCGTCCGCCCCCCACAGGTGCGAAGATGGGGCCCGGCAGGACAGGGCCCCACCCAAGGGCCGAAGAACGAGCGGCCGGACACCAGCCGCCGACCGGTCACTGAGGACCGGCGTGGCGCACATGCATGGAGGACGTGACGTGGCGAACGACGCCAGCACCGTTTTCGACCTAGTGATCCTCGGCGGTGGCAGCGGTGGTTACGCCGCGGCCCTGCGCGGGGCTCAGCTGGGCCTGGACGTCGCCCTGATCGAGAAGGACAAGGTCGGCGGCACCTGCCTGCACCGGGGTTGCATCCCCACCAAGGCCCTGCTGCACGCGGGCGAGATCGCCGACCAGGCCCGCGAGAGCGAGCAGTTCGGTGTGAAGGCCTCCTTCGAGGGCATCGACATGCCCGCCGTCCACAAGTACAAGGACGACGTCGTCGCCGGCCTGTACAAGGGTCTCCAGGGGCTCGTCGCCTCCCGCAAGGTGACCTACATCGAGGGCGAGGGCCGGCTGTCCTCGGCCACCTCGGTGGACGTCGACGGCCGGCGGATCCAGGGCCGCCACATCCTGCTGGCGACCGGCTCCGTGCCGAAGTCGCTGCCGGGCCTGGAGATCGACGGCAACCGGATCATCTCCTCGGACCACGCCCTCGTCCTGGACCGCGTGCCCGAGTCCGCGATCATCCTCGGCGGCGGTGTCATCGGCTCCGAGTTCGCCTCCGCGTGGAAGTCCTTCGGCACCGACGTCACCATCATCGAGGGCCTGAAGCACCTCGTCCCGGCCGAGGACGAGAACTCCTCCAAGCTGCTGGAGCGCTCCTTCCGCAAGCGCGGCATCAAGTTCAACCTGGGCACCTTCTTCCAGAAGGCCGAGTACACCCAGGACGGCGTCAAGGTCACCCTCGCCGACGGCAAGGAGTTCGAGGCCGAGCTCCTCCTCGTCGCCGTCGGCCGCGGCCCGGTCTCGCAGGGCCTGGGCTACGAGGAGGCCGGGGTCGCGATGGACCGCGGCTACGTCCTCGTCGACGAGTACATGCGGACGAACGTCCCGACCATCTCCGCCGTCGGCGACCTGGTGCCGACCCTCCAGCTCGCGCACGTCGGCTTCGCCGAGGGCATCCTGGTGGCGGAGCGCCTGGCCGGTCTGAAGGTCGTCCCGATCGACTACGACGGTGTTCCGCGCGTCACCTACAGCCACCCGGAGGTCGCCTCCGTCGGTCTCACCGAGGCCAGGGCGAAGGAGATCTACGGCGCGGACAAGGTCGTCGCTCTGAAGTACAACCTGGCGGGCAACGGCAGGAGCAAGATCCTGAAGACCGCGGGCGAGATCAAGCTCGTCCAGGTCAAGGACGGTGCCGTGGTCGGCGTGCACATGGTCGGCGACCGCATCGGCGAGCAGGTCGGCGAGGCGCAGCTGATCTACAACTGGGAGGCCCTGCCGGCCGAGGTGGCCCAGCTCATCCACGCCCACCCGACGCAGAACGAGGCGCTCGGCGAGGCCCACCTGGCGCTGGCCGGCAAGCCCCTCCACGCGCACGACTGACCCTCGGTCACGACACGCGACGACCAGACTTCCGCAATTCGTTAGGAGCAACCGAAACCATGGCGGTTTCCGTAACCCTTCCAGCGCTCGGCGAGAGCGTCACCGAGGGCACTGTCACCCGCTGGCTGAAGGCCGAGGGCGAGCGCGTCGAGGCCGACGAGCCGCTGCTCGAGGTCTCCACCGACAAGGTCGACACCGAGATCCCCGCCCCGGCCTCCGGCGTGCTGGCCTCCATCAAGGTCGCCGAGGACGAGACGGTCGAGGTCGGCGCCGAGCTGGCCGTCATCGACGACGGCACCGGTGCCCCCGCCGCCGCCCCGGCCCCCGCGGCCGAGGAGGTCGCCCCGCCGGCCCCGGAGCCGGCCCCGGCCGCCCAGCCGTCCACCGAGCAGGCCGCCCCGGCTCCGGCGCCCACCGCCGAGGCCGCCGCCGGCGGCGGCTCCGCCGAGGGCACGGACGTGGTCCTGCCCGCGCTCGGCGAGTCCGTCACCGAGGGCACCGTCACCCGCTGGCTGAAGTCGGTCGGCGACAGCGTCGAGGCCGACGAGCCGCTGCTCGAGGTCTCCACCGACAAGGTCGACACCGAGATCCCGGCGCCCGCCTCCGGCGTGCTCCTGGAGATCGTGGTCGGCGAGGACGAGACCGCCGAGGTCGGCGCCAAGCTCGCCGTCATCGGCGCCCCGGGCGCGGCTCCGGCCGCCGCACCGGCCGCCCCCGCCGCCCCGGCCGAGCCCGAGCCCGCCCCGGCCCCGCAGCAGGCCGCCCCGGCGCCCGCTCCGGCCCCGGCTCCCGCTCAGGCCCCGGCTCCCGCCCCGGCCCCGCAGGCGCCCGCGGCTCCGGCCCCGCAGCAGGCCGCCCCGGCGCCCGCTCCGGCCCCGGCCGCCGCCCCCGCGGCCCCGGCCGCCGCCCCCGCGGCTCCGGCCGCCGCCCAGCCGGCCGACGACGGCGCCTACGTCACCCCGCTGGTGCGCAAGCTCGCCTCCGAGCACGGCGTGGACCTCTCCAGCGTCAAGGGCACCGGCGTCGGCGGCCGCATCCGCAAGCAGGACGTCATGGCCGCCGCCGAGGCCGCCAAGGCCGCCGCCGCGGCTCCGGCTCCCGCCCCGGCCGCCGCCGCCGCCCCGGCCGCCGCGAAGAAGGCCCCCGTCCTGGAGGCCTCCCCGCTGCGCGGCCAGACCGTCAAGATGCCGCGCATCCGCAAGGTCATCGGCGACAACATGGTCAAGGCCCTGCAGGAGCAGGCCCAGCTGTCCTCGGTGGTCGAGGTCGACGTGACCCGCCTGATGAAGCTGCGCGCCCGGGCCAAGGACGCGTTCGCGGCGCGTGAGGGCGTCAAGCTCTCCCCGATGCCGTTCTTCGTCAAGGCCGCGGCCCAGGCGCTGAAGGCCTACCCGGTCATCAACGCCAAGATCAACGAGGCCGAGGGGACCATCACCTACTTCGACACCGAGAACATCGGTATCGCGGTGGACTCCGAGAAGGGCCTGATGACCCCGGTCATCAAGAACGCCGGCGACCTCAACCTCGCCGGTATCGCCAAGGCCACGGCGGAGCTCGCGGGCAAGGTCCGCGGCAACAAGATCACCCCGGACGAGCTGTCCGGCGCGACCTTCACCATCAGCAACACCGGGTCGCGCGGCGCGCTCTTCGACACGATCATCGTGCCGCCGGGCCAGGTCGCGATCCTCGGCATCGGCGCCACGGTCAAGCGCCCCGCCGTCGTCGAGACGGAGGAGGGCACGGCCATCGGCGTCCGCGACATGACGTACCTGACCCTGTCCTACGACCACCGCCTGGTGGACGGCGCCGACGCGGCCCGTTACCTGACGGCCGTCAAGGCGATCCTGGAGGCGGGCGAGTTCGAGGTCGAGCTCGGCCTGTAACCGCCGGTCAGCCGCACGCGTGGGTGCCCCGTCCGGATCCTTCCGGGCGGGGCACCGACGTATCCGGAGGGGCGCGGGAACCACGCGACCGGCCGGCCGTCGGCCCGCCCTCGCCGGGCGGCGGCGGGGACCGGCCCGAGGGCGCCGGAGGCACCATGTGCGACTCGTCTCACCTGCGTGAAAGCACCCCCATCGGCCCCACCCGCGGAGCGAACCGGCCTTATTGTCTAAACGTCAAGCGCCCTAAGGAGCCCTCATGACCGCCCCCGTCATCCACTCGCTGCGCGAACAGATCCGCGAGCACATCCTGGAGGGGATCATCAGCGGGCGCTGGCAGCCGGGCGAGCGGATCGTGGAGCGGCGGATCGCGACCGAGCTGGAGGTCAGCCAGACCCCGGTCCGGGAGGCGCTGCGCGAGCTGGAGTCGCTGCGGCTGATCGAGTCGGCGCCGAACAAGGGCGTGCGGGTGCGCAACCTGACGGCTGCGGACCTGGAGGAGAGCTACCCGGTCCGGGCCGGCCTGGAGGCGATCGCGGCCGAACTGGCGGCGGAGCGGCTGGCGGAGGACTGCTCGGCGCTGGAGCCGCACGTGGCCGCGCTGTACGAGGCCGACCGGGCGTCCGACGGGACGGCGCAGGTGCGGCACACCGTCGGTTTCCACCGGGAGCTGGTGCGCGCCGCGGGCAACTCCGTGCTGCTGCACACCTGGGAGGGCCTGGGCATCGAGGTCTTCACCGCGCTGTCCATCCGCTGGCTGGGCACCGTCCAGCAGTCGTACGCCGAGGAGCACGAGGAGCTGCTGGCCGCGTTCCGCCGCCGCGACCCCCGTATCGCCGAGATCGTCAAGGCGCACGTGCTGGGCTGCGCGCCGCGGGCCTGACCGCCCCACGTGCCCTAATGTGACCGGCATGTCCGACATGCCGCACGGTGGGCACGACGAGCCGTCCCCTCGCGGGCGGCCCTGGCCCCGTTTCAAGGAGTCGCCGTTCCTGCCGGCCACGGTCCTGGTGCTGATCCTCGGCGCGGCGGCGGGACTCTTCGCCTGGTCGTACACGTACGCCATGGCCAACCCGACGCCGCGCTCCATCCCGGCGGCGGTGGTGGGGCCGTACCAGGAGCCGCGGGGCAGGGCCTTCCTCGCCGGGGTGGAGGAGGCGCTGAACGCCTCCGTGAAGGTGCGCCCCTACGCCGGCCCGGCCGCCGCCCGCGCGGCGGTCGAGGAGCAGGAGGTCTTCGGGATCTTCGAGGTCCGCGACGGCGGCCGCTCGGTCGTCCTGGACGTCTCCGCGGCGTCCGGCGCCTCCGTGGCCGAGGTGCTGTCGGAGGCGGCGCTCGGGGCCGGCGAGCGCACCGGCGTCCGGGTGACCGTCCGGGACGTCAATCCCCTCCAGCCGGGCGACCCGCGGGGGCTGGCGATCTTCTACGTCTCGCTGGCGGCCGTGATCATCGGTTTCGTCGGGTCGATCCAGCTGAGCGTGCACGCGCGGGCGCTGAACCCGCTGGAGCGGATCGCGTTCACGGCGGCGTACGCGCTGCTCGGCGGGTTCGCGATCGCCGCGGCGGTGGACTGGCTGCTCGGGACGCTGGACCTGCCGTTCACGGAGTCGTGGCTGATCCTGGCGCTGACGATGTTCACCAGCGGTATGGTCTTCACCCTGTTCAACACCCTCATCGGCCGCTGGGCGATGCTGCCGACCTGGGGCCTGATGGTGCTGGTGGGCAACCCCTCCTCGGGCGGCGCGGTGTCCTGGCCGCTGCTGCCGTCCCCGCTGGGGGCGATCGGCCGCTGGCTGCCGCCGGGCGCCTCGGTCAACGCCCAGCACACGGCGGTGTACTTCCCCGGCCACCAGCACGCCTTCCCCTTCCTGGTGCTGGCCGGCTGGTCGCTGCTGTCCTGCGCGGTCTTCCTCACCTGGTCGCACCGCCACCCCGGCGGCCGGGCCAGGCAGCCCTCCCCCGCGGCCTCGTGAGCGTCCCTCGGGGCTCCGGCACCCTGAACAGCAGAGCGATCCGTCGCTCAGACGCGCCGCGACCTGCGCAAACCCCTCCCCAGAGCGTCACCCGGTGCCACCACCGGAGGCACCGCGTGCCGACTTTCTGGCGATCGGCAAGTTTTCACCCTCAACCCTTTGATCGATCATCGATCAGGGAGTTACAGTCGCCGACGGGCCACGCGGCGCCAGCCGCACGGTGCCACAGCACCAGAGCCTCACGCCCTGTCCTGCCAAAGACCAAGGGCACCCCCGAACCCTTACCGATGAGGGAACCCCCTTCGACTGAGGAAGGCGGCGACATGACCGACCCCCACGCCATCCAGCCGAGCGAGCTCGACCAGCTCCCGGACCGCGACCCCGAAGAGACCGCCGAATGGCAGGCCTCGCTGGACGCGGTCGCCAAGGCGGCCGGCCCGCACCGTGCCGCGTACCTGATGCGACGCACGCTGGAGCGCGCGGAGGGCAACGGCGTGCCGCTGCCGAAGCTCCTGGAGACCGACTACGTCAACACCATCCCCACCGCCGCCGAGCCCGCCGTGCCCGGTGACGAGGAGATGGAGGCCCGGATCACCGCGTGGAACCGCTGGAACGCGGCGGCCATGGTGACCCGCGGCAGCAAATACGGCGTCGGCGGCCACATCGCCACCTTCGCCTCCGCGGCCTGGCTGTACGAGACCGGCTTCAACCACTTCTTCCGGGGCAAGGAGGCCGACGGCTCGGGCGACCAGCTCTACATCCAGGGCCACGCCTCCCCCGGCATCTACGCCCGCGCCTTCCTCGACGGCCGGCTGAACGAGCAGCACCTCGACAACTTCCGCCGGGAGTCGGGCGGCAACGGCCTGCCCTCCTACCCGCACCCGCGCCGCCTGCCCTGGCTGTGGGAGTTCCCGACCGTCTCCATGGGTCTGGGCCCGCTCTCCGCCATCTACCAGGCGCGCTTCAACCGGTACCTCACCAACCGCGGCATCAAGGACACCTCCGCCTCGCACGTGTGGGCGTTCCTCGGCGACGGCGAGATGGACGAGCCGGAGTCGACGGCGGCCCTCGCGCTCGCCGCGCGTGAGGAGCTGGACAACCTCACCTTCGTCATCAACTGCAACCTGCAGCGCCTCGACGGCCCGGTGCGCGCCAACTTCAAGATCGTGCAGGAGCTGGAGGCCCAGTTCCGCGGCGCCGGCTGGAACGTCGTCAAGACGCTGTGGGGCTCGGCCTGGGACGAGCTGTTCCGGCTCGACACCACCGGCGCGCTCGTACGCCGCCTGCGCGAGGTGCCGGACGCGCAGATCCAGACGTACCAGACCCGTGACGCGGCCTACATCCGCGAGGACTTCTTCGGCAAGGACCCGGCGCTCGCCGAGATGGCGAAGCTGCTGAGCGACGACAAGATCCTCGAGGTCTTCCACTTCTCCCGCGGCGGTCACGAGCCGCGCAAGGTGTACGCGGCGTACCGGGCGGCCCTGGAGCACAAGGGCGCGCCGACCGTGATCCTGGCGCAGACCGTCAAGGGCCACACCCTCGGCGAGGGCTTCGCGTCGAAGAACGCCAACCACCAGATGAAGAAGCTGACGGTGGACGAGTTCAAGGCGATGCGCGACCGTCTCGGCCTGCCGATCAAGGACAGCGACTTCGTCGACGGCGTGGTGCCCTACGGCCACCCGGGCGCCGACTCCCCCGAGGTCCGCTACCTCCAGGAGCGCCGCGCCGCCCTCGGCGGCCCCGCCCCGGCCCGCCGCGTCCACCCGGTCGCCCCGCTGCCCGCGCCCGCCGAGAAGGCCTTCGCCTCCTTCGACAAGGGCTCCGGCTCGCAGAACGTGGCCACCACCATGGCGTTCGTCCGCCTGATCAAGGACCTGGTGCGCGACAAGGAGACCGGCAGGCGCTGGGTGCCGATCGTCCCCGACGAGGCCCGCACCTTCGGCATGGAGTCGCTCTTCCCCTCCCTCGGCATCTACTCGCCCAAGGGCCAGACGTACGAGCCGGTCGACCGCGACCAGCTCATGTACTACAAGGAGGCCAAGAACGGCCAGATCCTCAACGAGGGGATCACCGAGGCCGGTTCGATGGCCGACTTCATCGCCGCCGCCACGTCGTACGCGACGCACGGCGAGCCGATGATCCCGTTCTACATCTTCTACTCGATGTTCGGCTGGCAGCGCACGGCCGACCAGATGTGGCAGCTCGGCGACCAGCTCGGCCGCGGCTTCCTCGTCGGCGCCACGGCCGGCCGCACCACGCTGACCGGCGAGGGCCTCCAGCACGCCGACGGCCACTCCCCCGTCATCGCCGCGACCAACCCGGCCGCGCTGACGTACGACCCGGCCTTCGCGTACGAGGTGGCGGCCATCGTCAAGGACGGTCTGCGCCGGATGTACGGCGAGGCGGCCCCGGGCGAGGACCCGGACGTCTTCTACTACCTGACCGTCTACAACGAGCCGCTGCCGCAGCCCGCCAAGCCGCAGGGCCTCGGCATCGACGAGGGCATCGTCAAGGGCCTGTACCGCTTCAACACGGCCGAGTCGGCGGGCATCACCCCGCCCGCGAACGCCCCGCGCGTCCAGCTCCTCGGCTCCGGCACGGCGATCCACTGGGCGCTCAAGGCGCAGCGGATGCTCGCCGACGAGTGGGGCGTGGCCGCCGACGTGTGGTCCGCGACCTCCTGGAGCGAGCTGCGCCGGGACGCGCTGGAGGCCGACGCGGCGCTGCTGCGCGGCGAGGAGCGGGTGCCGTACGTCCGCCAGGCGCTGCAGGGCGCCGAGGGCCCGGTGCTGGCGGTCTCCGACTACATGCGCCAGGTCCCCGACCAGATCGCGCAGTGGGTGGAGCAGGACTGGTCCTCGCTGGGCGCCGACGGCTTCGGCCTGTCGGACACCCGTGAGGCGGCCCGCCGCCACTTCGGCGTGGACGCCGAGTCCATCGTCGTCGCGGCCCTCGCCCAGCTCGCCAAGCGCGGCGAGGTCAAGGCGACGGCCGTGAAGGAGGCCCGCGAGAAGTACGGCCTGTAAGGGCCGGAGCAGGTGAGGGGGGTACGGCGGTCGCCGTACCCCCCTTCGCTGTCGGTGCGGCCCGGCATGATGGCCGCATGCGTGCTGCCCGACTGATCAAGATGGTCCTGCTGCTCCAGTCCCGGTCCCCGATGACGGCCGCCGAGCTGGCGCGGGAGCTGGAGGTGTCCGAGCGGACCGTCCTGCGGGACGCCCAGGCGCTGTCGGAGGCGGGCGTGCCGGTGTACGCGGACCGGGGGCGGGCCGGCGGGTACCGCCTGATCGGCGGGTACCGCACGCGGCTGACCGGGCTGCACCGGGGCGAGGCGGAGGCGCTGTTCCTGTCCGGGGTGCCGGGGGCGCTGCGCGAGATGGGGCTGGAGGACGCGGCCTCGGCGGCCCGGCTGAAGGTGTCGGCGGCGCTGCTGCCGTCCCTGCGGGACGCGTCGAGGACGGCGGCGCAGCGCTTCCACCTGGACGCGCCGAGCTGGTTCCGGGAGCCGAGGACGCCCGAGCTGCTGCCGGCCGTCGCGGACGCGGTGTGGGACGACCGGCGGATCACCGCCCGCTACCGGCGGGGCGGCGCGCGGCCGCAGGAGGCCGACGGGGCCGGGGCGCCCCGCGGCGCGGGCTCCGGTGACGCGGCGGACGAGGTGGTGCGCGAGCTGGAGCCGTACGGGCTCGTGCTGAAGGCCGGTGTCTGGTACTTGTGCGCGCGGGTCGCCGGGCGGGAGTCGTTGCGGGTGTACCGGATCGAGCGGTTCACGGCGGTGGAGGCCGGCGAGGAGCGCTTCGAGCGCGATCCGGAGTTCGACCTGCCCGCCTTCTGGGAGGAGCGGGCCGAGCAGTTCGCGCGGTCCCTGCTGCGGGCCGAGGTGGTGGTGCGGCTGTCCGAGGCGGGCGCGCGCGCCCTGCCGCACGCCGTCGGCCCGCCGTCCGCCCGGGAGGCGCTGGCCGCCGCGGACGGCCCGGACGCGGACGGGTGGGTGACGGTGACCGTCCCCGTGGAGTCCGAGGAGGTCGCCCACACCCAGCTCGCGGCGCTCGGGCCGGAGGTGGAGGTGCTGGCGCCCGCCGGTCTGCGGGCGCGGTTCGCCGAGGACGCGAGACGGCTGGCGGCGCTGTACGGCCCGTGACGGTCCGCCGCACTCCGGGTGCGTCCGCCGGGGTGCGTCCGCCGCCTCCAGGGCCGATGCTGGACCCGTGATGGACGAGACCGAGTTCTGGGAGCTGGTCGACGACACCCGCGAGGCCGCCGAGGGCGACCCCGAGGAGCAGGCGGACCTGCTCGTGGCGCGGCTCCTGGAGAAGGATCCCGAGTCCGTCCTGGACTTCGCCCGTCACTTCGAGGTCCGCTACAACCGCGCCTACCGCTGGGACCTGTGGGGCGCGGCCTGGGTGCTGCTCGACGGGGCGAGCGACGACGCCTTCGACTTCTTCCGGTGCTGGCTGATCGGCCAGGGCCGCGAGGTCTTCGAGGGCGCCCTGCACGACCCGGACGCGCTCGCCGACCTGCTGGAGGAGTTCGACGAGGAGATCGACGGCGACGGCGAGGAGCTCGGCTACGCCGCCGACGAGGCCTACGAGCAGCTCACCGGCACGGTCGCCCCGGATCTGGACGTCGCCCCCGCCCCGGCGGAGCCGGAGGGCACCCCCCTGGACCTGGAGGACGAGCGGCAGCTCGCCGAGCGCTATCCCCGGCTCTGGGAGCGTTTCCGGGGCTGACGGGGCACCGGGCCGCGGCCGCGGCCGGGACGCGCCGCCCGCGCACCCGCGGCGCCCGGTCCCCGGACGGCTCACGCGGCCGGCCCGGTCACACGGCCGATCCGGTCACACGGCCGATCCGATCACACGGCCGGTCCGTCACACGGCCCGGTCACGCAGTCGACCCGGTCACACGGCCGATCCGGTCACGCGGCGGCCCGGTCACACGGTCCGGCGGCGGGTGCCCTCCGCCCGGAGGTACGCCTGCGTCCGGCCGGCCCGCACGCCGTGGTGCAGGGGTGCCGCGTTGGCCTGGTCGAGGGCGGACGCGGTGACCGCGGCCGGTCCGAGGACGACGGCCGCGACGGCGCGGAGGACCGCCCAGGGGCCGTGCGCGTCGCGGTCCCGCCCGGCCGCCCGCCGCGCGCTCCGGGTACCCGTGCTGCTGTTCATGTTCCCCACCTCCGGTCGGCTGACGGGGACGACCGTAGGACGCGGTCCTGCGAGGAGCCTGCGGCCCGGCTGTGGCGTTCCTGTGGGCCGTGCGTCCGGCCCTGCAGGCGGGCCGCGAGCCGCCTGATCTCCGGCAGGCGGGCCCGCAGGGCCGCGCCGGGGCAGCTGGTCATGAAGGCGTCGTCGTGGCCCGTGACGGCGGGCAGCGTGACCGTGGTGCCCCGCGCGTAGCGGCTGTGGGCGTTGCTGGAGACCAGCCGGACGCCCGCCCGCGGGTCGATGCCGCCCAGGCCCAGCTTCCAGGCGGCGACCGCGGCGATCGCGCGGGTCATCGCGGGCGGCACGGCCACCCCCTCGGTGAAGGTGCCCAGGGCGGCGATGCCGGTGGTGCGGTGGTTGAAGCCCTGGGTGTGGGCGCCGGTGACGGGCCGGTCGGTGCCGCCGGCGCGGCCCTCGTAGACGGTGCCGCAGCGGTCGACGAGGAAGTTGTAGCCGATGTCGTCCCAGTCGCGGCCGCCGGTCTGGCCGGTGTACAGGCCGCGGATGATGCCGGGCGCGTCGGCGCAGTCGTAGCCGTTGGGCGAGTCGGTGTGGTGGACGAAGACGGCGACGACCCGGTCGTCGTAGCGCGGCGGCGGCTGGTCGCGGGCGGCGTCGCCCAGCCAGGCCGCGCGCGGCGCGATCCGCGGCCGGGGGGCCTGGTACGGGGCCGTCGCCGTGTGCGCGGTGCTCCGGCGGCCGGAGGGCTCGGCGGCCCGTTCCACGCCGTACGCGCACAGCACCAGTGCGACGGCCGCCGACAGCCCGGGCAGCACGCCCAGCGCGGTCGCCGCGGTGCGCGGCATGCGGGGGACCGCGCGCGGGGCGCCGGCCGCGCGGGGTATGCCAGGTGGTCGGGGGGCGCGGCGCTCGCGCGCTCCCCGCGGTCTTCGGACGACACGCATGGACCCACTGTCGGCCGGATCCGGTCCGTCCGCGATGTGTGCTGTGCCACCTGGTGGAACCATCGTCCGGGTCCGCGGCGTTTTTCGGATGCACGTGCGTGCGACGGCTTCCGGCGGGCACGCGTGCGGGTGGCTGATCACCGGGCCCGTCCCCCGCGTACACAGGGGTCCGAGGAGAAAGGCGGCGGTGCGTGGACCTGCTCGACATCCTGCTGTTGCTGGTCATCGTGGCCTACGCGGCGTCCGGCTACCGGCGCGGGCTGGTGGCCGGCTGCGTCTCGCTCGCCGGGTTCGTGGGCGGCGCGGCCGTCGGCGTGTGGATCCTGCCGTGGGTGATGACCGCGGTGGACCCGGGCACGACGGCGGCGACGGTGACGGCCGTGCTCACCGTGCTGCTGCCGGCCGTGGTGGGCCACGAACTGGCGGGGCGGCTGGCGCTGCGGCTGCGGCGGGAGCTGGACCGGGGGCCGCTGCGGGTCGCCGACGGGGTCGGCGGGGCCGCGGCCAACGCGGCGGCCGTGCTGATCGTGGCCTGGGTCGCCGCGAGCGTCCTCGGCGCGTCCTCGTCCGCGCCGGTCACCTCGGCCATACGCGACTCGCGGCTGCTCGGCGCGGTGCAGCAGGCGATGCCGGACACCACCCCGGCCTGGTTCTCGCGCGCCACCTCGGCGCTGACGGAGGCGGGCTTCCCGCAGGTCTTCAACCCCTTCGAGAACGAGTCGACCGCCGAGGTGGCCCGCCCCACCGGCGACAGCGTCACCCCGGCCGCGACCGACGCCGCCAGGCTGAGCACGGTGAAGGTCGAGGGCGCCGCCGGCACCCAGGGCCGCGAGGGCAGCGGCTTCGTGTACGCGCGGGAGCACGTGATGACCAACGCGCACGTGGTGGCGGGCATCGACGAGCCGACCGTGCGGGTCGGCGGGGTGGGGCGGTCGTACGAGGCGCGGGTGGTGCTGTTCGACCCGCGGAAGGACGTGGCCGTGCTGTACGTCCCGGACCTCGCGGCGCCGGTCCTGCGGTTCGACGACCGTGCCGAGCGCGGCGCGCGGGCGGTCGTCGCGGGCTATCCGCAGGACGGCGACCTGAACCTCCAGGCGGCGACGGTGGCGAACCGGGTGCGGGCCACGGGCCAGAACATCTACAACGACGGCACGGTCACCCGCGAGATCTACTCGATCCGCTCCACCGTCCGCCCCGGCAACTCCGGCGGCCCCCTGCTGACCACCGACGGACGGGTGTACGGCGTGGTGTTCGCCCGCTCCACCTCGGACGCCGAGACCGGCTACGTGCTGACCGCGGCCGAGGTCGCCTCCGAGGCCGAGCGCGCGGCGGACGCGACGGCGCCGGTGGACACGGGCGAGCTGGTCACGTCGTAGGCCGCTCGGGGCGCCTCACAGGAACATGCCCATGGAGACGTCGTCGACGTAGGCGCCGTCGAGGAGGAACTCCTCCGGCAGGACGCCCTCCACCACGAACCCCTCGGACTCGTAGAGCCTGCGGGCCGCCGTGTTGTGCCCGAGGACGCGCAGCGTCAGCCGGCGCGCGCCGCGCCGCCGGGCCTCCTCGCGCGCCGCCCGCAGCAGCGCCCGCCCGACGCCCGCGCCGCGCGCCTCCCGCGCGACGACCAGCCCCTGGATCTGCCGGACGTGGGCGTTGCAGGGCAGCGGCGTCGGGAAGCCCAGCTTGAGGTAGCCCGCGACCACGCCGCCGATCTCGGCGACGAGGTGGTCGCGCGGCTCGGACCGCTCGCCGAAGAAGGACGGGTACGGCGGCTCGGGGCGCGGCTGGACGGAGTGCAGCGTGGACCACTCGGCGCGGTCCAGGCGCCCCAGCGTCTCGTCGTCGTCGGGCCGTGCGGGGCGTATGTGCGGTACGGGCATGCCGGCCACCCTACGACGGCCCGCCGGGGCGCCTTTCGGTGATCGGCGGGCGGTCGCGGGCAGGATGGGCGGCATGGAACGGATCCGAATCGCGGTGGCCGGCGCGTCCGGTCTCATCGGCAGCGCCCTGGTGCGGTCCCTGACCGCGGACGGACACGAGGTGGTGCGCCTGGTGCGCGGCGCGCCCCGTTCGGCGGACGAGGTGCGCTGGGACCCGGAGGGCGGCTCCGTCGACCCGGCGGCGCTCGCCGGATGCGACGCGGTGGTGAACCTGGCGGGGGCCGGGGTCGGCGACCGGCGCTGGACGGAGGAGTACAAGGCCCGGATCCGCACGAGCCGGGTGCACGGCACGGCGGCGCTCGCCGGGGCGGTGGCCGCCCTGGACCCCGGCGAGCGGCCGCGGGTCTTCGTCAACGGCAGTGCGGTGGGCTACTACGGCGAGACCGGCGACCGGGCCGTCGACGAGAGCGCGCCGCCCGGCGAGGGCTTCCTGCCGGAGCTGTGCGTGGAGTGGGAGGGCGCGGCGGCGCCGGCCCGGGAGGCGGGCGTGCGGACGGTGTTCGCACGGACCGGGCTGGTGGTCTCCCGCGACGGCGGCGCGTGGGGGCGGCTGTTCCCGCTGTTCCGGGCGGGACTGGGCGGGCGGCTCGGCGACGGGCGGCAGTACTGGTCGTTCATCGCGCTGCACGACGAGGTCGCCGCGCTCCGGCACCTGATCGACCGTGCGGACCTGTCGGGGCCGTTCAACCTCACCGCCCCGCGGCCGCTGACGAACCGTGAGATCACCGCCGCCATGGCCCGGGTGCTGAACCGGCCGGCCCTGTTCAGCGTCCCGGCGCCCGTCCTGCGCGGCGTGCTCGGCGAGATGGCCGGGGACGTGCTGGGCAGCGCGCGGGTGCTGCCCGCCCGGCTGCTGGAGTCGGGGTTCCGGTTCGCGTTCCCGGAGATCGACGACGCGATCCGTGCGGCGCTGGGATAGCCGAGGGACCGTATGCGACCGTCGTGCGACCGTGCCCTGCCGATGCGCGACTCCCCCTGACCGTCCGGGCACCTACGCTCGACCGGAACTCGGGTATCCCAGGAGCCCGTTGGGGGCATCACGTCTCCAGCGCCGGCACAACCTCGAGGAGGGGCACGTGCTTGAGCCCGCGTATCAGGCCGACGTCGTCGTGGTGGGGGCCGGGGTCGCCGGACTCTCGGCGGCGCACCGGCTGACCAGCGCTGGAGTGACGACCGTGGTACTGGAGGCCGCCCAGGGCGTGGGCGGCCGGATGGCGACCGAGGAGGTCGACGGCTTCCGGCTCGACCGGATCGGGCGGCTGCTGACGGCGCCGTCGGCGTTCTGTCCCGGTCCCCGGCTGACGCCCGCGCTCGGCGGGCTCGCGCTGCGCGCCTTCGCGCCCGGCGTGCTGCTGCACAGCGGCGGCCGCCACCACCGGGCGGGCGCGCGGACGGGCTCGCGGGGCGCACTGCACGCGGTGCGGGCCCTGGCCGGCGCCCCGCGGCCGGCGGCCGCGACACGGGCGGCCCGGGGGCCGGCGGCCGTGCCGGGGCGGCCGGTCTCCGTGCCCAGGAGCCGGTCCGGGGCCCCGCTGGGCACCGGCCTGGACCAGGCCCGGCTGGGCGCCGCGCTGACCCGGCTGGCGGGCACGCCCGTCGACCGGCTGATGGCCCGCCCGGAGCTGCCCGCCGGGCAGGCCCTGGCGGCCCGCGGGCTGCCCGCCCGCACCGTCGACGGCTTCCTGCGCCCGCTGCTCGCCGCGCTGCTGTGCGACCCGGACCTCACCACCTCCAGCCGCTGCGCCGACCTGGCGCTGCGCGCCTTCGCGGGCGGGCGGCTGTGCCTGCCGGAGGGCGGCGCGGGGGCCCTGCCGGAGCTGCTGGCGCGCACGCTGCCGCCGGGCACGGTGCGCACCGGGGTCCGGGTCACCGCCGTCTCCACCACCGCGGTGAGCACCGCCGAGCACGGCGAGATCCACTGCCGTGCGGTGCTCCTGGCGACGGACGCGCGGGCCGCCGCCGAGCTGCTGCCCGGCCTGCGGGTCCCGGACTTCCACCCGGTGACGGTCGTGCACCACACCACGGACGACCCGCCGGCGACCGGGGCGGCCCTGCTGCTCGACGCGGACCGGGGCGGACCGGTGGCGCACACGGCGGTGGTCAGCCGCGTCGACCCGTCCCGCGCCCCCGCGGGCCGCGCCCTGGTCTCGTCGACCGTCCTCGGCCCGCCGCCGCCCGACGTCGACACCGCCGTGCGCCGGCACCTGGCCCGCCTGTACGGCACCTCGACCGCACGCTGGGAGACCCTGGCCGTGCACCACACCGCCGAGGCCGTCCCGGCCATGCGCCCGCCGCACGACCCGCGCCGCCCGGTACGGCTGATGGCGGGCCTGTACGTGTGCGGCGACCACCGCGACACCAGCACGGTGCACGGCGCGCTGCACTCGGGCCACCGCGCCTCGGCCGCGATCCTGGCCGACCTGGGCACGACCGGCTCCCGGCACCTGTCCGACCCGCTCCCCAGCGTCCCGAGGGCCGCCTGAGGCCCCCGCCGGACGGCCCGGCCCCCGCCCGTCAGTTCAGGGCCGCGACCTTCTCGCGGTAACTGCGCACCGGTGCCGCGTCCTTGTACGGCTCCAGGCGGCGCTCGAAGTCGCGGACGTACTCCACCGCCCGGACCGACCGCATCTCCGCCGCCTGCCCGGCCGCCTCGGCGGCCAGCTGGCAGGCCTGGTCGAGTTCGCCGAGGCCGAGGCGGGCGGTGGCGAGGACGACCCGGCAGAACAGGCGGCTGCGGGCGTAGGAGGGGGCGCGCAGCTGCAGGGAGCGTTCCGCGTGCTGGGCGGCGGCGCGGAACTGCTGGAGGTCACGGTGGCAGTGCCCGAACTCGTCGGCGAGCTGCGCCTCGTCGAAGAACCGTGCCCAGTGCGGCACGTCGTCGCCCGGCCGCGCGGTCTCCAGGGCGCGCTCGGCGCGGACCAGCGCGGCGGTGCACGCCCGCACCTCGCCGAGCACCCCGTGCCCGCGCGCCTCGGCGGCGTGCAGCAGCGCCTGCGCGACCGGCGGCACGGAGGTCCCGACGCCCTGCTGGGCCACCCGGGCGAGCTGCACGGCCTCCCGCCCGTGGCCAAGGTAGACGGCCTGCCGGCTCATGGTGACCAGCACGTACGCGCCGTACGCCCGGTCCCCGGCGGCCTGGGCGAGCCGGAGCGCCTGCACGAAGTACCGCTGGGCGAGCCCGTGCGCGGCGATGTCGTACGACGTCCAGCCCGCGAGCCGGGTCAGGTCGGAGGCGGCCGCGAAGAGCCGGCGGCCGGTCTGCTCGCCGTAGGTGCCGCGCAGCATCGGCTCGCACTCGTGCTCCAGGTAGCGCACCAGGGCCTGCCGGGCGTGGCCGCCGCCGTAGGCGTCGTCGAGGGTGCGGAAGAGCTCCCCGACCGAGCGCAGGGCGGCGATGTCGCCGCCGGTGACCTTCTGGCCGGGGGCGCGGTCGGTGTGGCCGCGGGGGCGGGGCGGGAGCGGCACCGCGCCCTCGGCCGGCGCCGCGGGCGCGGGCCGGACGGCGGGGCGGCCCTGCGCGGGGACGCGGGTGAGGGCCGGCTCGCCGCGGGCCACCTTGTCGTCGGGGCGGCCGATCAGCCAGTCCCGGCTGGGCACGACGAGCCCCGCCGGGGTGAAGGCGATCTTGCGCAGTTCGGCGTGGCTGCCGGAGTCCTTGCGCCACAGGCCGCTGACGATGTCGACGGCCTCCTCGGGCGTGGCGGCGAACTCCAGGCCCGCGTAGACGGGGGCGCAGGCGTCCAGGCCGAGGTCCTGCGCGGTCAGGCGGCGGCCGAGGCGGCGGGTGAAGACCTCGGCGATCAGCGCCGGTGTGGTGCCCCTGGGCTGCTGCCCGCGCAGCCAGCGGGTGACGGAGGTCTTGTCGTATCTCAGGTCCAGGCCGTGTTCGAGACCGAGCTGGTCCACCCGACGGGCGAGTCCCGCGTTGGAGAACCCCGCTTCTGCGATGAGCGCGGCGAGCTGGCGGTTGGGGGTGCGCTGCGCGGGTCGTTCCGTCATCTGCGGTGCGGTCTCCTGCCTTCCGTGCTTGCGAGGTGCCCGGAGCGCCTGTGAGCAGCCCTTTTGATCTCGCGGACGGCGCGAATGTAGCGGAGAGTGAGCACCTGGTCGCACACTTCCGCAGGCATTCATCCGATCGTGTGAGGATTGACCGCAAGGCTGACGGGGACGGCCGGCCGAAGGCGGGGCGACCGCCGGAGGACGGGCGGCCCGGGACCGGTCGTACAGTGGCGTGGGCGCGCTACGCGCCTTACGACCTTCTAGGGAGGCGCTTGCCGTGAGTGAGTTGCGGTTCGTCCGCATGGGTTTCGGTGCCGAGGCCGTGGACTACCAGGCGGCCTGGGACGAGCAGCGCCGGGTGCACGCGGCGCGGTTCGCCGACGAGGTGCCCGACACGGTCCTGCTCGTCGAGCACCCCCCGGTCTACACGGCCGGCCGGCGCACCGCGGACAGCGAACGCCCGCTGGACGGCACCCCGGTCATCGACGTCGACCGCGGCGGCAAGATCACCTGGCACGGCCCCGGCCAGCTGGTGGGCTACCCCATCCAGAAGCTCCCGCGCCCGGTGGACGTCGTGGCCCACGTCCGCCGCCTGGAAGAGGCCCTCATCCGCACCCTGGCGGAGTTCGGCCTGGAGACCACCCGGGTCGAGGGCCGCAGCGGCGTGTGGGTGCTGGGCGACCCGGTCGAGCAGCGCCCCGCGCTCGGCGGCCTGTCGCTGGACTTCGACCCCCGGCTGCACGACGACGAGTTCGACCCGCGCCTGAACGGCCCGGAGTACGCGCCCTCCAACGCGGGCCAGCGCCGCGAGGACCGCAAGATCGCCGCGATCGGCATCCGCGTGGCCAAGGGCGTCACCATGCACGGCTTCGCGCTGAACGTGAACCCGGACAACTCCTGGTTCGACCGGATCATCCCGTGCGGCATCCGCGACGCGGGCGTGACCTCGCTGGCGGGCGAGCTCGGCCGGGACGTCACGATCGAGGAGGTGCTGCCGGTGGTCGAGCGGCACCTGCGGGACGTCCTGGAGAACGCGGAGCTCAAGCCGCGGGAGATCGAGGCGGCCCCCGCCTAGGCCCGGCGCCCCGGGGGGGGGGGAATGCACCCCCACGGCCGGGGGTTGGCCCACGCGCAGGGCCGTACACACCACGGGCGTACTCTGGTGTACGCCGAAGAATCGAAGTAGGGAGCCGACGTGTCCGCAGTCGCACCCGACGGACGCAAGATGCTGCGCCTGGAGGTCCGCAACAGCCAGACCCCCATCGAGCGCAAGCCCGAGTGGATCAAGACCCGGGCGAAAATGGGTCCCGAGTACTCCAAGATGCAGAGCCTCGTCAAGAGCGAGGGGCTGCACACGGTCTGCCAGGAAGCCGGCTGCCCGAACATCTACGAGTGCTGGGAGGACCGCGAGGCGACCTTCCTCATCGGCGGCGACCAGTGCACCCGGCGCTGCGACTTCTGCCAGATCGACACCGGCAAGCCCGAGGCCCTCGACCGCGACGAGCCGCGCCGCGTGGGCGAGTCCGTGGTCACCATGGACCTGAACTACGCCACGATCACCGGCGTCGCCCGCGACGACCTGGCGGACGGCGGTGCCTGGCTGTACGCCGAGACCGTGCGCCAGATCCACCAGCAGACCGCGGGCCGCGAGGGCGGCCGGACCAAGGTCGAGCTGCTGGCCCCGGACTTCAACGCGGTCCCCGAGCAGCTCGCGGAGGTCTTCTCCGCCCGCCCGGAGGTCTTCGCGCACAACGTCGAGACCGTCCCCCGGATCTTCAAGCGCATCCGCCCCGGCTTCCGCTACGAGCGCTCCCTGAAGGTCATCACCGAGGCCCGCGACTTCGGCCTGGTCACCAAGTCCAACCTGATCCTCGGCATGGGCGAGACCCGCGAGGAGGTCAGCGAGGCGCTGAAGCAGCTGCACGAGGCCGGCTGCGAGCTGGTGACCATCACGCAGTACCTGCGCCCGTCCGTGCGCCACCACCCGGTGGAGCGCTGGGTCAAGCCGCAGGAGTTCGTGGAGCTGAAGGAGGAGGCCGAGCAGATCGGCTTCTCCGGTGTGATGTCCGGCCCGCTGGTGCGCTCCTCGTACCGCGCCGGGCGCCTGTACCAGATGGCCGTCGAGAAGCGCGGTACGTACGTGGCGGCCCAGGCCGTCTGAGCCGGGGCAACCCGTCCTGGTACCCCGTCGGCGATTAGGGCATGCGTGTGAATTCGCGCACAAGCACCTACTCGCCGGTAGCGACCGATACGACGCGGTCCTGACCGTCCTCGCAGATGAGGGCGTACGTCAGGGCCGCGTCGGCGTTCCCCGGCCGCGCACCCGGGTTTCATGGGCGTTTGACCGGTCGGTCACGCCCTGGTAACACCAGTCAGTGACCCTGGCATCACGCCACGTACCCGTACCCGCCGTAACCGAGGGGGGACCTCCACCATGCAGGCCGCGCCGGTTCGCGCCACCGCGATCCCGTCCTTCACCACCGCACTGCGCGCCGTCGAGTCGCTGCTGATGAGCAGCGGCCAGCGCACCGCCCGCCGCAACGCCTGGACCTCCGTGCTGGAGGACCGCCGCCGCGCCAAGGACCGGGTCGAGGCGCAGCGCGTCCTCGACCAGACCCTGTCGGTCCGTCCCTGACCCGCCCCCGGGCGGCCCGCGCGGGCACTGCCGTCGTCGGCGCCCGCGGGGCCACGTAGACTTCGTGGCATGGCGAGGAAGGAAACCGCAGCGGACGCTGCGAACCCCGGGCGACTGAAGCAGATCGCTCTGACCTACAAGATGACCCGCAGGGCCGACAAGAAGATCGGTCTTGTGCTCGCGGCTGTCGGAATCGTCACCTTCGGTGTCTTCCTCGCGATCGGTTTCTTGATCGGTCACCCCATCTATCTCGGCATCCTGGGCCTGCTGCTCGCCTTCCTCGCGACGGCGATCGTCTTCGGGCGCCGGGCCGAGCGGGCGGCCTTCGGGCAGATGGAGGGCCAGCCGGGCGCCGCCGCGGCGGTGCTCGACAACATCGGCCGGGGCTGGACGACCACCCCCGCGGTGGCGATGAACCGCAACCAGGACGTGGTGCACCGCGCGGTCGGCAAGGCCGGCATCGTGCTGGTCGCCGAGGGCAACCCGAACCGGGTGAAGTCCCTGCTCGCCGCCGAGAAGAAGAAGATGAACCGGATCGTCGCCGACGTCCCGGTGCACGACCTGATCGTGGGGACCGGCGAGGGCCAGGTGGAGCTGAAGAAGCTCCGCACCACCATGCTGAAGCTCCCCCGCGTCCTCACCGGCCCGCAGGTCACCGCGACCAACGACCGGCTGCGCGCCCTGGGCGACCTGATGAGCAACATGCCGCTGCCGAAGGGGCCGATGCCGAAGGGCATGAAGCTGCCGAAGGGCGGACCGCGGGCCCGCTGACGGCCCGCACCGCCGCAGGACATGACGAAGGGGCGCCCGGATCACTCCGGGCGCCCCTTCGTCATGTCCTGGCGGGAGTCGCCGTGTCCTGCGGGAGCCGCCGTGCGCCGTGGAGATTCGCCGCGCCCCGCGGGAGAGGAGCTACATGCGGACCTCGACCGTGCGGGCCAGCCGGTCGTGCAGGCCGCGGCCGTCGCGGTCCCAGATCAGCGCCGGGACGGCGAGGCACAGCAGGACCGAGCGGAGCAGGGCGCGCAGCGGGTTCACGCGGCCGGTGTCGACGGCGAGCACCCGCAGGCCGAACAGGCGCTTGCCGGGCGTGAAGCCGACCGTGCCGACGGTGAGCACGCTCAGCACGAAGAAGATGAGCAGCGCCCAGTTGCTGGTCGCCTGGTCGTAGCCGTGCGTGAGGAGACCGTATGCGATCAAGAGGCACAGGCCCCAGTCGACGGCGAGCGCCCCGAGCCGGCGGCCGGGGCGGGCGATGGAGCCCGGTCCCTCCTCCGGCAGACCCAGCCGCTCACCGCGGTACCCGAGGTCGGCACCGGCGTCCTCGATGGCCGCGCGCGGTCCGGAGAGCCACGATCCGATTGCTTGCCTGTTGTCCACCCGTCCACGGTACTGCGCCCCCTCATGCCCGGGGGACGCCGGGGTGCGTCGGGGCTACCGTGGGAGGTGGGCCGGTTAACTTGTGCGAAACAAATGGGTCACGCCCGAGAAATCACCCGTCCCTAGGGTCGGAGTCAGCGTGTGCCACCCGCACTGGCCGCACGAACGATTACCACCCCGGCGGGACGGTCGGGAGTAGGAGGAGCTGGATGTTCCAGAACGCCGACGAGGCCAAGAAGTTCATCGCGGACGAGGACGTCAAGTTCATCGATGTCCGCTTCTGCGACCTGCCGGGCGTGATGCAGCACTTCACGATCCCGGCCACGGCGTTCGACCCGGACGAGGAGCTCGCCTTCGACGGATCGTCGATCCGCGGCTTCCAGGCCATCCACGAGTCCGACATGTCGCTGCGCGCCGACCTGTCCACCGCGCGGGTCGACCCGTTCCGCCGGGACAAGACGGTCAACATCAACTTCTTCATCCACGACCCGATCACCGGCGAGCAGTACTCCCGTGACCCGCGGAACGTGGCGAAGAAGGCCGAGGCCTACCTCGCCTCCACCGGTATCGCCGACACCGCGTTCTTCGGCCCCGAGGCCGAGTTCTACGTCTTCGACAGCGTGCGCTTCAAGACGTCGGAGAACGAGTCGTTCTACCACATCGACTCCGAGGCCGGCGCCTGGAACACCGGTGCCCTGGAGGACAACCGGGGTTACAAGGTCCGCTACAAGGGCGGCTACTTCCCGGCCCCGCCGGTCGACCACTTCGCCGACCTGCGCGCCGAGATCTCCCTGGAGCTGGAGAAGGCCGGCCTGCAGGTCGAGCGCCAGCACCACGAGGTGGGCACCGCCGGCCAGGCGGAGATCAACTACAAGTTCAACACGCTGCTCGCCGCCGCCGACGACCTCCAGCTCTTCAAGTACATCGTGAAGAACGTCGCCTGGCGCAACGGCAAGACCGCGACCTTCATGCCGAAGCCGATCTTCGGTGACAACGGCTCGGGCATGCACGTCCACCAGTCGCTGTGGAGCAACGGCGACCCGCTGTTCTACGACGAGCAGGGCTACGCCGGCCTGTCGGACACCGCCCGGTACTACATCGGCGGCATCCTCAAGCACGCCCCGTCGCTGCTGGCCTTCACCAACCCGACGGTGAACTCGTACCACCGCCTGGTGCCGGGCTTCGAGGCGCCGGTGAACCTGGTGTACTCGCAGCGCAACCGCTCCGCGGCCATGCGCATCCCGATCACCGGCTCGAACCCGAAGGCCAAGCGCGTCGAGTTCCGCGCGCCCGACTCCTCCGGCAACCCGTACCTCGCCTTCTCGGCCCTGCTCCTCGCGGGCCTGGACGGCATCAAGAACAAGATCGAGCCGGCCGAGCCGATCGACAAGGACCTGTACGAGCTGGCTCCCGAGGAGCACGCGGGCGTCCCGCAGGTCCCGACCTCCCTCGGCGCGGTCCTCGACTCCCTCGAGGCCGACCACGAGTTCCTCCTCCAGGGCGACGTGTTCACGTCCGACCTGATCGAGACGTGGATCGACTACAAGCGCACGAACGAGATCGCTCCGCTGCAGCTGCGTCCGCACCCGCACGAGTTCGAGCTCTACTTCGACGTGTGACCGAACCGGCTCACCGCGTTCCGGGGCCGCCTCCCATCAGGGGGGCGGCCCCGCCGCCGTGTGGGCCCGATCCGCTTCCCCCCCGCCCGCCGCGGGCGAGCATCATGGGGTGGGGACGGCTGTTCGAAAGGGGTCACGGGGATGTCCGGACGGGACGACGACGAGCGGGAGTTCGACCTGCGGTGGGCGGACGAGGCCGCGCACAAGGAGCCGTCCGCCCGGGCCCGGATGCTCGCCGCGCGCTGGAAGGACCGGCCGCCGGGGCCGGTGCCGTTCCGGGCCGCACCGGAGCACACGGGGTCCCGCCTCAGCCGGTCGCGCCGCCCGGGGTCCGGCCGCCGGTCGCCGTGGAGGTCGACGGCCCTGGTGCTGACCTGCCTGGCCGCGCTGATCGTGCTGCTGGGCTGCCTCGACATCCGGCCGCCCTACTAGGGTCTGTCTGACCATTCCCGCCTGTCTCGCGACGCCCTCCGGGTGACGACGGGAAGGGTCAGACAGCCCTTGGAGCGCTCCGGCCCGGTCGCGCCGGTCGGTAATGGAGGCGACCGGCCCGTGCCGTGCGTCCTACGATCGCCGCTGGAACGGCGGGCCGGGCGGGACCCCGGGCGGTGGCGACGTGGGTGCCGGGTCCCGTGGCACGGGGCCCGGCGGGCGGCTCAGCGCGCGTACCGCATCAGCGCGCGCACCATGTGGCACGTCGTGTCCGACGGCGGGTGCACGCCGATCGTCTCCGCCGTGCTCCGGATCGTCTCGTTGCGCGCCTGGTTCGGCACGTAGACGCCGGAGTCGAGCAGGGCGATGGCGAGGCGCATGGCCTTCAGACGGCGGTTGTGGGTGACGTACCACTCGCGCGGACGGCCCGGCGGCAGCGGCCGCTTCTCCACGGGGGCGTACGGCTGGTCGAGCAGGACGGGACGCTTCGCGGTGGACTGGGTGGGCAGCGGCTTCGGCTTGAGTGCGGCAGCGGGCACAGGCATCCTCCTGTCGCGGTCAGGGCATCCACCGGGGACCTCGGCGACCCCGGTGCTGCCCTCGAACACTGCTTCCATTCTACTGTCCGGCACTGACAAAAGCCCCTGGCCACAAGGGTTTTCGGGGGTGCTGTGACGCAGGTGGGAGACGGGTTTCCGGGGCTCCGGGCGTACCGTGGGCGGCATGGAGATCTGGATCAACCCGGCCTGTTCCAAGTGCCGCAGCGCGCTGACCCTGCTGGACGCCGAGGGCGCCGACTACACCGTCCGCCGCTACCTGGAGGACGTGCCGAGCGCGGACGAGATCCGCGAGGTGCTGGAGCGCCTCGGCCTCGAACCGTGGGACATCACGCGCACCCAGGAGGCCGCCGCCAAGGAACTCGGCCTGAAGGAGTGGCCGCGTGACGAGGCGTCGCGCGAGCGCTGGATCACGGCGCTGGCCGAGCACCCGAAGCTGATCCAGCGGCCGATCATCACCGCGGACGACGGCACGGCGGTGGTGGCCCGCACCGACGAGGCGGTACGGGAGGCTCTGTCCCGTTAGCGGGGCTTGTCCGGCGGCGGGTGCCGGGGCGGTGCGCGGTGTTACCCTCCGCGGCCATGACCTTCGGCGATCAAGGAATGCCGCACGGGCCCTCCGGGCCGCCCAGCCCCCACACGCCGTCCTGGCCCCCCGGGCAGCCCGGTCCTTCCGGGCAGGCCGGGCCTCCCGGACCGCCCGCGTGGCACGGACCGCCCGCACCGCACGGGCCGTTCGCGCCCCACGGGCCCTTCGGACCCCCCGCCCCGGCGCGGACGGAGCCGCACGGCACACCCGGGCGGCGCCGGGCCCGGCGCGCGGGGGCCGTGGCGGCGGGCGGCGTGCTCGTCGTCGCCCTCGCCGCCGGCACCGCGCTGTACGCGGGCGCGGACGACGGCGCCGGCCCGGCCGCCGCCCCGCCCACCGGCGCCGGTCCGGGCGGCGCGGCCGTCCCCTCGGTCGAGGCCGCCCTCCCGTCCGGCGCGCCGAGCGCCCTGCCCTCGCTGCTCGCCCGCCCGGTCATCCGCCCGGAGCAGGCGTTCCCGGGGCAGCACGTGCGGCTGGAGGACGGCTCCCGGTACGCCCGCGTCGACCTGGCCACCACCCCCGACTGCGCCCGCGGCATGTCCCCGCAGCTCGCCGAGCTGATCGAGCAGAGCGACGCGTGCCTGCGCCTGACCGCGGCCCTGTTCACGGACGTGGACCGGCGCTCGCAGGTGACGGTCACCGTGCTGAGCTTCCGGCGCGTCGAGGACGCCTCCCGGGTGTTCGCCATGGCGTCCATGGACCCGGTGACGTACCAGGTCGTCTCCCTCGACCCGCCGCCGGAGGCGGGGCTGCCGACGGTGCCGCCGGGTTCGGCGGGCGTCTTCCGGCGGCTGATGACCGTGCGGTCCGTGGTCTTCGCCAACGGCCAGTGGGGCGACGGCGCCGAGACGCGGGAGGCGCAGCTCACCCGGCAGACGGAGGACCTGCTCCGGCACGTCTCCGACGGGGTGGCGGCGTACGAACAGGGCGAACCGCGGGCCTGAGCCCGGCCGGGAGGGACAACTCCCCTGTGACGCAGGTTACTTCGCCGATCCCGGCGACCGCTGAGTCAGCCCGTTCGGTATCTCGTACATAGCGGCGTACCCTCCCCCACCTCTTCAGGAGGCGCGCATGTCGCGTAGGAGAACCCTCAGTGTGCAGAAGAAGCTCGCCCTGCTGGTGAGCGCGGCGGCCGTGGCGGGAGGCGGTGCCTTCGTCATGGCGAGCACCTCCAACGCCGCGCCGACCCCCAAGGCGGCCGCCGAGTCGACCGTCTGCCAGGGGCTCGCCACCGCGCTCGGCAACAACCAGCGGTTCATCGAGGACCAGCGGGCCGCCCCGGACGCGCAGTCCCAGGCGCGGATCGCCAACCGCGAGGCGGTCATCGAGCAGATCAAGGTCCAGCAGAAGGCGTCCGGGTGCGTCGTCGGGGAGTCGGCTCAGGGCTCCCAGACCGCGCAGCCGGGGCAGGGCGGCCAGGGCCAGGGTGCCGGCCAGCAGGCCGGGAACGGCGGCGCGCAGCAGTCCGCGCAGCCCTCGCAGTCCGCCGCTCCGGGTGACGGCGGCGGTGCCGCGGCCTCCGGCCGGCAGGTCTGCAACGGCTCCACGGTCACCCTCTCCGGCGAGGGCGGCGCCCCGGCCGCCTCCAGCAACCAGTTCCCCGTGGGCACGAAGCTGAAGGTCACCAACCTGGACAACGGCAAGTCCACGACGGTGGAGATCACCTCCGTCTCGGGCAGTTGCGCCCTGCTCAACAACGCGGCCTTCGAGCAGGTCCGCGAGCCCGGCAAGTTCCTGATCCGCCGGGCGCTGATCGAGAAGGTGGGGTGACGCCCGGACCGCCGGGAGACCGCTGAGACGGCGGCCCGGCACGGCGCCCGTGTCCTGCTGCCCCCGCCCGGGGGCGGGGAGGCGGGAGCGCCGTGTCCGGGCCGCCGCGGCGCGCACGGGCACCCCCGGCCGGGCCGTCCGGCGCGCACCGGCCCTCACCAGGGGCGACGCGGCGAGGGCCGGGGCACGGGCGCCTCCTCCCGGCCCGCGCCCCCGTCCCCTCGCATACGACCCGCCGCACCGGTGCCTCCGCCCCCGCACGGGCACGCCTCCGGGCCGGCTTCCGTGCCGCGGCGCGCACCACCTGCGCCCTCACCGCGTGAGCCGCGCCACAGAACCACCAGGTAACACGGGGTTCACATACGGGCAATGGCCGGGAAATCGCCTGTTGACAGGCTGCCCGGCATCCACCGCGGCGCCCCAGTGCCGCAGCGCCGCAGCACCCGCAAGTGCGCCTAGACCCACCCCCGAAGGATGTGGCCCGTGACCTTCAAGGCTGAGTACATCTGGATCGACGGCACCGCGCCGACGGCCAAGCTGCGTTCGAAGACGAAGATCATCACGGGCGCCCCCGCCGGTCTGGACGCGCTGCCGATCTGGGGCTTCGACGGGTCCTCCACCAACCAGGCCGAGGGCCACGCCTCGGACTGCGTGCTCAAGCCGGTCTTCAGCTGTCCGGACCCGATCCGCGGCGGCGACGACGTGCTGGTGCTGTGCGAGGTCCTCAACACGGACATGACGCCGCACTCCACCAACACGCGTGCCGCGCTGGCCGAGGTCGCCGAGAAGTTCGCCGCGCAGGAGCCGATCTTCGGCATCGAGCAGGAGTACACGTTCTTCAAGGACGGCTACCCGCTCGGCTTCCCCAAGGGCGGCTTCCCGGCCCCGCAGGGCGGCTACTACTGCGGCGTCGGCTCCGACGAGATCTTCGGCCGTGACGTCGTCGAGGCCCACCTCGACAACTGCCTGAAGGCGGGCCTGGGCCTGTCCGGCATCAACGCCGAGGTCATGCCCGGGCAGTGGGAGTTCCAGGTCGGCCCGCTGGCCCCGCTGGAGGTCTCCGACCAGCTGTGGGTGGCCCGCTGGCTGCTCTACCGCACCGCCGAGGACTACGGCATCGCCGCCACCCTGGACCCCAAGCCGGTCAAGGGCGACTGGAACGGCGCCGGCGCGCACACCAACTTCTCCACCAAGGCGATGCGCGAGGGCTACGACGCGATCATCACCGCGTGCGAGGCGCTCGGCGAGGGCTCCAAGCCGCTCGACCACGTCAAGAACTACGGCGCCGGCATCGACGACCGCCTGACCGGTCTGCACGAGACCGCCCCGTGGGACAAGTTCTCCTACGGCGTCTCCGACCGCGGTGCCTCCGTGCGCATCCCGTGGCAGGTCGAGAAGGACGGCAAGGGCTACATCGAGGACCGCCGCCCGAACGCCAACGTCGACCCGTATGTCGTGACCCGCCTGCTCGTCGACACCTGCTGCGCGGCGCTGGAGAAGGCCGGCCAGGTCTGATCCGGCCCACGGCTCGCACCGAGGGGCGCCCACCGAGACGGTGGGCGCCCCTTCGCGTCGCCCGCACCACGCCGTCCGGACACCACCGGCCTGTCCAAGCAGTGAGAGAGGGCTCTCGCGGACGGCGGCCTTCTGCTTCAATGGGGTCATGGCCAGCTTCCAGAAGCACGCAGCGACGGGTCGCCATGACCTGGAGCCCTTCTGGCCTTCCCGTCAGCACCACGACTTCGACCGGGTGTGTTGCCGCGCGACGAACGCGCCGGCCCTCTAAAGCCGTCACCCCCGGTCTTCGGCCGGCGCGAACCGTGTACGTCTCCCGGCGCACCCGACCACGAACTCGGGTCGCCGTCCCTTCCGACGCACCTTCGCGCGAAAGAGCTGACCTCTCATGGCGACCACTCGTTCCCTCTCCTCCGCCACCCTGTCCGCCGCTCCGCTGAGCACCCCCGCCCCCGGCCCGCGGCACCGGCTGCGCGCCGTCGACCGGGACGAGGTGGTGACCGTCGCGGACCTGCTGCCGCCGGGTGCCACCTGGCTCCCCGCGCCGCAGCACACCCTGCCCGCGCTGCCCGGGCAGCCGCCGATGATCGGCTACCTGGTGCTGGTCCCGGCCGACCAGCAGCCGCCGTTCCCGGTGGCCGTGCCGGACCGCGCGGAGCCGGACCGCTCGGCGCCGGCCGGCGCCGAGCCGGCCGGGGACCCGCTGATCCGCATCGACCCCGTCCAGCGCACGGCGGAGGTGGCCGGACGCGCCCTGGACCTGACCTACCTGGAGTTCGAGCTGCTGGCCCACCTCGTCGCCCACCCGAGCCGGGTGCACACCCGCGACCAGCTCGTCGGCACGGTGTGGGGCTACGGCCACGTCGGCGACGGCCGCACGGTCGACGTCCACATCGCCCGGCTGCGCCGCAAGCTCGGCGCCGAGTACCGGGGGACGATCCAGACGGTGCGCCGGGTCGGCTACAAGTACGTGCCGCCGGCCGGCCGGTGACCGGACGCGTCTGCCGACGGCAGACTCCCGTTCCGTCCGCCGCCGCCCCGGGGCACAGTGCGGGGCATGAGGCTTCTGGTGCTGGGCGGTACGGAGTTCGTGGGGCGGGCCGTCGTGGAGGCGGCCCTCGGGCGCGGCTGGGAGGTGACCGTCTTCCACCGGGGACGGCACGAACCCCCGGCCGGGGCGCGGTCGTTGCGCGGTGACCGCACCGCGCCCGGCGGCCTGGCCGCACTCGCCGGTGACCCGGGCGCGTGGGACGTGGTCGTGGACACCTGGTCGGCGGCGCCCCGCGCGGTGCGGGACGCGGCGCGGCTGCTGCGGGACCGCGCACGGCGGTACGTCTACGTGTCGAGCTGCTCGGTGTACGCGTGGGCCCCGCCCGCCGGGTACACCGAGGACGCGCCGCTGGTGCAGGACGCCTCGGCCGACGCGGAGCAGACCGCGTACGCCCGCGACAAGCGCGGCGGCGAGCTGGCCGCGGTCGGGGCGTTCGGCGCGCGGCGCTCGCTGCTGGTCCGGGCCGGGCTGATCCTCGGCCCGTACGAGAACGTCGGGCGGCTGCCCTGGTGGCTGGCCCGGGCGGCCCGCGGCGGCCCGGTGCTCGCGCCGGGGCCGCGCGACCTGCCCGTGCAGTACGTCGACGTCCGGGACCTCGCCGCCTGGACGCTCGGCGCGGCGGAGCGGGAGCTGAGCGGGCCGTACAACCTGGTCGCGCCGCGCGGGCACGCCACGATGGGCGGGCTGCTGGAGGCGTGCGCGCGGGTCACCGGCGGCGCGGCCGAACTGCGGTGGACCGCGCCCGAGGTGGTCCTGGCGGCGGGGATCGAGCCGTGGGTCCAGCTGCCGGTGTGGGTGCCGCCGGGCAGCGACCTGCACGACGCCCTGCACGGCGCGGACGTCTCCCGGGCCGTCGCGGCGGGGCTGCGCTGCCGGCCCGTCGCCGAGACCGTGGCCGACACCTGGACCTGGCTGCGCGGCCTCGGCGGCACCGCGCCGCTGCGCCCGGACCGCCCGGCCCATGGCGTCGACCCGGAGACGGAGGCCCGGGTGCTGGCCACCGCCGGGGCGCACCCGGCACCATCCCCCGACCGGGTGTCCCGGCCCCGTGACCCCCCGCGCGCTGCTCGCCGACGGCGGCGGCGGGGCGGGCGGCCTGCCGAAGGGCCGGGTGTGCGACGCGGAGCGGTCCGCGGACGCCGTGCGGCGGGTCGCGGCGGGCGGCACGGCGACGGGCCCGCGGGCCGTCCGGCAGCCGCCGAGCCGGCGCGTGCCGGCGGTTCCCGCGCGTCCCGACCGCGGCCGGTGACACCGGACCCGCTCCCTCACCCGCCGTACGGGACCGGCAACTCCCGGTGCTCCAGGGGGCGTTGAGGACAGTGAGCGGGCACGGACTTCCCGGCGATTTCCGGGACGGCTGAACACCTCCGGGGCGGGCTCCGTATGGGAGGGAGCCGCTTCACTCCTGTCGGGCGCCTCGATGCCCCCGAAAAAGGAAGTCAGAGGAGTTCCATGGGACGCAACACAAGAAAACGCCGTACGCCGCTGGCCACCAAGGCCATAGCCGCATCGGCGGCCCTAGCGCTCGGTGGGGGCGGGCTGATCTGGGCGAACTTCTATGCCTCTGCGCACGAGGAGAACTCGTGGCAGCAGAACCGGACCAGGGCGGCGGGCGCGCGGATCGCGACGATCCAGTGCCCGGACGTCGGCCAGAAGCTGCGCAAGGTGCCGCGGAAGGCGCGCAAGGGCGTCGCGAGGGAACTGGCGCTGCTGGACAAGCAGATCACCGAGGCGTACGCCCGGCTGGCGTCCACGCGGCAGGCGCAGACCGGCGACCCCGCCTTCGTGCAGAACGCGATCCTCGGCCCGCTGAAGTCCAAGCGCACCGCAGCCCTGGACCGGATCGGGATCAACATCCGGCGCGTCGGAGGAACCGCGCCGGGTGACCTGGGCCGGTTCGCCGGGTGCAAGGGCATCCCCGTCGAGCAGCCGGAGACCAACGACGGCGGGGGCGGCGGCCAGAACGACGGGGACCAGAACGACGGCGGCCAGGACCAGAACAACGACGGCGGCCAGGACCAGGGCCAGGACGGCGGCCAGGAGCAGGGCAACGGCGGCCAGGGCGGCAACGGCCCGGTGGCCGCGGACTTCGTCGACATCAACGACGTCCAGCCCAACTCCCGCAACCTGCCGAACGGCCTGCCGGCGAACGGGGACTCCGGCTCGACGGGCAGCTTCACCACGGAGTGCGGCACCAACGGCAACGACAACCACAACACGGACAACGTGATCGTCGCGCCCGGTGTCACCAACGGCGCCCACCACCTGCACGACTACGTCGGCAACCAGAACAACGACGCCTTCGCCAGCGACCAGGACCTGGCGAACGCCGAGACCACCTGCCGGAACCAGGGCGACAGGTCGTCGTACTTCTGGCCGGTGCTGCGCCTGCAGGACGGGACGCAGGACTTCGACCAGAACAACGCCGGCGGCGGCACCGAGGGCAACGTCGGCAAGATCCTGGAGCCGGCCGAGGCCCAGCTGAAGTTCGTCGGCAACCGGACGGGCGACGTCGTCGCGATGCCGACGGCCCTGCGCATCATCACCGGTGACGCCAAGTCCTTCACCAACGGTCTCGCCAACGCCAACACCGCCTGGAGCTGCACCGGCTTCGAGGACCGGCAGGTGACCGACAAGTACCCGCTGTGCCCCGAGGGCAGCCAGGTCGTGCGCACGACCAACTTCCAGAGCTGCTGGGACGGCCAGAACATCGACAGCGCCAACCACCGCACGCACGTGGCGTTCGTGCAGCCGGACGGCAGCTGCCCGAACGGCTTCCAGGCCATCCCCCAGCTCCAGGTGCGCCTGGTCTACGACGTGCCCGCCCCGGTCGTCGAGAACGGGCAGGTGCGCAACCCGTACGCGGTGGACACCTTCCCGGAGCAGCTGCACAAGCCGATCACCGACCACAACGACTTCATCAACTTCTTCGACGAGGACCTGATGAACGAGATGGTCGAGTGCATCAACTCCGGCCAGGACTGCCAGTGACAGGACGACCGGCAACCGGTCACCCGTGAGCCGGCGGTGGGACCTCCCACCGCCGGCTCCGGCGTGCCGGGACGGTGCCGGGGCTCAGCCGTCGTGGTGGCCGGAGTGCGCGGCCCCGTCGCCCTCGCCGCCGCCCGCCGCGTGACCGGAGTGGTCGGTGCCGGTCTCCATGTCGCCGCCGAGGGTGCCGCGCAGCTCCTCGACCGTCCGCTCCTCGCCGACGGCGACCCACTTGCGACCGACCAGGTAGAAACCGCCGTAGTCCTTGGCCTGGTCGAGCCACTCGCGCTGGCCGCGGTCGGTGGAGAAGGTGGCGAGGATGTACTTCTCGTCGCCCTTCTCGCAGATGGCCTGGCGGATGGTGTCGGCGTCGGTCTGCAGGTCGGGCTCGCACTTCACCTCGGCGGCCAGGTGTTCGAGGCTGCCCGTCGCCGTCTCCGGCACGGCGGCCGCGCCGCTGCCGCCGGCTCCGCAGGCCGTCAGCGCCAGCGCCGCCACCGCGCCGGCCAGCGCGGCGCGCATCGGTCGGGTCCACGTCATCTGCTGTTCCTCCGGTCCTTCGGCGACATGCCGCACGGGGCCCCGGCGCGGGGCCCTCGTCCTCGATACGGCTGCGGGGCGGGGAACGCTCAAAAACCCGCACCGGTGCGGGCACGTCTGTGCGAGGGTGTCCGGGTGGACGACGACTGGGAGAAGCGCACGGCCGCCGCCTGGGCCGACTTCGAGGACCGTCCCGACCAGGACGGCGCGCGGTTCCGCGCGCGGATCGACGCGCTCGTCGCCGAACTGCCGGACGGCAGCCCGCTGGGCCCGTTCGAGCGGGCCTGCGCCTTCGACTCCACGGGCCACTCGGACCGGGCGGTCCCGCTGTACCGGGAGGCGCTGGCGCGCGGACTGGGCGGCTACCGGGCGCGGCGGGCGAGGATCCAGCTGGCCAGCTCGCTGCGGAACACCGGCCGGGCCGAGGAGGGGGTGGCCCTGCTGACACCCGAACTGGACGCGCCCTCCGACGAGCTGGACGACGCCGTGCGGGCGGTGCTGGCGCTGTGCCTGTCCAGCCTGGGCCGTGACCGGGAGGGTCTGTCGCTGGTGCTGGGCGCCCTCGCCGGCCACCTGCCGCGCTACCGGCGGTCGATGGCGGCCTACGCCCGTCGTCTGGCCGAGCCGGAGGCCTGACCCCGGGCGCGGTCAGGTGACCATCCCCCGATTCGCTCGTTCTGCTGAACGTGCAGTCACAGGATGTCGCCCAGCGCCCCGCACCCTCCTCCCCGGCCGGCCCGGCCGTCGACGTCGAACAGGCCGAGGCCGCACTCGTCGAGCACTATCCGCGGCTCGCGCGGATCGCCTACCTGGTGCTGCCGCCGGGCCTGGGCCGCAGCAGGCGCGTGATGACCGCGCACGCCCTCACCCAGCGCGCCCTGCCGCGGGGCCGCACGCCCGCTCCCGTGATCCCCGCCCAGTCCACCGGGCGGGACGGCGACCCGGGTTACGCCGTGGTCCGCCTCCAGGTGGTGCGGACGGCGCTGGAGGCCGGCCGCCCGCTCGGGCGCCGGGCGTGGCCCAAGCGGTCCCAGCTCCCGCCGCTGCTGCCGCAGGTGTGGGGGCTGCGCGTCTTCCCGCGGTCCGGCGGCGCCGACGAACTCGCCCTGGACCAGCGGCTGTCCGGGCTGTCCGGCCCGGCCCGCGCCGCGTACGTGCTGCGCGGGCTGGAGCGGCTGCCGGACGGCGACGTGCGCGCGGTGCTCGCGGCCGCGGGCGTGGCCGACCCGGCCGCCGCGCTGGACGAGGCCGACGAGGTGCCCGCCCGCTACCCGCTGCTCGACTCCCCCGAGTTCGACCCCTGTTCGCTCCAGGCCCGCCCCACCGACCTGATGCGCCGCCGCCGGCACGGCAAGGCCGCGCTGGCCGCCGGGGCGGCCCTGCTGGTGTGCGGCGCGCTGCTCGGCCTGCCCGGCGAGGGCTGGGGCCCCGACGGCGCCGCCGCGCCGCCGTACGCGGGCAACCCGGCCGCGCAGGCCGCCCTCGACCCGGGGAGGCTGACCCGCGTGCCGCCCGGCGCGTGGCGGACCTCGGCGCGCACCGACTTCTCGGTGTGGCCGGCCCGCGGCGCGCTCACCGGCGACACGGCGCTGCTGCGCCGCGCGCTGGCCGTCTGGGCCCGCCCCGGCGAGACCGTCCACGTCTCGGCGACCCCCGGCACCCCGTCCGGCGGCCCGTCCGGCCCGCCCCAGCTGCTCTACGCCGGGGTCGTCGACAACGCGCGCGTGGTGATCCTGTACGACGGCCTGCGCATCGCCCGGTACGCCGAGCCCAGGGACGGCACGCTCGGCGCCGCCCTGGACTTCGCCCGGGTCGACGGGGCCGGCCGGGCCGAGGCGGGCGCGGTGGTCCTCGGCCGGGCCGACGGCAACGTCCGCTACCTCACGGCCCCGTGGGTGCGCGCGGCCCACGAGCGGGACCTGCGCAGGCCGGGCTCCGGGGCCATGGACCTCACCCTGACCGACGGGGTGACCGCGCCGCTGGCCAGCCCGGCCCTGCGCGGCGGCGCCTGCACCTCGTGGAACGTGCTCCAGCTGGCCGACGGCACCGGCACGCGGCTGCTGACGGACCTCGGCGAGCTGGTCCCGGCCCGGCTGACCGCCGGGCGGCCCGGGTCGGCCGGCGACGCGTCGGGCGCCGCGGCGCTGCGCACCTGGGCGCCGTACGCCTGCTCGCTGAGCGCGGTGCGCGGGACGGGCGTGCGGAGCGTGAACGCCTGGCGGTTCGCCCGGCAGCCGCTGCCCGACGCGAGCGGGTCGGCGGCGTGGGTGTGCACGCGGGCGGAGACCTGGCGGGGCGAAGGGGCACGGGCGCTGGCGCAGTTCCACACGCCGGGCGGGACGTACGGGGCGGTGGCGGCGAAGGCCGCGGACGTGCCGGCGTGCGGGCCGCGCGATCCGCACGTGCTCGCCGGGGTGATGTGGAAGTCGGAGGCGGGCTCCTGGTACCTGCTGGCCGCCGGCAGCCGCGGCACCGTGTCGGTCGCCGCGAGCGGCGGGGTCAGCGGCTCCGCGCGGGGCCGCCTGCTGGCGGTGCGGGCCGCGCAGGGCGCGCGGGCCGAACTGAAGGGGACCCTGGAGGACGGACGGGCGATCAGCGGACTGCGCTAGCCGGCCCTGCCGTCGGCAGCTGTCGTCGAGGGGTTCCGGCCCGACTTACCCGTCAGTACGCTGACAACATGTCCAACAAGCGGACGTCCGCAGCCCTGTCCGGGGGCCGCCCCCTGCCGGTCCCGCCGCTGCGGGCCGTCGTCCTCGCCGCCGGTGCGGCGCTGCTCGTCCGGCGGGCGCTGCGCCGCCGGACCCCGGCCCCTCCGCCGCGCGGGCCGGCCGCGGCACCGGCCCGGTCCGGGCAGGCGCCCCCGCCCCTGCGGCTGCCGGTCGCCTCGCACGAGCGGATCGCCGACGGGGTGGTGCGCCTGCGCCTGGAGGGCCGCGACCTGCCCCGCTGGGAGCCCGGCGCCCACCTCGACCTGGTGCTGCCGTCGGGGCTCGTCCGGCCGTACTCGCTGTGCGGCGACCCGGAGGACACCTCGTCGTACACGGTCGCGGCGCGGCTCGTCGCGGACGGGCGGGGCGGCTCGCGCGAGGTGCACGAGCAGGTCCGGGAGGGCACGGAGCTGGAGGTGCGCGGCCCGCGCAACCGGTTCCCGCTCGTCGCGGCGCCCTCGTACGCCTTCGTGGCCGGGGGCATCGGCATCACCCCCCTGCTGCCGATGGTGCGGGCGCTGCCGGAGGGGACCGAGTGGCGGCTGATGTACGGCGGGCGGACGCGGGCCTCGATGCCGTTCCTGGAGGACGTCGGGAAGCTCGCGCGGCCCGGCTCCCGGGGGCGGGTGACCGTCGTCGCCGAGGACGAGGAGGGGCGGCCCGATCTCGACGCGTTCCTCGCGGACGTGCCGGAGGGGGCCGCCGTGTACTGCTGCGGTCCCGAGGGGCTGATGGCGGCCGTGCGGGAGCGCCGCCCCGAGGTGCGCCTGGAGCGGTTCGCACCCGGGTCGGCGGACGGCGACGGGTCCTTCGAGGTCGAACTGCGGCGCAGCGGGCGGACGGTGACGGTGCCGGCCGGCTCGACCGTGCTGGAGGCGGTGCGCGCCGAACTGCCGGACACCGCCTACTCCTGCGCCCAGGGCTTCTGCGGCACCTGCCAACAGCGGGTGCTGGAGGGCGAGGTGGACCACCGCGACGAGCTGCTGACGGACGCGGAGCGCGACGACTCGATGCTGATCTGCGTGTCCCGGGCGCGGGGCGGCCGTCTGGTGCTGGACATGTGACGGTCGCGGCCGGCCCCGGTCGATCCGGCCCGTCCACAGGCCGGATTCGATCGGTAAGGTGTTCGTATGACGACCGGGGTACGCCGCAGGATGGGAGTCGAGGAGCGCCGCCGGCAACTGATCGGCGTGGCTCTCGACCTGTTCAGCCGCCGCTCGCCCGACGAGGTCTCCATCGACGAGATAGCGTCGGCCGCGGGCATCTCCCGTCCGCTGGTCTACCACTACTTCCCCGGCAAACTCAGCCTGTACGAAGCCGCGTTGAAGCGCGCCTCGGACGATCTGGCGGCTCGGTTCGCGGAGCCCCGTGAGGGGCCGCTGGGGGCGCGGCTGCTGCGGGTGATGAGCCGGTTCTTCGACTTCGTGGACGAGCACGGCCCCGGTTTCTCGGCCCTCATGCGCGGCGGCCCGGCGGTCGGCTCGTCCACCACGAACGCGCTGATCGACTCCGTACGGCAGGCCGCGTATGTCCAGATCCTTTCGCACCTGGGCGTGACGGACCCGCCCGCGCGGCTGGAACTGGTCGTCCGTTCCTGGATCTCGCTCGCCGAGTCGACGGCGCTGATCTGGCTGGACGGCCGGCGCATCCCGCGCGCCGAGCTGGAGAGGCAGCTCGTGCACGACTTCGCGGCGCTGATCGCGATCAGCGCCTCCTACGACGAGGAGATGAACGCCCTGCTGCGCGGCATCCTCGAGGACGAGCCGGCCGACGGTCCCTTCACGGACCTGGTCGGCCGGCTGACGGCGCTGGCGTCCTAGACCGGCCGGGCTCTAGGCGTCGTACTTGCGGTAGGACGGGTCGAGGTCGCGCACCTCGGCGGAGGCGTGCAGGGCGAGGCCCTCGGCGGGCTTCACGTGCTGCCGCAGCAGCTCCAGTACGGCCTCGGTGAGCCGGGCCCTGGTCTCCTCGGTGCGTCCGGCGAGGAGACCGATGTGGACGTGCACGATCGCGTGGTCCTCGGTGTCCGGGCCGACCGTGGTGTCCTCGGTGCGGCGGAACTGCGTCTTGCAGGCCGGAGGCTTGGCCGCCGCGATCTCCACCACGGTGGCGTGCAGCGCCTTCGCGAACCCCGGCCGGTCGAAGTGCTCCGCGAGACGCTCGGAGTAGTCGACGGTGATCTGCGGCATGGGTGCTCCTGTTCTAGGGCGGACAGGAGCACCCTAACCGCAGCGTCCGTCAGCCGGCCCGGGTGAAGACCGCGACCGTGCGGGCCGGGACGGCGAAGGTGCCCGTCTCCCGCGCGTAGGCCGCCTTCTTCACGACCGCGTCCGAGCCCGCCGCCTGCACCGGGTGCAGCCGGTACCCGTCGCCGGCCAGCGAGGCGACCCGCTGCTCCTGGCGCTCCGGCGTCGCGTTGAAGACGACGACGAGGTCACCGAGCCGCATGGTGATCACGCCGGGCGTCTCGTCCCTGCCGGACAGCGGGAAGGAGAGGCGGGACTGCACCCGCTCGGCCGTGCCGAGGGAGAAGTCCTTCTCGGTCGCGCGAATGGTGAGCAGGTCCCAGTAGGCGGCCGAGGCGCCCTGGATCTGCGGGCAGCCGACCTGCACCGAGCCGAGCAGCGGCTTGGCGTACGGCCACTTGGACCGGTTGTCGGCCGCCATCGGCAGGCCGCGGCCGAAGCCGTTGCCGTCGGCGCAGTTCCAGTGGATGGCGTTGAACCAGTCGCCGCTGTCGTAGGAGTTGCGGTCCAGGGACTTGGAGCGCAGCAGGTCGGTGCCGGCCTGGGAGAGCGCCGGGCCCTGCGAGAGGGTGGCCGTCGCCATGGCCAGGACCTGCATCCGGGCCCGGTCGGAGGCGCTCACCGACGCGGGCAGCTTGAAGGCGAGCGCGTCGAACAGCGTCTCGTTGTCGTGCGCGTCGGCGTAGGCGAGGGCGTCGCCGGGGGCCTCGGCGTATCCGGCGGGGGCGCCGTTGTAGTCGACCTCGGAGCCCTTGACCTCCTTGCCGCTGGTGTCCGTGAAGGTGTACCGCGCGAGGTTGCCGCTCAGGCCCACCTTGATCAGGTCCTGGTAGTGCAGCAGGCGGGCCTTCTGCTCGGCCGGGGTGCCGTTGTCCTTCGAGGAGTTGGGCTCGGTGTACAGCCCGGAGGCGAAGCCCTGCACGCCCGGGTCCTCGTCGAAGGGACCGCCGCCGCGCACGGCGTCGCGGGCCCGGTCGGAGAAGGTCGCGACGCCGGTGCCGGCCATGTTCTTCTGGGTGGCCTGCTCGAAGCGGGCGTCGTCGGCGACCTCGCCGAAGTTCCAGCCCTCGCCGTACAGGATGATCTTCTTGCCGTCCACGCCGTCCTTCTCGACGGTCAGCGCGTCCAGCGCCTCGCGCACGGCGAGGATGTTGGCCTTCGGGTGGTGGCCCATGAGGTCGAAGCGGAAGCCGTCGACCTTGTACTCCTTGGCCCAGGTGACGATCGAGTCGACGACCAGCTTGCCCATCATGGCGTTCTCGGTGGCGGTGTTGGCGCAGCAGGTGCTGGTGGCCACCGAGCCGTCCGCGAGGAGCCGCTGGTAGTAGCCGGGCACGATCCGGTCCAGGACGGAGGTCGGCGCCTGCCCGCTCGCGGCGGTGTGGTTGTAGACGACGTCCATCACGACGCGCAGGCCGTCCTCGTTGAGCGCCTTGACCATCTCGCGGAACTCCACGGTGCGGGCCGTGCCGTCCGGGTCGGTGGCGTAGGAGCCCTCGGGGACCGTGTAGTGGTACGGGTCGTAGCCCCAGTTGTAGGCGTCCTTGGCCGCGGCCTTCGCCACGCACTCCTGCTGCTTGTCGGAGTCGGCCGGGTAGGAGGCCAGGTCGCAGTCGACGGTGGCCTGGTCGGCCTTCCGCTCGGGGATGGTGGCGATGTCGAAGGCGGGCAGGAGGTGGACGTAGGAGGTGCCCGCGTCGGCGAGCTTCTTCAGGTGCCTGCTGCCGTCGCTGTCCTTGTCGGCGAAGGCCAGGTAGGTGCCCCGGTTCTTCGCCGTCCTGTCCTCGACGGAGAAGTCCCGGATGTGCAGCTCCTGGATCTGGGCGTCCTTGAGCGGCACGGCCTTCGGCTTGGCGTACGTCGACCAGCCGGCGGGCCGCAGCGCCCGGTCGCGCAGGTCGACGGCGAGGCTGCGCTCGGAGTCGGCGGTCAGGGCGACCGAGTACGGGTCGGTGACCTTGTTGACGACGACCTCGCGGGCGGCGGGCGCCCAGACCTTCACGACGTACCGGTAGGGCTGGTTCTTCCAGGACTTCGGGCCGGTGACGGACCAGACGCCGGTGGTGTCGTCGCGCTTCATCCGCACCACGGAGTCGCCGATCTCCAGCGACACCTGCTGCGCGGTCGGCGCCCACACGGCCAGCGTCGGGCGGCCGTCGCGGAAGACCGGGCCGAGGTCCGCCTCGGTCGCGCCGGCGTACAGGTCGTCGAGGACGCCGGCGATCTGCACGCCCGTGGCCGCGAGGACCGCTCCGTTCGCGGCCCGCTGGGAGGCGACGACCTGGCCGCGCAGGGCCTCGCGGACCCGGTCGCGGTCGCGCGGGTCGACGGACCAGGCGGTGTGGTCCTTCAGGTGCGGGAACGCCGCCTTCTGGGCGTCGGTGAGGCTGCTCTTCGTCAGCCGCAGCCAGCGCTCGTCGGTGCTGGTCAGGACGCCGCCAGCGGCCTTGATCGAGCCGGTGCGGGAGGACAGCAGCTGGGTGGAGGCGGCCGCGTCGGAGCCGTTCCAGGCCAAGGTGTCCCGGTCGATCCAGACCGCCTCGGCGGTGGTCAGGTCGACGGCGGCCGCGGAGCCCGCGGGCTGCGGGAGCAGGTGCTTCTCCTGGCCGCTCAAGAGCCACACCTCGTGGCCGGCGGCCTTGAGGTCCAGCGCCTGGTCGGTGGGCAGGTCCTTCTCGTCGCCCTTGTGGATGATGTAGCTGAGACTGGTGGCACCCTCGGTGAGCGGCACCTCGAAGACCGCGCCATAGGCATCAGTCTTCACCGGCTCCAGGGGGTTCGACCACTCGGTGGGGTGCGCCGCGCCGGACCAGACGTGCAGTCCCCAGCCGTCGTAGTCGCCGTCGGCGCGGTGGTAGTGCAGGACGGCCTTGCTCTTGTCCTGCTCCGGGTACTCGGCCGTGGGCCGCTCGGTGCGGACGGTCTCCTCGCCCTGCTCGATCCAGACCTCACCGGTCCTGGTGACGTCGATGGAGCGGTCGGCGGAGACGTCCTTGTTCCCGTTCTCGTCGATGACCAGGAAGCCGACGTTCGAGGCGCCCGGCTTCAGCTTGACCCAGGCGAAGGCGCCGTAGGCGTCGCGGCCGGTGAAGGGGTGGCTCTTCGGCCACTCGGTGGCCTCGCCCTCGGCGAGGTCGCCCCAGGCGTACAGGCCCCAGTCGGCGTAGTTCCCGTCCTCGCGCTTGTAGTGGACGATCGCGTAGTCGCGGGAGGAGGCGGTGGGGACCTCCTCGGCGGGCGGGGTGCCGGTGGTGGAGGCGGCGGTGGCGCTCGCCGTGCGGCCCCGGGAGTCGATCACGACGGCCTTGTAGCGCAGGGCGGTGCCGGCCGGCACGTCCTCGCCGACGGTGTGGGTGACCTTGTACGGGGCGTGGTCGGCGGAGCCGAGGGTCTTCCACCGGCCGTTGCCGGTCTGGGCGGCGAAGACGACCCGGCTGAGCTGCCCGCCTCCCCCGATGTCGGCCGTGACCTCGACGGTGCCGGTGGCGCCGGCGGCCGGGGCCTTCAGGGTGACGGTGGGCTCGGCGGCGGGGGCGGGGAGCCGGCCGGCGGCCTTCAGGACGACGGAGGAGCCGGCCGGGACGGTGACGGTCACCTCGCGGTCGGCGCCGGACGTCACGGTGGCGTCCGTGCCGTAGAGGCCGCGGAACGTCATGTCCGGGGAGCCGGTCGGGAAGGTGGCCGTCTTCGCCTCGTCGGCGTTGTTGAAGGCGACGAGGTACTCGGTGCCGGTCCTCGCGTCGGTGCGGGAGACGGCGTAGACGCCGGGGCCGTCGGCGGCGTGGCGCTCGGTCTGGACGCCGTCCGCGAGGGCCGGGTGGGCCTTGCGGAGCTCGGCGAGGGCGCTGATCTGCCGGTAGAGCGGCGCGCTCGTGTCGTAGGCGTCCTCGGCGTGGGTGCGGTCGGTGCCGAGCCGGTCGTCGTCGAGGTAGTCGGCGACCCGCGAGGCGAACATGGTCTGGCGGGCGTCCTTGTCGCCGCCGGCGCCGGTGAAGCCCTGCTCGTCGCCGTAGTAGACCACCGGGTTGCCGCGGTTGAGGAACATCAGCTCGTTGGCGAGCTTCGCCTTCTTCACGAGCTCCGCGTCTGAGGCGCCGGTGTCGTCCTGCTTCAGGAAGGTGCCGAAGCGGCCCATGTCGTGGTTGCCGAGGAAGGTGACCTGCTCGTAGGCGTTGGCCTTGTCGGTCGTGTACTTGTAGTCGTCGCCGAAGACCGACGCCAGCTTCTTCGCGCTGCCGCCCTGGGAGGCGTAGGCGCGGACCGCGTCCTGGAAGGGGAAGTCGAGGGTGGAGTCGAGGCGGCCCTCGGTGACGTACGGGGCGGTGACGTTCGTGTCGGCGGAGTAGACCTCGCCGAACATGAAGAAGTCGTCGCGGCCCCGCTTCGCCGCGTAGGCGTCCAGGGCGGTCGCCCACTGGGTCCAGAACTCCATGTTGACGTGCTTCACGGTGTCGATCCGGAAGCCGTCGATGTCGAAGTCCCGCACCCAGCGCCGGTAGATCCGCTCCATGCCCTCGACGACCTCGGGACGCTCGGTCCACAGGTCGTCCAGGCCCACGAAGTCGCCGTAGGTGGCGGACTCGCCGGCCCAGGTGGAGTCGCCGCGGTTGTGGTACATCGCCGGGTCGTTGAGCCAGGACGGGACCTTGGCGTTCTTCCGCGCGGCGGGGACGACCGGCGTGCGCGGGAAGGAGTCGCGGCCGACGGCCGGGAAGTCCTTCCCGCCGTCGGCGTAGTCGGCGTCGTCGAAGGGCTCGCCGTTCTTCGTCAGGTACGGGAAGGCGCCCTTGGAGAGGTAGTCGTAGGACTTCTCCTCGTAGTCGACGACGTCGGCGGTGTGGTTGGTGATGACGTCGAAGAAGACCTTCATGCCCTTGGCGTGGGCCTTGTCGATGAGGGTCTCGAGGTCCTCGTTGGTGCCGAAGTGCGGGTCGACCTGGGTGAAGTCGGTGATCCAGTAACCGTGGTAGCCGGCGGAGGCGTCGGCGCCCTCGCCCTGCACGGGCTGGTTCTTGAAGATGGGGGCCATCCAGATGGCGGTGGTGCCCAGGCCCTTGATGTAGTCGAGCTTCTTCGTCAGGCCCTTGAGGTCGCCGCCCTGGTAGAAGCCCTTGTCGGTGGGGTCGTAGCCGGTGGTGAGGCGGGAACCGGTCAGGCCGCCGCGGTCGTTGGCCTTGCTGCCGTTGGCGAAACGATCCGGCAGGACGAAGTAGAACTGCTCCCGGGTGAGGTCGTGGCGCGCGGCCGACCTGGCCAGCGCGGCGTCCGACGGGGGCGCGGGCGGGGTGTCCGCCCGCGCGGCGAAGGGCTGGACGAGGGCGGCGGCGAGGGCGGCGCCGGTGACGACGGCGACCCCTCTCGCTCGCCCGGTACGGCGCCGCGCGGGCACCGGCCATCTGGGTATCACAGGCGTGAACTCCTTGCGACTGCGGCTCATTCGGGTCCGACCCCTACGCCACGGCACGGCCTTCTCGGCCGTGTCGCCGGGCGCCCGCGCGACGGTATCGCCGACGAAAGCCTTACAGCAAGAGGCGTGAAACCGTTGGCAAGGGATTGCACATCGGATCGTGATCCGGGGGCGGGGAGGGGCTCGGGGGCGGTGCGGCACCGGGGGACCCGGCGGGCCCGGCGGGGGTGCGTGCCGGGCCCGGCCGGGTCCGCGGTCAGCAGGTGGTCTTGCCCGCGTAGACCGCGAGGGCCGTGTGCGCGCCCAGGGTCGCGGTGAGCTGGCCCGAGCCGTTCACCGTCACCGTCGTGTTGTTCTGGACGTTGCAGTAGGTCCCGGCCGGCAGGGACGTCTGGTAGGTGCGGGTCAGGGAGCCCGACTCGTGGTTGACGGCCACGAAGCCCTTGCTGCCCCGGCCGAAGGCGATGGCGTCGGCCCCGTTGTCCCACCAGTTGGTGACGGCCTGGCCCCGCGTGGCGTTGCGGAAGGCGACCATCGACTTGATCTCCGGCCAGGCGTGCTGGCACTTCCAGCCGCTCTGCCAGCAGGCGTCCACCCGGCCCCCGTTCGGCGGCCCGGCGTCGTGGTCGGTGAACTCGTAGCCGGAGTTGATGTCCGGGGCGCCGTAGGGCCAGGCCAGCATGAAGACGTTGGCCAGGGTGTAGGTGGCGTTGTCCTTGTAGCTGAGGGTGGAGCCGTTGCGCTCGGTGTCGTGGTTGTCGACGAAGACGCCGGAGACGGAGCTGTTCATGTAGCCCCAGCCCTCGCCGTAGTTCTTCAGGTAGGCGAGGTTCTCGTTGGTGAAGACCCGCTTGAGGTCGTAGGCGTAGCGGAACTCCTGGACGTCGCCGTTGCCGGTGTACTCGGTCGGCTGGACCGCCTCGCCCGCGCCGTGGATGACCTCCTGCTTCCAGTACGCGGAGGGGTTGGTCAGGCGGGACTTGATGTTGGCCAGGTCGGCGGCCGGCATGTGCTTGGCCGCGTCGATGCGGAAGCCGTCCACGCCGAGGGAGAGCAGGTCGTTCATGTACCGGGCGATGGCCCCGCGGACGTAGTCCTCGCCGGTGTCGAGGTCGGCGAGACCGACCAGCTCGCAGTTCTGGACGTTGCCGCGGTCCTGGTAGTTGGTGATCTGCGCGGTGCAGTTGTCGAAGTCGTACGAGGAGTACAGGCCGGGGTAGTTGTACTTCGTGTACGACGAGCCGCCGGTGCCGGTGCCGCTGCCCGCCGACATGTGGTTGATCACCGTGTCGACGACGACCTTCACACCGGCCGCGTGACAGGTGTTCACCATGTTCTGGAAGGCCGCGCGGTCGCCGAGCCGGCCCGCGATCTTGTAGCTCACCGGCTGGTACGACGTCCACCACTGCGCGCCCTGTATGTGCTCGGCGGGCGGGGAGACCTGCACGTAGCCGTAGCCGGCGGGGCCGAGGGTGGTGGTGCACTCGCGGGCGACCGAGGCGAAGTTCCACTCGAAGAGCACCGCGGTGACGTCCTTGGTGCCGGGCGGGGAGGCCTGCGCGGTAGCCGGGGTCATGACAAGGGCGGCCGCCGCCAGGGCGAGGGCCCCCGAAAGGGTTCTGCGTGCCATGTGGGGTTCCTTCTTCATCGAAGGCAGGGGGAGGCAAGGCGGTTGAAGGTCCTTGCTGAAACCTTCGGAAACCTTGCGGTGACGCAGATGTTAAAGGCCCGCCGCCCCAAAGGGCAGCGGGCCGTGTGGAATTCACTGAAAAATCTTGCGGAGAGCCGGCCCGCGCGGCCCTGGACGGGACCGCGCGGACCGGCTCCGCGGGGCCCGCGGGGCCCCGCTCACCGCCGGGCGCGCGTCAGGCGGTCGTCCACCACACCGTGGTGTCGGCCGGCACCTTCGCCTCGCCGTCCGCCTCGGCCACCTCGTCGCTGGCCAGCAGCACGCGCCCGTACGCCGGGATGCGCACCGACTCGCCGGTGGTGTTGGCGACGCACACGAACTCCCCGCGGCGGAAGGCGAGCACGCCCTCCGGCGCCCGCAGCCACTCCACCGAGTCGCCCGCGCCCAGGTCGGCCTGCTCGCGGCGCGCGGCCAGCGCGGCCCGGTACAGCTCCAGGGTCGAGCCCGGCACCCCGGTCTGCGCCTCGACGCTCAGCCCGCCCCAGCCCTCCGGCTGCGGCAGCCAGCTGCCGCCGTCGCCGAAGCCGTACGAGGAGCCCTCGCGGGTCCACGGGATCGGCACCCGGCAGCCGTCGCGGAAGCCGTCCTGGCCGGCGCCCCGGAAGTACGCCGGGTCCTGGCGCACCTCGTCCGGCAGGTCGACGACGTCCGGCAGGCCGAGCTCCTCGCCCTGGTAGATGTACGCCGAGCCGGGCAGCGCCAGCATGAGCAGGGTCGCGGCCCGCGCCCGGCGCAGGCCCAGCTCGCGGTCGCCGGCCAGGCGGATCTGGGTGCCCAGGCCCGCCGGGTTGGCGAAGCGGGTGGCGTGCCGGGTGACGTCGTGGTTGGACAGCACCCAGGTGGAGGGGGCGCCGACCGGGCGCATGGCGTCCAGCGTCCGGTCGATGACCGTGCGCAGCTCCTCGGCGTCCCAGTGGGTGCTCAGGTACTGGAAGTTGAAGGCCTGGTGCAGCTCGTCGGGGCGCACGTAGTGCGCGGTGCGCTCGACGGTCGGGGTCCAGGCCTCGGCGACGAAGATGCGCTCGCCCGCGTACTCGTCGAGGATCAGCCGCCACTGGCGGTAGATCTCGTGGACGCCGTCCTGGTCGAAGAACGGCATGACATCGTTGCCCAGCAGCTTCACCTGGTCGTGGGATCCCAGGTCCGGCAGGCCGTCGGCCTTCACCAGGCCGTGCGCGACGTCGATGCGGAAGCCGTCGACGCCCATGTCCAGCCAGAAGCGCAGGATGGAGCGGAACTCGTCGCCGACCGCCGGGTGGTTCCAGTTGAAGTCGGGCTGCTCGGGCGCGAAGAGGTGCAGGTACCACTCGCCGGGCGTGCCGTCGGGCTCGGTGACCCGGGTCCAGGCCGGGCCGCCGAAGATGGACTCCCAGTCGTTGGGCGGGAGTTCGCCGTTCGCGCCCTTGCCGGGACGGAAGTGGTAGCGCTCCCGCAGGGGCGAGCCGGGGCCGTCGGCGAGCGCGCGCTTGAACCACTCGTGCTGGTCGGAGGAGTGGTTGGGCACGAGGTCGACGATGATCCGCAGGCCGAGCCGGTGGGCGTCGCGGATCAGGGCGTCGGCGTCCAGCAGGTTGCCGAACATCGGGTCGACGGCCCGGTAGTCGGCGACGTCGTAGCCGGCGTCGGCCTGCGGGGAGGCGTAGAAGGGGCTGAGCCACACGGCGTCCACACCGAGGTCGCGCAGGTACGGCAGCCGGGAGCGGACGCCTTCCAGGTCGCCCATGCCGTCGCCGTTGCTGTCGGCGAAGCTGCGGGGGTAGACCTGGTAGATCACCGCGTCGCGCCACCAGTCGCGGCGCTTGGTGACGGTGGCGACGGCCGATTCGGTGGGGGTCGTGGGGGCCGGGGCGGCGGAGTGCTGCTGACTCATGTCGTCCTTGATGCGATGAGGGTCCCCCGCCCGCCGAGCCGGGGGCGGGGGAGCGATCGGGTCGTGGAAGCGTGGGTGCGGCGGCTGAGGGACGAGGCGGCCGCGGTGACAGCGGGGTCGGATGGGCACCGCGGCCGCCACCCGCGCGGCGGACCGCGCGGGAGCCTCGGGCGAAGGGGGTCAGCCCTTCGTGCCACCCGCGGTGAGGCCGGTCACCAGGTTCTTCTGCACGAGGTAGAAGAACGCGGAGACGGGTATCGCGATCAGGACCGCGGTGGCGGCCATCAGGTTGCGCTGGGCGTCGTGCTCGCTGACGAAGCTCTGCAGGCCGACGGCGAAGGTGTACTTCTCGTCGTCCAGCATGAACACGGTGGCGAAGGCGACCTCACCGAAGGCGGTGATGAAGCTGTAGAACGCGGCCACCGCCAGGCCCGGCCGGGCGAGCGGCAGGATCAGCCGGAAGAACGTGCCGAAGGGCGACAGCCCGTCGACGCGCCCGGCCTCGTCGATCTCGAACGGGATGGTGTCGAAGTAGCCCTTCAGCAGCCAGGCGCAGTAGGGCACCGCGGTCGAGCAGTAGACCAGGATCAGACCCAGGTAGGTGTCGACGAGCTGAAGGTCCGACAGGATCTGGTACATCGGCACGATCAGGACGGCGATCGGGAACATCTGCGTGCACAGGAGCACCCACATGAACTTCTTGTAGCCCGGGAAGCGCATCCGGGACACCGCGTACCCGGTCGTGGCGGCGATGACCACTCCGATGACCGTGGTGCCCAGCGACACGATCAGCGTGCTCTGGAGCCAGTGGAAGAAGTTGGTCTCCTGGAGCACGAAGGTGTAGTTGTCCAGGGTCATCTTCGACCAGATGCGCCCGGGGTGCAGGTAGTCGTCCTTGTCCGGGCCGAGGGACAGGAAGACCAGCCAGGCGATCGGGAAGAGCGCGATCAGGCTCGCGAAGGTCAGCAGGCCGTGGGAGAGGAGGCTCCCGGCCACGCTGCGGTCGCCGCGCCGGCGCGCGGTGGCGGGCCCGGGGGCGACGGCGGGGGCCGGGGCCTCGCCGGCGGACTGCTGGACGGTCGTGGTGCTCATGGGAACTCCTGCCTCAGATCGCGAGCTGCTGCTCATCGCGGTTCAGCCAGCGGCGGTAGAAGGAGGTGAAGACGATCAGGATGCCCAGCAGCAGGATGCCGTAGGCGGCCGACTGCGCGAAGTCGCGCGGCTGCTGTCCGAAGCCGAGCTGGTAGGCCCAGGTGACGAGGATCTGCGCGTCCGGGGCGGTGTTGCCGAACAGCAGGAAGATGATCGCGAACTGGTTGAACGTCCAGATCACGCCGAGCAGCACCACGGTGGAGCTGACCGACCTGAGGCCCGGCAGGGTGACGTAGCGGAACTGCTGCCAGCGGCTGGCGCCGTCCATCTCGGCGGCCTCGTAGAGGGAGGAGTCGATGGACTGCAGGCCGCCCAGGAGGGAGAGCATCATGAACGGCACGCCGCACCAGGTGTTGACCATGATCGCGGCGAAGCGCTGCCAGAAGGTGTCCTCCAGCCACGCCGGGTTCGGCAGGTGCAGCACGTCCAGGGCGGAGTTGATCAGGCCGGTGTCGGCGAGCATGAACCGCCAGCCGAAGACGGTGGTGAAGGTCGGCACGGCCCACGGCAGGATGAGGATCAGCCGGTAGAAGGTGCGTCCGCGCAGCTTCTGGTTGAGCAGCAGGGCGAGGCCCAGGCCGATGGAGTAGTGCAGGGCGACGCACAGGGCCGTCCACACGATCGTCCAGATGAAGTGGGACCAGAAGCGTTCGTAGGCGGTCTCGCCCCACAGGATGTCGGCGTAGTTGTCGAAGCCGATGTACTGGTAGGTGGCCTCGATCTCGTTGACGCCGATCGTCCGGGCCGTGTTCAGGCTGGTGGCGTCGGTGAGCGTCAGGTAGAAGCCGTAGGCCAGGGGGTACAGCACGAGGACGCCGAGCACGACGGCCACGGGCGCGATCATCGCGTAGGCGTACCAGTGCTTCTGGTAGCTGTGCCTGAGGCGCCGGCCCAGCCCGGACCGGGGACCGCGGTCACCGCTCCGCTTGCCGGTCGCTCGGTCGATGGCGACTGTCATGTTCGACAACCTTCTTCGCGAACTGGAGATCAGCTGGAGATCAAGGGGTACGGCACACAGGCCGATGGCCGCCGGATCCTTCCCCCTCTGCGCTGCGGAGGATCCGGCGGCCACTCGGGCTTACTTGCTGTAGTCCGGGAGCAGCTTGGCGATCGCGGTCTCGGCGCTGCTGAGCCCCTGGTCGAGGGACTTCTTGCCGCCGGCGATCGCGAGCAGCTCGTCGTCCAGCGGCGTCCACAGCGAGCTGTACTCGGGCAGCTCGGGACGCGGCTGGGCGGCGGCGAGCACGCCCTGGTAGCCGGCGATGCCCGGGTCGGCCTTGACCTCGTCGGTGTAGGCGTCGTCGCGCGTCGGCAGCGTGTTGTTCTTGAGCGCGATGGTCTCCTGCGCCTTGGCCGAGGTCATGAAGTTCACGAACTTCAGCGAGGCCTCCTGGTGGGCCTTGTCCGAGCCCGCGTACACGGAGAGGTTGTGTCCGCCGGTCGGGGCGCCCGCCTTGCCGGAGGAGCCGGCCGGGACGGTGGCGATGCCGAGGTTGGCCTTGTCCTTGAACGCCGAGCCCTTGTAGAAGTTCGTGATCTCCCAGGGGCCCTGGATGATCGAGGCGACCTTGCCGCTGACGAACGCCTCCTGGATGTGGGCGTAGGCGTCGGCGGTGGTGTCGGCCTTGTGCAGGCCCTTGCCCTTGAACAGGCTCTGCCAGGTGCCGTAGGCCTTCTTGGCCTCGGGCGAGGTGACGGTGATCTTCTTGGCGTCGACGTCGACGGTGTCGGCGCCCTCGCCGTAGAGGAAGGAGTGGGCGTAGTAGGACTGGGTCGAGCCCCAGTAGCCGTCGACGCCGGTCTTCTCCTTGATGGTGGCGGCGGCCTTCTTCAGCTCGTCCCAGGTCTTGGGGGCCTCGACGCCGGCCTTCTCGAAGAGCTCCTTGTTGTAGACCAGGGCGAGGGTGTCCGTGGTGAACGGCACGCCGTAGGTCTTGCCCTCGTACTGGGCCTGCTTGATCAGGTTGGACTTGAACTTGTCCTGCTCGGCGAGGGCCTCGGTGCCGTCCAACGGCAGGAAGAAGCCCTTCTTGGCGAAGGCGGGGGTCCAGCCGACCTCGGAGCGCAGCACGTCGGGGGCGCCCTTGGAACCGGCGGCGGTGTCGAACTTGTTCTGCGCCTGGTCGAAGGGGACGTTGACGTACTTGACCTTGATGTCCTTGTTGGCGGCCTCGAACTCCTTGACCAGGGCCTGGTAGGTCGGCGCCTCGTTGGTGGCGTTGGAGGTGTCCCACCAGGTGATGGTGACCGGGCCGTCGGCCTTGCCTCCGCTGTCGCCGTCTCCGCCGCAGGCCGTCGCCGCGAGGGCGAGGGACGCCACCAGCGCGGTGGCCGCTATGCCACGCCGCATGAGTTCTCCTTGAGGGTGAAAGCCCGTGTGGTGCAGGGGGCCCCGTCTGCCGCTCCTGCCGACTTGCCGACTGCGCCGTTGCCGCCGCCGGGCGACGTGAACGTAACAGTCATGTAAGCGTTGCGAAAGACCTTGCAGAAAAAAAGTGCAAGGGATGCCGAGTGTTATCCGGGCGTGACGTCTCCGCCACCGCTTCGCGACCCGGGTTTCCGGCTGATCCGCGCGGGCGGGAGCGCCTGTGCAAGACTCTGCAAGCACTTGCCATCCGTTTCCGCCGGGGGAATCATCCGTTGCGGACCGGACGCCGACCACGACATGAGGGATCGCGATGACCCAGCAACGCGCAGCGGGCCGTGCGACGGCGCGCCCCAGGCGTCCGTTCGGTGTGCAAGGAGAAGTACGGCCGCTACAGTCCCCTCCTGTGACCACCAGGCTTGCCGACATCGCTGCTCAGGCGGGGGTGAGCGAAGCGACCGTCAGCCGCGTCCTCAACGGGAAGCCGGGCGTCGCCGCCACCACCCGCCAGTCCGTGCTGGCCGCCCTCGACGTGCTCGGCTACGAACGCCCGGTGCGGCTGCGGCAGCGCAGCGAGGGCCTGGTGGGCCTGATCACCCCCGAACTGGAGAACCCGATCTTCCCCGCCCTGGCGCAGGTCATCGGCCAGGCGCTGACGCGGCAGGGCTACACGCCGGTGCTGGCGACCCAGACCCCGGGCGGCTCGACGGAGGACGAGCTGACCGAGATGCTGGTGGACCGCGGGGTCGCGGGCATCATCTACGTCTCCGGCCTGCACGCCGACACCACCGCCGACATGCAGCGCTACGAGCGGCTGCGCGCGCAGGGCGTGCCGTTCGTGCTGGTCGACGGCTTCTCCCCGAAGGTGCAGGCGCCGTTCATCTCCCCCGACGACCGGGCCGCGATGAACCTGGCGGTGACCCACCTGGTGTCGCTGGGCCACACCCGGGTCGGCCTGGCGCTCGGTCCCAAGCGGTTCGTGCCGGTCCAGCGCAAGATCGAGGGCTTCGTCCGCACCATGCAGGACCAGCTGGGCCTGAGCGCGGAGACCGTCGAGTCGGAGCTGGTCCAGCACTCGCTCTACACGCTGGAGGGCGGCCAGGCGGCGGCGACGGCGCTGATCGAGCGCGGCTGCACGGCGATCGTCTGCGCCAGCGACATGATGGCGCTGGGCGCGATACGGACGGCCCGGCAGCACGGTCTGGAGGTGCCCAGGGACATCTCGGTGGTCGGCTTCGACGACTCCCCGCTGATCGCATTCACCGACCCGCCCCTGACGACGATCCGCAAGCCGGTCCCGGCGATGGGCCAGGCGGCGGTGCGCACGCTGCTGGAGGAGATCGGCGGGACGCCCGCGCCGCACAGCGAGTTCGTGTTCATGCCGGAACTGGTGGTGCGCGGGTCGACCGCCTCGGCCCCCGGGGACCGGTCCCGCCCCTGAAACGCCCGCAATCGTCCTCAAGGGGGAGAACTCGCCGCCGGGGACCGTGCGGTGGGAGGAGACGGGGGCCTTCTCCCGCGGGAGAACATGCGGCCCGTACCGGACGAGAGGATGATCGGGGGATCAGGTCTTTTCTGGCAGACTCTGTGCCTATGGGTGACACGACCGTGACGACACTGGAAGGCCGGGAAGCGGCCGTTCCACATCCCGTCGCGGAGGAGACGGGGCAGGGCCGTCTGCGCCGGATGCGCGCCCCGCGCCGGCCCCGCCTCTGGTTCGAGATCCTGCTCATCGCGGTGAGTTATTGGACGTACTCCCTCATTCGCAACGCCGTCCCCGAACAGCGCGTCGAGGCGCTGCGCAACGCCGACTGGATCTGGCGGACCGAGCAGCAGCTCGGCATCGCCGTGGAGCAGACCGTCAACCACGCCGTGAACTCGGTGACTTGGCTGATCGTCGGCATGAACTACTACTACGCGACCCTGCACTTCGTGGTCACGCTGGGTGTCCTGGTGTGGCTGTACCGCAGTCATCCCGGGCGCTACGCGGCGACCCGCCTGGTGCTGTTCTCGACGACGGGTGTCGCGCTGGTCGGTTACTACCTGTACCCGCTCGCCCCGCCGCGGCTGATGAACGGCGGTCGCTTCGTCGACACGGTCCTGGTGCACGGCACCTGGGGGTCGATGGCGTCCGGCGACCTGAAGAACATGTCCAACCAGTACGCGGCGATGCCGTCGATGCACATCGGCTGGTCGCTGTGGTGCGGGCTGACGATCTTCGCGCTGGCCACGGTGCCGTGGGCGCGGGTGCTGGGCCTGCTCTACCCGGCGGTCACCCTGGTGGTCATCGTCGCCACCGCCAACCACTTCTGGCTGGACGCGGTGGGCGGCCTGGCCTGCCTCGCGTTCGGCTTCGCGGTGGCGTGGACGTGGTACGGCAGCCTGCCGCACACCCTGCCGAGGCGGGTGCCGGAGCGCAGGCCGGGCGGGAGCCCGGTTCCGCACGTGCCCGAGCCGCACGACGGCACCGCGAGGGCCGCGCGGCCGGGCCGGGTCCCGCCCGCGCACGACCGGTCCTCCCCGGCGCACCCGGGCCGCCCGGCACAGCCGTGAGGGCCGCCCCGCCGCCGGGGGCCCGCGTCCCGGCCGCCTCGCGCAGGGCCGCGAGGAACGCCCGCAGGGCCGGCCGGGGCGGGGCCGAGGCGCGGACGGCCGCGTGGACGCAGCGCAGCGGCTCCGGTGCCCGTACCGGCCGGACGACCAGGTCCGGGTGCCGGCCGCCGAGGCCGAGCCGCGGGACGAGGCTCACCCCGGGCCCGGCCGCGACGGACCCCTGGGCCGTGCCGTGGTCCTCGCCCTCCGCCGCGGACCTCGGCCGGAAGTCGGCCGCCGCCGCGCGCACCCCCGGCGCACCGGACCGGGAGCCGGCGGCCTACGCGCCGTAGAAGAGCTCCTCCACCACGCCGCGGGCCCGGCGGGCCGTGCGCCGGTAGGCGTCCAGCATGTCCCCGGCGTGGCCGGGCCCGTACCCCAGGTACCGCCCCACCGCCGCCAGTTCGCGGGCGTCGGTGGGGAAGGTGTCCGCGGCCCGGCCGCGCACCAGCATCACCGCGTTGCGCACCCGGGTGGCCAGCACCCAGGCCTCGTCGAGGATCGCGGCGTCCTCCTCGGACATCAGCCCGGCCGTCCGGGCGGCCGCCAGCGCCTCGCGGGTGCGGGTGGTGCGCAGGCCCGGCTCGGCGTGGCCGTGCCGCAGCTGGAGCAGCTGCACGGTCCACTCCACGTCGGACAGCCCGCCCGGGCCGAGCTTGGCGTGCAGCTTCGGGTCGGCGCCGCGCGGCAGCCGCTCGGACTCCATCCGGGCCTTCAGCCGCCGGATCTCCCGCACGGCCTCGTCGCCGAGCCCGTCCGCCGGGTAGCGCAGCGGGTCGACCAGCTCGATGAACCGGCGGGCCAGGTCCTCGTCGCCGGCGACCGGTTCGGCCCGCAGCAGCGCGTGCGACTCCCACACCAGTGACCAGCGCCGGTAGTAGGCCTCGTACGACTTCAGGGTGCGCACGAGCGGGCCGGACTTGCCCTCGGGGCGCAGGTCGGCGTCGATGAGCAGCGGCGGGTCGGCGCTGGGGAGCTGGAGCAGGCGGCGCATCTCGGAGACGACCCGGTGGGCGGCCTCGGAGGCCTCCCGCTCGTCCGCGCCGTCCCGCGGCTCGTGCACGAACAGCACGTCCGCGTCGGAGCCGTAGCCCAGCTCGTGGCCGCCGAACCGGCCCATGCCGATGATCGCGAACCGGGTCGGCAGGGTGTCGCCCCAGCCGTCCCGGACGACCGCGCGCAGCGTGCCCGCGAGGGTCGCCGCCGTCAGGTCGGAGACCGCGCCGCCGACCCGGTCCACCAGCGCGCCCTGGTCGGCCTCGGCGGGCCGGTCCTCGGTGCCGTAGGAGTCGACGATGTCGGCGGCGGCCGTGCGGAACAGCTCACGGCGGCGGACGCCCCGGGCGGCCGTCACCGCCTGGGCCGCCCCGTCGGCACGCCGGACCGCGGCGAGTATCTCCTGCTCCAGGTGGGCGCGGGAGCGGGGTTCCAGGCCGCCGCCGTCGCCGCCGCCGAGCAGCGCGACGGCCTCCGGGGCGCGCATCAGCAGGTCGGGGGCGAGCCGCCCGGCCGACAGCACCCGGGCGAGGTTCTGCGCCGCGGCGCCCTCGTCCCGCAGCAGCCGCAGGTACCAGGGCGTCTTGCCGAGCGCGTCGGACACCTTGCGGAAGTTGAGCAGGCCCGCGTCCGGGTCGGCGGAGTCGGCGAACCAGCCCAGCAGCACCGGCAGCAGCGTCCGCTGGATGGCGGCCTTGCGGCTCACCCCGGAGGCCAGCGCCTCCAGGTGGCGCAGCGCCGAGGCCGGGTCGGCGTACCCGAGCGCGACCAGCCGCTCGCGCGCCGCCTCGGTGCTGAGCCGGGCCTCGCCCGGGGCGAGCTGGGCGACCGCGTCGAGCAGCGGCCGGTAGAACAGCTTCTCGTGCAGCCGGCGCACGACGGTGGCGTGGCGCCGCCACTCGCGGTTGAGGTCGGCCACCGGGTCGGCGCGCAGTCCCAGCGAGCGCCCGATGCGGCGCAGCTCGGCCTCCTCCTCGGGCACGAGGTGGGTGCGCCGCAGCCGGTACAGCTGGATGCGGTGCTCCAGGGAGCGCAGGAAGCGGTACGCCTCGTCCAGCTGGGCCGCGTCGGCGCGGCCGACGTACCCGCCGGCGGCCAGGGCCTTCAGGGCGTCGAGCGTGGTGCCGCTGCGCAGCGAGCCGTCGGCCCGCCCGTGCACGAGCTGGAGCAGCTGCACGGCGAACTCGACGTCCCGCAGGCCGCCCGGCCCCAGCTTGAGCTGGCGGTCGACCTCGGCGACGGGGATGTTCTCCACCACCCGGCGGCGCATCTTCTGCACGTCGGCGACGAAGTTCTCGCGTTCGGCGGCCTTCCAGACCAGGGGCTGGACGGCGGCGACGTACTCCTCGCCGAGCCACAGGTCGCCCGCGACCGGGCGGGCCTTCAGCAGGGCCTGGAACTCCCAGGTCTTGGCCCAGCGCTGGTAGTAGGCGAGGTGGCTGGAGAGGGTGCGCACGAGCGGGCCGTTGCGGCCCTCGGGGCGCAGGTTGGCGTCGACGGGCCAGATCGACCCCTCCACCGTGGTCTCCGAGCAGATCCGCATCAGGTGCGAGGCGATCCGGGTCGCGGCGCGCAGCGCCTTGCCCTCGTCGGCGCCCTCGACGGCCTCGCCGACGAAGATGACGTCGACGTCGGAGACGTAGTTCAGCTCGTGCCCGCCGCACTTGCCCATCGCGATGACCGCCAGCCGGCACAGCGCGGCGTCGTCGGGGGCGGCGGCCTGCGCCAGGGACAGGGCGGCGCGCAGGGTGGCGGTGGCGAGGTCGGCGAGCTCGGCGGCGGTCTGGGCGACGTCGGTGGTGCCGCACACGTCGCGGGCGGCGATGGACAGCAGGCAGCGGCGGTAGGCGACGCGCAGGGACACCGGGTCGGCGGCGTCCGCCAGGCACCGCTCGAACTCCTCCACCCCGGGGTGCAGGTCGCGCGGCTCGTACGTGACCAGCGCGCGCCAGTCGCCGGGGTGCCGGGCGAGGTGGTCGGCGAGCGCGGCGGAGGCGCCGAGCACGCCGAGCAGCCGGTCGCGCAGCGGCTTGGCGGCGATCACCGTGTCGAGCAGTTCGCGGCGGGGCGTGGGGCCGGGCTGCGCCTCCAGGAGCCGGACCAGGCCCTGCAGCGCGAGGTCGGGGTCGGCGGTGGCGCCGAGCGCCTCCAGCAGCACCGGGTCGTTGCGGATGGGCGCCAGCTCCGGGCTGTCCAGCAGGCGCTCGGCGGCGGAGGCATCGGTGAAACCGTGCCGCAGCAGACGCGTGAAGGTACTGCTCCTGCGTCCCGGCCCCGCCGTCATCCCCGGCCTCCCTCGGATCAAGGTCGTACGGCCCGAGCCTAACCGCACTGCCCGGGGGAAGCGCCGGTGAGTTCCGCCCGGCTGCGGAGTCCGTCCCGGCGAGGCACCATCCGCTCAGGAGGAGGGCGAGACACCCATGACCGACCCGATGTCCGATCCCACGACCGACCCGGTCCCCGGTCCCACGACCGACCCGGTCCCCGGTCCCGCTGCCGGTCCCGCGGCCGGCGCCGGAGCCGGCCGGGTCCCCGAGACGCGGATCGATCCGCGCTACAGCGATCCGTCCGCCACCGCCACGCCGTGGTCGCGGGCCGAGGAACTCCTCGCCCGGGCCGAGCTGTTCTGGATCTCCACGGTGCGCCCGGACGGACGACCGCACGTGACCCCGCTCCCGGCGGTCTGGTCCGGCGGCGCCCTGCACTTCTGCACCGGCCCCGCGGAGCGCAAGGCGAGGAACCTCGCGGTCGACCCGCACGTCGTGCTGACCACCGGCACCAACACCTGGAACGCGGGCTACGACCTGGTGGTCGAGGGCGAGGCGGAGCGCGTGGCCGACGACGGCCGGCTGCGGGAGCTGGCCGCCGCCTGGGAGGAGAAGTACGGCGGCTTCTGGCACTTCGAGGTGCGGGACGGCTTCTTCCACCACGGCCCCGGCCGCGCCCTCGTCTTCGCCGTGGCGCCGCGCACGGTTTTCGGCTTCGGTAAGGGGGAGCCGTTCAGCCAGACGCGCTGGCGGTTCGGCTGAGGCGGACCGTCCGCCGCCGACGGAGGAGCAGACCATGGAGTACACGCTCGAAGTGATCCCGCTGCCGGTGAGCGACATCGACCGGGCCCGGGACTTCTACCGGGACAAGGTCGGCTTCCACGTCGACATCGACCAGGAGGTCGTGCCCGGCCTGCGGATCGTCCAGCTGACGCCGCCGGGCTCCGGCTGTTCGATCGCCCTCGGCGACGGCATCTGGGAGATGTCCCCGGGCACCCGCCCGGCGCCCGGCTCGTACCAGGGGCTCCAGCTGTGCGTCGCCGACATCGGGGCGGCCCGCGCGGAACTCGTCGAGCGCGGCCTCGACGTCTCCGAGCCGGTCCGCCACGCCCCGCAGGACGGCGCGACGTTCCTGTACTTCCGGGACCCGGACGGCAACGGCTGGTCGGTCCAGGAGTACCGGCGCCGCGCCGCGGAACCGCTGCACCGGGTGCTGGCGGAGCAGGCGGCCGGACGGGAATAGGCACGGCGCCCGTCCCCGGCCGGACAGGGGACGGGCTCCCCTCCCGCACGTCTTCCTCCGCAGCGTCTTCGCGAACTCCCCACCGCTGCAACGTGTCAAAGCCGAACAACTGGCCACTCGGGGCGAAACGGACGGTCGCGTGCGACGACCGGCGCAGGGCCCGCGGCCCGCGCCGGGCCGTACGGCGCACGGGACCGCACGCAGGAAATCCGATGAGGGGAAGTCGCCCATGAGTGAGTCCGTACAGACCGGAACCGGAGGTACCGGAGAGAAGGTCAAGGCGGAGACCTCCGCGACCGCCGACCAGGCCAAGCAGGCCGCGAGCCAGGTCGCGGGCACTGCGGCGGAGCAGGCCCGGGCCGTGGCGGGCGAGGCGCGGCAGCAGGTCGGCACGGTCGTCGGCGACCTGCGCAGCCGTGCCATGGACGAGGCCGAGGGGCAGACCCGGCGCGCGGCCGGCACGCTGCGCCAGTGGGCGCAGGACCTGTCCGGGCTCGCCGAGAACGCCCGGGACGACTCGCCCGCGCGCAGCCTGGTCTCCCAGGCCGCCGACCGGGGCAACCGGGCGGCCGACTACCTGGAGAAGCAGGGCGTCGACGGCCTCCTCACCGACCTGCAGGACTTCGCCCGGCGCCGTCCCGGCGCCTTCCTGGGCGGCGCGCTGCTGGCCGGGCTGGCCGTGGGGCGCCTGGCGAAGGTGGCGGGCAGCGCGTCCCGCTCCGGCGGGTCCGGGCAGGGGCAGGCCGGAGGCGCGCCGCAGCCGGGCGAACTGTACGCACCGGGCTCGCAGGCCCTGCCGGGCACGCCGACGGGTGCCGTACCGGCGTCCCCGCCGCAGGCGCCGCCCGGCGTGACGCAGGTCCCGCCCGCGCCCCAGGTCCCGCCGGCCGTCGGGACGCCGTCGGACGGCACTCCGGGCCGCCCGTACCCGGAGGTGTGAGATGGCGTCGTCCTATCCCCCCACCCCCGCCGGTCCGGCCGAGCCGCAGGGCGGGGACAGGTCGGTGGGGCAGCTGCTGTCCGACGTGACCTCGGACGTGCAGGCCCTGTTCCGCCAGGAGGTCGAGCTGGCCAAGGCCGAGGTCAGGGAGGAGGCGACCAGGGCGGGCAAGGCCGCCGGGATGTACGGCGGGGCCGGGTTCGCCGGCTACATGGTCATGCTCTTCCTGTCGCTGGCCGCCGTGCTCGGCCTGTCCAACGTCATGGACGGGGGCTGGGCCGCCCTGATCGTCACGGCGGTGTGGGCCGTCGTCGCGGCCGTGCTGTACCAGAAGGGCCGCGCGCGGATGCGGACCGTCAACCCGAAGCCCGAGCGAACCGTAGAGACCATGAAGGAGAACGCCGAATGGGCACGTCACCCGACGCAGTGAGGGCCGAGATCGAGGCCACCCGAGGCCGGCTGTCCGCGGACGTGGACCGGCTCGCCGACCGGACCAGCCCCCGGCGCGTGGCGCGCCGCCGGGCGGACCGGATGCGCGGCGCGGTGTCGGGCCTGCGCGAGCGGGTCATGGGCACGGCCTCGCACACCGCGCACAACGTGGCCGGCACCGCGCAGTCGGCGGCCGGCTCGCTGCAGGAGGGCACCGGCCGGGCGGCCGAGTCGGCCCGCGAAGCGGTCGGCCAGGCGGGCCAGGCCGTCCAGCAGGCGCCGGAGATGGCCCGCCGCCAGACGCAGGGCAACCCGCTCGCCGCCGGTCTGGTCGCCTTCGGCGTCGGGATGCTGGCCTCCTCGCTGCTGCCGGCCTCGCGGGCCGAGCAGGAGAAGGCCTCGGACCTGATGCAGAGCGAGGCGCTGGAGCCGGTGAAGCAGGCCGCCGTCGAGTCCGCGCAGCACCTGAAGGAAGGCGCCCGGGAGGTCGCGCAGTCCGCGGCCGCGGAGGTCAAGGACAGCGCGGCGCAGGCCGCCCGCACCACCCAGGAGGAGGCCCGCGGCCAGGCCGGCCAGGTGACCGAGCAGGCCCGCGACTCCGGCGGCCGGCTCGCGGACGAGGCGCGTCAGCGCGGGTCCGGCTGACCCGTCCGCGCCATGGGGCGGCGGGCGGCGGCCGCCGCCCCGCGAACCCGTCCGGCCGGTCCGGGCACCGGCCACGGCGGCGGGACCACCGCGCACGCCCGCGGGAGCGCGGCCGGACGCGGCCGCCCGCCGGGGCGGGGCCGGCCTCCGCCGCGGCCGGCCCTCCCCCGGACGGCGGCAGCCGCCGGCCGGTGCCCGCGCTTCGCCGGGCCCGGCCGGGGTGTCCCTGCGGGATCCGCCGCGCGTCCGGTACGCGCGGAGCGGCGGACCGACGGCCCGCGCGGCCGTGGTCAGCCGGGCCGGGGCGGCGGTCCGCCGCCGGACGGCCCGGAGAGGCCGGAGCCGCCGGGACGCCGTGGGGGCCGGCCGTCACGCACGGTCGGCCCCCACGGGGCGGACACGGCCTCACACCGGCCGGCCCGCCCTCACAGCACCGGCAGGTTCTTGCGCAGCTCGAACGCGGTGACCTCGGAGCGGTACTCCTCCCACTCCTGGCGCTTGTTGCGCAGGAAGAAGTCGAAGACGTGCTCGCCGAGGGTCTCGGCGACCAGGTCGCTGCGCTCCATCAGGGTCAGCGCCTCGCCGAGGTTCTGCGGCAGCGGCTCGATGCCCAGCGCGCGGCGCTCGGCGTCGGACAGGGCCCAGACGTCGTCCTCGGCGCCCGGCGGGAGCTCGTAGCCCTCCTCGATGCCCTTGAGGCCGGCGGCCAGCAGGAGGGCGTAGGCGAGGTAGGGGTTGGCGCCGGAGTCCAGGGAGCGGACCTCGACGCGGGCGGAGCCGGTCTTGCCGGGCTTGTACATGGGGACGCGGACCAGGGCCGAGCGGTTGTTGTGGCCCCAGCAGATGTAGGAGGGCGCCTCGCCGCCGGCGCCCGCGGTGCGCTCGGTGCCGCCCCAGATGCGCTTGTAGGAGTTGACCCACTGGTTGGTGACCGCGGAGATCTCCGCGGCGTGCCGCAGCAGGCCCGCGATGAAGGAGCGGCCGACCTTGGAGAGCTGGTACTCGGCGCCGGACTCGTAGAACGCGTTGCGGTCGCCCTCGAACAGCGACAGGTGCGTGTGCATGCCGGAGCCGGGGTGCTCGGAGAACGGCTTGGGCATGAAGGTCGCCTGGACGCCCTGCTCCAGCGCGACCTGCTTCATGACCAGGCGGAAGGTCATGATGTTGTCGGCCGTGGAGAGCGCGTCGGCGTAGCGCAGGTCGATCTCCTGCTGGCCGGGCGCGCCCTCGTGGTGGGAGAACTCCACCGAGATGCCCATCGACTCCAGCATGGTGATCGCCTGGCGGCGGAAGTCCATGCCGATGTTCTGCGGGGTGTGGTCGAAGTAGCCGGAGTTGTCGGCCGGGGTCGGGCGCGAGCCGTCCAGCGGCCTGTCCTTCAGGAGGAAGAACTCGATCTCCGGGTGGGTGTAGAAGGTGAAGCCCAGGTCGGAGGTGCGGGCGAGGGCGCGCTTGAGGACGTACCGTGGGTCCGCGAAGGACGGGGAGCCGTCCGGCATGAGGATGTCGCAGAACATGCGGGCCGTGCCCGGGGCCTCCGCGCGCCAGGGCAGGATCTGGAAGGTCGACGGGTCCGGCTTGGCGATCATGTCGGACTCGTAGACGCGGGCGAAGCCCTCGATGGCCGAGCCGTCGAACCCGATGCCTTCATCGAAGGCCTGTTCGAGCTCCGCCGGGGCCACGGCCACGGACTTGAGGAAGCCCAGCACGTCCGTGAACCACAGGCGTACGAACCGGATGTCGCGCTCCTCCAACGTCCGGAGCACGAACTCCTGCTGCTTGTCCATCTTCCGCTTCCCCATCCTTGCTGGTCAGGCCGCCTGTCTCCGGTACCGCGGGAGGCGGTCGGGCACCTGAGCATCCCACCACAACACCATTTCGCGCGCGTTGCGGACCTTGATCGGCCGGCCGACCCCGGTCTGAACGCCTCGCCTACGGCAGGTGTACCGCTCTGCCGCCCATCTTGCCTGCCCGGCCCGGCATCCGTACCGGCCGGAGCCCTCCCTGGCAGGGTAGCGGTCACGGGCGCAGGGTACTGGTCACGTGTTCGACCCGGAAACTCCCGGCCATTCCTGTGACCGCCCTGCGAGCGATCCCCTCTCCCCCATTACCATCAGCGGACTCGTCCGTCCCTTTCCGCAGAAGGACACACCCCATGGGTTCCGCCAAGAAGAGCAGCAACGTGTCGCGCAAGGCCCGGATAGAGGAGATGCGGCGCGCCGAGCAGTCCCGCGAGCGCCGCAACCGCGTCCTCGCCATCGCGACCAGCGCGGTGGTCGTCGCCGGGCTCGTCGTCGGCGGCGTCTTCCTCGTGCGGTCGCAGTCCGGCGACGGCGGCGGCAGCGCGGCGAGCGAGGACAAGACCACGGGGAAGTTCGTCACCGGCGCGGACGGCGTGCGGACGTGGAAGGGCACGCTGGCCCGCAACCACGTCACCAAGGCCGTGAAGTACGCGGTGCAGCCCCCGGTCGGCGGCGACCACAACCCGGTGTGGATGAACTGCAACGGCGACGTCTACACCGAGGAGATCGCCAACACCAACGCGGTGCACTCCCTGGAGCACGGCGCGGTGTGGGTGACGTACAACGACAAGGCGCCGAAGGCCGAGGTCGAGGCGCTCGCGGCGAAGGTGAGGAAGACGCCGTACACGCTGATGAGCCCGGTCGGCGACCAGAAGGACCCGATCATGCTGACGGCGTGGGGCCACCAGCGGACGGTGACCGGCGCGAGCGACCCGGACGTGGACGCGTTCCTGGAGACCTACGTCCAGGGCAAGCAGACGCCGGAGCCGGGCGCCGCCTGCACGAACGGCCTGTCGAAGTGAGGCACGCTCCCCTGGTGGCGGGCGCCGCGGCGGCGGTGCTCGTCGCGGCCGGCGCGATCACCTACGCGGTCGCCGGCGACGAGGGCGCGGACCGCACCCCCGCCGCCGGCTCCGCGGACGCCGGGTTCGCCCGCGACATGGCGGTGCACCACCAGCAGGCCGTGGAGATGTCGTACATCGTCCGGGACCGCACCGAGGACGAGGAGGTGCGGCGGCTCGCGTACGACATCGCGCAGACCCAGGCCAACCAGCGGGGCATGCTGCTCGGCTGGCTCGACCTGTGGGAGCTGCCCAAGGTGTCCGCCGAGGCGCCGATGACCTGGATGGGGATGGGCGACACGGCCGCCGGCAAGGACGGCGCGCTGATGCCGGGCATGGCGACCAACACGGAGCTGGAGAAGCTCGGCACGCTCAGCGGGAAGCGGGCGGAGGTCCTCTACCTCCAGCTGATGACGGACCATCACCGCGGCGGCGTGCACATGGCCGAGGGCTGTGTCGCCCGCTGCACGGTCGGCGTGGAGAAGCGGCTCGCGCGGGGCATGGTGGAGGCCCAGCGGTCGGAGCTCGACCTGATGGCGGACATGCTGGAGGCGCGGGGCGCCGGGCCGCGCCGGTAGCACCTGTCTTCGCGTCGCTCTGACGATTACACTGGGCGCGTGCCTCAACTACGCCTCGCCCTGAACCAGATCGACAGCAGCGTCGGCGACCTCGCCGGGAACGCCGAGACCATCGTGCGCCGGGCCCGGCACTGCGCCGGGCAGGGGGCGCACCTCGCGGTGTTCCCGGAGATGGCGCTGACCGGGTACCCGGTCGAGGACCTGGCCCTGCGGCCGTCCTTCGTGGCGGCCTCCCGCGCGGCCCTGCGGGGCCTGGCGGCCCGTCTCGCCGCCGAGGGCCTCGGCGAGCTGCCGGTGGTCGTCGGCTACCTGGACCGCTGCGCGACCGCCCAGCCGAAGTACGGCCAGCCGGCGGGCGCCCCGCAGAACGCGGCGGCGGTGCTGCACCGCGGCGAGGTGGTGCTGGCCTTCGCCAAGCACCACCTGCCGAACTACGGCGTCTTCGACGAGTTCCGCTACTTCGTGCCCGGCGACACCATGCCGGTGGTGCGGCTGCACGGCGTCGACATCGCCCTGGCCATCTGCGAGGACCTGTGGCAGGACGGCGGCCGGGTGCCCGCCGCGCGCTCGGCCAGGGCCGGCCTGCTCGTCTCCGTCAACGCCTCGCCGTACGAGCGCGACAAGGACGACACCCGGCTGGAGCTGGTCCGCAAGCGCGCCCAGGAGGCGGGCTGCACCACGGCGTACCTGGCGATGACCGGCGGCCAGGACGAGCTGGTCTTCGACGGCGACTCCATCGTGGTCGACCGGGACGGGGAGGTGGTCGCGCGGGCGCCGCAGTTCGAGGAGTGCTGCGTGGTCCTGGACCTCGACCTGCCGGCCGCGGCGGCGGACGCGCCGGACGGCGTGGTGGACGACGGTCTGCGCATCGACCGGGTCGTCCTGTCCGAGGAGCCGCTGCCGGCCTACGCGCCGGAGCACACCGGCGGCTACGCGGACCGGCTGGACGACGACGAGGAGGTCTACTCGGCGCTCGTGACGGGCCTGCGGGCCTACGTCCGCAAGAACGGCTTCTCGTCGGTGCTGATCGGCCTGTCCGGCGGCATCGACTCCGCCCTGGTCGCGGCGATCGCGTGCGACGCGCTGGGGGCGGGCAACGTGTACGGCGTGTCGATGCCGTCGAAGTACTCCTCGGAGCACTCGAAGGACGACGCGGCGGAGCTGGCCCGCCGCACGGGCCTGAACTACCGCACGGTGCCCATCGAGCCGATGTTCGACGCGTACATGGGGTCGGTGCGGCTGACCGGCCTGGCGGAGGAGAACCTCCAGGCGCGGCTGCGCGGCACGCTGCTGATGGCGCTGTCCAACCAGGAGGGGCACATCGTGCTGGCGCCCGGCAACAAGTCGGAGCTCGCCGTCGGCTACTCGACCCTGTACGGCGACGCGGTGGGCGCGTACGGCCCGATCAAGGACGTGTACAAGACGTCCGTGTTCCGCCTGGCGGAGTGGCGCAACCGGGCGGCGCGGGAGCGCGGGCAGACCCCGCCCGTCCCGGAGAACTCGATCACCAAGCCCCCGAGCGCGGAGCTGCGCCCGGGCCAGGTCGACGCGGACTCGCTGCCGGACTACCCGGTGCTGGACGCGATCCTCGACCTGTACGTCGACCGGGACCGGGGCGCGGACGAGATCGTGGCCGCCGGGTTCGACGCGGAGCTGGTCGCCCGGACCCTGCGGATGGTCGACACGGCCGAGTACAAGCGGCGCCAGTACCCGCCGGGCACCAAGATCTCGGCGAAGGGCTTCGGCAAGGACCGGCGGCTGCCGATCACGAACGGCTGGCGGGAGTCCGTCTAGGACACCGGGCCGGCGCCGCGCCGCCGGCCCGGTCCCGTCCCGCCCGCCGGGCCTCACCGCGGCAGCGCCCGCGGGCCGCACGCGGCGCGGTGCGGGCCCGCGGCGAGGAGCGCCGGGTGCGCCCGGAGCCCGCCCGGCAGGCGAGCCGGGCGCCGGCGGCGAGGCCGTGGGGGTGCCGTCCTCCCGGCGGCAGGAGGCCCCGGCGGGAACGCGGCGGAGACGCCGGTGGCCCGCCGCCGGTCACCGCCCGGCCCCGCGCACCCGCCACTCCTGCGTGTACGCCGCCGCGAGGGCGAGCAGCGCACCGGACAGGGCGAGCAGGAAGGCCGCCTGGTTCATCCAGGAATAGTCCGGGTCGCTGGGGTAGGACGAGCCGTCCTCGCGTACGCAGTCGAAGCGCAGCGGCAGGTACGAGGAGCGGTGGTGGGACAGGCCGCGGACGGTCTCGGGGGCGAAGCCCTCCTGGCAGGCCGGTGCGGGCACGGAGCCCGCGCCGTCGCCGAACGCCGCTTCGGACGCCAGGACGCCGAAGAAGCCCAGGAGGTAGACCGACGCGGCGGCGCAGAAGGCCAGCCACGCGGCCCGGCGCATCAGGTGTTCCGGCCAGGGCAGGGGCCGTCCGGGGAGCGCCATCGCGACGACGCCGGCCAGGGCGACGGCCGCGCCGAGGGCGCAGAGGGCGGACAGACCGAGACCGATGATCATGCCTGAGGCGCCCCGGCGCGCGGGCGGTGAACGGGCGCGAGCCCGGCCGGGAGGAAGCGCGCGGCGGGCGGCTGGGAGGTTCGCATCCGGCCACCCCACCAGAGCCGGGGCGACGGGGCTGTGACGGAAGCCACTCCTCCGGCCACAGCGCTGTCACAGGACCCCTGGTCCGGCCGCCGGCGCCCGCCCGGTCAGCCCCGCACCGTCTCCGCGTCCCGCGGCACGTGCCCGGCCACCACCCGCTCGCGGCCGGTCAGCGGACCCCGGCGGCGGTCCACCGCGTACGCCACGGCGGCCACCCCGAGTCCCAGGACCGCCAGGACCGCGCCCGCCGAGGCCGGGGACGTCGTCCCGAGGCCCGCCGCCAGGGCGAGGCCGCCGATCCAGGCGCCGCCGGCGTTGGCGAGGTTGAAGGCCGCCTGGTTGGCGGAGGAGGCCAGGGAGGGGGCCGACGCGGCCTTCTCCATGACCATCAGCTGGAGCGGCGAGCCGGTGACGAAGGCGGCCGTGCCGAGCAGCGTCACCGCCAGGGCCGCGCCGACCGGGTCGCGCATCAGCAGCGGGAACAGCGCCAGCACCGCCGCCAGGGCGGTCAGGCCGCCGAAGAGCGTGCCGCGCAGGGAGTGGTCGGCCAGGCGGCCGCCGAGCAGGTTGCCGACCGTCGCGCCGACGCCGAACAGGGCCAGCAGCAGCGTCACGCTGGTGTCGGCGTACCCGGCGGAGTCGGTGAGCATCGGCGTGATGTAGCTGTAGGCGGCGAAGAGCGCGCCGAAGCCCGCGACCGTCGTGCCGAGCGCCAGCCACACCGGCAGCGACCGCAGCGCGGCCAGTTCGCCGCGCAGGCCGGTGGCGGCGGCCCGGGCGGGGTCGCGGGGGATCAGCAGGGCGAGCGAGGCGATCGCCGCGAGGCCGATGGCGCTGACGCCGAGGAAGGTCGCCCGCCAGCCGAGGTGCTGGCCCATGAGGGTGGCCGCCGGCACGCCGACGATGTTGGCGACCGTCAGGCCCAGGAACATCAGCGAGACGGAGCGCGCCCTGCGTTCGGGGGTCACCAGGCCGGTGGCGACCACCGCGCCCACGCCGAAGAACGCGCCGTGCGGCAGGCCGCTCAGGAAGCGGGCGGCCAGCAGCCACCGGTCGTCGGGGGCGAGGGCCGACAGGGCGTTGCCCACCACGAACAGCGCCATCAGGGCGATGAGGACCGTGCGGCGGGAGAGCCGGGCGGTGACCGCCGCCAGCAGCGGGGCGCCGACGACGACGCCGAGCGCGTAGGCCGACACCAGGTGGCCGGCGGCCGGGATCGAGATGCGCAGGTCGTCCGCGACGTCGGGGAGCAGCCCCATCATGACGAACTCGGTCGTGCCGATGCCGAAGGCGCCCACGGCGAGGGCGAGCAGGGCCAGGGGCATGAGGAACCTTTCGAGACTGCCGGGGGGCGACGTTCCGTACGTCGTATGTTCAAGTACGGAACAAAGTCTCTCAGGCCTGGTGTTCCGCCCGGTGACGTCCCGGTTGCCGGGACGTGCCGGCCGGGCGGCTGACCTGGTGTTTCAGGAGGCCGTTGTGGCGACCCTCACACGGGCCGCGACCGGCAGGTGGTCGCTGCCCGTCTGCGGCAGCGTCCAGGAGCTCACCGGCTCCAGCCCCTTGACCAGGATCTGGTCGATCCGCGCCATCGGGAACGAGGCCGGCCAGCTGAACCCGAAGCCGCTGCCGGCGGCGCCCTGCGTGGAGCGCATCTGGGAGGTGACGGCGTTCAGCGCGCGGTCGTTCATGGTGCCGTTCAGGTCGCCGAGCAGCACGCTGTGCGGCAGGGGCTCGCCGGCGATGGCCTCCCCGAGGGCGTCCGCGCTCTTGTCGCGCTGGCGGGCGGTGAACCCGGCCTCCAGCTTCACGCGGACCGACGGCAGGTGGGCGACGTACACCGCGACCTGTCCCAGCGGCGTGGTGACGGTGGCGCGCATCGCCCGCGTCCAGCCCAGCTTGATGTCGACGGCCCGCACCTCGCTCAGCGGGTACTTGCTCCACAGCCCGACCGTGCCCTGCACCGAGTGGTACCGGTACGTCGGCGCCAGCGCCTTCTCGTAGGTGGGGACCACCTCCGCCCGGAGCTCCTCCAGGGCGAGCACGTCCGCGCCGGACGCGGCCACGTCCCGGGCGGTGCCGGCCGGGTCGGCGTTGTCCGCGTTGACGTTGTGCGTGGCCACGGTCAGGTCGCCGTCGCCGCCGGCCTTGTCGGTGAGCAGCCCGCCGAAGAGGTTCAGCCACACGACCGCCGGCACCAGCACCGCGATCAGCGCGCTCGCCGAGCGGCGGACCAGGGCGAGGAGCAGCAGCACCGGGACGAACACGCCCAGCCAGGGCAGGAACGTCTCCAGGAGGCTGCCGAGGTTGCCGACCGCGTTGGGGATGTGGGAGTGGACCAGCATCACCCCGGCCAGCAGCACCGCGCACGCGGCCACGAACAGGCCGCGCCGCCAGATCCGCGGATCGCCGCGCCGGCCGGCCGCCAGGCGGGAGAACAGGCGCCGAAGCCGGGTGCCTGGGCGCTCGGGCCCCGAGCCGCCGCCTGCCGTCTCCGTCATGTACGCCTGCTGCGCCATACCGTCGCCTCACAACCTGCCGTGCGCACCGTCGTCCCTGTGCCTGTTAGACCCTAGGGGATGATCGGCTCCGTTCCTGCCGTCACTCGACGGCCGTACGGGGGCGAGGACGTACGACCCGCTCGCCGGAGTTCCGGACGCGGGCACGGAAAGCGCCCACTGTGACGAAACGCGCACACTAGGGCGCGGGCGGCGGCGAACTGACGGGCGGTGAACTGACGGCCGGTGAGCCGCCGCCCCGCGCGCCGCCCGGGCGCAGCCCGTCGAGGAGGGTGTCGACGACCCGCGCGGCGAGGTCGTCGGGCAGGTCGGCGTCCGGGTCCAGCACGGCCCGTACCAGCAGGGGCCCGAGGAAGAGGTCGTAGAGCAGTTCGACGTCGACGTCCGCGCGCAGTTCGCCGTCGCGCTGGCCGCGGCGCAGGACCTCCAGGCCCGTCCTGCGGCGCGGGGCGACGACGCTCCTGCGGTACGCCTGCCAGATGGCCGGGCTGCTCTTCATCTGGACGTGCACGTTGTGCAGGATCGCCGAGGAACGGTTGGCCAGGCCGCGGCGGCGCAGCGCCTCCAGCAGGACCACGAGGTCGTCGCGGGCCGAGGTGCCCGGCAGTTCGGGGTCGGGCGGGTCGGCGGCGCGCATGACGTCGACGAAGAGTTCCTCCTTGCCGCTCCAGCGGCGGTAGATGGCGGCCTTGCCGACCCCGGCGGTGCGCGCGATGCGCTCGATGGAGAGCTCCGCGAGCGGCACGCCCTCCTCCAGGAGCTTCATGACGCCCTCGATGATGGCGCGTTCGACGGCCTCGCTGCGGGGGCGTCCCCGCGCGGGACCGTCCTGCCGGGGGTGGCTGCCGGCGAGGCTCACGTCACTGCGTCCTTCCGTCGGTCGGGGTGCTGCTCGGACGGCGGACTACTCCGCCGACACCAACTGTGCCTCCTGCGGGTCCGTCTCGTCCGCCGGCCGCCTCCCCGGGAGGAACAGGGCCACCACGATCGCACCGGCCGCGGCGATCGCCGCGCCCCACAGCGCGGTGACGTGCATGGCGTGCAGGAACGCGTCGTACGCGGGCTCGACCAGGTCCCTGCCCCGCGGGCCGAGCCCGGCCGCGACGCCCAGCGTGGCCTCGACGGACTCGCCCGCGGTGTGGCGCAGGCCGGGCGGCAGCGCGCCGAGGCTGTCCTCGATGCCCGAGCGGTAGGCGGCGGACAGCACCGAGCCGAGCACGGCGATGCCGAGGGCGCCGCCGACCTGCCGGAAGGTGTTGCTGAGCGCGGAGGCCGAGCCGGCCTTCTCGCGGGGCAGGGCCTGCATGATGACGACACTGACCGGGGTCATGATGTGCGCCATGCCGGTGCCCATGAGGAAGAAGAGGACCTCCAGGGCCCAGATGGGCGTGTCCGCGTCCAGGACGGCGAAGGCGGCCAGCGTCGCGGCGACGACCAGCATGCCCGCCGTGGTGGTGGCCTTGTGGCCGAAGCGGCCGACGACCAGCCGGGCCCGCGGCGCGAAGACCATCTGGGCGGCGGCCAGCGGCAGCATCAGCAGACCGGTCTGCAGCGGGGTGTAGCCGCGCACGCTCTGGGTGTAGAAGACCGAGAAGAAGGTCACGCCCATCAGCGCGAAGAAGGTCAGCGTCATGGCGACGATCGCGGCGGAGAAGACCTTGTCGCGGAAGTACGTGACGTCGATGGACGGGTGGTCGCTGCGCTTCTCGTGCACGACGAAGGCGACCAGGACGGCGAGGCCGGCGCCGGCCGTCGACAGCACGACCGGGTCGGTGAAGTCGGCGCGTTCGCCGCCCTCGATGATGCCGTAGACGAGCAGCACCAGGCCGACGACGGACAGCACGACGCCGACCGGGTCGATGCGCCCGGGGTTCGGGTCGCGGGAGTCGGGCACCAGCCACAGCATCAGCGCGAGCGCCACCAGCACGATCGGCACGTTGACGAGGAAGACCGAGCCCCACCAGAAGTGGTCCAGCAGCACCCCGCCGGTGATGGGGCCGACGGCGATGGCCAGGCCGACGCCGCCGGCCCAGATGCCGATGGCCTTGGGCTGCTCCTCGCGCTCGAAGACGTGCATCAGCACGGCCAGGGTGGCCGGCATGACGAACGCGGCGCCGGAGCCCATGACCGCGCGGAAGGCGATCAGCTCGCCGGGCGAACCGGAGAAGGCGGCGAGCGCGGAGCCGGCGCCGAACACGGCGAGACCGCCGAGCAGCACCTTCTTGCGGCCCAGCCGGTCGCCGAGCAGACCGGCGCTGAACAGCAGGCCCGCGAAGACCAGGGTGTAGGCGTTGATCGCCCACTCCAGCTGGCTCTGGGTGGCGCCGAGGCCGGTCGGGGCGGGGGTCGAGATCGTCTTGACGGCGACGTTCAGGATCGAGTTGTCGAGCACCACGATCAGCAGGCTCAGCATCAGCACGCCGAGGATCGCCCAGCGGCGCCGGTGCACGGCCTCCGGTATCCGGGGGCCGTCGCCGGGTCGGTCAGCGGGAGTAGTCATGCCGCCGAGCGTAGGCGATTTACGATACGGCCCCGTTCCGTATCGGAATACTTTTACCCGACTCTTACGCGCCGGTCCGGGCGTGACGGGGGTCCCCTAGCCGCCGTCGGCACGAGGTGCCACCATGGACGTGGTCCGGGGACGCCGTCAGGGCGCCTCGAGATGACGTGTTAGGAGCCGTTGCCATGACGCAGCTCTCGGCTGCCCAGACCGCGCAGCACAAGCCCTCCGACGGCGGCAAGGCGCTGTACGGGGGGAAGAGCACCCGCCGCATCACCGTCCGGGACATCGCCCTCGCCAAGGAACGCGGCGAGAAGTGGCCCATGCTCACCGCGTACGACGCCATGACCGCCTCCGTCTTCGACGAGGCCGGCATCCCGGTCCTGCTGGTCGGCGACTCCGCGGGCAACTGCCACCTCGGGTACGACACCACCGTGCCCGTCACCCTCGACGAGATGACCGTGCTGTCCGCCGCGGTCGTCCGCGGCACCCGGCGCGCCCTGATCGTCGGCGACCTGCCCTTCGGTTCGTACCAGGAGGGACCGGTGCAGGCGCTGCGCTCGGCGACCCGCCTGGTGAAGGAGGCGGGCGTGCAGGCCGTGAAGCTGGAGGGCGGCGAGCGGTCGCACGAGCAGATCCGGCTGCTGGTCGAGTCCGGCATCCCGGTGATGGCGCACATCGGCCTGACCCCGCAGTCCGTGAACGCCATGGGCTACCGGGTGCAGGGCCGCGGCGAGGAGGCCGCCCAGCAGCTGCTGCGCGACGCCAAGGCCGTGCAGGACGCCGGCGCGTTCGCCGTGGTGCTGGAGCTCGTCCCGGCGGAGCTGGCGGCCGAGGTGACGCGGACCCTGCACATCCCGACCGTCGGGATCGGCGCGGGGGCCGAGACGGACGCGCAGGTCCTGGTGTGGACGGACATGCTGGGGCTGACCGGGGGCCGGGTGCCGAAGTTCGTGAAGCAGTACGCCGACCTGCGCGCGGTCATGGGCGGCGCGGCGCGGGCGTTCGCCGAGGACGTCGTCGGCGGAACGTTCCCGCAGGAGGAGCACTCCGTCCACTGAGCCCCTGAGCCACTGCGGCACCACAGGCAGCCCCGCCGATCCTCCCCCGTCGGCGGGGCTCGCCCTTTTCCGCGCGGCCGCCGCCGGGACCGCCGGCGGGCCCGCGGTGCTGTCGGCGGCTTGTCGGCGGTCTGTCGGCCGGCGCTGGCACCGTCGTCGGCATGACGCGAATCGACAAGAACCCCGGCGGCTCCGCCGTCACGGTACGGGGGCTGGTCAAGCACTACGGCACGACCAAGGCCCTGGACGGGGTCGACCTGGACGTACGGGAGGGCACCGTGATGGGGGTGCTCGGACCGAACGGGGCCGGGAAGACCACCCTCGTACGGATCCTCTCCACCCTCCTCGCCCCCGACGCCGGCGAGGCCGTCGTGGCCGGGTACGACGTCGTACGGCAGCCGCGGCAGCTGCGGCGGGTGATCGGGCTCACCGGCCAGTACGCCTCCGTCGACGAGAAGCTCCCGGGCTGGGAGAACCTCTACATGATCGGGCGGCTGCTCGACCTGTCCCGCAAGGAGGCACGCGCGCGGGCCGACGCGATGCTGGAGCGGTTCTCCCTCACCGAGGCCGCCCGGCGGCCGGCGGGCACCTACTCCGGCGGGATGCGGCGCCGGCTCGACCTGGCCGCCTCGATGATCGGCCGGCCGGTCGTGCTGTACCTGGACGAACCCACCACGGGACTGGACCCCCGCACCCGCAACGAGGTGTGGGACGAGGTCAAGCGCATGGTCGGGGACGGGGTGACCGTGCTGCTGACCACGCAGTACATGGAGGAGGCCGAGCAGCTCGCCTCCGAGCTGACCGTGGTGGACCGGGGCCGGGTCATCGCGGGCGGCCGCGTCGACGAGCTGAAGGCGAAGGTCGGCGGGCGCACGCTGCGGATCCGCCCGGCCGACCCCGGGCAGGTCCGGCCGCTCGCCGCCGCCCTGGACGGGCTGGGCCTCACCGGCCTGGCCACCACCACCGTGGACGCCGAGCGCGGTGCCGTGCTGGTGCCGATCCTCAGCGACGAGCAGCTGACGGCCGTGGTCGGCGCGGTCACCGCGCGCGGCGTCACCCTCGCCTCCCTCACCACCGAACTGCCCAGCCTGGACGAGGTGTTCCTGTCCCTCACCGGCCACCGCGCCGGTGCTCCGCAGGACGCCCGGCCCGCCGACTCCCGTGAGGAGGTCGCCGTATGAGCGCCGCCACCGCCGCCGCCACGCCCGCCGACCCCCGGATCCCGCTGCGGTCCCACCTCCGGCACACCGGGGCGCTGGTCCGGCGCAACCTGCTGTGGATCCGGCAGGACCCGGAGTCGATGTTCGACGCCGTGCTGTTCCCGATCGTCTTCACGCTGCTCTTCGTGTACGTCTTCGGCGGCTCGATCGGGCAGGCGCTGGGCGGCGGGCAGGACGCGTACGTGCAGTACATCGTGCCCGGCCTGATGGCCATGATGGGCATGAACATGGCCCAGGGGGTGGGGACCGGCTTCAACCAGGACTTCAACACCGGCGTGATGGACCGCTTCCGGTCCCTGCCGATCGGCCGGGGCTCGGTGCTGTTCGCCAAGGTCGCGGTGGAGCTGGTCCGGATGCTGATCGCGACCGTGATCCTCATGGTCGTCGGCGTCCTGGTCGGCTTCGACATCACCGACTGGCCGGGGCTGCTGGCCGCCGTGGGGCTGTCCGCGCTGTTCGGCACCGCCCTGATGTGGATCTTCCTCACCCTCGGCGTGGTGATGAAGAACGCGCAGTCCGTGCAGGCGATGGGCTTCCTGGTGCTGATGCCGCTGCAGTTCGGCTCGTCGATCTTCGCGCCGCCGCAGTCCATGCCGGGCTGGCTCCAGGCCTTCACCGACTACAACCCGCTGTCCTCGCTCGCGGACGCCGCGCGCGGGCTGATGGTGGGCGGGCCGGTCGCCCACGACCTGTGGATGACCGTGGCCTGGTCGGTGGCGATCACCGCGGTGATGGCGCCCGTCGCCGTCCACAAGTTCCGCACCAGGAGCTGACCGGCCGCGCCCGGACCGTCGACGCGCGTCAGACCAGGGCGGCGGCCTCCTCCGCGGAGAGGCCGCGGCCCTGCGCGTACGCGGCCTCGTAGGCCGGGTCGCCGAGCAGCGCCCGCGCCCGCCGCTCGGCGTCCTCGCGCACCAGGCGCTCCTGCCGGGCCGCGAGGTGCCCCGGCGGCAGCAGGGCGTCGGCGGCGCCGAGGCAGCGGGCCGCGTCGGGGGCGCGGCGCCCGCCGTCCAGGCCGCTCAGCGCCACGGCGGCGACGGCCAGGTAGGCGGAGTGCATGTGCGGCGCCATCGCCGCGGTGAGCGGGTCGTGGGCGCGCCGCAGGGCCTTGCGCATGGTCTCCAGGCACTGCGCGTAGCGGCCGTCGACCGCGTCCAGCCAGCCCTCCGCACCGAGGATGAACGCGTCGAAGACGACGTAGTGGGCGATGCGGAACTCCTCGCGCAGCAGCCGCAGTTGCTCGCGCCCCTCGGCGGTGCGTCCGGTCATGCCGAGCCAGCCGGCGAGGAAGAGGCGGGCCGCGGGCAGGGCCTCGTTGTGGCCGCACCGGGTCCGGGCGATGACGTCGCGCAGCAGCCGCTCACCGCGCTCGCTCTCCCCCGCCTCCAGCAGCACGGCGCCCAGCCGGGCGCTGAGCACGGCCGTCTGGGCCTGGGCGCCGAGGCGTTCGGCGTACTCGATGGCCGCCTCGTAGTCGGCGGCGGCGGCCCGGCACTCGCCCTTGCGCTCCCGGGCCTCGCCGCGGACGGCGAGCGCCTCGGCGGTGCCCCAGGCGTCGCCGAGCCGCCGGTGGAGCTCCAGGGCCTCGTCGGCGTCCCGGGCGGCGTCACCGGCCCATGCGGTGCGGTTGGCCAGCAGGTTGGCGCGGAGCTGGAGGTTGGTGGCCAGCTCCCAGTCGAACCCGGGCGTCTCCCGGCTGGTGCGGACGGCGGCGTCGACGGCCGTGCGCAGCCGGTCCATGTCGCCGGTCAGCATCACGGCGAAGGCCCAGAACGCGCCGGGCGGGCGGCAGGTCTGCGGCAGGCCCGGCGCGTACGCGGCGCCGATGGCGCGCAGCTTGGCCTGGGCCCGCGGGTTCTGCCAGTCGTCCAGCTCGGTGTCCATGCAGGCCAGGTGGGCCAGGTGCACCCCGCGCCGGGCCTCGGCCAGCACCTCCCCGGTCATCGGGGGCGGCGCGTCGGTGCAGCGCCGCTCGACGGGGGCCGCCGGGCGCACCGGCTCGGCGAACGGGTCGGGTCCCAGGGCCATGACCTCACGGCACCAGTTGCGGGCCTCGATGCGCAGGTCGCGCATGTGCCAGTACCAGACCAGGGACAGCACCAGGCACAGCGCCTCCTGCTCGTCGCGCCGGGCGACGGCGTGGCGCAGGGCGGTGCGCAGGTTCTCGTACTCCCGCTCCAGCCGTCCGATGGCGGCGGACTGGCGGTGGCCGCGCAGCAACGGGTCGGTGGTGCGGGCCAGTTCCCGGTAGTACGTCAGGTGCGCGCGCTCGGTCTCCTCGCGCCGCCCCGCCTCGTCGAGCCGGGCGCCCGCGTACTCGGCGACGGTCTCCAGCAGCCGGAAGCGCATCTCGCCGTCGCCCGCCGGCGCGGCGACGACCAGGGACTTGTCGACGAGCGAGCCGAGCACCTCCAGCGCGGCCGGGCCGCACACGGCCTCGGCGGCGGCCAGGTCGCAGCCGCCCGCGAAGACGGACAGCCGCCGCAGCACGTCGCGTTCGCCCTCGTCGAGCAGGTCCCAGGACCAGTCGACCACGGCCCGCAGGGTCTGCTGGCGGGGCAGCAGGGTACGGCTGCCGGAGGTGAGCAGGCGGAAGCGGTCGTCGAGCCGGTCGGCGATCTGACGGGGCGTCAGCACGCGCAGGCGGGCGGCGGCGAGCTCGATGGCCAGGGGCAGGCCGTCCAGCCGGCGGCAGATCTCGGCGCAGGCCGCGGCCGTCTCGCCGTCGGCGTCGACCCGGAAGCCGGGCCGCGCGGCGGCGCCCCGGTCGGCGAGCAGCCGCAGCGCGACCGGCTCGGGCAGCGGCTCCACCGGCCGCAGCAGCTCCCCCGGCACCCCGAGGGGTTCCCGGCTGGTGGCGAGCACCGTCAGGCCCGGGCAGCGCTCCAGCAGCGCCTCGGCGAGGCGGGCCGCCGCGTCGACGACGTGCTCGCAGTTGTCCAGGATCAGCAGCATCCGGCGCCGGCCGCAGTGCTCGGCGAGCCGCTCGACCGGGTCGTCGTTCCGCTCGGCGACGGCGTGCCGCATGCCCTCCGCGCCGGCGCCGTACAGCACGGTCTCGCGGGCGCCGACGGCGGTGAGGACGGCCTCCGGCACCGCGCCCGGGTCGTCCACCGGGGCGAGCTCGGCCAGCCAGACGCCGTCCGGTACGGCGGCCCGCACGCTCTCGGCGGCCTCCTGCGACAGCCGCGTCTTGCCGGCCCCGCCCGGCCCGAGCAGGGTGACCAGCCGGGCCGCCGCCAGGTCCGCCCGGATGGCCTCGATGTCGGCCTCCCGTCCGACGAAGGAGGTCAGCCGCGCCCGGAGGTTGCCGGGGGCGGCGGTCCTCCCGCCCGTGCGCTCGGCGGACCCGGGGGCCTCGGGGGCGGGCTCCCGGGCGGCGGAGGCGGAGGAGCCCGGCTGCCGGCCCGCCCCCGGCTCCAGCAGCTCCGCGTGCAGGGCCCGCAGGTCCGGTCCCGGGTCGGTGCCCAGGCGGTCCGCGAGCAGGCGGCGCACGTCCTCGTACGCGGCCAGCGCCTCGGCGGTGCGGCCCGCGTCGCGCAGGGCGCGCAGCCGCAGGACCTGGAGCGGCTCGTCCAGGGGGTGGCCGTCGCACAGGGCGGTCAGCTCCGGCAGGGACTGTCCGGCGTGGCCGAGCGCGAGGGCGGCGGCGTGGCGGGCGCGCAGCACGTCCAGGCGGCGGGTCTCGCAGCGGGCCGCCTCGGCGGTGCGGTCGGGGAGGTCGGCGAGGGCGGGGCCGGACCAGAGGGCGAGGGCGTCGTCGAGGACGGCGGCCGCCTTGGCGGGGTCGCCGTCGGCCAGGGCGCGCAGGCCCTCGCCGGCCAGCCGCTCGAAGCGGTGCAGGTCGACGTCGTCGGAGGCGGCGGTGAGCCGGTAGCCGCCGTCGGCGGAGACGACCGCGTCCGCGCCGAGGGCCCGGCGCAACCGCCCGACCAGGGCCTGGACGGCGCCCGGCGCGTCGGCGGGCGGGGCGCCGTCCCACACCTCGTCGACCAGCAGGCCCACCGGCACGGCACGGCCGGCGCGCAGGGCGAGGACGGTCAGCAGGGCACGCAGACGGGCTCCGCCGAGGGGGACGGCCGTGCCGTCGGGGCGGAGGGCCCGGGTGGTGCCGAGGATGCGGTAGCGCACGGGGTCCATTGTCTCTGCCGGGCCGGACCGGGGGTCCGGGGCGTGGGGTGGGCCGGGGCGGGGGTTCGGCACGCCGTCCCGGTGGGGGGCGAGGCGAGCCGGCCGCCGCTGCCGGCGGACGCCGGCGGGGCCCCGGGCCCCCACCCTCCCCGGAACCGCCCGTGCGCGCGAGACGTTTTCCCGGTGCGCCCGGTACGGTCGGGCCGTCGTGTCCGAGAATCCAGGGAGCCCGATGACCACCGCAGCCACCCGCCGGGGCGACCGGCGCATCAGCCCCGTGTTCCTGGGCATCGCCGCCGTCACCGCGGTCACGGGCTGGGCCACCTGGACCGGTTTCGCCGCGCAGCCGGGCGTGGCCGTGTTCCTCTTCGTGACGGCGGCGTGGATCGTCTCCCTGTGCCTGCACGAGTACGCGCACGCGCGCACCGCCCTGCACGGCGGCGACATCACGGTCGGCGCGAAGGGCTACCTCACGCTGAACCCGCTGAAGTACACGCACGCGCTGCTGAGCATCGTGCTCCCGGTGCTCTTCGTGATCATGGGCGGGATCGGTCTGCCCGGCGGTGCCGTGTTCATCGAGCGCGGGCGGATCCGGGGGCGGTGGCGGCACAGCCTGATCTCGGCGGCGGGCCCGCTGACCAACGTGCTGTTCGCCGTCGTGTGCACGGCCCCGTTCTGGCTGGACGCGCTGGACGGCGTGCCGGCCGACTTCCGGTACGCGCTGGCGTTCCTGGCCCTGCTCCAGGTGACGGCCGCGATCCTGAACTTCCTGCCGGTGCCGGGCCTGGACGGCTACGGCGTCATCGAGCCCTGGCTGTCGTACGGCGTCCGGCGGCAGGTGGAGCCGTTCGCCCCGTTCGGCCTGCTGTTCGTGTTCGCGCTGCTGTGGCTCCCGGGGGTGAACGCGGTCTTCTTCGACCTGGTCGACACCGTCCTGAAGGCGCTGGGCGTCTCCGACTTCGAGACGTACTGCGGCCAGGACCTGTACCGCTTCTGGCAGGGCGCGAGCGGGATCTGCTCGGTCAGCCCGTGAGCGACCCGCGGCGGCCGGACCGGCCGCGCTTGAGGTAGTACCAGGCCATGTTCGACGACAGCCCGGCCAGCAGCACCCAGACGATGCCCAGGAAGCTGCCCTGCACGAAGGAGACCACGGCCGCGGCCACGGCGAGGACGCAGACGACGACGGCGTAGAGGGCGAGGCGGGGCATGGCGGCGGGCTCCTGTCGGGGGACACTGCGGGCGACCTCCAGTGTCCCCCATCCGCCCGCCGCGCGGCGGGCGGGGACGCCCCGGGGCTCACACGTCGGTGATGCGGAGCCCCGCGTGGGCCTTGTACCGGCGGTTGACGGAGATCAGGTTCGCGACCAGCGCCTCCACCTGGTGGGCGTTGCGCAGCCGTCCCGCGAAGATGCCGCGCATGCCGGGGATGCGGCCGGCCAGCGCCTGCACGGTCTCCACGTCGGCGCGCGCCTCGCCGAGCACCATCACGTCGGTGTCGATCTCGTCGATCTCCGGGTCCTGGAGCAGCACCGCCGACAGGTGGTGGAAGGCGGCCGTCACCCGGGAGTCCGGCAGCAGGGCCGCGGCCTGCTCGGCGGCGCTGCCCTCCTCGGGCTTCAGCGCGTAGGCGCCCTTCTTGTCGAAGCCGAGCGGGTTGACGCAGTCGACGACGAGCTTGCCCGCCAGGTCCTCGCGCAGCGCCCGCAGGGTGTCCCCGTGGCCCTCCCACGGCACGGCGACGATCACGAGGTCGCTGCGGCGGGCGCACTCGGCGTTGTCGGCGCCCTCGACGCCGTGCCCGAGCTCCTCGGCGGCCTCCCGGGCGCGCTCCGCGGCCCGGGAGCCGATGATCACCTTCTGGCCGGCCTTGGCGAGCCGGTAGGCCAGGCCCTTGCCCTGCGGTCCGGTGCCGCCGAGCACGCCGACGACGAGCCCGGAGACGTCGGGCAGGTCCCAGGGGTCCTTGGCCGGGGCCTTCTGCTCGGGGCCGGGGGAAGCACTGTCGGTAGAGGTCATGGGCCGACTCTACGTCCGGCGCGACGCGGCCTCACATGAGGTCCGTCACGGGCGCCGGCGCTCGGTGACCGTGCCGCGCGCGGGCCGGCGCCACCGCGGCGGCCGGGGCGGATCCGCCGGGTGTTCGACGCCGGTACGGGTGATCCGTCCCCTTGCCCGGGTCGGGCGAATGCGGGGTGAACATCCGGCCGTGACCGGCCGGTTGCGGCACGATCCGGTCCCATGGATGCGGTACGGGTCGCGTTGCTGAGGGAAGTGCTCGCCGGGACCGAGTGGCTGGACGCCACCCGGCGGTTCGCCGGGGCGCTGCGGGGTTCGGTGGTGTCGCACGGGGGCGGGCTGCTGCTGGTGGGCACGGAGGAGTACGAGCCGTGGCACCTGGCGGCGCACCTGGTGGACGAGGCCGCGTGGTCGGGCACGCCGGAGCTGGCCCCGACGCTGGTCCGGCACGCCGCGCGCCCTTCGGACCCGGCGCACCTGGCGGTCGGCCCGGGCCGGCTCACGGCGGCGCGGCGCGGCGAGACGCTGCTGGTGGTGGCGCCGCGTGGGCCGGGCGCCCCGCTCCTGGAGCGGGTGTGCGACGCCCGGCGGGCGGGGGCGACCGTCCTGGCGCTCGGGGCCGGGCAGGGGGAACTGCCCGCGCTGGCCCACGAGATGCTGACCGTGACCGACGCCGCGGAGCTGGACCTCGACACCGTCCAGCACCTGGTCGGCGCGGCGGCCGGGGAGGACGCGGTACCGGCCCCCCGGGGCCGCCGCCGGCTGCGCGACCGGGTGACCCGCCTGGCCGAACAGCTGACGGCACCGCCGCCCGCGCGGTGGTGAGCGTCCGGACGGCGGTGAACGGCCGGCCCGCGGCGAGGGTCCGCCCGTCGGCGGGGACGGGATCGGCGGTGAGCGGGCGGGCGGCGGCGGGCGCCCGAAGGGCCGGGCGTCCCGCCCGCTCCCGGCCCGGGCCGCCGCTCAGCCGCCGTCGCGGCCGCCCGCCGGGGTGTCGTGCCACTTGGGGTCGTTCTCCCACTGGAGGTTGCGCTCGCGGGCCGTCTCCATCGCGTGCTCGGCCTCGGTGCGGCTCGTGTAGGGCCCGAAGCGGTCCTTGGCCGGGCAGTCCGGCCCCTCCTCGACCTTCTTGTGTTCCAGGCAGTAGTACCACTCGCCCGGCTTCCCGGCCGTCCGCTTCTTGAACAGGGGCATGTCCGGCTCCTTTCGCCACCGTCATGGTCCCCCGTGGCCGCTGTCTTAGACTCGCTGGCATGTCTGGCCAGTCGCTGCTCGTCCCAGGGGAGCTGTCCCCCACCCGTTCCGTGCCCGGGAACATCCGCCGCCCCGAGTACGTCGGCAAGCCCGCACCGGCGCCGTACACCGGCCCCGAGGTGCAGACCCCGGAGACCGTCGAGGCGATGCGGGTCGCCGGGCGGATCGCGGCGCAGGCGATGGCGGAGGCCGCCCGGCACATCGCGCCGGGCGTGACGACCGACGAGCTGGACCGGGTGGCGCACGAGTTCCTGTGCGACCACGGCGCCTACCCCTCGACGCTCGGCTACCGCGGCTTCCCCAAGTCGCTGTGCACGTCCGTCAACGAGGTCATCTGCCACGGCATCCCCGACTCGACCGTCCTGCGCGACGGCGACATCGTCAACCTCGACGTGACGGCGTACATCGGCGGGGTGCACGGCGACAACAACGCCACGTACCTCGTCGGGGACGTGGACGAGGAGAGCCGGCTGCTCGTGGAGCGCACCCGCGAGGCGCTCGACCGGGCGATCAGGGCGGTCAGGCCGGGCCGGCAGATCAACGTCATCGGCCGGGTCATCGAGTCGTACGCCAAGCGCTTCGGGTACGGGGTGGTCCGGGACTTCACCGGGCACGGCATCAGCACGGCGTTCCACTCCGGCCTGATCGTCCCGCACTACGACAGCCCGCACGCGACGACGGTCATGCAGCCGGGCATGACCTTCACGATCGAGCCGATGCTGACCCTCGGGACCCACGAGTACGACATGTGGGACGACGGCTGGACGGTCGTGACGAAGGACCGCAAGCGCACCGCCCAGTTCGAGCACACGCTGGTGGTGACGGACACGGGCGCGGACGTCCTGACCCTGCCCTGACGCCGCGGGACCCCCGCCGGCCGGCCCGCCCTCCCCGGAGGGCGGGCCTTTTCGCGTCCGCGCGCCGTTCCGGCCGGGGCCGGGTAGCGTTTTACCGACAGATCGTCGGCAAGGCATTGACTAAGGCAACCCTAACCAAAGAAGATCGCCCCATGGACTCCTTCTCCACCCTCATCCGCACCGCCTCGCACGAGCAGCACGCCGAGGCGGAGAACTCGACGTTCATGAGCGACCTGCTGGGCGGCCGGCTGGGGGTGGAGGCGTACGCGCGCTACACCGAGCAGCTGTGGTTCGTCTACGAGGCCCTGGAGCAGGGCGGCGAACGGCTGGCGTCGGACCCGGTCGCCGGGCCCTTCGTCCGCCCGGAGCTGTTCCGCCTGGCCGCCCTGGAGCGGGACCTGGCCCACCTGCGCGGGCCGGACTGGCGGTCCGGCCTGACCGCGCTGCCCGCCACCCGGGCGTACGCCGACCGGATCGCGGAGTGCGTGCGCGACTGGCCGGCCGGTTACATCGCCCACCACTACACCCGCTACCTCGGCGACCTCTCCGGCGGCCAGATCATCCGCGACCGGGCCGAGCGGACGTGGGGGTTCGCGAAGAAGGGCGACGGGGTCCGCTTCTACGTCTTCGAGGGGATCGCCAACCCGGCGGCCTTCAAGCGGGAGTACCGGGAGACGCTGGACGCGGTGCGCGCCGACGAGCTGGAGAAGCAGCGGATCGTCGCCGAGTGCAAGCGGGCGTTCGCGCTGAACACGGCGGTCTTCCGGGCGCTGGGCGAGGAGTTCCCGCTGTCCGCGTGAGCGGGGCGGGCGGCACACGCGGCCGGCCCCGGGCCCGGCTCGCCCGACGCGAGGGGGCCCGGGGCCGGCCCGGGTGAAGTCTCCGCCGGTGGCGGTCAGTTGTCGAAGACGCCCTTGTGGCAGAGCGCGCCCTGGTACTCCAGCTCGGCGGTCTCCGTGTGGATGGAGCCCGAGTACGGGCTGCACGGGATGGGCTCGTCACCGTCGGCGGCGGCGGTGGCGGCGCCCGCGGCGGTCAGGCCGACGGCCAGGACGACGGCGGCCAGGGTGGATCGGATGCGCATGGGGTTCCTCTCACGATGCCGAGTGGTCACGCCCAGTGGTCCCCGGTCGCCGGTCCGTGCACACGCTGTTCCACCCGGACGGACGCGCCGGTTCCACCCGCCGCGCGCCCCGCTCAGCGCTCCAGGTACACGCGGCCGCCGACCTCGATCCACCCGTGCGGCTGCGGTGCGGTGAGGATCTGGGAGCCCGCGCCCTGGGTGATGTTCAGGGCGCGGCCCAGCAGGTCGGTCAGGAGCAGGGCCGCCGCGCCGGTCGCCTCGTCCTCCTCGATGCCGTCGTCGCGGCCGGGGAAGGCACGGGCGCGGATCCGCCCGGCGGGCTCGTCCTCCCAGGCCCAGGCGTAGATCCACTCCCCCGGCGGCGGCACGGGCAGGTCGTCGACCTCGGCGGCGGTGGCGTACCGGCGCAGGGTGCGCGGCGGCGCCCACTGCGCCCGCGCCTCGATCCAGCAGAACTCGCCGTCCTGCCGGGCGCCCACCACCCCGGCGGGCACGACGAGTTCGGGCACGTCCAGCAGCCAGGCCGCGCCGACGCAGGGGTGGCCGGCGAAGGGCAGGCGCAGGGTGGGGGTGCGGATGTCGATGATCCCGCGCTCCGGGTCGTCGACGAACACGGTCTCGCTGAAACCGAGTTTCGCGGCGAACGCCTGGCGCTCCTCGGGGTCGGGCAGCAGGGAGCCGTCGCGGACGACGCCCAGTTCGTTGCCGTATCCCCCGCGGGGCCCGCAGAAGACCCGCAGCACGTCGTAGTCAGTCACGGGGGCATTCAAACATCGCGCGCGCGGCCGCGGCCGCCCCAGGTCAGGGCGGTCCCGGACCGCGGCGTCCGCCTCCTCCGGCTTCCCCGTGCGGTCGGTCGGCCCCGGCCGTACCCGGTCCCGGCGCCCGCGCTCCTCCTCGCCCCGGTAGGGTTCGCCTCCGGGAAGGCGAAGGTGAAGGAAGGCGATGAGCAGGGATCGCGGCCCTCGAAGGCTCCGCAGGCTTGACCGCACCGCCCTCATGGCGGCCTCGGTGACCGCTTGGTCGTTGACGGCGAGCGGATGCGTGGTGGTGCACGGGGAGAGGGAGGTGCTCCCGGCCACCACGCGCGCCGAAGCCGCCGAGGCGCTCCGGGAGTTCACCGCCGCGTACAACAAGGCCGACAAGGCCTACGACGGTTCGCTGGACGCCGCGCACACGACCGGCGCGCTCGCCGACATCGACGCGGCGCGGCTGAAGGCCGGGAAGGCCAACAACCCGGGCGGCAACCCGAACCACACGCCGCTGGAGCTGTCGGACGCCGAGTTCACCATCCCCGAGAAGGCGGGCTGGCCCCGCTGGTTCCTCGCGGACGCGGCGGCCAACAAGGGCGGACAGGCGCGCTGGCTGCTGGTGTTCACCCGCGGCGGCCTGGAGGAGACCTGGCAGGTGGCGTACCTGACCCTGGTGGCACCGGACGACGTACCGGAGTTCCGGACGGACCGGGACGGGTGGGCCGAGGCGGTGCCCGCCGACGCGACCGGGCTGGCCGTCGCGCCCGGCGACCTGAGCCGGGCCTACACCGCGTACCTGAAGAGCGGCGGGGACACCTTCGCGGCGGGGACGCACACCAGCGCGTGGCGGCAGCTGCGCCGGAAGGCCACCAGGCCGGGCCTGGCCACCCAGTACATCGACGAGCCGCTCACGAACGGCGCGTACGCGCCGCTGGCGCTGCGCACGAAGGACGGCGGGGCGTTGGTGTTCTTCACCACGCGCCACTACGAGAAGCGGACGGCCGCGGCCGGCACCTCGGTGCCCGCGCCCGGCGAGGACGTGCTGGCCCTGACGAAGGGCGAGATCAAGCAGTCGCTGACGATGGAGTTCGTCTCCAACGAGGTCGCCCTCGACCCCGGGGCGAGCGGCGGGAAGGTGACGGTCCTGGGGCGGATCCAGGGGCTGACGTCGGCGCAGGGCGGGTAGTGCCCCGCCGGGCTCAGCGGCGCAGGGGCCAGGCCGAGCCGGCGGACTCCTCGCCGGCGTACCGGGCGCAGGAGTCGGTGAGGACCTCCAGCAGGCTCAGCGGGTCGGGCAGCGCGTGCTCGGGGCCGCGCACCCAGTGCACCGTCCGGTCCTCGCCGGGCAGCCGGGCGGGCGGGACGAGGACGTAGGAGCCGCGGCAGTGCCAGCGCAGGCCGGGGTGCTCGTCCATGGTCTCGGGGTGGCAGTCCAGCTCGCACGGCCACCACTCGTCCTCGTCCTCGGGGGTGCCGCGGGTGAGGGTGAAGAACAGCATGCGGCCGTCGTCGCTCTCGGCGACGGGGCCGACCTCGACGCCGGCGGCGAGGAGCCGTGCCAGCGCCTCCCGGCCGGCGTCCAGGGGCACGTCCAGGACGTCGTGCACCATGCCGGTCGCGGTGATGAAGTTGGCCTGCGGCTGGTGGCGGGCCCAGTTCTCGATCTGGGCGCGGTCGGTGGTGGACTGCGTCTGCCAGGCGAAGGACACGGGGTGCCGGGCCGGGGTCGGACAGCCGACCCGGTCGCACGAACACCGGTAGCCGGACGGGTGGGCGGCGGGCGCGAGGGGCAGCCCCGCGTCGGCGGCGGCGAGCAGCAGGGCCTCGCGGCCGTCGTCGCCGGCGGCCTCCTTCGGGCGGCGGCCTCCGCGCAGCCACTGGGAGAGTTTGCCCTGCCGGCCGCTGCGGCCGCCGAACGTCGCGCTCATCTATCCCCTCGTCTCGCTGTCGTGCGGAACAGCATGCCTCATGGTCCCATCATCCTGCGCGCCGGGGGGCCAGAGCCCACATCCCGGGTGGTAAGCACCAAAACGACCGGATCAGCGCGCGGCGATGCCGCCCAGGGCGTAGTCGACGAGGGTGTCGGTGTAGGCGTGGCTGATGGGGCCCGTGTACTGGAGCCAGCGCTGGGCGAGCGGGGAGACGAACAGCTCCAGGGCGATGCGCGGGTCGACGTCGGGCCGGACCTGGCCGGCGGCCTGCGCGGCGCGCAGCCGGTCGGCGTACAGCCGCAGCTGCGGTTCGAGCAGCGTGGCCACGAACTCGCGGCCGAGCCGCTCGTTGACGACGCCCTCGGCGGCCAGGGCGCGGGACGGCGCCTCGAACCGGGGGTCGCGCAGTTCGTCGACGGTGGCGCGCAGCACCGCCTTGAGGTCGGCGGCGAGGTCGCCGGTGTCGGGGATGGCGTACGGCTCCTGCCCGGCGGCCTCGGCGGCCTGCCGGCTCAGGTCGAGGAACGCCTCCAGCAGGACCTCCGCCTTCGACGGCCACCAGCGGTAGATCGTCTGCTTGCCGACGCCGGCGCGGGCCGCGATGCCCTCGATGGTGGTCTTCGGGTAGCCGACCTCCGCGACCAGGGCGAGGGCGGCGTCGTAGATGGCGCGCCGGGACCGCTCGCTGCGGCGGGTGGCGTCGGGGGCGGGGCGCTCGGGTGCGGACTGTTCGGCCATGGGTCCGACGGTAGCAAGGGGATGAGACGGGACGTCTCGCCGCAGGGGCTTCAGCGCCGTTGCTCGTCCGCCGGGGGCCAGGCGTCGCCCCAGTCCGCGTCGCGGGCCGCCTTGTACAGGTCGCCGTGGCGCTTGGTGACCGTGGCGCGGCGCAGCGCGGGTTCCGTCTCGCACAGGTCGAGGAGGACCTGGCCCTTGCGGATCTGCGGCCGGCGGACGACGCGGGCGGGGACCGGGGCGACCGGGAAGCGGGCGGCGGCGACGTAGCTGAACTTCTCGTCCTCGTAGGCGAGGGAGCCGCCCTTGACCTGGCGGTGCAGGGAGGAGCGGCTGACCCGGGCCGAGAAGTGGCACCAGTCGGTGCCGGGGGCGATGGGGCAGGCGGCGCCGTGCGGGCAGGGGGCGGCGATGCGGAAGCCGGCGGCGACGAGGCGCTCGCGGGCCTGGAGAACACGGGCGTAGCCGTCGGGGGTGCCGGGTTCGACGATCACGACGGCCCGGGCGGCGGACGCGGCGGTGTCGACGAGGGCCGCGCGGTCGGCGGGGGTGAGTTCGTTGAGGACGTAGGAGACGGTGACGAGGTCGGTGCTCTCCAGGGTGAGCGCCTGGCCGATCCGGGCGCGCTGCCACCGGGCCGCCCGGAGCCCGGGGTGGCCGGCGGCGAGTTCCCGGCCGAGCGCGAGCGCCGGTTCGGCCCAGTCCAGCACGGTGACGGGCCGCTCGCCGGGCCAGGTGGCGTGGACCGCCCAGGTCGCGGCGCCGGTGCCGCCGCCGACGTCGACGTGGCCGCCGGGCACCCACCCGGGTGCCGCCGCCGCGAACGCCTCCAGGGCCGTGCGCACCGCCTCGAAGGTGGCCGGCATGCGGTACGCGGCGTACGCCGCCACGTCCGAGCGGTCGCGCAGCACCGGCGCGTCCGTCGGGGTCCGCCCCCGGTAGTTCGCGATCAGCCGCTCCACCGCCTGCGCCGCCGCCTTCGGCGGGAGCCCGTCCAGCAGCCCGGCCAGGGCGGCTCGGAGGGCGTCGGCGGAAGAGACGGGGGCGTTCACGTGCGGAATTCTACGGGGCCGCCCGTACGCCCCGGACCGCCGCCCGTACGCCCCGGACCGCCGCCCGTACGCCCCGGACCGCCGGTCACGTGCCCGGGACGGCCGGTCACCTGTCCCGGACGGCCCGCGCCAGCCGGGTCGCCGCCGTCGCCCGGGCCCGGTTCAGCGGCTCGCGGCGCCTGGGGTGCACGGCGTTGGTCAGGAGCACCAGGAAGGTGTCCGTCGCCGGGTCCAGCACCAGGGACGTGCCCGTGAACCCGGTGTGCCCGGCCGCGCCGCGCCCCGCCAGCTCCCCCATGAACCACGGCTCGTCGAGGGCGAAGCCCAGGCCGGGCGGGGTGAACAGCAGGTCCACGAAGTCGGGGCCGAGGATGCGGGCCGGACCGTACGAGCCGCCCGCGAGCAGCGCGCGGCAGAACACGGCCAGGTCCCGCCCGGTGGAGAACAGGCCCGCGTGGCCCGCCACCCCGCCCAGCGCCCAGGCGTTCTCGTCGTGCACCTCGCCGCGCAGCATGCCTCGGTCCGCCTTGGCCCACGGCCGCCGCTGGTCCTCCGTCGCCGCCGCCCCGGGGCACGGCCCGAACCGGGTCGCCGTCATGCCCAGCGGGCGGGTGATGCCCTCGCGCAGCAGGACGTCGAGGGGGCGGCCGGTGAGGCGTTCCAGGAGGTGCTGCAGGAGCAGCATGTTCAGGTCCGAGTAGCAGTACGTGCCGGGTGCCGCGGCGGGCGGCTCGGCGCGCAGCCGCGCCAGGCGCGCCGCGTCGTCGGCGCAGTCGTACAGCGGCAGTTCGGGCCGCAGCCCGGAGGTGTGGGTGAGCAGCTGCCGCACGGTGACGCCGTGCCGGGCCGCCCCGCGGAAGTCCGGGAGGTAGGCGCCGACGCGGGCGTCGATGCCCAGCGTGCCGCGCTCGATCTGCTGCACGGCGGCGACCGCGGTGAACAGCTTGGTCAGGGAGGCCAGGTCGAAGGGGGTGTCGACGGTCATCGGCACGCGGTCGGCGGCCGGCAGTTCCACGCCCGTGTCGGTCCGTTCGTCGTAGGCGGCGTACCGCACGGCCCAGCCCGCCGCCTCCGCCACGGCGATGACCGGCCCGCGGCCGGCGACCACGACGGCGCCCGCCACCCGGGGGCGTTCCCCGGCGGTGAGGGCGCGGACGTCCTGGACGAGCCGGCCGAGCTCCTCGGGGTCGAGCCCGGCGCGTTCCGGCGGGCCGCCGCGCAACCGGGGGGCGCTCAGCTCTCCTCCCCCGGGCCGGTGGCCGCCCCGGCCCGCCCGCCGCGGGGCCGGCACAGGGCCGCGAAGCAGGCCAGCGCCAGCAGGGCCGAGGCCAGCTGGACGACGGCCATCGGCAGGGCGGTGTCCTCGCCGGCGATCCCGACGAGCGGGGAGGCGACGGCGCCGATCAGGAAGGACGACGTGCCGAGCAGCGCGGACGCGGAGCCGGCGGCCTGCCTGACCCGCATCAGGGCGAGGGTCTGGGTGTTGGGCAGGGTGACGCCCATCGCGGACATCAGCACGAACAGCGCGGCGGCGACCGGCCCGAGCCCGACCTCGCCGAAGACGCCCAGGGACATCAGCAGCAGGGCGGTCGCGGCGGCGACGACGACCAGGAGGCCGGCGGCCAGCACCCGGTCGAGGCGGACCCGGCCGACGAGCACCTTGCCGTTGATCTGGCCGACGACCACCAGCCCGACGGAGTTCAGGCCGAACAGCAGGCTGAACGTCTGCGGGGAGGCGCCGTGGATCTCCTGGATCACGAACGGGGAGGCCGCGATGTAGGCGAACAGCGCGGCGAAGGCGAACCCGCCCGCGAGCAGGTACCCGGTGAAGACCCGGTCGGCGAGCAGGCCGCGCATCGACCGCAGTGCCTCGCCGACGCCTCCGCCGTGCCGTTCGGCGGCGGGCAGCGTCTCGGGCAGCCTCGCCCAGACCAGGGCCGTCAGCAGCGCGCCGACCACCGTGAGGACGACGAACACGCCCCGCCAGTCCGTCACGCGCAGGATCTGCCCGCCGATGAGCGGCGCCACGACCGGGGCGACCCCGGAGATCAGCATGAGGGTGGAGAAGAAGCGGGCCATGGCCACGCCGTCGTACAGGTCGCGCACGATCGCCCGGGCGATGACGATGCCGGCCGCGCCCGCGAGGCCCTGTGCCAGCCGGAAGGCGACGAGGAGTCCGACGGTGGGCGCGAGCGCGCACAGCACCGTGGCGACGACGTACACCGCCAGGCCCGCGAGCAGCGGGCGGCGGCGGCCCCACCGGTCGCTCATCGGGCCGACCACCAGCTGACCGAGCGCCATGCCGGCCAGGCAGGCGGTGAGGGTGAGCTGGACGGTCGCGGCGGGCGCGCCCAGCGCGCGGGTGACCTCCGGCAGCGCGGGCAGGTACATGTCCATCGCGAGCGGAGGGGTGGCGGTCAGGCCGCCGAGGAGGAAGGTGACGAGCAGGCCCGTGCGGTGCGGTGTGCGGGTGGGTGGCCCGGCCTGCGCCGCGGTCGCCTGCGGCATGTTCGATATGGGCGCCCCTCCGTCGGGCATGTGTTCCTCCCTCTCCGAACCGATCGCCACCTATGCTCTCAGCTCGTAACGACTGCTTGGTGTCACAGGGCGAAGGCGGGGCGGCAATGACGGCGGACAGCGTGCGGTGGGGGATCCTCGCGACCGGGGGGATCGCCGCCGCCTTCACGGCGGACCTGTTCGACCTGCCGGACGCGGAGGTCGTCGCGGTGGCCTCCCGGTCCGAGGCGTCGGCGCGGGCCTTCGCGGAGCGGTTCGGCATCCCGCGGGCCTACGGCGACTGGAACGCCCTGGCGCGGGACGAGGACGTCGACGTCGTGTACGTCGCGACGCCGCACGCGGCGCACCGGGCCGCGGCCGGGCTGTGCCTGGCGGCGGGGCGGAACGTGCTGTGCGAGAAGCCGTTCACCCTGAACGTGCGCGAGGCCGCGGAACTGGTCGCGCTGGCGCGGGAGCACGGGCGCTTCCTGATGGAGGCCATGTGGATGTACTGCAACCCGGTGATCCGGCGCGTGGCCGAGCTGGTGCGGGACGGGGCCGTCGGCGAAGTCCGGTCCGTGCAGGCCGACTTCGGGATCTCCGGGCCGTTCCCGCCGTCGCACCGGCTGCGGGATCCGCTGCAGGGCGGCGGCGCGCTGCTCGACCTCGGCGTCTACCCGGTCTCCTTCGCGCAGTTGCTGCTCGGCGAGCCCGCGGACGTCGCGGCGCGCGCGGTGCTCTCCGAGGAGGGCGTCGACCTCCAGACGGGGGCGGTGCTGGCGTGGGAGAGCGGTGCGCTGGCCTCGGTGCACTGCTCCATCGTCGGCGACACCCCGACCGTCGCGTCGGTCACCGGGTCGCGGGGCCGCATCGAGATCCCGCACGGCTTCTTCCACCCGGACCGCTTCGTGCTGCACCGCACCGGCCGTGACCCGCAGGAGTTCACGGCCGACCCGGCGGACGGCCCGGCCGCCTCCTTCCGGCACGAGGCGCGCGAGGTGATGCGCGCCCTGCGCGCCGGGGAGACCGAGTCGCCGCTCGTCCCGCTGGACGGCACCCTGGCCGTGATGCGGACGCTCGACGCGATCCGCGACCGCATCGGCGTCCGCTACCCGGGGGAGGCCGCCGCGGAGCCCGCGGACGCCACGGACTTCACCGACCCCACGGACCCCTCGGCGGAGCTCACGCCGGCGTAAGCCCCGGCGCCCCCGCCTCCGTCACGAACGACGCGGCCGTCGTGAGCGGCGCCCCGGGCCGGGTGACGTAGGGCACCGTCTTGAAGTCGGCCCGCGCCAGCCGCTGTCCGAGCGCGACGGTCACGTAGCCGCGCTGCCCGTCGTAGTGCTTCATGTGGGGGTTGCGGGCCAGGTAGTCCGCCCGGTTGGCGGGCCGGGCCGCGCCGTCCTTGCCGCTGGAGATCGACGTGGTGACGATCTCGGTGCCGACCGTGCGGGAGTCCGGGTCGTCGAAGTCGCGCTTGACGTCCAGGGCGTACGAGACGTGGACGTCGCCGGTGAGCACCATCAGGTTGCGCACGCCGGCCGCCTCGGCGCCCCGCAGCAGCCGCTCGCGGGAGGCCGGGTAGCCGTCCCAGGAGTCCATGGAGCGGGTGGTGTTGCCCGGGGTGGGGTGGTTGCGGCGGGCGAAGGTGACCTGCTGCGGGACCACGTTCCACAGGGCGCGCGAGCCGTGCCAGCCGTCGGTCAGCCAGCGCTCCTGGGTGAAGCCGGGCAGCGTCCGCGACGGGGCCTCGGACTCGGGCGTCGGCGTCTTCCAGCCGTCGCCGTTCGCCTGGTCGGTGCGGTACTGGCGGGTGTCGAGGACGTCGAACTGGGCGAGCCGGCCCCAGTGCAGGCGCCGGTGGAGCCGCATGTCCGGGCCGTCGGGGAGCTGGGGGCGGCGCAGGGGCTGGTTCTCCCAGTAGGCGCGGTAGGCGGCGGCGCGGCGCAGCAGGAACTCCTCCGGCGGGACGCCGTTCTCGGGCGCGTCACCGGCGTAGTTGTTCTCGGTCTCGTGGTCGTCCCAGGTGACGACGAAGGGGTGCGCGGCGTGCGCGGCCCGCAGGTCGGGGTCGGTCTTGTAGAGGGCGTACCGCAGGCGGTAGTCCTCCAGGGTCACGGTCTCGCGGCCGAAGAGGGCCGGCAGCGTGCGGTCGGTGTAGGCGCGGGCGCCGCCGGCGGCGTCGACGGCGTACTCGTAGAGGTAGTCGCCGAGGTGGAACACGATGTCGACGTCGTCGGCGGCGAGGTGGGCGTACGGGGTGAAGTAGCCGTCGTGGTACGCCTGGCAGGAGACGGCGGCGAGGGTGAGCCCGGCCGGGCGGGCGCCGGGCAGGGGGGCGGTGCGGGTGCGGCCGGTGGGGCTGGTCCAGCGGCCCGCGCGGAAGCGGTAGTAGAGGACCCGGTCCGCCGGCAGGTGGTCGACCTCGACGTGCACGGTGTGGTGGAACTCGGGGTGCGCGGTGGCGGCGCCGCGCCGGGCGATCCGGCGGAACCGCTCGTCGTGCGCCAGCTCCCAGTGCACGGTGACGCGTTCGGCCGGCAGGCCGCCGTCGGGCCGGTAGGGGGCGGGGGCGAGCCGGGTCCACAGCAGGACGGAGCCGGGCAGCGGGTCGCCGGAGGCGACGCCGAGGGTGAACGGGTCGTCGGCGATCCGGGCGGCGTCGAGCTCGGCGGCGGCCGCGGCGCCCGCGGCGGGCAGGTTCACCGCGAAGGCCAGCGCGGCCGCGGCGCCGGTGGTGGTCAGGAAGCGGCGGCGGCCGATGTGCCGCGCGGCGGCGCGGAGTTCGGGAGCGTGCTGGGACGGGTGTGCTGCGGGTGTCATCCGGTCCTCCCCTGTCGCATGGGTGCAGGGGGCATTGGAGTGGCCGGGGACGACTCCCGATGGGCAGGTACACAACAATCACATGACGGACGGATGAGGATCGGACGGCGGACCCTCCCGTACGCTGCGGCCCCATGGACGCCATGCACACGGACAAGCCGGACCCCTCGCCGGACGAGCGGCCGGGGATCGCCGTGGTGACCGGCGCCGGCTCGGGCATCGGCCGGGCGGTCGCGGTGGAACTGCTGCGCGCGGGCTGGTCGGTGGCGCTGGCGGGCCGCCGCGCGCAGACGCTGGAGGAGACGGCGGCCCTGGTGCCCGCGGGCACCTCGCTCGCCGTGCGGACGGACGTGTCACGGCCCGAGGACGTCGACGCCCTGTTCGCGGCCGTGGCGGAGCGCTTCGGGCGGGTCGACCTGCTGTTCAACAACGCCGGGACCTTCGGGCCGGGCGGCGTGCCGGTCGAGGAACTCTCCTACGACGCCTGGCGGCACGTGGTGGACACCAACCTCACCGGGGCGTTCCTGTGCGCGCAGGCGGCGTACCGGCGGATGAAGGAGCAGGACCCGCGGGGCGGCCGGATCATCAACAACGGCTCGGTCTCGGCGCACGCGCCCCGCCCGCACTCGGTGGCCTACACCGCGACCAAGCACGCGCTGACGGGCCTGACCAAGTCGCTGTCGCTGGACGGCCGGCCGTACCGGATCGCCGTCGGCCAGATCGACATCGGCAACGCGGCGACCGACATGACGGCCCGCATGCGGCAGGGCGTCCTCCAGGCGAACGGGGAGGTCGCCCCGGAACCGGTCATGGACGTCGCCGACGTGGCGCGCACCGTGCGGCACATGGCGGAGCTGCCGCTGGAGGCGAACGTGCAGTTCGCGACCGTCCTGGCGACGACGATGCCGTACGTGGGGCGCGGCTGAGCGGGCGCCGTCCGCCGCGCCGCCCGGCCCGCGCATCCGGAATTCGAACATCCGCCCCATTGCGGCCGGTCGGGGACCTGTGCTCAACTCTTCTGCACCAAAGCTTCACAGTTGGAGCAGAAGGCTTCCGCAGGCCGCATTCCGGGGGGAGGCGGCAGCCGTTCCACCGCACCGGCAGGGGGCGGGACCCCGCGCACGGCGCGGGGGTACGCACCGGTGCGTGGAACGGCTGCCGCACAGTCCGTGCGGATCGGCCGCGGCGGACTCACCGTCCGCGGCTCACCGCCCGGGGAATCGCCCTCCACGGCTCACCGCCCGGGGAATCACCGTCCGAGGATCCGCTCCACCTCGGCCATCTGCGCGGCGGTGAGCGGCCCCTTCTCCAGCGCCCCCGCGTTCTCCTCGGCCTGGGCGACCGAACGGAAGCCCGGGATGGGCACGGTGTGCGGGCCGCGCGCCCACAGCCAGGCCAGCGCGCCCTGCGCGAGCGTCCGGCCGCCGGCGGTGAGGACGGAGCGCAGCGCCTCGACGCGGGCGTACCACCGCGGGTCGGCCCCCGATCCGTCGGCGAACCCCCGCAGCCACGCGGGCGGCCTGCTGCGGATGTCCCCGGCCTCCAGGGCCCGGCCCGGCACCCGCCGGCCGGTGAGCAGCCCCATGGCCAGCGGGCTGCGCACGACGCCGGCCAGGCCCGCCTCCTCGCACAGCGCCAGCATCTCGGGCGCGTCCTGGAGGACGTTGAGGGCGTGCTGGACGGCGGCGCAGTGCGGCCCTTTCGCGAACACGGCGGCGCGGGCGGGGTCGTCGGTGCTCCAGGCGTAGGCGCGGATCAGGCCCTCCGCGACCAACTCCTCGCACACGTCCCGAAGTTCGGCGGCCCGCCCGGGGTCGGCGTCGGCGAGGTGGAGCTGGTACAGGTCGACGTGGTCGGTGCCCAGGCGCCGCAGGGAGGCGGTCAGCGCCCGGCGGACGTACGCCGGGGAGTCGTCGCTCCCGGTCAGGGTGCGGGTGTCCGGGTCGAAGACGTTGCCCCACTTGGTGGCGACGACGACGTCGGCCCGGCGTGCGCCCAGCGCCCGGCCCAGCACGCGCTCGCTGTGCCCGGCGCCGTAGACGTCGGCGGTGTCGAAGAAGGTGACGCCCAGGTCGAGGGCGCGCCGCACGGCCCGTACGGACTCGTCGTCGTCGACCCTGCCCCAGCCCAGCGGCTGCCCGTCGGCGGACCGCCACTCGCCGCCGATCGCCCAGCAGCCGAAGCCGAGGGCGCTGACCTCGATGCCGCTGCGTCCGAGTACTCGTGTGGTCTCCATGACCGGGACGCTAGGGGTTGGAGCGCACGCGAGGGCAAGACCCCAGGCCGCCCGGTCCCAGGCCTGCCCGGTCCCAGGCCTGCCCGGTCTCAGGCCTGCCCGGTCTCGAAGCGCGCGATCCGGCCGTCCTCGTCGACGGTGAAGGTCCAGCGGGTGCGCATCTCGCCCCAGGTGTCGTTGCGGTAGCGGGCGAGGAGACGGCGGCCGCCGTCGGACTCCCGCTCGACCTCCAGGTGGCCGTTCACGGTGAAGATCTCCCGGTCGGTCCACTCGGCCAGATCGCGGTCCGTGCCGTCGTCCGCCATGGTCGCGCCGGGGGCGAGCAGCGCCCGGAACGCCTCGCGGTCGTGGTGGTTGACGGCCCGCACGAAGGCGCGGACGGCCGGGTCGCTGAGACGGGTGGTCTGAATGGTCATGCCCGTCAGCCTCGTACCGGCCACCGCGCCCCGCCACCGGCGCCACCCGAACGGCGGCCCGGACGGGCCCGCCCCGGGCGGCGGTGCGACGGTGGAGACGCGAAGGGGAGCGCGGGCCGTGCACCCGCTGTGTTCCTGCCGACCGTTCCGGGAGACGACGTGACGAGCTACGACCGACGTGATCTGGGCCTGCTGCTGCTCCGGCTGGGAACGGGCGGTGTCCTCGCGGCGCACGGCGCGCAGAAGCTGTTCGGCTGGTTCGGCGGACACGGCATCGCGGGCACCGGGCAGTTCATGGAGTCCGTCGGGTACGCCCCGGGCCGGGCCAGCGCGACCGCGGCGGGCCTGGCGGAGACCGGCGGCGGCACCCTGCTGGCCCTGGGCCTGGCGACCCCGGCGGCGGGCGCGGCGGCGGCCGGCGCGATGGCGGGCGCGGCCGCGGTGCACACCCCGAACGGCTTCTTCAACCAGGAGGGCGGCTACGAGTACGCCGCCACGCTGGGCCTGGCCGCCGTCGGCCTCGCGGTCAGCGGCCCCGGCCGGCTCTCCCTGGACCACGTGCTCGGCCACCGCTTCGACCGCGGCTGGATGGTGCCGGCGGCGCTGGCCGCGACGGCGGCGGGCACGGCACTCGTGGTCGGGGCGCGCGCCCAGCGGCTGCGGCGGGCGAAGGAGGGCGAGCAGGACCCGTTGTTCGAGGAGTAGGGGGCCGGACGGCCCCGCTGTCACACCCTCCTGGCAGGCTCGGCCCATGAGCGACCACCCGACACCCGCGACGCCCCCCGCCGGCCTCTGGGACACCGTCGACGCCCTGTGGGCCTCCCTGGAGGCCGCCTCCCCGGTCGACGGCAGGGAGGGCGTGCTGCTGCGCGTCCTGAAGCTGTCCGAGGAGGTCGGCGAGGTCGCCGAGGCGGTGATCGGCGCGACCGGCCAGAACCCGCGCAAGGGCCTCTCCCACACCTGGGACGACGTCCGGTCGGAGCTGTGCGACGTGGCCGTGACGGCGCTGGTGGCCCTGCGCTCCCTCACCTCCGAGGCCGGCGAGGTGTTCGCCCGGCACCTGGCGCGGGTGGCGGAGCGCCAGCTGAAGGGGTGAGCGGCGGCAGGCGAGTCGGGCTGTACGCCGGGTTCTGTTCCCGGGGTTCCTCGCGGAGCCCCGGGCGACGGCCATCCATCTAGGACCGGCGTTGCCGCCGGCCTCGTGCGGTCTACCCGCGGACTCGGGCGGGCAGCCCTCGATCGTCCGCGCAGAGACGCCTTCTCTTGCGAGGGGGCGTCTCCTCTTGACCTTGCTCCGGGTGGGGTTTACCTAGCTGCCCAGGTCACCCTGGGCACTGGTGGTCTCTTACACCACCGTTTCACCCTTACCGAGGACCGAGGTCCCCGGCGGTCTGCTTTCTGTGGCACTGTCCCGCGGGTCACCCCGGGTGGCTGTTGGCCACCACCCTGCCCTGTGGAGCCCGGACGTTCCTCGGGGAACCCCCTCACGGGGACTCCACGCGGCCGTCCGCCCGGCTCGCCTGCCGTGCGGACCATCGTACCCGGCGCGGCACCGCCCCCGGTGCCGCCGCCGTGGCCAGGACCGAGCCCGCCAGGATCAGGGCGAAGGCGGCCAGCACGGTCCCGGTCAGGCGCTCGTCCAGGAAGACGGCCCCCGCCGCCACCGCGACCGCCGGGTTGACGTACGTGATCACCGACGCACGGGTCGGGCCGACCTCCCTGATCAGTTCCAGGAAGGCCACGAAGGCGATCGCCGTGCAGACGGTGCCGAGGGCGGCCAGGGCGGCGAGGACCTCGGTCGCGGGCAGGGCCGTCGGGCGGGTCGCGATCGCCGCCGGGGCGTAGACCAGGGCGGTCAGGGCCAGGCAGGGCGTGATGAGGTGCAGGGTCGGGACGTCCCTGAGGTGGCGGCCGGCGATCAGGGGTGCCGTGGCGTAGCCGACGGCCGTCAGCAGGACCTCCGCCAGGGAGAGGGCGTTGCCGCCGCTCAGGTGCGGGACGGTGAGGACGCCGACGCCGCCGAGGCCCAGCGCGAGACCCGTGATCCGGCGGGCGCCCAGGGCCTCGGCCGCGCCGAAGAAGCGGGCCAGCAGGACACCGATGACGGGCACGCCGGCGATCAGCAGGCCCGCCGTGGAGCTGGACAGGTGGCGTTCGGCGTCGGTCAGCGTCCACCACGGGCCGACGATCTCGATGACGGCGAAGGCCAGCATCGGCTTCCAGTGCGCGCGGACCGTCCCGCCCAGGCCGCCCTGCCGCAGGGCGAACGGCAGCAGCAGCACCGCGCCGAGCGCGCAGCGCGTGAACACCACCATGGACGGGGACAGCGCGTCCACCGCCACCTTGATCAGCAGGTAGGGGATGCCCCAGACCACTCCCATCAGGGAGAACAGGAACCAGCCGCGTGCAGTCATGCGGCGAGTCTCGGCCGGGTCAGGGCGCGCTGTCTTGAACGCTGTTGCGGTACGCCGCCGGGGTCACCCCGAGCACCCGGCGGAACCAGCGCGTCAGGTGCGCCTGGTCGGCGAAGCCGACGAGCGGGGCGACCTCGGCGGGCCGCAGTCCGCCCTCCAGCAGGCCGCGGGCCCGGGCCACCCGGTGCTGGGCGAGCCAGGCGTACGGCGGCACGCCCGTCGCCGTGCGGAAGGCGCGCAGCAGCTGGTAGCGGGACAGGCCGAGGCCGGCGGCGAGGACGGCGAGGGAGGGCGGGTCGAGCAGCTCGTCGGCGAGCCGGTCGCGTACGGCGCGGGCGATCCGGTCGGCGCCGGGCACGGTGTCGCCGGCCGCGCGGGCCGTGGAGTGGCGGCGGGCGAGCGCGGTGAGCAGCCAGGGCAGCCGGGACTCGGCCTCCAGGGGGTCCGGACGGGCGCTGAGGTCGGTGTGGGCGCGGCGCAGCGCGGCGGCCAGCTCCGGGTCGTCGATGACGGGCTCGCGGAAGTGCGGGAGGCCGCCGAGGACCCCGTCGGCGAGGAGGGCGGGCCCGGCGTACAGGGCGCGGTAGGCGTAGCCGGCGTCGGGGGCGGCGGGGCCGCCGGTGTGCATCTCGCCGGGGTCGAGGACGACGATCCCGCCGGGCCCGGACCGGATGCGGCCCCCGCGGTACTCGATGACCTCCAGTCCGCCGACCGTCACGCCGACGGTGTACTCCTCGTGCGCGTGCGGGGCGTAGACGTGCCGGTCGAACCGCGCGGTGAGCAGGTCGAGCGGCGGACCGCCGCGCCCGAGCCGCGCCCGCGTCCAGCGGGCGTCCTCCCGTGTGTTCACCTCGCACCCCCGCGGGACAGGGGATCAGAGGAAGTCGGCGGTGTCCAGGTCGAAGGCGAAGGGGGCGGGGAGGGTGAGGGGCTTGCCGAAGGGGAGGGTGGTGAGCCGGCGGCAGTCGTCCTTCTCGGGCTCGCCGAACAGGGCGACCGACGCGGCCTCCCGGTCGACGAGGAGGGAGAGGGGGATGCCGCCTCGGGCGTAGCAGCGGCGCTTGGCCCCGCGGCCGGCCCGCGGCTTGGCGGAGGTCACCTCCAGGACCACGGCGACGCCGTCGCAGGGCATCCAGGAACCCGCGTCGCCGAAGAGGTCACGTTCGACGGGCGCGAAAGCGGCGTCCGGGATCACGTGGTCCCGGGGACAGGCTCCCCCGCTCCTCAGCGTCAGGCCCTTGTTGCCGGAGACGTCCATGTCGGTCCGGGCCTTCTTGATCACTTGCCGGACGATCCGGCTGATGTACTTCTCGTGCTCCCCGTCCGGCGGCGGCGTCACGACGATCTCCCCCTCGATCAGCTCGGCCCGGAAGCCCTCCGGGGTGTCCAGGGCGAGGAAGCCCTCCAGCAGGACCTCTTCCTGCGTGAGCGGCTCGTGGGCCACACCGCCGTCAGGCGGCGGCGCCGCCCGCGCCGGAGGCCGCGCCGGAGCGGAATCCGGCTTCCCGGGCCGGCGCCGTACCCTGTCCGGAGTTCGACCGAAGGAGTACGCGTGCTTGTCCTGCTGCCACCGTCCGAAGGCAAGGCCGCTTCCGGCCGGGGTGCCCCGCTGGAGGCGGGGGCGCTGTCGTTGCCGGGGCTGGCGGCCGCCCGTGCGGCCGTGCTCGACGAGTTGGTCGAGCTGTGCGCCGCCGACGAGGAGAAGGCGCGCGAGGTGCTGGGGCTGAGCGAGGGGCTGCGCGGCGAGGTCGCGAAGAACGCCGGGCTGCGCACCGCCGGGACCCGGCCCGCCGGGGAGGTCTATACCGGCGTGCTGTACGACGCCCTGGGGCTGGCCTCCCTCGACACCGCCGCCCGGCAGCGCGCCGCCCGCTCGCTGCTGGTGTTCTCCGGGCTGTGGGGGGCGATCCGGGTGACCGACCGGATCCCGTCGTACCGCTGCTCGATGGGGGTGAGGCTGCCCGGGCTGGGGGCGCTGGGCGCGTACTGGCGCACGCCGATGGCGTCCGTGCTGCCCGAGGCGGCCGGGGACGGGCTGGTCCTGGACCTGCGGTCGGCGGCGTACGCGGCGGCCTGGAAGCCGAAGGGCGAGCTCGCCGGGCGGACCGCGACCGTGCGGGTGCTGCACGCCCCGACCCGCAAGGTGGTCAGCCACTTCAACAAGGCGACGAAGGGCCGGATGGTGCGGAGCCTGCTCACCGCGGGGGTCGCGCCGAAGGGCCCCGCCGAGCTGGTCGAGGCGCTGCGGGACCTCGGGTACGAGGTGGAGGCCCAGGCACCCGCCCGGGCGGGCCGGACCTGGGCGCTGGACGTGCTGGTGACGGAGGTGCACTGACCACCCCGGCGGCGCGTTGCAACATGCGCAACGCCCTTTGCGCATGTTGTTGGAGCGAGGGCAGGATGAGGACATGGTCTCTCCGCCGCCCTCGTCCGTGCTGGACCTCGCGCCCGTCGTGCCCGTCGTCGTCGTCGAGGACGCCGCCGATGCCGTACCGCTGGCGCGGGCCCTGGTCGCCGGAGGGCTGCCCGCGATCGAGGTGACCCTGCGGACGCCCGCCGCGCCGGACGCGATCCGGGCGGTGGCCGACGGGGTGCCGGGGGCGGTGGTCGGCGCGGGCACGGTGATCACGCCGGGCCAGGTGGCGGACTGCGTGGCGGCCGGGGCCCGGTTCCTGGTCAGCCCGGGGTGGACGGACGCCCTGCTGGAGGCGATGCGGGCATCGGGCCTGCCGTTCCTGCCGGGCGTGTCCACCACCACGGAGGTCGTGGCGCTGCTGGAGCGCGGCGTGCGGGAGATGAAGTTCTTCCCGGCGCAGGCGGCGGGCGGTACGGCCTACCTGCGGTCGCTCGCCGGGCCGCTCCCCCAGGCCCGCTTCTGCCCGACGGGCGGCATCGGCCCGGCCTCGGCGCCCGACTACCTGGCCCTGCCGAACGTCGGCTGCGTGGGCGGCAGCTGGATGCTCCCGCCGGACGCGGTGGCGGCCCGCGACTGGGCGCGCGTGGAGCGGCTGGCCCGTGAGGCGGCGCGGCTCAGCGCAGGTGCGAGGTGTCGTTGAGGAGCCGGACGCTGGCGTTGCCGTCCGCGTAGTACGCCACCACCGACAGGGACGCCGCCGACAGCTCCATGCGGAACAGGGACTCGGGCGGGGCTCCCAGGGCGAGCCGCACCAGCGTCTTGATCGGGGTGACGTGGGTGACCAGCAGGACCGTGCGGCCCGCGTACGCCGCGATCAGCTTGTCGCGGGCGGCGGCGATCCGGGTCGCCGCCGCGGCGAAGCTCTCGCCCCCGCCGGTGGGGACCGCCTCCGGGGAGGCGAGCCAGGCGTCCAGGTCGTCCGGGTGGCGCTCGCGCACCTCGCCGAAGGTGAGGCCCTCCCAGGCGCCGAAGTCGGTCTCGCGCAGCCCGTCCTCGATGCCCACGTCGAGGCCGAGGCGGCCCGCGACGATGCCGGCGGTCTCACGGGTGCGGGCGAGCGGCGACGCCACGACCGCCTGGACGGTGCCCCGCCGGGCCAGCGCGGCGGCGACCCGCTCGGCCTGCTCCCGGCCGGCGGCCGAGAGGGAGGGATCGCTGCCGCCGCTCCCGGAGAACCTCTTCTGCGGGGTGAGCGGGGTCTCCCCGTGCCGGAGCAGGACGAAGGTGGCGGGCGGGCCCAGGTCCGCCGGAGCCCAGCCGGCGGAGGGGGCGGCCGTCGTGGCGGGGGTGGTCGTCGTGGCGGGGGCAGGGGTGGTGGCCAGGTTCCCGGCGGCCCGCACGTCGGCCGCCCCTCCGCCCTCGCCGGACGCCGGGCCGCAGGCGCCGGGCGCGTCGCCGCCCCTGCCGGTGGACGCGCCGCTGGACACGCCGGAGGACGTGCTCGCCGTGCTCCGCGCCCCCGTCAGCGCCGCCCGGGCGCGGGCCGCTCCCGCGACCGGGTCGCCGGGCGGCCCGGGGAGCCGTGATCCGGACGACCTCGCGGACGAGGCCGCGCCGAGGTCCGCCGTCGGCCCCGACGGCGTCCACCGCTCGCCCCGGCCGCCCGCGTCCATCGCCTCGTTGGCCAGCCGGTCCGCGTGCTTGTTGCTCGCCCGCGGGATCCACTCGTACGTCACCCGCCCGGGCGGGAACACCCGGGCCGCCTCGGCCGCGAGCGGCTTCATGTCGGGGTGCTTGATCTTCCAGCGGCCCGACATCTGCTCGACGACGAGCTTGGAGTCCATCCGGACGTGGACCGCGGCGGACGGGTCCAGCGCGTGGGCGGCGCGCAGGCCCGCCAGCAGGCCCCGGTACTCGGCGACGTTGTTGGTGGCGACGCCCAGGTACTCGGCCGCCTCCGCCAGCGTCTCGCCCGTCGCCGCGTCGCTCACCACGGCCCCGTAGCCGGCGGGCCCGGGGTTGCCCCGCGACCCGCCGTCCGCCTCGACGATGAACTCCCGCACCGCGACGGCCCCTACAGACCCGACTCGGCCGTGCGCACCAGGATGCGGCGGCAGTTCTCGCAGCGCACGACGGTGTCGGGCGCGGCCTTGCGGATCTCGCTGATCTCGGTGATCGCCAGCTCCTGGCGGCAGCCCTGGCAGGTGCGGGCGTACAGCTTCGCCGCGCCGACGCCGCCCTGCTGCTCGCGCAGCTTCTCGTACAGCTTGAGCAGGTCGGCGGGGACGGAGCCGGCGACGACCTCGCGCTCCTTGGTCACCGAGGCGGCCTCCGCGTCGATCTCCTCGAACGCGGCGTCCCGGCGCCCGGTGGCGTCGTCGATCTTCCCCTGGACGGAGGCGACCCGCTCGGTGAGCTCGGCGACCCGCTCCTGCGCGGACTCCCGGCGCTCCATGACCTCCAGGACGACGTCCTCCAGGTCGCCCTGGCGCTTGGCGAGGGAGGCGATCTCGCGCTGGAGGTTCTCCAGGTCGCGGGGCGAGCCGACCGCGCCGGAGTCCAGGCGCTTCTGGTCGCGGGCGGCGCGCTGGCGCACCTGGTCCACGTCCTGCTCGGCCTTGGTCTGCTCGCGGGCGCAGTCGCTCTCCTCGGTCTGCGCGGCCACCAGCAGGTCGCGCAGCTGCGTGAGGTCCTTGGTCAGCGACTCGATCTCGGCGTGCTCGGGCAGCGAGCGGCGCTTGTGCGCGAGCTGCTGGAGGCGGACGTCGAGGTCCTGGACGTCCAGGAGGCGGATCTGGTCGGCGGGCGCGGCGTTCAGTTGGGGGCTCCTGCGGTCGGGTCGGACGGGGCGCGCGTGGCGCCCGAGGGAAGGGTGGGGGCGGACGCCGCGTGGGCGGTCCAGGGATCGGTGACCGTCGTCGAGACGTGGACGCGAAGGCCCCATCCGTGCCGGTCGGAGATCTCGTCGAGCTGGCTCGCGGCCAGCTCGCACCAGGGCCACTCGGTGGCCCAGTGCGCCGCGTCGAGCAGCGCGAGGGGGCTGTGGGCGCGGGCTTCGGAGGCCGGGTGGTGACGCAGGTCCGCGGTGAGGAAGGCGTCGACGCCGGCCGCCCGGACGTGGTCGAAGAGGCTGTCGCCGGAGCCGCCGCTGACGGCGACCGTGCGCACCGGGGCCTCGGGGTCGCCGGCGACGCGGATACCCTGCGCGGTGGCGGGCAGCCGCTCGGCGGCGCGGGCCGCGAACTCGCGCAGCGGCAGCGGGTGGTCCAGCTCGCAGACGCGGCCGAGGCCGCGGCGGCCCGCCGGGTCGGTGGGGTCCGGCACGAGGGGGCCCACCACCCGCACGTCCAGGGCGCCGGCCAGCGCGTCGGAGACGCCCGGGTCGGCGGTGTCGGCGTTGGTGTGGGCCACGTGCAGCGCGATGTCGTTCTTGATCAGGGTGTGCACCACGCGGCCCTTGAAGGTGGACGCCGCGACGGTCGTGGTCCCCCGCAGGTACAGCGGGTGGTGGGTGACGAGCAGGTCGGCGCCCAGGTGCACCGCCTCGTCGACGACCTCCTGGACGGGGTCGACGGCGAACAGGACCCGGGAGACCTGCTGCCCGGGGTCGCCCACGACGGTGCCGACCGCGTCCCAGGACTCGGCCCGCTCGGCGGGCCACAGGTTCTCCAGCGCGGCGATGACTTCAGACAGACGGGGCACGGAGGCAAGGCTACCTGGAGGTCCCGGGCCGCTGAACCGCCGTCGCCGTCCCGGGACGGCCCCCGGCCCGCCCAGCACAGACGCCTCCGTTCCCTCAGGCGAATCGTTCCTGGAACACCCTTATGTGTGAAGCCGCAGAGAGCCGCTCCTCCGCCTGTGCGTACGAAAACTAGGTTCGTCGCCGGAGGTGACCGAACGATGACGGCCTGTGCGACCGAGCCCCCGGCGGCGGACGAGGACGGCGTCTCCCCGCAGGCGGCGTGCGTGCTCACGGCGGACGGCGGCTACGCCGCGCGCCTCGCCCGCGACGGCGACTCCCGGTACCCGGAGCGCTGGACCCTCGACGGCCCCGAACCGTACGCGGTGCCGCTGCCGGGCGACCGGCCCGAGGAGCCCGGCACCGAGGTGCAGCCGATGGGCGACGGGCGGGTCCTCGTGCACCGGCCGGTGGCCGGGCGGCACGTCTTCTCCCTGCTGTACCCGACCGGTCCCGGCACCGGCGAGCTGCCCCTGGGCGCGGTCGAGTGCCCCGACGAGGGCACCCGGCTGCGGCTGCTGCCGCCCGCGCCCGGCGGCGAGCGGGCCTATGCCCTCGCGGTGGGCCGGCGGTCGACGGCGGTGTGGCAGGTGGCGGGCGGCGCGTTCGGCCCGGAGCACGTGGCCGAGCTCCCCGGCCGCTGCTCGGGCGGCGCGTGGCTGGACCGCACCGGACGGCTGCTGGCCCTGGACCGGGGGACGGGCGGACCGGTCAAGACGGTCGTCGTGGACCTGGAGCGGGGCGGGGAGATGTCGCCGCTGCTGCAGATCGCCGCCGGCAGCGACGACCGGCTGCTGCTCGCCGACCCCGACAGCGGCCTGCTGGTGATCCGCTCGGACGCGCCGTCGCCGGGCGCGGGCCGGCTGGGCTGGGGGGTGCTGGGCAGCACCCTGCCGGTGCGCTTCCCGGACAGTCTGCGGGTGAACGACTGCACGCTCACCCCGTTCGCCGTCCAGCCGGGGCAGGTGCTCACGCCGGAGAGCTGCGCGGTGGCCTGGCGGGTGGACGGCCCGCTCGGCACCTGGATCGCCGTGTGGCGGCCGGTGGGGCGGCAGTTGCACCACCTTCCGGCGCCGCCGGGGTGGCTGGCGGGCACCGGCCGGTTCACGGCGGCCGGCGAACTGCTCCTGCCGTACGCCACGCAGGCGGTGCCGTGCGGGCTGGCGCGGCTGCCCGCGCCCCCGGCGGGCCCGTCGGCCGAGCCGTCGGCTCCCGGGTGGCAGAAAGGTTTCGAACCGTCCGCCGAAGCACCGGACCGCCTGCCGGCCGATCCGCCCGCGGCCCCCGGGGAGCCGTCCGGGACCCCGCCCTGCCCGGCGCCCGAGCCCTCCCGGGCGCCCGCCGCGCCGCGTCCGGTACCGCTGCAACAAGCCCCGTTGGGGCGGCTTGTAACGAAGTAGTGCCGGTTGGCGTGCCCGCCTGGATTCGGGCGGAGGTGTGCCGGTTAAACTCGCCCGGCTGTAGGAAAGATCATGTTGACGGGGTGAATTCCTTCCGATGAGTGACGCCAGCACACACCAGCCGCGCCACGCCGACGTCCAGGAGATCGCCGCCGGCCACGGCCGGCACCGCGGCCCGGTCTCCACGCGGGACGGTGAGACGGCTCCGCGCGGTCGCCACCGCAAGCCGGTCCAGGAGGCCGAGCACTCCGGGACGGCGGCCTGACGGCACGTCCGGCACCGAGCGGTACGCGGCCCCGCCCGTCGCACGACGGGCGGGGCCGTCGCACGTACGGCACCGGTCGCCGCGTCCGCGGCAGGTCCGCCTCGGTGCGCCCGGCGCCCTCGGCCGGCCCGGACGCGACCGCGGCCGGCGCCCGGGCGGGCGCGTGCGCCGCACGGCCCGACGGCCCGCGCGGCGGCCGGCGGTTCACCCGTCCCGTACGACCGTGCCGGTGAGCACGGGCGCGTCGTCCCGCTCGACGGCGCCCACCGCGACCCGCACCCCGGACGGGCCGGGCCACAGCCGCATCCGCAGCGTCTCCCCCGGGTACACCACCCCGGCGAACCGGGCGTCGTACGCGCGCACCCGGGTCACGTCCCCGCCGAGCAGGGTGTCGACGACCGCCTCGAGCGTCATGCCGTACGTGCACAGCCCGTGCAGGACGGGCCGTTCGAACCCGGCGCGCCGGGCGAAGGCGGGGTCGGCGTGCAGCGGGTTGAGGTCGCCGCAGAGCCGGTAGAGCAGGGCCTGGTCCTCCCGCACGCGGCGTTCGACGACCCGCTCGGGCTCCCCGGCGGGCGGGGCCGGGCGCAGGGCCGGCCCCCGTTCACCGCCCCATCCCCCTTCGCCCCGGACGAAGACCCGCGCCTCGTCGGTCCACAGCGGGCCGTCGGCGTCGGCGACGTCGGTGCGCAGGACGAGCACGGCCGCCTCGCCCTTGTCGTACACAGCGACGACGCGCGAGGCGGCGGTCGCGCCGCCCCGGACGGGGACCGGGCGGTGCAGGCGCAGGCGCTGCCCGCCGTGCAGGACGCGGGCCGGGTCGACGTCGACGCCGGGCACGGACAGCGCGCGGATCACCCCGGGGGGCCCGCCGCCCGCGACGGTGGCGAAGCCGGGCAGGACGTACGGCCGGGACTCCAGGGTGCAGCGCGGTTCGCCGGGGTCGGTGGCGGGGCGGCCCGCGCCGATGCCCAGGTGGTAGAGCTGCACGTCCCCGGCGTCCCAGGAGAGCGTGCGGGTGCGGGGCCCGGCGGCGAGCGCCCGGGCCGCGTCGATGGGCATGGGGTTCCTCCTCGTCTCCGGTGCCGCGGCCCCGGCCGGCACGGCCGCTGAGCCGCGCCGGGTCAGGGGGTCAGGACGGCGTGCCGCGCCGGAACAGGGCCGTCCACAGGAAGTCCTCCCCGAAGTGCGCCGAGTCCTCCGGCTCGTCCCGCATCCGCCGCAGCTCGACCTCCGTCAGCTCCGAGAAGATCTCGCGCAGCGACCGCGCCGAGTAGGCGAGTCCGCCCTGGAGGCCGCCGCCGCGGTAGAACTCGGCGTCCGGCAGCTCCGAGCCCATCCTCCCGGCGGCGAAGCAGGTCAGGGCGAACAGGCCGCCGGGGGCCAGCACCCGTTCCAGAGGGCCAGATAGCCGACGCGGCGGTGCGGGGGCAGGTGGTGGAAGCACCCCGAGTCGTAGACCAGGTCGTACGGCCCGGCGAGCGGGGCGCCGGGGGCGGTCAGGGCGAAGGCGTCCCCGCGGTGGAAGCGCACGGTCCGGACAGCGGTCTCCCGGGCCCGCTCCCGCGCCCACGCGACGGCCGCAGGCGACAGGTCGACCGCGTCCACCTCGCACCCGCGGGCGGCGAGGTACAGCGCGTTGCGCCCCGGCCCGCAGCCGAGGTCCAGGACGCGGCCGCCCTCGACCAGTCCGCGGTCGAGGTAGGACACCAGGTTCTCGTCGGGCTTGGCCACGAAGAACGGCACCGTCCGGGACCGGTCGGCGTAGAAGCCGTCCCACCAGGCGGCCCCCCGGTCCGTCCACCGGTCGGCCTCCGGCGCGAACAGGCCGTCGAGCAGGGCCATGACGTCGTCCACGGTGCGTATGTGCCGGTCCATCCGGTCCCCCTTCCGCGTCCGGCGATGCTATGCCGCCGCAGGGTGAAAGCCCAGGTGGGAGGCGGGTGTTGGAGCCGAGCGGCAGGCGCCGGGGAGGGCTGTGCCGGGCGCGCGGCCGGGCCGGCGGGGCCCTCACCCCGGCACCGGGCCGACATCGCGGCGGCACCCCGCCCACGGGGCGGGAAGGCGCCCCTGCGCGCGGCTCGGCGGCTGCTTTTCCGCGGACCCGCGCGCCGCTCGGCGGCTGCTCTTCCGCGGACCCGCGCGCCGCTCGGCGGCTGCTCTTCCGCGGACCCGCGCGCCGCTCGGCGGCTGCTCTTCCGCGGACCCGCGCGCCGCTCCGCACCTCCTGGCCGGATCCGCGGCCCTCAGGCCCTCCCCCGCCCGGCGCCTCGGCGAGCCGCCCCCTCGCGCGGCAGCCACACCGCCATCATGAGCACCCCGGCCGCCAGCACCGCCGCCCCGGCGCGGAAGGCCAGCGCGTACCCCTCGGTCAGGGCCTGCGGTGTCGCGCCGTCCGCCGAGCGGGTCGCCGCCAGCGTGGACATGACGGCGAGACCGAGCGAACCGCCCATGGTGCGGGAGGTGTTGACGAGGCCGGAGACCAGGCCGGCCTCCCCGGGCGCCGTGCCCGAGGTGGCCAGCGCGGCCAGCGGGGTCCCCGCGAGTCCCGCGCCCAGCATCATCAGCACGCCCGGGAACAGGATCGCCGTCAGGTACGTCCCGTCCACGTCCATCGCCGACTGCCAGGCGAAGCCGGCCGCCGCCACCGCGGTCCCCAGGACGGCCACGGTGCGCGGCCCCGCCACCCGCATGCACCAGGGGGCGAGCTTGGCCCCCAGGACCACCGCCAGCGAACTCGGCACCAGCGCGAGCCCGGCCTCCAGGGGCGAGTAGCCCAGCACGTTCTGCGCGTACAGCGTCATGAAGTACCACATGCAGAACATCGCGGAGCCGGACAGGAACATCGCCGCGTTCGCCGAGGAGACCGACCGCAGCCGCAGCAGTCCGAGCGGCATCAGCGGCGCCCCGGTGCGGGCCTCCACGACGAGGAACAGCGCGATCAGGAGGAGTCCGGCGAACAGCGGCACCAGCGCGGCCGCCGCGGTCCACCCGCCGGCCTCGGTCTGCGAGATGCCGTACGCCAGGGTGGCGAGCCCGGCCGTCACCAGCAGCGCGCCGGGCAGGTCGAGGCGGCGGCGGTCCCCCGCCCGGCCCTCCGCCAGGTACCGGGCGGCCCCGAGCAGCACCACCGCTCCGACGGGCACGTTGATGAGCAGCACCCACCGCCAGGACAGCGCGTCCACCAGCACCCCGCCGACCAGGCCGCCGGCCGCCCCTCCCCCGGCGCCCACCGCGGTCCAGGTGCCGATGGCCCGGGTCCGGGCGGCGCCCTCCGGCACGGACGCGGTGAGGATGGTCAGCGTCGACGGCGCGAGCACGGCGGCGCCGAGGCCCTGCACGGCCCGCGCCAGCAGCAGCTGCCAGTCGTCCCGGGCCAGCCCGCCGCCGAGCGAGGCCAGGGTGAACAGGGCGAGCCCGACGAGGAACATCCGCTTGCGCCCGTAGAGGTCGCCGGCCCGCCCGCCGAGCAGCATGAACCCGGCGAAGGCGATGGCGTAGGCGTTGACCACCCACTGCAGGCCCTGCTCGTCCAGTCCGAGGCCGGTCCGCATGGACGGCAGGGCGACGTTGACGACGGAGACGTCGAGCACGACGAGGAACTGCCCGGCGCAGGCGAGCGCCACCACCAGCCAGGTGGGGGGCGCGGGACGGCGGGACAGGCGGGTGGTGCCGGCGGCTTCGAGCATGCTCGCCATGGTCTCAACCACTCCGGACGCTCTCAATCGGTATGTCGTCCGGCCGGTGCCCGGTCCGGGGTCCTCGGTCCGGGGTCCTCGGTCCGGCGGAAGGCCAAGAGGTGGTCAAGAAATCGTTAGAGCCCCGAAGCAACGGAATAGTTGCCCGGGCGCACCGAGTTCATGTTGCACATGACTGACACGCCGACCGACCAGCCCACCCGGAGAGCCGGCGGAGCCGTCGTCCCGGTGCTCGCCTTCGCGGGCATCACCGTCGCGGTGATGCAGACCCTGCTCGTCCCCGTCATCAAGGACCTGCCCCAGCTGCTGGACACCGCGCCCAGCGACGCCACCTGGGTGCTGACCTCCACCCTGCTGTCCGGCGCCGTCGCCACGCCGATCATGGGCCGCCTCGGCGACCTGTACGGCAAGCGGCGCATGCTGGTCACCAGCCTGGCGGTGATGGTGGCCGGGGCGCTGCTCAGCGCGGTCACCAGCGACCTGCTCACGATGATCGCCGGCCGGACCCTCCAGGGCTTCGCGATGGGCGCCATCCCGCTCGGCATCGGCCTGATGCGGGACATGCTGCCCCGCGAACGGCTCGGCTCGGCGATGGCGCTGATGAGCTCGTCCATCGGCGTCGGCGGCGGACTCGCGCTGCCCGCCGCGGCCCTCGTCGCCCAGCACACCGACTGGCACACCCTGTTCTACGGCGCCGCCGGACTCGGCGTCCTCGCCATCGCCCTGACCCTGGCCGTCGTCCCCGAGTCCCCGCTGCGCGCCGCGGGGACCTTCGACCTGCCGGGGGCGCTGGGCCTGTCCGCCGGTCTGGTGCTGCTGCTCCTGCCCGTCACCAAGGGCAGCGACTGGGGCTGGACGTCCGGCACCACCCTCGGCCTGTTCGCCGCCGCGGTCGTGGTCCTGCTCCTGTGGGGCCTGATGGAGCTGCGCGTGAAGGCCCCGCTGGTCGACCTGCGCACCACGGCCCGCCGCGAGGTGCTGCTGACCAACCTCGCCTCGATCATGGTCGGCGTCAGCTTCTACGTCGTCTCCCTGGTCCTCCCCCAGCTGCTCCAGCTGCCCACCGCCACCGGCTACGGCCTCGGCCGGTCGATGGTCGTCGCGGGCCTGTGCGTGGCCCCGCTGGGCCTGACGATGATGTTCACGGCGCCCGTCTACGCCCGCCTGTCCGCCCGGTACGGCCCCCGCACCACCCTGATCATCGGCCTGCTGGTCATCGCCGTCGGGTACGCGGGCGGGCTGGGCCTGATGCAGGCGGCCTGGCAGACGGTCGTCACGTCGGTGGTGCTGGGCGCGGGCATCGGCCTGGCGTACTCCTCGCTGCCGGCGCTGATCGTCGGCGCGGTCCCGGCCTCGGAGACGGGCGCGGCCAACGGCCTGAACACCCTGATGCGGTCCATCGGCACCTCGGTGTCCAGCGCCGTCGTCGGCATGGTGCTGGCGAACACCGCCGACCAGGTGGGTGGTGTCGCGGTGCCGACCATGCACGGCTTCCGGATCTCCTTCCTCATCGCGACCGCGGCGGTGGCCGCCGGACTGGCGCTGGCCCTGTTCCTGCCGCGCCGCCGCCCCTCGGACAAGCCGCAGCTGCGCGCGAGCAGCGAGGAGGACGCCAACCTGGAGCGCGCCGAGGAGGCGCTGCGGGGCTTCACCGGCCGGGTCACGGACGCCGGCGGCGCTCCCGTGGCCCGCGCCCGGGTCACCCTGATCGACCGCCACGGCCGTCACGCGGGAGCGACCCTGTCCGCGGCGGACGGCAGCTACGTCCTCGCGGTGCCCGCCGGCGGCCCGTACGTCCTGGCCGCCCGCGCCGCCGGCCACGCCCCGCTCGCCTCCTCGGCGACGCACGCGGGCGACGACCGCCCGGTCGAGGTGGACCTGTCCCTGCCCGGCGAGACGGTCACCGCCTGACGCCGGCCCCGGACGCCCGCACCCCCGTCGCCCGCGCGGCGGGGGTGTGGTGCACCATGGGCCCCCCAGAGACAGGCACCGACAGGTACGACCGAAAGGCCCGCCATGACCCCGGCCCCGAAGCCCGAGATCCTGGCCGCGTTCGAGGCCGCGAAGGGGTTCATGCCCACGGACGAGGGGCTGGCCCTGTACGCGGCGGCCGTGACGGCCGGACGGCTCGGCCTGCCCCTGCTGGAGGTCGGCACGTACTGCGGCCGCTCCACGGTCCTGCTCGCCGACGCGGCCCGCGAGGCCGGGGTCACCGCGCTGACCGTGGACCACCACCGGGGCAGCGAGGAGCAGCAGCCGGGCTGGGACTACCACGACCCGGAGACGGTCGACCCCGAGATCGGCCTGATGGACACCCTGCCCGCCTTCCGCCGGACCCTGCACCGGGCCGGTCTGGAGGACCACGTGGTGGCCCTGGTCGGCCGCTCGCCGCAGATCGCGGCGCTGTGGCGGGCGCCCCTCGGGCTCGTCTTCATCGACGGCGGGCACACCGACGAGCACGCCACGGCCGACTACGAGGGCTGGGCGCCCCGGGTGGCCGAGGGCGGGCTGCTCGTCGTCCACGACGTCTTCCCCGACCCGGCGGACGAGTTCACCGGCCAGGCCCCGTACCGGGTCTACCTGCGGGCGCTCGCGTCGGGCGCCTTCACGGAGGTCTCGGTGACCGGCTCGCTGCGCGTCCTGCGGCGCACGGGCGAGGGGATCTGAAGGGCGCGCCGCGCCCCTCAGGGACGGGACGCCGTCCCGCCGGCCCCGCGGCGTCATGGCGCCGCTGAACGCCTGGCGGAACGGATCGGCCGTCCCGGCGAGCGCGGCCGCGCCCTGCGCGAACGGGGTGAGGGGGCCGAAAGAGCCGGACGGGGCGGCCGGGGCGGCCGGTCCGCCGCCTCCTGCGTCGGCGACGGCGGGCGACCCGCCGAGCAGCGCGGCGAGGGCGACGAGCAGGACGGTGCCGCGGCGGAGGACGGGTGATCGCACGCCCGCTTCGACGAGCCGTCCCCGCCCGCCCCGGTCACAGGCCCGCGGCAAGTGGTCCGAAAACACCGCGGCAGGGGGTCGCCGGGGCCGGCCGCTAGGGTGGCGGGCGTGTCGTACACAGGCCCGGACTTCGATGCTCCCCCGCCCCGCCGCTCCCGGCGCGGCCCCCTGACCGTGGCGGTCGCCGCCCTGGTGCCGGGGGCGCTGCTCGGGTGGCTGGTGTACGCGGCGGTGGGCGGCCCGGACGACGGCGGTGCGGACGGGGCCGGTTCGGGCGGGGCGTCCGCACGGACCTCCGCGCCCGCGACGCGCACCCCCTCGCGGACCTTCCCCACGGGCATCCCGGACGACGGCGCGTCAGGTGCCGCGCCGGACTCCCCGCCGGCCTCCGCGACCGCCGCGACCGGTCCCCTCAAGGGCAAGGTCGTCGTCATCGACCCGGGCCACAACCCGGGCAACGCCGCGCACACCGCGGAGATCGGCCGGACGGTCGACATCGGCACGCACCGCAAGGAGTGCGACACCACCGGCACGGCCACCGACGCCGGTTACGCGGAGGCCGAGTTCACCCTGGACGTCGCCCACCGCCTGCGCGCGCTGCTCCGGGCGCAGGGCGCGACGGTGCGGCTGACGCAGGACGGCGACCGGCCCTGGGGCCCCTGCGTGGACGAGCGGGCCCGGATCGGCAACGAGGCCCGCGCGGACGCGGCGGTCTCGATCCACGCCGACGGCTCCGCGGCCGGCAACCGCGGCTTCCACGTCATCCTGCCCGGCGCGGTGCACGCGGGCGCCGCCGACACCCGCCGGATCGTGGGCCCCTCCCGCGCGTTGGGCGAACGCGTCGCGGGCGGCTTCGTACGCGTCACCGGCAGCGCGCCCTCCAACTACACCGGCGACGGCACCGGTCTCGTCACGCGGAAGGACCTGGGCGGTCTCAATCTGTCAACGGTTCCCAAGGTGTTCATCGAGTGCGGCAACATGCGCGATAGCAAGGACGCGGCGCTGCTGACCAGTGGCGCCTGGCGGCAGAAAGCGGCGCAGGGGATCTCTGAGGGAATCGTGAGTTTCCTGCGCGGGTAGCGGTCCCCGGCCCGATCCCGGCGGACAGCTTGATCGGGCGGACGATAGTGTCGTCCGTACGATGAGGGGCCACCCCCGCGCTTCACACCGGGGCCCCGAGGGCGACAGGGTGACAGCGACGCCTCCACCGACGACGAGACGACCTACGAAGGACCTGAAGTGAATATCCGCTCCCTCACTAGAGGCGACGGCGTGGTGATCGGAGCAGCGGTGTTGCTGTTCATCGCGTCGTTCCTCGACCTCTACTCCATCGAAGGCGCCCCGGACAGCGTCGACCTCCCCAACCTGTGGAGCAGCGGGCCCGTCGTGCTCGGCGTCGTCCTCGCGGGCATCATCGGCGCAGCGCTCGTCGTCGTCACCCGGGGCATGTCGCAGCCGCTCAAGGTGGCGGGTCTGGACCTCGGCCAGTTCGGCGTCGCGTTCACCGTCTTCGCCGCCTGGTGCGCGCTCGGCAACATCTTCGACCCGGCGGGCGGCGCCGACAACTTCGAGGGCGCCACCAGCGACGGTCCCGACGCCGGCACCGGTCTGGTCCTCGCGCTCGTCGCCACGGTCCTGATGGCCGCCGCCGCCCTCGCCACCCCGCTCGTGCCCGCCCTCAAGGGCGCCCTGATCCCGGCCTCCCGCCCCGCAGCCCCGCAGCCCTACGGCGGTCAGCCGCAGGGCGGTTACGGCTACCCGGGCGCGCAGCAGGCCCCGTACGGCGGTCAGCCGCAGCCGGGCCAGCCGCAGCCGGGACAGCCCTACGGCGGTCAGCCGCAGCAGGCCCCGCAGCCGCCGGCGGCGGACTTCTCGCCGTTCTGGTTCGCCGTGCCGGTGCCGCGTCCGCTGTTCCCGGAGGACGGCTCGCCGACGCCGATCGCCGAACTGGCGCCGGGCACCTGGTACCTGGCGGTCGAGCAGCGCGGCGCGGCCCTGGTCGCCCAGACGCAGGACGGCCGCCGCGGTGTGCTGCAGGACACCTCGGGCATCCAGCGCGGCTGAGCCCCGACGCACGGCGATGGCCCCCCGCCCTTCCGGGCGGGGGGCCATCGCCGTGCGGCCGCCGCGGCCTTCCGCCTGACGCGGCGTCGATCTGCCGCCGGTCAGCGGAAGATGGCGATCGGGTCCAGGGTCAGCTCGCCCCGGGTGCGGTTCCAGGTGCGGACCTTGCCCAGGCAGCGGGCCTGGAACTCCTCCTCGTCGGCGTACTCCGCGTTCTGGAAGCCCTCGCGGACCCCGGCCGCCTCGCACGTGATCTTCACGTGGGCGCGCGGCCGGCCGTCGCCGTAGGGGGCGCGCAGCACGATGTCGCCGCCGTCCGCGCTGCGCGCCGTGAAGCGGCCGGTGACCGAGACGAACTCCGACATGACCTCGGTGAGCGCCACCCGGTCGGACGCGCCGCGCTCCCGCAGGATTTCGGCCAGGGCCCGGTTGGGTTCCAGGGAGCCGGTGGTGAGGTCGGCGTGGACGACCACGTCCTCCTTGCGCATGGTGTCCATGAGCAGCCGGATCACCGTGATCGGGGTGCTGTGCTGGATGTAGGCGGTGACGCGCTCCTTGGTGACGTCCCGGTTCGCCTTGCCGCCGCCGAGGCCGAAGCGGGCGCGCAGGCCGACGCCGCTGGTGACGTTGATGCGGTCGGCGACCTCCTGCTCCAGCGCGGCGGAGAAGCCGCCCTGTTGGTAGAGGTCCATCACGCGCTGCTCGTGCAGGAAGAAGCACATGCCGTGCACCGTGCGGCCGCCGCGCCGGCGTCTGCGCAGCCGGCCGGCACGGATCAGCCCGTACCGCAGCAGGACGGCGCAGCAGGCGGCCGTCGCCGCCCAGACGACCAGCCACGGCCACCACAGGGCCCACCACTCACTGTCGATGACACCCACGGATCTCCTTGAACGCGTCGGAAAGGGAGGAGAGTCCGGCGTCGACCATGCGGCCGCCGGTCGCCTCGGCGGCCCGCCGCAGGGCGCGCGCGTCGGCTTCTCCGAGCAGGACGGGGAAGGTGGGCACCGCCTCGGCCGCGTCGCCGAGCGCGCGGTGGCGGCGCAGGAACTCCTGGTAGGTGATGCCCGCGTTGTTCTCGCCGTCGGTCATCAGCACGACGGCGACCGGACGGCCGGGCTCCGCGCGGACGGCGCCGGCGGCGATGCGGTAGCCGCGGTCGAGGGCCGACCACAGGGCGGTGGCGTCGTCGTACCCGCCGCGCGCGACCGTCCGGCCGAGGGCCTCCAGGTCGGCGTCGCCGCGGACGGTCACGGTCCGCTCCTCCAGGACCCGGCCGCCGAACCGCACCACCGTGAGCCGCTCGCCCCGGTAGAAGCGGGCGAACTTGCCCGTCGCGCTGTCGTCGGCGCCGCTGAGGCCCGCGAAGGCGGCGCGCAGCCCGGCCATGCGGGCGCCGCGCATGGAGGTGGAGAAGTCCAGGACGAAGACGACCTGGTCGGCGGTGTGCCGGCCGGGGTCGCCGTAGTCGGTGACCAGCCGCTCGACGACGGACAGGCGGTCGGGGAAGGACAGGGCGTTGCCGACGTCGGTGCGCAGCGGCGGGGCGGGCGTGACGTCCTGGTCGACGGGCCGCCGGTGGGTGGTCTCCATCAGCCGGCGCTGGACGTCCGTGCCGAGCAGCCAGTCCACGACCTTGCCGTACGCCTCCCGTTCGCCGCCGTCCAGCAGCAGCAGCGGGAAGTCCGACAGGACCATGCCGTCGTCGGGGTGCACGATCTCCAGGGGGGTGCGCAGGGTGCCGGAGGCGTTGAGGGCGAGGAGTTCGGCCTCGTGGGCGATGAGCGCGTTGGTGTCGTCCTGGTGGCCGGGGTAGCGGTCGACGAGGTCGCGGGAGCTGGGGGCGGTGAGGGTCTGGCCGGAGCGGAAGCCGCGCAGCCGGTCGCAGGCGACGTCCTGCTCGCGCAGGGCGCTGCCGGTGCCGGCCGCGGCGGTGGCGACGCCGACCAGCGCGGCGCGGCCGGTGTCGCTGCGCCGCGGGTCGGCCATGCCGAACCGCACGGTGCCGTCGGCGGCGGCGTCGGCGACGTCGGCCCAGGAGATCCGGCCGCCGGGGGCCCTCGCGCGCAGCGTCCGCGCGGTGGCGGGGGCGAGGCCGACGACGACCGGGGAGCGCATGATCGCGGTGGACTCGGGCCGGGTGAGCGTGCCCCCGGAGTCCTGGACGCGCAGCAGGAAGGAGCGGTCGGAGGCGAGCCAGGCCAGGTCGTAGCCGGAGCGGCCGGCCGGGTACTGGCCCGTCAGGTCGGCGCCGGCCCGGTAGTCGACGTCCAGCTCGACGCCCGTGTCCTCTTGGAGGTCCCGCAACAGGGGCTCCACGTCGGCCAGTTCGGGGCTGGCGAGGACGCGCAGGGTGACGGGTTCCGGCTCGCCGGTGCAGGAGGCGGTGAGGGGGGTGAGCAGGGCGAGGGCGAGCGCGGCCGTCGTCAGACGGCGTCCGGCCGGGCTCACGGCTCGTCCCGTACGGGCGGCGGGCAGTCGCCGACGGAGTCGATGATCTCCTCCAGGACGTCCAGGGCCGGTTCGTAGGCCTTCGTCTCGTCGGGGTTGTCGGCCGGGACCTGGACGCCGTGCTCGCTCAGGTACGCGCTGAGCTCCTCGCTGCTACCGTGGTCACCGGAGAACCGGACGCGGAAGCCGAGTTCGACGGCCCGGCGGCGCAGCGCGGCGTCCGACCGGACGGCCTCCACGAGCCGGTCGCCCTCGCCGGTCAGGGAGATGAGCTGCGGCTCGGTGAGGACGTAGGGGGTCGGGTAGAGCAGGACGCGGTCGGTGTCCTGGCGGCCGTGTTCGTCGTGGTGGGTGATCTGGTGGGCCAGGTACTGGTGCTCGTAGATCAGCGAGACCGGCGCGATGCTCTCGCCGAGGTCGGAGAAGTAGCTCTCGGCCTGCTCGTCGGCCCACATGCCCTGGAGGTTGAGGAGCGGCGCGATGTCGGCGGCGAGGTCGCGCGGGGCGGTGCCGGCGCGCCGGGCGTCCCGGGCGTGCTGGGTGCCCGGGGTGCGGTTGCCGTTGACGACGAAGGCGAGCAGGCTCAGGTAGGTGCCGGCGGCGTTGGACTCGCAGACGTTGGAGGTGCGGACCAGGACGCGGCCGCTGTTGCTGCGGTCGCCGCTGACGGCGCCGAAGCCGATGCCGTTCCAGGTGTCGGCCTGCGGGCCGGAGCCGTCCCGGGGGTCGTCCGGGTCGTCCGCGCCGTCGAGCAGGCCGGTGAAGGCGCGCATGTCGAGGTCGTAGTAGAGGGTGGCGTCGCCGCCCGGTGCCCGCTGCGGGGTGGCCACGCCCGCCCGGACGAGGGTCTCGGCGTAGTCGCGGAAGGTGGCGAGGACCAGCGGGCTGACGAAGGGGCGCACCGAGTGCACCGAGCGGTCCTGCCGGTCGAGGACGAGTTTGGCGGCGGGCTGCCCGGAGGGGAAGACGGCGTCCATGCCCTTCAGGGTCTGGGTGGCGATGCCGCGCGAGCCGAGGCGGTGGATGTCGACGCGCAGGCCGTGTTCGAGCAGGCGGCGCCGCACCTCGGGGTCGCGGAAGAAGTCGGACTTGGAGGCCATCCTGGCCTCGACGACGGTGATGCGCTCGAACGGGCGCAGCACGTTGCCGGAGGCGGACAGGGCGACCAGTCCGGCCAGGGCCAGGGGCAGCGCGACGGCCACGTGCCGGGGGACACGGCGGCGTCCGAGGCGGCGGGTGGTGAGTCTCGGTTCCTCGATCGTGGTGGTTCCGGCGTCGGACAACGGCCCTCCAGCCTCTCAACGGGGCAGGATTATCGGGGACCTTGCCCGACACGGACCAGCGGTAGCACCAACTCCGTTCGTACGAAGGGTGAATACCGGCACACGGGGCCTTCACACCGTGTTTGGTACGCCCTCACGCGGCAACCCGGAGGGCATGTCCCCTCGATATCGCAGTGGTTCGGGTTCCGCAGGGGCGGTCGTCGCGGTCATCGCGGACATCATGGCCGTCATCCTCGGACTGTGGATTCTGATGTACCTGCTCGAGGCCAACCCCGGCAACGAGCTGGTGCAGTTCGTCCGCGACGCGGCCAACGTGCTGGCCGGCTGGTCGCGCGACCTGTTCACCTTCGACGCGGACTGGGCCCGGGTGGTGTTCGGTTACGGACTCGCCGCCGTGGTCTACCTCGTCGTCGGACACGCCATCGCCAACCGCATGCAGCGGCACTGACCCGCGGCCCGGGCGTGCCGCCGGGGCGTCACGCCCCGGCGCAGCAGTCCGGGTCCAGGCCCCTCGGCAGCTCCTCGCCGCCGAAGACCTGGCAGGTGGCCTCGTGGCCGCCGAGCGCGGCGACGGCCAGCAGCAGGGAACCGGCCGTCCACGTGGTCAGCTCCCGCGGCCAGATCGCGTCGTCGTCGAAGACGTAGCCCGTCCAGTACAGGCCGCTCTGCGCATCGCGCAGGTGCTGGATGGACTGCAGGACGTCCAGCGCCCGGTCGGACTCGCCCATCGCCCACAGGGCCAGGGCGAGTTCGGCCGACTCGCCGCCCGTCACCCACGGGTTGGGGTCGACGCAGCGCACCCCGAGGCCGGGCACCACGAAGCGGTCCCAGTGCTCCTCGATGCGGGCCTTGGCCTCCGCGCCGGTCAGCGCGCCGCCGAGCACCGGGTAGTACCAGTCCATCGAGTAGCGGTCCTTGTCCAGGAACCGCTCGGGGTGGCGGCGCAGGGCGTGCCGCAGCATCCCCGCGGCCAGCTCCCAGTCGGGCTGCGGCTCCTCGCGCTGCTCGGCGATGGCCAGGGCGCAGCGCAGCGCGTGGTGGATCGACGAGGAGCCGGTGAGCAGCGCGTCGGTGGTGGCCGTGCCGTCGTCGTCGAGCCGCCAGCCGATCTGGCCGCCGGGCTGCTGGAGGCGCAGCACGCACTCCACGGCCGCGTACACCACCGGCCACATCCGGTCCAGGAAGGCGTCGTCGCCGGTGCTCAGGTAGTGGTGCCACACGCCCACGGCCACGTAGGCGACGAAGTTGGTCTCCCGGCCCCGGTCGGTGACGTCGCGGGCGTCGCCGTCGGCGTAGGCCGCGTACCAGGAGCCGTCCTCGTTCTGGTGGCGGGCCAGCCACAGGTAGGCCCGCTCGGCGGCGTCGTGCTCGCCGGCCGCGTCCAGCGCCATGGCCGCCTCGACGTGGTCCCACGGGTCGAGGTGGTGGCCGCGGAACCAGGGGATCGCGCCGTCGTCGCGCTGCACGCCGAGGATGCCGCGCACGGTCGCGGCGGCCTGCCCGGCGGTGAGCACCCCGGGCAGGACCAGGTGTTCCGTGCGGGGAGTGGTCACCGGGCGGCCGCCTCGGCGCCGGCCCGCGGCAGGTGCGGCTTGGTCGCGTACGCCACGAAGCTCTTGCCGATGAGCGGGTTCAGCGCCTGCTCGGCGACCCGGGTCGCCAGCGGCTTCTTCATGATGTCCCAGACCAGCAGCTTGTGGTACGCCCGCACCGGCAGCGCCTTGTCGTTGTCGACGCCGAACGCGCACTTCAGCCACCAGTAGGGCGAGTGCAGCGCGTGCGCGTGGTGGGTGCCGTACGGCCTCAGGCCGGCCTCGCGGATCTTGGCCAGCAGCTCGTCCGCCTTGTAGATGCGGATGTGGCCGCCCTCGACCTCGTGGTACGCGTCGGACAGCGCCCAGCAGACCTTCTCGGGGCCGTAGCGGGGCACGGTGATCGCGATGCGCCCGCCGGGCTTGAGCACCCGCACCATCTCCGCGAGGACGCCCTTGTCGTCCGGGATGTGCTCCATCACCTCGGAGATGATCACGACGTCGAAGGACTCGTCGGGGAAGGGCAGCGCCAGGGCGTCGCCCTCCATCGCGGTCGCGGTGGCGCCGGCGGGTGCCTCGCCCGCCTCCTTCATCGCCGCGAACCACTTCGCGACCTCGCGGATCTCCTCGCCGTTCTGGTCCAGTGCCACCACCTGGGCGCCGCGCCGGTAGCACTCGAACGCGTGCCGGCCGGCACCGCAGCCGAGGTCCAGGACGCGGTCGCCCGGGGCGAGCGGGAACCGGGAGAAGTCGACGGTCAGCACGTGGCCCTGCTTTCGGGAGAGACGCCTTCAACATCGGAGGGGACCGCGGCGGGGGCCGCGGGCGTGGCGGCCGTTCCGGCCGGGAGCGGAGAGCGGCCGGGGCCGGACGCCCCGCGGGCGATCGCCTCGCGGTACCGCTCGACCGTGCCCTGCGCGGCCCGCGCCCAGGTGAACCGCGCCAGCACCCGCTCGCGCCCGGCGGCGCCCAGCCGGGCGCGCAGCGCGTCGTCGCCGAGCAGCCGGCCCAGTCCGGCGGCCAGCGCGCCCGCGTCGCCCGGCGGCACCGCCAGGCAGGTCTCCCCGTCCGGCCCGGCGACCTCGGGGATCGCGCCGCCGGTCGTGGCGAGCAGCGGGGTGCCGGTCGCCATGGCCTCGGCGGCCGGCAGCGAGAACCCCTCGTAGAGGGAGGGCACGCAGGCGACCTGCGCCGAGCGGACCAGGTCGACGAGCTCCGCGTCCGAGATGCCCTTGACGAACTCGACGGCGCCCTGCAGGCCGTAGCGCTCCATCGCCCGGGCGACGGGGCCCTCCGCCGGGCGCTTGCCGACGACGACGAGGTGGGCGTCGGGGTGCTCGGTGCGCACCTTGGCCAGCGCCTCGACGAGGAAGACCAGGCCCTTCAGCGGCACGTCGGCACTGGAGGTCGTCACGATCCGGCCCGGCACCCGCGGCACCGACGGGTCCGGCGAGAACAGGTCGGTGTCGGCGCCGATGTGGACCACGTGCACGCGGTCCTCCCGGACCCCGAGGTGGTCGACGATCTCGGCGCGGGAGGTCCCGGACACGGTCAGCACCGACGGCAGGCGGCGCGCGACGCGCTTCTGCATGCGGGTGAAGGCGTACCAGCGGCGCACGGAGTACCGCCGCTGCCAGGTCCCGGCGGCGTCCAGCTCCAGCTGCCGGTCGACGGTGATGGGGTGGTGGACGGTGGTCACCAGGGGCGCGCCGAGGTCGCCCAGCAGCCCGTAGCCGAGGGTCTGGTTGTCGTGGACGACGTCGAAGTCGCCGCGGCGGGCGCGCAGGTGGCGGCGGGCGCGCAGCGAGAAGGTCAGCGGCTCGGGGAAGCCGCCGGTCCACATGGTGGCGACCTCCAGCGCGTCGACCCAGTCGCGGTACTCGTCGCGCCCGGGGGTGCGGAAGGGGTCCGGCTGGCGGTAGAGGTCGAGGCTGGGCAGCTCGGTCAGGCGCAGGCCGTCGTAGCCCTCGTCGAGGACGGGGTAGGGCTGGGCGCCGATGACCTCGACCCGGTGGCCGAGCCGGGCGAGTTCGCGCGACAGGTGCCGCACGTAGACGCCCTGGCCACCGCAGAACGGGTTCCCTTTGTACGTGAGGAGCGCGATGCGGAGCGGTCGCAAGCCGTCGGCCGCGGTGCCCTCCAGGGGCCCGGCCGGACTGGCCTCAGCGGTCACTCTGGGCCCCCTTCTCCCTGCACTGTCCCGCGAGATTACGCCGGGACGCTAACCTAGAACAAGTTTCAGACTTGATCGTTCGGAGCCTCTGAATCTACCGGCAGGTAAGGGCGCTGTGACCAGTGGATCAGGTGATTCACGCCACGGCCGGCGCCGTGCCGTGCCGTCCGATCACTCGCGCTCACCGACTGTCACGGAACGGGGTCCATGCCTGTGGAAGCCAAGGTGAACAAGGCGGACAGCCCGGACGGAGGCGCCGGGGCCGCCGTGGAGACGGGCGCCGTGGGCACGGGCACCACGGGCGCGGGCGTGGACGCCGCGGACACGAGCACCGCGGGCACGGACACCGCGGGCGCGAGCACCACGGGCGCGAGCACCGCGGGCGCCGGGGCCGTGCGGTCCGCCGCTTCCTCGCTCACCGAGCGGCAGGAGGCGCGGCGCCGGCGGATCCTGCAGGCGAGCGCGCAGCTGGCCGGCCGGGGCGGGTTCGACGCGGTGCAGATGCGCGAGGTCGCGGAGTGCTCCCAGGTGGCGCTCGGGACGCTGTACCGCTACTTCCCGTCCAAGGTGCACCTGCTGGTCGCCACGATGCAGGACCAGCTGGAGCACCTGCACGCCACGCTCCGGAAGAGGCCGCCGCGGGGCGAGAGCGCGGCCGAGCGGGTCGCGGAGACGCTGATGCGGGCCTTCCGCGCCCTGCAGCGCGAGCCCCAGCTGGCCGACGCGATGGTGCGGGCCCTGACCTTCGCCGACCGCAGCGTGTCGCCCGAGGTCGACCAGGTCTCCCGGCAGACCACGGCGATCATCCTGGACGCGATGGGCACCCGGCACCCGGCCCCCGGGCAGCTCGCGGCGGTCCGCGTGATCGAGCACACCTGGCACTCGGCCCTCATCACCTGGCTCTCCGGGCGCGCCTCCATCGCCCAGGTGAAGGCCGACATAGAGACGGCCTGCCGCCTGATCGACCTCAGGGACGCCTGACCGACCCGGAGCGGACGAAAGTTTCGCCGCCGTCCCGGTCGTCGCCATCCGGCCGTCGGGGTGTCCGAAGTGAGCAGGGTGGGCCGGTAGATGCCGGTAAGGCGGCGCTCGTGTTTCGGCCATCCCTGGCGGCGCCGTGCGCGGACGGTTGACGCCCCCCACTGCCCTTCGTACGGTCTGCGCAGCGATCGGCCGATGAGCCGAAACTTTCGGACCCCCTCAGGGGCCCACCCGCACTCGTGTCCGCACGTCCGCACGTCCGCACACCCAAGGGAATGACATGGGCATGATCAAATGGGGCCGGCGTTCCCGCGCCGCCCTGAGCCTCACCACGACCGCGCTGCTCACCACCACCGCCCTCGCCGCGCTGTCCACCGGCGCCGAGGCCGCCGACACGCTGGGCTCCGCCGCGGCCGGCAAGGGCCGCTACTTCGGCACCGCGGTCGCCGCGAACTACCTGGGCGAGGCGCCGTACGTCTCCACGCTCAACACCGAGTTCACCTCGGTGACGCCGGAGAACGAGATGAAGTGGGACGCCGTCGAGCGCTCCCGCGGCACCTTCACCTACGGCTCCGCCGACCAGATCGTCAACCACGCCCTGGGCCGGGGCATGCAGGTGCGCGGGCACACGCTGGTGTGGCACTCCCAGCTGCCGAGCTGGGTCTCCGGCCTGGGCGCCTCCGACCTGCGCTCGGCGATGAACAACCACATCACCCAGGTCATGCAGCACTGGAAGGGCAAGATCCACTCCTGGGACGTGGTCAACGAGGCGTTCCAGGACGGCAACAGCGGGGCCCGGCGCAGCTCGCCCTTCCAGGACAAGCTCGGCAACGGCTTCATCGAGGAGGCGTTCCGCACCGCCCGGGCCGCGGACCCGGCCGCCAAGCTCTGTTACAACGACTACAACACCGACGGCGTCAACGCGAAGAGCAACGCCGTCTACAACATGGTCAGGGACTTCAAGTCCCGCGGCGTGCCGATCGACTGCGTCGGCTTCCAGTCCCACTTCAACAGCGCCTCGCCGGTCCCCTCCGACTACCAGGCGAACCTCCAGCGCTTCGCCGACCTCGGCGTCGACGTGCAGATCACCGAGCTGGACATCGAGGGCTCGGGCACGTCCCAGGCCACCAGCTACTCCAACGTCGTACGGGCCTGCCTGGCGGTGACCCGCTGCACCGGCATCACGGTGTGGGGCATCACCGACAAGTACTCGTGGCGGGCGAGCGGCACGCCGCTGCTGTTCGACTCCAACTACGCCAAGAAGCCCGCGTACACCGCCGTGCTGACCGCGCTCGGCGGTTCCTCCGACGGCGGGGGCGGCACCCCGGGCGCGGCCTGCACCGCGACGTACACCAAGAGCGCGGAGTGGAGCGACCGTTACAACGGCACGGTCACCGTCAGGGCGGGCAGCGCGGCGATCAGCACCTGGTCGGTGACGGTCACCCTGACGCCTCCGCAGAAGGTCTCGACGACCTGGAACGGCACGCCTAGCTGGGACTCCAGCGGCAACGTCATGACGATGCGGCCGAACGGCAACGGCAGCCTGGCGGCCGGGGCGTCGACGAGCTTCGGCTTCACGGTCATGAAGAACGGCAGCAGCGCGGCTCCGTCGATCGGGGCGTGCACGGCGTCCTGAACGGGTCGGGCCGCCTGACCGGCAAGACGCCCACCGACGGGCCCGCACCGCGCGCGAGCGGCGGTGCGGGCCCGTCAGCCGAGCGTCGTCAGGCCGCTCCAGCCGCGGCCGGCCGGGGTCCGGGCGGCCCACTGCTCCAGCAGGCGACGGGCCTCCTCCGGCGGGGCCGCGAGCGCGACCCGCTGGGCGCCCGCGCGCACGTTCCGCTCCTGGTGGCGCGTGCCCTCGCCGCAGCACGCGCAGAGCGTCTCCACGCCGCTCGCGGGTTCCGCGCCGAAGCCGTGCCCGGTGAACGACTCGACCAGCGCCGCCAGGTCGGCCGCCGCCGCGGCGTCCACCGTCACCTCCAGGGTGGGCAGGCCGGACGCCTCGAAGAGCAGCAGTTCGTCGAAGACCGGGTAGGTCACGCCGTCGACGACCCGCTCCCCCTTGGGTTCGCCGTCGTGCACGACGATCTCCCCGTACCGCCGCCCGCCGGTCACGGGCACGTTGACGACCCGCCCCCGGGCGGGGCACAGCCGCTCGACCCACACGACCTCGCGCTGCCCGCCGGTGTCGAGGCGGACGCAGGCGTGGCCGAAGCGGCCGGTGATCTCGCCCTCGCCGTCGGGGAGTTCGATCCCGAAGCCGGCCCAGGCGTCGCGGGCGGTGGCCCAGTCGCGCCGGATCGTGGCCGCGATGCCGAGGTTCCAGAAGGCCGGGTCGCCTTCTCCGCGCGGGGCACGGGCGGCCGCCTCGCGGCCCAGTTCGTACGCCTTGGCCCAGTTGCGCAGGAACTTGTGGGCGAGCGCCGCGTCGTACCACCACACCGCGCTCGGTCCCTCGTCGGGGAAGTGCGCGAGCACCCGCTCGAACAGGTCCGCGGCGCGCAGCCACTCCTCGGCGTCCCACGCCGTGTACGCCTGCTCGACGAGGCCCTTCGCCTCGGACGTGCGCACGCCTGTCCACCCCCGCGTTCGATCCACCGGAACCGCAGGAGAGTACCCCGGCCCGGACGGCACGGCGATCGCCCCGGACCCGGAGGCGGGGACGCCCGCCGACCTGGCCCGCTTCCCCGCCTGCTGCCCGGCCACCTCGCTCGGCCGGGACCTCGGACGGGCGGTCGTCACGGTCGTCCTGACCCTGGCCCTGGGCACGCCGGTCCTCAAGGCGCTGCGCCGCACCACCCGGCGGGCGGCGTTCGAGACGCCGGTCACGTTCGAGGGACCCGGCGGCGCCCCGCCGGGGTGAAGCACCCCACATGACGCGGATCACGTACGAAGCCGGGCCGTAGTCCCGGCGATCTCGGCGCGCCCGCCGCGCACCGCTCTGACCTGCACGTTGAGAGCCGGGTCACACAACGGACCTCCCTCCCACATGCGACCACCACTAGTAAAAGGGGTCATTGCGGACGCCCCTCGGTCCTGCTTGTCTGAACGACGTCGCCAGGCGCCGACGAGCCCTCAGGGCCGCGGCGCCGCCGTGTGCCCCCGCCCCGCACCGCGTGGTTCCGGCATGCCGCGACCGTCCCGCTCCCGTCGAAAGGCACGCCCCTGTGACCGCCGTTTCCGTCCTCCGCCGCATCGCCACCCCGAAGAAGGCCCTCACCGGCGCCGCCCTGGCCGCCGTCACCGCCGGCACGCTGATGGCCGCCGCGCCCGCGCAGGCCGCGACGACCGGGGCGTCCTCCGCCCGGGCGATCGCCGAGAAGATGATCGGCGACTCGGCCCAGTTCCAGTGCTTCTCCAAGATCGTCGAGCACGAGAGCGGCTGGGACGTGAACGCCACCAACGCCTCCAGCGGCGCCTACGGCCTGGTCCAGGCCCTGCCGGCCTCCAAGATGGCCTCGGCGGGCGCGGACTGGAGGACCAACCCGGCCACCCAGATCGAGTGGGGCCTGGACTACATGAAGGACCGCTACGGCAGCGCCTGCGACGCGTGGAGCTTCTGGCAGTCCAACGGCTGGTACTGATCCGGGCCCACACCCCCTCAGCCGGAGGCGGCGGTCCCCCGATCCCCTGGGGCCGCCGCCTCCGCCGTACCCCGGTGCGGCCGGTGCGGCGCGGCCCGCGCCGGTGACGTCCCCGCCCCGTCGGGCCTCCTCGCCACCGTGGCCCCGGCCGACCCCACCGTCACCCGGCCCTCGCCGTCCCCGCCGGCGGCACCCGAGGGCCGGGTGCGCGCGTACTGCGGCCGGACCGCGTCCCCTCCTGGCCACGCCGCCCCTGTACGCCCCGCGGTGGACCGTCCTCGCCGCCGGCGGCGGTGACCTGACCGCCCTGCGGGCCCGGGCCGGCCTCGCGGCCCGGCACGGCGGGCCGGCGTACGGCCCCTTCCGGTACGGCGGCACGCACACCGCCCACCACAGCCCGATCTCGCCGTACCCGATGGCCGCCGCCGGGGCCCGCGCCGTCACGGCCGCCGCCGGTCTCGCCGCGTCCCGGCCGACGGCGGTGCCGACCGGCCGGACCGGCGTGCGCGCCCCGCCCCGCTCGCCCCGCTCGCCCCGTGGTGCGACGCGGTCTCCGGCCGGACCGCCTTCGCGCCCGGCGTCGCCCTCGCCCTCGCGCCCGGCGTGCTGCCGACCGGCCGGCCGGCGCCCGTCCGGCGGGACGCGCACCGGCGGGTGGACCGGGTGCGGGACGCCGGGCCGCTCGTCCCCGCGCCCGGCACGGCGGTGCGCACGGGCGGTGCCGGCCCGGTGCTGCGGGTGGCGCGGCCGGGCGCGGGACCGCGCGGACCGCCCGCTCGCCGCGGCCGCGGTCCGACGGCGGGTGCCCGAGCCGCGCCGGGGAGTTCACCCGGCTGACCGTCTCCGCCCCCGGGGAGGACCGGATCAGCTCGCAGTACGGTCCCTCACCGGCTCCGGCGGCGGCTCGCTGCCGACCCGCGCGGCCGCCGTCACCGTCCGCGCCCGCGGCCCCTGGAGCACGTACGTCAGGCCGAAGCCCGCGCCCACCACCAGCGCGCCGCCCACCGCGTCCAGCACCCAGTGGTTGCCGGTCGCCACGATCGCCGAGGCCGTGAAGAAGGGGTGCAGCAGCCCCAGCGCCTTCATCCACCCCCGCGGCGCGACGACCGCGATCACCAGGCCGCACCACAGCGACCAGCCGAAGTGCAGCGAGGGCATCGCCGCGTACTGGTTGGTCAGGGCGGTGAGCGTGCCGTAGTCCGGCTGGGTGAAGTCCTGGACGCCGTGCACGGTGTCGATGATCCCGAGCGTCGGCATCAGGCGCGGCGGGGCGAGCGGGTAGAGCCAGAAGCCGGCCAGGGCGAGCAGCGTGGTGAAGCCGAGGGCGGCGCGGGCCCAGCGGTAGTCGACCGGGCGGCGCCAGTAGAGCAGGCCGAGGACGGTCAGCGGGACCGCGAAGTGGAACGACGTGTAGTAGAAGTCGAAGAAGTCCCGCAGCCAGCCGACCTTCACCACGGCGTGGTTGACGGCGTGCTCGATGTCGAGGCGCAGCACGCGTTCGAGGTCGAGGATCTGCCGGCCGTGGTGCTCGGCCCGGGCCCGCCCGGCCTCGTTGCTGCCGCCGGTCGCGGCGAGCCGGACCTGGGAGTAGGCGGCGTAGGTGACCCGTATGAGCAGGAGCTCCAGCAGGAGGTTCGGGCGGGTCGGGACGCGGCGCAGGAACGGCAGCAGGGGGACGTGCCGGAAGCGGGCGGGGACGGGAGCGGCGTGCTCCGCGGGGACGGGTGCCCGGTACTGCGGCGAGGTGCGCGACAGGAACGGCACGGCGGTGGCGGCGGCCAGCGCGGCCAGCAGGACGACGTTGTCGCGCAGGGGGTGCAGGACCGCCAGGTCCGGCAGCAGCATCTTCGCCGGCAGGGTGGTGACCAGCACGACGGCGACCGGCCAGACGTACCGGTCGCAGGCGCGCCGGCCGGCCCGTCCGACGACCGTGAGCAGCACCCACAGCAGTTGGTGCTGCCAGGCGGTGGGCGAGACGGCGATGGCGGCGCAGCCGGTGATCGCCACCGCGAGCAGGAGCTGCCCGTCGCGGGCGCAGCGCACCGCCCGGCGCAGGCCGAGGACGACGACGGCCGCGCCGAGCAGCAGGAAGAGGGCGGTCTCCAGCGGTCCGGACAGGCCGAGCCGCAGCAGGGCGCCGTGCAGGGACTGGTTGGCGAGGTCGTCGGCCCGGCCGCCGAGTCCGGCGCCCGCCATGTGGTGCACCCAGTAGGTGGCGGAGTCGCGCGGCATCGCGGCCCAGGCCAGCGCGGTGCACGCGGCGAAGGTGACGCCGGCGGCGAGCGCGGCCCGTCTGCGGCCGGTGAGCCACAGCAGCGGCGCGAACAGCAGCAGGGTGGGCTGGAGGGCGGCGGCGACGCCGATGAGCGGGCCGCCGGTCCGCCGGCCGGGCACGACGGAACAGCCCAGCAGCACGAGCAGGACGGGGATGATGCTGGTCTGGCCGAGCCAGAGGGTGTTGCGCACCGGCAGCGACAGCATGAGCAGGCTGATGGCGACCGGAGCGGCCAGCAGCGCGGTGCGGCGGCCGACCGGCTGCGGCAGGGCGCGGGCCGCGATCACGCCGAGCGCGGCGACCAGCAGCAGCGTGCCGAAGGTCCAGCCCCAGCCGAGGGCCTGCTCGGCCGACCGGGTGAGCGGCTTGAGGACCAGGCCGCCGAACGGCGTGCCGGTGAAGCGCGTCGAGTCGTACAGCGACCCGGTGACGTGCAGGACGCCGTCCGGGCCGACCCAGGTCTCCAGGTCCGTCAGCCGCTCCCCGCGCGGCGAGCCGAGGACGGCGGTCACCTGGCGCACGGCGAGGACGGCGGCGACCAGCCACAGTCCCAGCCGCGCCGCGCGCAGGCGCGCCCCGGCCTCTCCGGCGGCCGTCGCGCCGAACGTCTCGGCCGGTCGTCCGCTGTGCTGCGCATCCGCCACGCCCTGCCGGCCTCCCGCCCGTCCGTCCCGCGCGTCCGCGCGCGGGGTCCCTCCGCGCACCTTATGAGGCGCGCACCGCTCCCGGAGGAAGACGCGACAGCGCCCGGTGCGCCTGACGTCCGTCCGTCTTTGTCCGGATGTCGACGGTGCGGGGGCGCCGGGGTTGCCCGCCGCCGACGCGAGATGACTCACACGCGCGACGTCGCGCGGGCGCCGCGCGGCCCGCGGACGTGCCTGCACAGGGGCCATTTAGATGCAGTGTGCAATGAATTTGGCACCCCGCGTAAAGGGGCGGACGGCGCCTATGGTCGCTTTTCGGACCGCCGACAGCGTCGCCGCGCGGACCGCGCCCCTGTCCCCGTCGAAAGTAGGCGAGCCGCGTTGTGTCGACTGCCGCAGTAGCCCCGCACCCGTTCCCGGAGCCCCGCACCGCGCCCCCCGGCGCCACCGTCACCGACCCCGCGCTCGTCCGGCGCGCCGTGAAGGCGGCCGCCCTGGGCAACGCGATGGAGTGGTTCGACTTCGGCGTCTACAGCTATCTCGCGGTGACGCTCGGGAAGGTCTTCTTCCCCTCGGGCAACCCCACCGCCCAGTTGCTGTCCACGTTCGGCGCCTTCGCCGCGGCCTTCCTGGTCCGCCCGCTCGGCGGCCTGCTCTTCGGGCCGCTCGGCGACCGCGTGGGCCGCCAGAAGGTCCTCGCACTGACCATGATCATGATGGCCGCGGGCACCTTCGCGATCGGCCTGATCCCGTCGTACGCCGCGATCGGCGTCGGCGCCCCGGTCCTGCTGCTGGCCGCCCGCCTGGTGCAGGGCTTCTCCACCGGCGGCGAGTACGCGGGCGCGTCCACCTTCATCGCCGAGTACGCCCCCGACCGGCGACGCGGGTTCCTCGGCAGCTGGCTGGAGTTCGGCACGCTCGCTGGGTACATCGGCGGCGCGGGCCTGGTCACGGCGATGACCGCCCTGCTGTCCTCCGAGGACCTGCTGTCCTGGGGCTGGCGCGTCCCGTTCCTGATCGCGGGCCCGATGGGCCTGATCGGCCTCTACCTGCGGATGCGGCTGGAGGAGACCCCGGCGTTCGCGGCCGAGATGGAGAAGGCGGAGGCCGCCCGGCCGAAGGTGCCGCTGCGCCGGGCGGTGACCGGGCAGTGGCGGGCCCTGCTGCTGTGCGTGGGCCTGGTGCTGGTCTTCAACGTCACCGACTACATGCTGCTGTCGTACATGCCGAGCTACCTGACCAGCGAGCTGCACTACGACGAGACGCACGGGCTGCTGGTCGTGCTCGGCGTGATGGCGCTGATGATGGTCGCCCAGCCGTTCGTGGGCGCGCTGACCGACCGGGTCGGCCGCCGCCCGGTGATCGCGACGGGCTGCGCGGGCTTCCTGCTGCTGTCCGTCCCGGCCCTGCTGCTGATCCGCCAGGGCAGCCTGGCGGCCGTGGCGCTGGGCATGGCCGCGCTGGGGCTGCTGCTGGTCTGCTTCACGGCCGCGATGCCGGCGGCGCTGCCCGCCCTCTTCCCGACCCGGGTGCGCTACGGCTCCCTGTCGATCGGCTTCAACGTCTCCGTGTCCCTGTTCGGCGGCACCACCCCGCTGGTGGTCACCGCCCTCATCGGCGCGACCGGCGACATGATGATGCCCGCGTACTACATGATGGCCGCGGCCGTCGTCGGCGGCGTGGCGGTCTGGCGCATGACGGAGTCCGCGGGCCGGCCGCTGCCGGGGTCGCCGCCGGCGGTGTGACCGCGCCGGGCCGGAGCCGCGGGCGGTCGTGCCGCCGGGTCCCCCGGTCCGACCCCGGCGGCGCCGGGCCCCGGCCGCCCGCCGGGGCGACACACCCGGCGGAACCCCCTGACACGGGCGGACCCCGCGACTATCCTCACCACCGACGACTAGTTAGCCAATCTAACTAGGCATACGAAAGGCACGGTGCATGAGCGAGTCGCAGCTCTGGCAGGACGTGGACGACTACTTCACCGCCCACCTCGCCCCGGACGACGACGCGCTGGCCGCCGCCCTGCGCGACAGCGAGGCCGCCGGCCTCCCGCAGATCGCCGTCACGGCGTCCCAGGGCAAGCTGCTCCAGCTCCTCGCCGAGATCCAGGGCGCCCGCCACATCCTGGAGATCGGCACGCTCGGCGGCTACAGCACGATCCGGCTGGCCCGCGCCCTGCCCGCCGACGGCCGGCTGATCTCCCTGGAGTACAGCCCCAAGCACGCCGAGGTCGCCGTCCGCAACATCGCCCGGGCCGGACTGGACAAGCTCGTCGAGGTGCGGGTGGGCCCGGCCCTGGAGTCGCTGCCGCGGCTGGCCGACGAGAACCCGCCCCCGTTCGACCTGGTCTTCATCGACGCCGACAAGGCCAACAACCCGCACTACGTGGAGTGGGCCCTGAAGCTCACCCGCACGGGCAGCCTGATCGTCGTCGACAACGTGGTCCGCGGCGGCCGGGTCGCCGACCCGGACGACACCGCGCCCGACGTGCGCGGCACCCGCGCCGCCCTCGAACTCATCGGCAGCCACCCGAGGCTGAGCGGCACGGCCGTCCAGACGGTGGGCGGCAAGGGCTACGACGGCTTCGCGCTGGCCCGGGTGCTGGCCTGAGGCCGCCGCCTCAGACCTCGTGGTAGAAGCCGACGTTGACGCTGCGCGGGCCGGTGCGGTCCTGGATGACGACCTCGCCGCTGCCGCCCCGGGGCAGCGCCACCGTGCCGCCGTAGGGGACGGGCTGCGCGTACTCCCCGACCGTCAGCCGGACCTCGGAGGACGGGTCGGGGTGCGAGCCGTGCAGCCAGGTCAGCCGCCAGGCGCCGTCCGGACCGCACAGGAACTCCAGGTGCACCCGGGAGACGAACAGCCAGTCGTCCGGCGTCGCGAGCCGGCACACCGACCGGTCCCGGCCCACCCGCAGCACGGCGCCCGGCTCGCTGGGCGCGTCGGCCATGAGCATGCCGGCCGTGGCACCCGCGTCCGCCTCGGAGACGGCGGCCATGGTGAGTTCGAGCACGTGCGCTCCTCCTGAAACGTCCCGGTGGCCGGGAACGGCCCCGCGCGGGGACCGGGTCGTCCGCCGCCGCCGCATGATAAATCGCCCGGCACCGTCCCGTCCGGCACAATGGCCTCATGACCGAGCGAAAGCCGCCCGGTGTTCCGTTCGAGTCCTGGGCCGAGAAGCAGATCCGCGACGCCGAGGCGCGCGGGGAGTTCGACGCACTGCCCGGCGCGGGCCGGCCGCTGCCGCGGGACCTGGAGTCGTCGTACGACGAGCTGTGGTGGGTGAAGCGGAAGCTGGTCCGCGAGGGCGTGTCGGTCCTGCCGCCGGCGCTGGCCCTGCGCAAGGAGGCGGAGGACGCGCTCGCCGCGGCGCTCGCGGCGCCTTCCGAACGGACCGTCAGGAAGATCCTGGCCGACGTCAACGTCCGGATCCGCGACATGATGTTCAAGCCGCCGCCCGGCCCCCCGCTGGGCATGAAGCCGTACGACGTCGACGAGGTCGTGCGGCGGTGGCGGGAGCGCCGGGCGGCCGGTGGACCGGCGGGTCCTCCTGGTTCACACGTGTAGCAGCCGTTCCGCCAGTTCGCGGTAGTCCCGCAGGGCCAGGCGGAGTTGTTCGGTGTCGGCGTTCGTGGTGGGCCTGCCCCCGCCCGCGTCGGCGGACTGCCAGGACCGGCGCAGCGTACGGCGGCGCTGCGTCACGGCGTCCGTGAAGCGGGAGGCGAGCTCCTCCAGCACGTGGTCGGCCTCCTCGACGGCCGCCTGCGGCTTGTCGACGAACTCGGCCACGGCGTGCTGGAGCCGCGCGGCGAGCGTGTCGGACTCCTCGTGGGGCAGCAGCCGGGCGCCGTCGCCGGAGGCGGACCCGCCCGGGGTGCGGTCACCGTGCGTACCGGTGGCCTCGTGGCCGCCGAAGGCCGTGCGGCCCGCGTCCGCGGCGCCGGTCCCGCCCGCGCCGCGCGTGTCCGCCGTGCCGCGGAGGTCCTGCGCGCCGGCGGGGGACGGCTCGCCGCGGCCCGTGCCGGAGGAGGCGCCGTGGCCCGTGCCCAGGGCGGACTCCCCCCGGGCGTCGGGGGCGCGGTCCTCGGGCAGCGGGGTGGCGCGCTCGGCGAACGCGCCGTCGCCGGGCTGCCGGGTCGTGTCGGACATGTGCCTCAACTCTCCTTCGCCTGACGTCGGTGCAGCGCCCATGGCAGGTGTCCGCGGGCCGCCGGTGCCTTGCGTCCGCCGTGCGCGTCGGCGCGGTGGCGGCCGCCGTCGTGCCGGTCCGCCCGCACCAGTTCCTCGAACAGGGCGCGGGCCTCGACCATGGCCTCGCGCATCTCCTCGGTGCCCGCGCCGCCGCCCTGGCCGCCGTTCACCTGGGCCTGCACCACGCGGTGCACGCGCCGGTAGCCCTCGACGTGGTGGGCGTGGTGCACGGACAGCGCGGACAGCTGCTCCTCGTAGCGCCCGCCGTCCGGGAAGCCCCGGGCCCCGGCCACCTCGGCCAGCAGCCGGTCCGCCTCGGTCACCGCCTCCCGGGGCGAGTCGACGAACCGCTCCTGGGCGGCCGTCCAACGCGCCTCGAACTGCTCCCGCTCGGCGGGTTCCAGCGGCCGCGCGCGCAGGTCGCCGTGGCGCTCGACGCGCTCGGCGAGTTCGCGCTCGGCGGCCTTCGCGTCCCCGCCGTGGCGGGCGACGGCACGGTCGTACTCCGGCCCGAAGCGGCGCTTCAGGCTCGTGCCGCCGCCACGCGAGCCGCGGGAGCGCAGGGTCAGGACGGCCGCGAGGACGACGACGGCCGCCACGATCACGATCAGAGCGATGATCACGCCTGTGGACATGAATGCCTTCCGGGTTCTCGACCCAGCCGGCTCTCCTCGCGAGCCGGCTCGTTGCTCGGGTTGCCCCGTAAACAGGCCTCAAACGGCGTCAGGAGGCCGCCGGGAGGCCGTGCGGGCCCTGGACCGGCCGTGCCGCGGAAATCCGGTTGCACGGCGCGTAGGGCGGCTACGCAGAATGCGGACCATGAGCTGGACCGTCGCCCCGGAACCCTACGACTCCCCCGTCGCCGCCGCGCTCTGGCGCGCGTACTACACGGAGGTCAGCGACCGCTGGTACCTGCTGCACGAGGGGCGCCGCACCGAACCGGACGAGCTGGAGCGGGAGATCGCCGCCGTCCCGGGCACCGACCTCGCGCCGCCGCGCGGGCGGCTGCTGGTCGCGCGGTACGGCGGCGAGCCCGCCGGCAGCGCGGGCGTCCGGCTGCTGGACGGCGGGACGACCGCCGAGCTCACCCGGGTCTTCCTGTACCCGGGGATGCGCGGCAGGGGCGGCGCGGCGCTGCTCGTGCGCGCCGCCGAGGACGCGGCCCGCGCGCTCGGCGCCACCCGGATGGTCCTCGACACGCGCGGCGACCTGGTCGAGGCCCGCGCCCTGTACGCCCGCCTCGGCTACCCGGAGACCGAGCCGCACAACGACGCCCCGTACGCCGACCACTGGTTCGCCAAGCCCCTGGGCTGACGGCGGGCGCACCGGTGTCAGCCGGTGCGCGCCGCCGGCCGCTCGTCGTGCGGCCGCTCCCGCTCCGAGCCGCACAGCTCCCCGGAGAGGTCCTTCACCAGCTGCACGAGGTCGGTCGGCCGGTCCGGCCCCCACCAGTCGCCGAGCAGTTCGGCGAGCGAGTCCTCGCGGGCCCGGGCCAGCCGGTCGGCGACCTCGTGCCCCGGGTCGGTGAGGAAGAGGTCGAGGCCCACGCGGTACGCCAGGCGCCGCTCCTCGACCTGGCGGGCCGCCTCCATGATCACGGTCAGCGGGACGGGCGCGCGCTCGGCGAGCACGGCCGGTTCCACGGAGCCGTGCCGCTTGATCCGCAGCAGCAGCCAGCTCGCGGCGGGCAGCAGGTCGTACCCCGCCCGCGCGGTGATCTCCTGGTAGATCCGGCGCCGGCCCTCGCGGGAGCCGAGCACCGACAGCGCGCGGCACACCTCGTCGTACGACGACCGCTCGACCGGGTTGCTCGCGAAGGTCTCCGTGCCGTCGGGCGCCGTGACGGAGCCGCGCAGCCGGTCCTCCTTGAGGAACCAGGCCAGGACGAAGGCGAGGAACGCGACGGGCGCGGCGTACAGGAAGACGTCGGTGATGGCCGAGGAGTACGCGTGCAGGGCGGCCGGGCGCAGGGCGGGCGGCAGGGCGGCGATGCCGCGCGGGTCGGCCTCCAGCGCGTCGGCGGAGACGCCGGGCGGCAGCGGGGCGCCGCGGAAGGCGTCCGCCAGCTTGTCGCCGAGCCGGCCGGCGAAGACCGTGCCGAAGACGGCGACGCCGAAGGAGGCGCCGATCGAGCGGAAGAAGGTCGCGCCGGAGGTGGCGACGCCGAGGTCCTCGTAGGCGACGGCGTTCTGCACGATGAGGACGAGCACCTGCATGACCAGGCCCAGGCCCACGCCGAACACGAAGAACCAGGCGCTCATCTCGGCGGTGGAGCTGTTCTCGTCGAGCCGGTGGAGCAGGAGCAGGCCGGCCGTGGTGACGGCGGTCCCGGCCACCGGGAAGACCTTCCAGCGGCCGGTGCGGCTGACGATCTGCCCGGAGACCGTCGAGGACAGCAGCAGCCCGAACACCATCGGCAGCATGTGCACGCCGGACATGGTCGGGCTGACGCCCTGCACGACCTGGAGGAAGGTCGGCAGGTAGGTCATCGCGCCGAACATCGCGAAGCCCACGACGAAGCTGATGACGGCGGAGAGGGTGAAGATGCGGACGCGGAACAGCTTCAGCGGCAGCACCGGCTCGGCCGCCCGCCGCTCGGCGGCCACGAAGGCGACGGCGAGGACGACGCCCAGCACGGCGAGCCCGACGATCTGCGGGGAGCCCCAGCCCCAGGTGGTGCCGCCGAGGGAGGCGACGAGCACCAGGCAGGTGGCGACCGAGGCGATGAGGAAGGTGCCGAGGTAGTCGATGACGTGCGGCACGGAGCGGCGCGGGATGTGCAGGACGGCCGCGATCACGGCGAGCGCGACGACGCCGACGGGCAGGTTGACGTAGAACACCCAGCGCCAGCTCAGGTGCTCGGTGAACAGCCCGCCCAGCAGCGGCCCGAGCACGCTGGTCGCCCCGAACACGGCGCCGAAGAGCCCCTGGTAGCGCCCGCGTTCCCGGGGCGGGACCAGGTCGCCGACGATCGCCATCGACAGCACCATCAGCCCGCCGCCGCCCAGGCCCTGCACGGCCCGGAAGGCGATCAGCTGGGGCATGTCCTGCGCCGTGCCGCACAGCGCGGACCCGACCAGGAAGATCACGATGGCGGTCTGGAACAGCCTCTTGCGCCCGTACTGGTCCCCCAGCTTGCCCCACAGCGGCGTCGCGGCCGTCGACGCCAGCAGGTACGCCGTGACCACCCAGGACAGGTGCTCCATGCCGCCGAGGTCGCTGACGATGGTGGGCAGCGCCGTCGACACGATGGTCTGGTCGAGGGCGGCGAGCAGCATGCCGAGGAGCAGGGCGCCGATCGACACCAGGACGTTGCCGGGCACGTGCTCCTCGCCGGTGTCCGGCCGCGGGCCCTTCGGCGCGGGCTGCTTCTCCGTCATGCCGTGCGCATCCCCGGCCATGGAGACCTCCTCCGGCTCTCGCGACACCCTCCCATGGTGATGTGTGTGACCGGTTATGGCCCGTTGAGTCCTGTTGGAAGCCGGTATTCCGGGGGCTCGCCGCCCTCGATGTGGAGGACCTCTGCATAATCTCTGGAGTTCGTGAGGGGGAGCGAGTGAGGGGAGGGAAACGCGTGGAGCAGTCGAAGGGTCACCCGTGTCCGGAGTGCGGGACGCCCAGACGGCCGGACAACACCCCCACCTGTCCCTGCGCCCGGCGCGCCTCCGAGGCCCTGCGCGAGACCCGCACCGCCGAGGCGGCCGCGGCCGAGGACTTCGACCCGCTGCGGATCCGTCCGTACGTCGAACTGGACGGCGGGACGACGGCCGGCGGCGCACCGGAGGACGGCACCACCGCCCCCGCCGCCCCGGCACACGCCCCGTCGCCCGCGTCCGCCCGGCCGCCGGCGCCCCGGTCCCCCGCGCCGCAGCCGCCCGCCGACGCGACGATGCCGCTGCGCCCCGTCGCCCCGGACACTCCCGGGACCCCCGCGCCGCCCGGCGTCCCGGGCGGCTCCCCGGACGCCACGTCCGTGCTGCCGACCCCCCTGGCCCCGCCCGCGACCGAGCCGAGCGCCCGGGACCTGAGCCTGTTCGACCGCGGGTCCGGCGAGGACGCGGGGACGGTTCCGCACGGGGCCGGGGAGGAGCGGCCGCGCCGCGGGCGCCGTACGGCCGCGGTCGCCGTGGCCGGGGCCGTGGTCGCGGTGGTGGCGGCCGCCGGGCTGGCGAGCGGGCTGCTCTCCTACGAGTCGCCGTCCCGGGACGCCGCCGCGCCGGACGGCGTCCGCGCGAGCGTCCCGGACACCTCGTCGGGCCCGCCGTCCGCGGTGGCGCCCCCGGCCACGGCGTCCGAGGAGCCGGAGTCGGCGTCGCCCTCCCCGTCGCCGTCCGCCTCGGCGAGCGGCAGCCCCTCGCCGTCGCCCTCGCCGTCGGCGTCCAGCGCCTCGCCGAGCACGACCCGGCCGGCCGAGCCGACGTCGGCGGCCCCCACCCCCACCGGCACCCAGGAACCCACCGAGGCCTCCGACGAGGACGACCGGCGCCGCGACGGGCCCGTCCTGCGGCGCGGCGACCGCGGCCCGGAGGTCACGGAGCTCCAGCTGCGCCTGCGCCAGCTGTACCTCTACAACGACGAAGCCAGCGGCTACTTCAGTCCTCGGGTCGAGGAGGCGCTGCGCAACTACCAGTGGGCGCGGGGCATCAGCGCGGACGAGCTGGGGGTGTACGGGCCGGCGACGCGGACCAGGCTGGAGTCGGAGACGCGGGAACCCTAGCCCGCGCGGCAGGGGCGGCGGTCCCGGCTCACCCCTGCGCGAGGTGCAGCCGCACCGACCCGTCGGCCCGCGCCTCCACCCGCACCCGGGTGAGGTCCCGCACCACCGCGTCCGGCGCGTGGGCCGCGGCCCGGGGCCCGATGCCCACGACCGTCATGCCGGCGGCGCGCCCCGCCGCGATCCCGGCGCCGGAGTCCTCGAACACCACGCAGTCCGCGGGCGCCACGCCCAGCTCCGCGGCGCCCTTCAGGAACCCCTCCGGGTCGGGCTTGCTCGCGCCGACCGACTCCGCGGTGACCCGCACCCCGGGCAGCTCCAGCCCGGCGGCGGCCATCCGCGCCGTGGACAGGGCCACGTCGGCCGAGGTCACCAGCGCGTGCGGCACGTCCCGCAGCGAGGCGAGGAACTCCCGCGCCCCGGGGACCTCGACGACGCCGTCGGTGTCGGCGGTCTCCTCGGCGAGCAGGCGCGCGTTGTCGGCGAGGTTCTGCTCCATGGGCCGGCCGGGCAGCAGCAGCGCCATCGACGCGTAGCCCTGCCGTCCGTGGACCACCTTCATGACCTCGTCGCCGTCGAGGCCGTGCCGCTCGGCCCAGCGCCGCCAGACCCGTTCGACCGCGGCGTCGGAGTTGACCAGGGTGCCGTCCATGTCCAGCAGGAGGGCGCGGGCGGTGAGCACGACGGTGGCCGTCATCGGCAGCTCCAAGACGCGGGGAAGGAATCGGCCCCGGCTGCGGGGAGGCGACGGGGCCGGACCGGCGGGACCCCGTACAGGCCCCGGAGGACAAGGCGGCCCCGCCCGCCGGTCAGGGAAAACGGGCGGGAGCCACTTTGTTTCTCCACGGTACAAAATGGAGGCGGTGTGCGCCAGTGCCGCCCCCGGACGTTCACCGGCCGTTCGGCCGCGCCCGGCCTCAGCCGGTCACCGCCTCCCACAGGCTCCACAGGCCGAGCCCCAGCATCAGCGCCGCCGCGATCTGCGTGATCAGCCGCAGCGGCACCCGCTTCATCAGCGCCTTTCCGCCGACGATGCCGAGTCCGGCGACCGCCCACAGCGCGAGCACCGCGCCCAGGCCGACGGAGAGGGGGTCGTCGTAGCGGGCGGCGAGGTTGGCCGTCATGATCTGGGTGAGGTCGCCGAACTCGGCGACCAGGATGAGCATGAAACCCGCGCCGGAGACCTTCCAGAAGGACTGGTTCTCGGGCTTGCGGACCTCCTCCTCTTCCTCGCCCTTCCTCATCAGCAGCACCGCGGCGCCGCCCAGGAAGAGCACGCCCGTCAGCGCGTGCACGATCTGCTGCGGCAGCAGCGTGAGCACGCTGCCGGCCGCGACCGCGAGCGCGACGTGCAGCGCGAAGGCGGCGGCGACGCCGGCGAAGACGTAGGAGGCGCGGTACCGGGTGCCGAGGACGAGGCCGGCGAGGGCGGTCTTGTCCGGCAGTTCGGCGAGGAAGACGACGCCGAAGACGACGGCCGTCACGGTCAGGCTGATCACTGTTCCTCAATCGGTCGGGGCTGCCCCGCCGAGAGTTCCGGGTCCTTCGCGATCCCGCGGGGATCCTCCGGTCACGACACCTCGGCACGGCAGCACACGGGGGCCCGTGCCGTGCGGCACGGGCGGTGCACTGCTTGCCGAAGGTCTCGCTGGCCGACCCCGTGGTCCGAGGTCCGCCTCCGGGCGCCGGCTCAGGCGAGCTGAGCAGTATGTCGACGGTCCGGCGAAGAGCTACTCCCCTTCTGCGCCGTCCATGGTACGCGAGGCCCGCGCCGGCCCCGGGATGCGAAAGTTCACGCACACCCGTTGTCGTGTCATGCACGCGTCACTAGCTTCTTACCGGACGCACACCCCACCGCAACACGGCACGGCGAGCATTCCCCCGCTCGCCCTCCAACGCCCGCACCCTATCGAGGAGTTCGCATGGCAGTTTCGTCGCTCTACGCGCGTCGACGGATCGGCACAGTCGCGGCCCTGACCGGCCTCGCCGCCTTCGTCGGGCTGCTCAACGGCCCGACCGCCTCCGCCGCCCTGCCCACGCCGGTCAGCGCCACCACGGCCCGCTCGTACCTGGCCTCCCTCACCGTGGCCGCCGAGGACCGCACCGGCTACAGCCGCGACCTCTTCCCGCACTGGATCACCATCAGCGGCGCCTGCAACACCCGCGAGACGGTCCTCAAGCGCGACGGCTCCAACGTCGTCACGGACTCGGCCTGCGCCTCCACCAGCGGCAGCTGGTACTCCCCCTACGACGGCGCCACCTGGACCGCCGCCTCCGACGTCGACATCGACCACCTCGTGCCGCTCGCCGAGGCCTGGGACTCCGGCGCCGGCGCCTGGACCACCTCGCGCCGCCAGTCCTTCGCCAACGACCTGACCCGCCCGCAGCTCCTCGCCGTCACCGACGACGTGAACCAGTCCAAGGGCGACCAGGACCCGGCCACCTGGATGCCGTCGCGGACCACCTACCGCTGCACCTACGTCCGCGCCTGGGTGCAGGTGAAGTACTACTACGGCCTCTCCGTGGACTCCGCCGAGAAGTCCGCGCTGCAGAACCACCTCGCCGCCTGCTGACACCGGCGGGTTTCGGGGCCGGAATCTCCCCGCCGGGCTCCGTCGTTCCGTAGCGTACGGGGCGACGGAGGAGGGGATCGCCATGACCGGACTGCGCCTGGGCCCGTTGCTGAGGTACACCGACGGCTCGTCCGCGACCGTGTGGGTCGAGACGAGCCGTCCCTGCACGGCCGAGGTGCGCTGCGCGGACGGCGCCGCCGGCACGGCCCGCACCTTCCAGGTGGCCGGCCACCACTACGCCCTGGTCCCGGTGACCGGACTGACACCGGGGACCTCGACGGCGTACGAGGTGTTCCTCGACGGCACGCGCGTGTGGCCGCTGCCCGGCTCGCCCTTCCCGCCGTCGGTGATCCGCACCCTCGCGGACGACGGCGAGGTGCGCGTCGCCTTCGGGTCGTGCCGCTGGGCCGCGCCGCCCGCCGACGGCAGCGACCCGGTCGGCCCGGACGCCATGGACGCGCTGGGCGCCCGCATCGCGGCCGACCCGGCCGGGGAGCGGCCCGACGTGCTGCTGCTGCTCGGCGACCAGGTGTACGCGGACGAGACCTCCGACGCCACCCAGCGCTGGCTGGCGGACCGCCGCGACCTGAAGGAGCCGCCGGGCACGGGGGTCGCGGACTACGAGGAGTACACGCACCTCTACTACGAATCCTGGCTGGACCCCGGCATCCGCTGGCTGCTGTCCACGGTGCCCAGCTGCATGATCTTCGACGACCACGACGTCATCGACGACTGGAACACCTCCGCCGCGTGGCTGTCCGACATGCGGTCCACGCCGTGGTGGCAGGAGCGGCTGCTGAGCGGCCTGATGTCCTACTGGGTCTACCAGCACCTGGGGAACCTCTCGCCGCGGGAGCTGGCGGCCGACCCGCTGTACGCGGCCGTCCGCGAGGCCCCGGACGGCACGGACCTGCTGCGCGCCTTCGCCTCCCGCGCCGACGCCGACGCGGCCACGGCCCGCTGGAGCTACCGGCGCGACTTCGGCCGCGTACGGCTGGTGATGGTGGACAGCCGGGCGGCCCGCGTCCTGGCCGAGGACGGCCGCGCGATGCTCGACCCGGCCGAGGAGGCCTGGGTCCGCGAACAGGTGATGGACGGCCGCGGGACGTACGACCACCTGCTCATCGGCACCTCGCTGCCCTGGCTGCTGCCGCACCTGATCCACGACGCCGAGGGGTGGGACGCGGCGCTGTGCCGGGGCGAGCGGGGCCCCCGCTGGGCGCGGATCGGGGAGAAGCTGCGGCGGGCGGCCGATCTGGAGCACTGGGCCGCGTTCCCCGGCTCCTTCGCCGACCTGGCGGCGCTGATCGCCGAGGCCGGGTCGGGGCCGGACGCGCCGGCGACCGTGTGCGTGCTGTCGGGAGACGTGCACCACGCCTACGTGGCCGAGCCGTCCTGGCGGCAGGGCGGGCCCGACGCCCGGGTGGCGCAGCTCGTCTGCTCCCCCGTCCACAACTCCGTCCCCCTGTCGATCCGGCTGGCCTTCCGCGTCGGCTGGCACGCCGGGGCGCGCGCCCTGGGCCGGTGCCTCGCCCGGCACGGGCGCCTGCACCGGCCGCCCGTGCGCTGGCGGAAGACGGGCGGCCCCTGGTTCGGCAACCAGCTCATGTCGCTGACGCTGCGCGGGCGTTCGGCGCTGCTGCGCCTGGAGGAGGCGCGCGCGGTCCGCGGCGACCGCCCGCTGCTGCGGACCGTCGAGGAGAGCGACCTCTCCCCCCGTTCCGAGCGGGTCACCCGCTGATCCCGGGCGACCGCCACCGGCCCGTCCAGGTGTGGTTTCGGTCACACTTCCGGATGCCGACGCGGTGGCCGGAGCGGCGCGACGTGCGGCGGTGACCTGTGGGGAAGGTCAACCGGAGGTGAACCGATGGCCAAATGTTGAACTTGCAAGCATCAATTAGGTACGCCTAACGTGGGGTCACCCACTCGGTTACGTCCCCGGACCGGCCCACCCCCACCGGCCGGCCTGACCGAAGGAGTCACCCCCCATGTCCGGACGCCTCGACAGCGCCCAGCCCTACGCCCTTGGCCTGTTCCGTGTGGTCATAGGCCTGCTCTTCGCCTGCCACGGCGCCATGTCCCTCTTCGGCGCCTTCGGCGGCGTGGACGGCGACGGCGGCACCGCCCAGGCCGGCGCCTGGCCCAACTGGTACGCGGCCGTCATCGAACTCGTCGGCGGCACCCTCGTCCTGCTGGGCCTCGGCACCCGCGCGGCGGCCTTCGTCTCCTCGGGCGCCATGGCGTACGCGTACTTCAAGGTCCACCAGCCCGAGGCCCTGTGGCCGATCGAGAACCACGGCGAGGGCGCGGCCCTGTACTGCTGGGCCATGTTCCTGCTGGTCTTCACCGGCTCCGGCGCCTTCGGCGTCGACCGGCTGCTCGCCCGGCGCGCGTCGGCGCAGAAGCCCGCCGCGGAGCAGACGCCGGTGACCGCCTGACACCGGACGGCGAGCGACGGTGCCCTCCCCGCGGCGCGGGGAGGGCACCGTCGCGTGCGGCGGCCGGGCGCGCACGGCGACGGCCGGATGAACGCACCGTGCCGAACACACGAGCCCCCCGTGAACCTCCTGTCACACCTCCCGCGTACGCTGTATGGCTGTCATCGGCCAATCCCTGCCGTTCCCCCCGCGCCATCCGCGGCACGGTCTGGCCCACGGGGGAGCGACGGGGAGTAGCGGTGCTGGAGAGTGTGGGGTCGCTGAGCGGCAGTCCGTGGATCTACGCGGTGGTGGCCCTGTCCGTCCTGCTCGACGTGTTCCTGCCGGTGCTGCCCAGCGGGGTCCTGGTGATCACGGCCGCGACCGCGGCCTTCGCGGGCTCCGCGACCGACCTGCTCGACATCCTGGTCCTGGTCCTCTGCGCGGCCACCGCCTCCGTCCTCGGCGACCTGGTGGCCTACCGCCTCGCCTGGCGCGGCGGCGCCCGCCTGGACCGGGCGATCGCCCGCTCCCGCCGCCTGACCACCGCGCAGGAACGTCTCGGCGCGACCCTGGCCCGCGGCGGCGGCGCCCTGGTCGTCCTCGCCCGCTTCGCGCCCGCCGGCCGCTCGGTGGTCTCCCTCGGCGCGGGCGCCGCGCGCCGCCGCGTCCGGGAGTTCCTCCCCTGGTCCGCCCTGGCCGGCCTGTCCTGGGCCGCCTACAGCGTCACCCTCGGCTACCTCGGCGCCCATTGGCTCGGCGCGACCTGGCTGGCCACGGCGGTGTCCGTCGCGGCCCTGTGCGGAGCGGGGGCGGGGGCGGCCTACCTGATGCGCAGGCAGCCGCGGGCTTCGGAGGCGTCGTAGGGGCGGCCCGCTCCCCCGGGCGCACCCGGGCCTATCCGGCCCGGCGCGCTCCGGCCCCCCGCACCTCCAGGCCGTCCAGCAGGTCGGCCGTGGCGTCCGCGATCAGCCGCACGGCGCGGTCGAACACCTCCTGGTTGTGCGCGGCCGGCGCCCGGAAGCCGGACACCTTCCGCACGTACTGCAGGGCGGCGGCCCTGATCTCCTCCTCCGTGGCCTCCTCGGCGAGCACGGGCGGGCGCAGCGTCTTGATGCTCCGGCACATGTCCCCAGTCTCGCCTCCGCACCCGCCCCCGGCCAACACCCCGGCCGCCCGGGGCGATCGGCGCGGCGGCGACCGGCGAGACGGCCGCCCCGCGGGCCGGGGCGCCCTCCCCGCTCCCCGAACCCGGCGCCGCCGGCGGCGCGTTGCCGCGGGAGGCGTCCGCCCTTCCCCACGAACCCCACGACTGAACTCGCCTGTTGAAATCGAACAGGCGTATCATTAGGCCGTGGCTACGACCTATGAATTTCCGAGTGACCTCCTCGCCGGTCAGGAGGAACTGCATCAGGTCCGGGCCGAGTTGTCGGCCCTGCTGAAGCGGCTCCCCTGGTCGGTGGAGCCGGTGGACGGCTTCAGCGACGACAACGGCTGGCGCAAGGTGGAGCGTCCCGCCTCCCCGGGCTGGACCGCCGACGAACAGGCGGAGGTGGAGAAGCTCCGCCGGCGCGAGCACGAACTCGCGGTGTTCGTCAGCACCCACCGCTACTGGTCGGAGCTCACCGGCGCCGACCGGGTGAACGCCCGCTCGCGGCTGAAGCACGTCCACGAGGACGCCGGGGAGAGCTGAGGGCGGTGGGGCCGGCACCGGCACCGGCCCCACCCCGGCCGTCCCCGCCGCGGTCAGCCCTTGCCGAGCAGCTCCTTCATCTCGCGGATCTCGGCGGTCTGCGCCGTGACCACGTCGTCGGCGAGCTCCTTGGCCGGACCGTACCGGCCCTCGGCCCGCTGCTCGGCGGCCATCTCCACGGCCCCCTCGTGATGCTCGACCATCAAGGTCAGGAACATCGTGTCGAAGGCCTCGCCCGACGCCTTCGCCAGCCCGGCCATGTCCTCCTCGCTCATCATCCCGGCCATCCCCGCGTGGGCCTCGTGGCCCCCGTGGCCCGTGCCGGACGCCGCCTCCGGCACGTCCTCGCCCCACGCCTCCAGCCAGCCGGTCATGGTCCTGATCTCCGGGTCCTGCGCCTTCTCGATCCGCGCGGCGAGCTCCTCGACCTCGGCGGAGGAGGCCCGGCCGGCGGCCAGCCGGGCCATCTCCAGGGCCTGCCGGTGGTGCGGGATCATGCCCTGCGCGAAGGCGACGTCCTGGGCGTTGTGCGCGCCGCCCGCGGCGTCGGCACCGGCCGCGGCGCTCGCCCCGGTGCTCGCCGAGGGCGCGGTGCCGTGCCCCGCGTGGCCGCCGCCGTCGCCGCCGCAGGCGGCCAGGACGAGCGCGGCGGCGGACGCCACCGCCCCGAGGGCCGCACGGCGCGTCAGGGTACGGAGGGTGCTGGTCATACGTGAACTCCTGTGGTCTGCGTGGTGGTCCGGGCGCGCTGCCGCGCCGCGCCCGGCGGGCGCGGTGCGGGTGCGGGCCTCTAGATCCGCAGGAGCTGGAGCTCGGCCAGGTCGGGCGGGGCACGGCCGCCGTCGGGGTCCGCGCTCGGGCAGGACCGGCCGGGCCCGGCCGGTGCGGGGGCGGGAACCGGGTCGGCGGCCGGCACCGGCAGCACCGGCCCGCCGCCCACCGCCGCCGACGCGCAGGACGGGTCGGCGTGCCGGGCGTGTCCGCCGCAGTGCCCGTCGGGGCACGCGTCGTGGTGCGCCGCGGCGACCGCCGCGGACCGGGCGTGGGAGTGCTCCGGGGCACCGCCGCCGGGCGCCAGCCCGTGCATCGCCAGCACCCCCGCCAGCAGCCCGAGCACGCACACGGCCCGCCGCCACCGCGACGGCGGTCGCCGGTCCTGCTGCTTCGGGCTGTGCACGGGCCCCATCCTAGAAAAACGCCCCGGGCCGACGACGGCCCGGGGCGTTCCTCGTGATCCCGGTGGGCGCGGACGGTTTCGAACCGCCGACATCCTGCTTGTAAGGCAGGCGCTCTACCCCTGAGCTACGCACCCGCTCCCCCGGGCTGTGCACCCAGGACGAGTCGACAGCCTACATGGCCGCGGGCGCTGTCCCCCACACCCCGTCCGCGCGGCCGGCCGGGCGGTGCGGGGGCCGGCCCCACCCCGGACCCGGGTGTGCGCCGCATCCTGCCGCCCGCCCCGGGTCCGTACGGTCGAGGGGCCCGCACCGACCACCTCGCCGCCCCGGCGAAACGGTCCCCCCGCGCCGCCGGGGGACACCGGCCGTCCCGGGGGAGCCGCCGTCCCAGGGGGAACCGTCATGGCCCGCACCGCCACCCGCACCGCCACCCGCTCCGCGTCCGCCCACACCGGTACCGGCACCGGCACCGCACGGTCCGGCCCGGCACGGGGCGTCCGCACCGCCGCCGTCGCCGCCGCCGTGCTCGTGGCCGTCGCGGGCCTCGCCGCCTGCGGCGCCTCCGCCGGGGACGACGAGGACCCCGACCACCGGACCTTCGCCCTGCAGGGGCGCACCCTGACCATCGACTCCGACGACTCGGCGCTCGACATCGTCGCCGCGGACACGCACCGGGCGGGCGAGGTGAGGGTCACCCGGTGGTTCCGGGGCTCGGTCGTCGTCGGCGGGACCCCCGAGGTCACCTGGTCCCTGCGCGACGACCGGCTCCGACTGCGCCTGAAGTGCTCCGGTCTGCTCACCGACTGCGCGGCCGGCCACCGCGTCGAGGTGCCGCGCGGCGTCGCCGTCGAGGTCGAGGACGGCGACGGCAGCGTGCGGGCCCGGGGCTTCCGCGACCCGCTGAGCGTCCGGACGGCCGACGGGTCGGTCCACGTCACCGACTCCACCGGTCCCCTGGACCTGCGCACCGCCGACGGGTCGATGCGCGCCGAGGTCTCCTCCCGGACGGTGCGCGCCGAGACGCAGGACGGCTCGGTCAGCCTCGCCCTCGGTGTCGTCCCCGACCTGGTGCGCGGCCGCAGCGCCGACGGCAGCGTGACCATCGCGGTGCCCCGGGCCGCGTACCGGGTGACCACCGGGGCGCAGGACGGCGGGGTCGACGTGTCCGTGCCCCGGGACGACACCAGCTCCCACGTGATCGCCGCCCGCACCGAGGACGGCCGAATCACCGTCAGGACCGCGAACTGAACGGCCCGTGTGTTCGTCCATAACCGGTGGGAGAATGAACCGGGCAGGGCGGACGACAGTGCGGGAGAGGGATGTGACGGCGACACCAGCACAGCCGGACCCGCCGTCGGCGCCGTGCGTCCGCCGCGTGCGCCGTCCCGGACACCGCCGGGCGGCCCGCCCGCGCCGCACCCCCGGGCCGCTCCGTGACCTGCTGACGCTGGCGGCACTGCCGCTGGCCGTCGCCCTGGCACTGCCCGCCGCGTTCGCCGGCGGCGGCACCCGGCGCTGGTTCGGCGGCCGGGCGGAGAACGAGCGGGCCGAGGCGCAGGCCGCCAAGGACGCGGCGGCGGCCGCGTTCTACGACCTCGACACCGCGCAGCGCGACCTGCGGATCTCGATCGAGACGATCAGTGCCGTCGACGACTCCCCCGCGGCGCGGCGCGCGGTCGCCGGTTTCGAGGCGCTCGGCCGGCGCATCGACGAGGCCAGCCGCCGGTACATCGACGCCGTCGACGCCCACGACCTGGACCGCGACGACCTGGAGGCGTCGGCCGCGTCCCGCGCCCGCGCCGAGCTGACCGCGGCGAAGGAGGAGCTCGGCCGGGTCAGGCAGGAGCTGGACCGGTTCGCCGACGGCCTCGGACCGCTGATCGGCAAGGCCGAGACCCAGCTCGCCCGGCTCGCCCCCGCGGTCGAACGCGCCCGGCAGGCCCTGCTCGCCGCCTCCGGCGCCCTCGACACCGTACGGGGGGCGGGCCTGCGGGCGGACGACCTCGCCGCCCGGCTCGCGGCGCTCTCCCCGGACCTGACCAGGCTGAACCAGGGCGCCGGGCAGCACGGCGTGCCGCAGACCCTGGAGCGGGCCGAGCGGGTCACGCGGGAGGCCGAGGCCGTCCGGGTCGCGGCCGAGCGGCTGCCCGAGCGGGCCGCCGAGACCGATCACCGGCTGGTCTCCCTGCGGACCCGCGCCCAGGCCCTCACCACGCGCGCCGAGCAGGTCGAGCCGGTCCTGAGCGAGCTGCGCCGGCGGTTCACGGTGGCCTGCTGGCAGGACCTCCAGCACGTGCCGGACCGGGCCGCCGAGGCCGTGCGGCAGGCCGAGCGGAAGCTGGCCGAGGCGCAGGCCGCCCGGGACGACCAGCGCTGGCCGGACGCCACCGCCCTCCTGTCGACCGTCCGGGCGCTGCTGAACTCCACCGACGAGGCGGTCTCGGCCGCCGGCGACCGCCTGCGGCGGCTGAACGCCGTGCAGAAGGACCCCCGGCAGGAGATCGACCGCACCCGTTTCGCCCTGCGCGACGCCCAGCGGCTGGCGATGGCGGGCCGCACCACGCCCGACCCGCGCCACGCCCGGCCCCTGGACGACGCGGTGGCCCGCCTGGACCGCGCGATCGCCACCCTGGAGGGCCGCCACCCCGACTACTGGCACTTCCTCACGGAGACGGAGGCCGTGCGGCGGACGGTGGCCGAGGTGGTCGCCCGGATCCGCGAGGAGCGGGGCGCGGGCCGGCACTGACCGGCCGCGCCGCCCGGGCGCCGGTTACCCTGTGCCCATGCCTCGCTACGAGTACCGCTGCCGTACCTGCGGCGACACCTTCGAACTCAGCCGTCCGATGGCGGAGTCCTCCGCCCCGGCCACCTGCCCGGGGGGCCACGACGACACCGTGAAGCTGCTCTCCACCGTCGCGGTGGGCGGCACCTCCACCGCCCCGGCCGCCGCTCCCGCCCCCCGCACCGGCGGAGGCGGCGGCTGCTGCGGCGGGGGTTGCTGCGGCTGACCCGGGCCACCGGCGGACCTGAGCAGTCACCGGCCGGGGCCGCGCCCCGCCGGCGACCGGCGGCCGCCGCCCCGCGCCGTTCGCCGCCCCGGGCGGGGCCGGCCGCGCCGCGCACCCGCCCCGCGGCCGTCCTCAGCCTCTCTTCAGCCTTCGTTTCCTACCGTGCTGGGCATGACAGCCATCGCAGCGCAGACGACGGCCGGGGCGGCACCCGTGCTCGCCGCGGGCGGCGGTGCCGCCCCGCAGTGGATCATCGACCTCATGGACGCGCTGGGCGCGCCCGGTGCCGGGCTGGCCATCGCGCTGGAGAACCTCTTCCCTCCCCTGCCCAGCGAGGTGATCCTGCCGCTCGCCGGGTTCGCGGCGAGCAGCGGCCGGATGAGCCTGATCGCCGTCCTGGTGTGGACGACGGCGGGCTCGGTGATCGGCGCGCTCGCGCTGTACGGGATCGGCGCGCTGCTCGGCCGGGACCGGACGGTGGCGCTGGCGGCGCGGCTGCCGCTGGTGAAGGCCGCGGACATCGAGCGGACCGAGGCGTGGTTCCTGCGGCACGGCACCAAGGCGGTGTTCTTCGGCCGGATGATCCCCGTCTTCCGCAGCCTGATCTCCGTGCCGGCGGGCGTCGAGCGCATGCGGCTGCCGGTGTTCCTCGGGCTCACCACGCTGGGCAGCGCGCTCTGGAACACCGTGTTCGTGCTGGCCGGTTACGCCCTCGGGGACAACTGGCCCGAGGTCACCCGGATCGTCTCCACGTACTCCAAGGGCGTCCTCGCCGTGGCCGCCCTGGCCGTGCTGGCGTTCGCCGGTGTGCGCCTGCTGCGGCCGGGGGCCGGCCGGCGCCGGCGGGGGCGCGCGGACGACCGGCCCCGGGACCCGGAGGACGCGGAGGACCCGGGCGTCACCCCGCCTGCCGCACCGCCCGCAGGAACTCCCGCAGGATCCGCTCCCCGGCCAGGACGCCCCGCTCGGGAAGCGCGCTGATCGCGGGCGCCGTCCAGCCGCTGTCGGCGAGTTCGCCGTGGCCGGGGCGCCAGCCGCGGTCGGCGGCCAGCAGGAGGTCGGCGTCGAGGAGGGAGTCGCCGGCGGCCAGGGCGAGGGTGGCGCCGCTGCGACGGGCGACCTCGCGCATCGCCGCGCTCTTGGTGAGCGGCTTGGGCACCGCGTAGATCTTGCGGCCCTGCAGCGAGACGGTCCAGCCGCGGTTCTCCGCCCACACCGCGAGCTCCTTCACCCAGTCCTCGGGAAGCAGTTCGCGCTCGACGACGAGGTAGACGAACAGGTCCTCGGCGATGCGGTGCTTGCGGACCCAGGCCGGGTCGGCCTCCCGCATCAGGTGCTCGCTCACCTCGTCGAGCGAGGCGCACTCGTCGGCCAGCCGGGCCGTCACCCGCGCCTGCCAGTCCGGGTCGGAGACGCCGTCCACCAGCAGGTGCCCGCCGTTGGCGCAGATGGCGTACTTCGGGGCGGGGCCCGGCAGGTTGATGCGCTGGTACTGCTTGCGGGTGCGGGTCGTGGTCGGCACGAACAGCGCCGTGTCGCCGAGGTCGGTCAGGAGCTGGGCGGCCGTCTCCGTCAGGTAGGACAGCGGCCTGCTCTCGTGCACCTCCACGCACAGCAGCCGGGGCGCCCGGGCGTCCGGCATGGTCAGCGCCAGGGCGGCGGCGGAGTAGATCAGCGTGCGATCGAGGTCGCTGGCGACGAGCACCGGCATCAGACCGCCACCGCCTTGCCGTCGGCGCCGGTCGCGCCCCGCGTGTACCGGGGGTGGATCAGGCCGACGCAGGTGTAGGGCAGGCCGTCGACCTCCTCGACGGGCACGCCGCGCTGCTCGGCCAGCAGGCGGACGTGGTCGAGGTCGCGGCCCGCGCCGGCCCGGGCCAGCACCTTCCAGGGCACGCGGCGCAGCAGGACCCGGGTGGTCTCGCCGACTCCGGGCTTGACCAGGTTGACGTCGTGGATGCCGTACTCCTCACTGATGCGCTCGACGGCCGCCCAGCCCTCCCAGGTGGGGGTGCGGTCGGTGGCGAGCAGTTCCTTCGCCTGGGCGTCGGCCTCGCCGGTGACCTCCTCGAAGCGGGCGGACACCGCGTCGAGGAAGGCCACCGAGACGTCGGCGCCGGCGAGTTCGCGGTAGAACTTCGCGCCGTGGAAGTCGTGCGGACCCACCAGGTCCGCCCGCAGCACCGTGCGGGAGACCAGGCCGGACACCGTGGAGTTGAGGCAGGCGGAGGGGATGAGGAAGTCCTCGCGGGTGCCGTACGTCCGCACGCACGCGCCCGGGTCGGCCAGCACCGCGATCTCCGGGTCGAAGCCGGCGGCGCCGCCGGACTTCTCGAACTCGGCGACCGCCTGGGCGAGTTCGCGGGTGATGGCGCCCTTGCCGGTCCAGCCGTCGACGAAGACGACGTCGCGCGGGTCGTGGTGCTCGGCGAGCCAGCGCAGCGCGTTGGCGTCGATGCCGCGGCCGCGGACGATGGAGACGGCGTAGTGCGGCAGCTCCAGGCCGTGCCGGTACCGGGCCCAGCGGCGCATCAGGATGCCGACCGGCGTGCCCGCGCGGGCCAGGGAGACCAGGACGGGGCGGGGGGACCGCTCGGCGAGGACGGCCTCGGTGACCACGCCGACCGCCCGGGCGATGCGGGCCGCCGAGGTGTCCAGCGCCGCGTGGAAGAGCTGCTGGTACTGCTCGGTGGGCTGGTACTCCACCGGCAGCGACTCGGCGTAGTGCGCCCCGCCGCTCTGGATCGCCTCCTCGCGCTCCTCGGTCGGCGCCTCCAGCGTCACGTCCGAGAGGTCCTGCAGCAGCCAGCCGACCTCCTCGGGCGCGTACGAGGAGAAGGCGGGGCCGCGCAGGGGTTCGGGCAGCATGGAGGTCCTTTCGGGGACGTACAGGGGCTCGGGGACGTAGCTCGGGACGACCGCGAGGAGGACCTGCGGGGTGTGCGCGGCGAGCCGGGCCAGCAGGCCGTCGGGCGCGTGCAGCCGCGCGGTGTCGGCGACCGAGTCGACGACGGCGACCACGGCGTCGAAGCCGGCGCCCGCCACGTTGTAGGCGTAGCGGTCGCCGGGGCCGTCGGCGGGGTCGTCGTGCGCGGGGAAGACCAGGCGGGTGCGTATCGCGTAGCCGGGGTCGTCGACCGGCAGGACGGGCGAGCGGGTGGTGGTGGAGAACCGCACCTCGGCGTCGACGGCCCGCTCCAGCTCGCGGGCGAGTCGCAGCGGCGCGTACATGAGCTCCTCGAAGCCGAGGACGAGGACGCGGCGGGCGCCGGCGGGCAGCGCCCGCGCGAGCCGCGCGGCCATGGCGGGCAGGGCGCCCTCCAGCCGCTCGCGGTGCGCGGGGGTGAACCCGTGCCGTCCCCCGTCGGGCAGCCCGCGCGGCCAGCCCAGCTCGACGCGCGTGACACGGCCGTCCGCGCCCCCGGAGGCCGCCGGGCGCGCGTCGCCGGCCTCCGTCTCGTACCGGGCGACCAGCTCCTGCCCCTTCGCCAGCACGTCCTCCGGCAGCCGCACCGTGCCCGAGGCGGCGGCGACCAGGTCGACGCGGGCGCCGATCTCGCGGGCGAGGTCGTCCAGGCGGCCGGCGTCGGCGGGCGACCGCATGTCGACCAGGGCGACCACGACGTACCGCCCGCGCGGGTAGCGCTGGTGCAGGTCGCGGATGGTGTTCAGGACCGTGTTGCCGGTGGAGAACTCGTCGTCGACCAGGACGAGCGGGCCGTCGCCGACCAGCAGCGCCGGGTCCTCCGGCAGCAGCAGGTGCGAGGTGGCGTGCGAGTGGGACTCCTCGAAGCCGCCCGCCGGGGCCACGCCCGGCACCGGCCGGCGGGTGGAGTGCAGGTACGGGGCCACGCCGATGCCGTCGGCCACCGCGTGGCCGAGACCGGTCGCCGTCTCCGCGTAGCCGAGGACGACCGCCTCGCGCGCCTCGCCGGGGCCCAGCAGCTCCCGCACCCGGCGCCCGAGCGCCAGCCCGTGGCCGTAGACGACGGACGGCGACTGCGGTACGTGCTTGCCGAGCACGTGGGACACGAGCAGGTGCGCCCGCTTGGGGTTGCGGCGCAGCGCGAGCCCCAGCAGGCCGGTCAGCGCGTCGTCACCGGCCAGTTCGACGCCGAGCCGCTCGGCGACCCACCGGCCGGACCAGACGCCGCCCGCCCCGTCCGCCGGGCCGTCCGCCGCCGCGTCGCGCGTCCCTCCGGGACGCACCCCCTCGTTCACTGCTCTCTCCATGCGTTGTCGTGCCGGCTTCCGTGGTCCTCGCGTGCCGGCGGTCAGCCGGGCAGTCCGGCCGCGAGCAGCTCCACGAAGCCGACGTCCTCGTTCGCCACGCCGAAGACCTCGGCGCGCAGCAGGGTCCGCTCCGCCCAGGCGCGGTGCGGCTTCACCTCGTTCATCTTGTTCGTGTACGCCGACCTGAGCACGCCCCCGCCGCAGCGTTCCGGCCGCAGGATGTCCTGGGCGTCGCTGAACTCCTCGTGGCTGACCACCGACAGGGCGTGCACGGGCAGGACGTGGGAGGGGTGGATGCAGGTCTTGCCGAGCAGGCCGTTGGCGTGGTCCAGGGAGATCTCCCGCAGCAGGCCGTCCATGGCGTGCTCGATCAGCTTCTCGCGCAGCTCCACGGCCTGCACCTCCAGGAACGGGCTCTGCCGCAGCATCGGCTTGAACATGCGCTCCTGGACCCGGAAGTACTCCCACACCGGCCCGGTCACCGTGAAGCCGCTGCCGTCGGCCCGCCCCAGCATGTTCACCACGTCGGCGATCACGGAGGCGACGACCTGCACGTCGTACGCCGTCATGTCCGGGGCCCGGCGCAGCCCGTAGGAGGAGCAGAAGTCCGTCACGCCCAGGCGCAGCGCCAGCACGCGGTCGCGGTACTTGTCGACCGCGCGGGAGATGCCCTCCAGGGTCGCCACGCGGGACTCCCGGTACAGCAGCTCCGGCGACTCCAGGACCGGCATGGCGAACAGCCGCCGCCCGCAGGCGGCCTCCGCGTCGGCGAGCGCCTCCAGGAAGGGCACGCCGCGTTCCTCGGTGAACTTCGGCAGCACGAATCCGGACAGCAGCCGCACGGCGGGGCCGAGGCGCCGGACCAGGTCGGGGATCTGCTCGGGGGCGCGGACCCGGACGAACAGCAGCGGCAGCGCCGCCCCGGGCCGTGCGGCGAGGTCCGCGAACTGCCTGACGAGGTTCTCCTCGCCGGCCGGGACGTCCGCGTCGTCGATCGAGTCCTCCAGGCACAGCACCATCGACACCACGCCGCGACCGGCCTGCTTGACGATGTCGTCGGCGAGCTGCGGCCGGGTCGCCGGGCTGTAGAGCGTCGCGCCCAGGGCCGCGGCGAGCAGCCGGGCCGGGGAGTCCGGGGTGAACTCGACCGGCTCCCGGTAGAAGAGACGCTTCCGCACCTCAGGGGCGATATGCCCGAAATGACGCATTGAACTCCCCCGTGGTGGCTGGGCGGCCTGTGATGTCGAAAGGTGGCCGGTAATAGTACGTAGAGATCTGTGTCCGGGGTTCCCGTCGGTCATGAATTCCAGGTAACCCGGCTGTGTCGACGACATACCCCCGCGTTGTCGTGACCAGGACGGAGAGGGCAGGATGACGGCATGACGCACGCGATGCTGAAGGGGTCGAACGTCCCGCTCGAAGCCACCACGGTACGTGCCGTGCTGCGCTGGACGCCCGGGCAGGGGGTACCGGACGTCGACGCCTCCGCGCTGCTCCTCGGTCCCGACGGCCGTGTGCGCTCCGACGAGGACTTCGTCTTCTACAACCAGCCCCGGCACCCCTCCGGGAAGGTCTGGCGGCTCGGCAAGAAGCGGGTCGCCGAGGGCCTCACCGACACGATCCAGACAGATTGCGCCGGTGTCGAGTCCGAGGTCGGCCGGATTCTCCTGGTCGCTTCGGCGGACGGCGTCACCTTCGACCGCGTACGGGACCTGCGCATCCTGCTGTACGACGCGGCCCGCGCCGACGGGGAACCGCTGGCGTACTTCGACGTGAAGCCGGAGACGGGCCAGGAGACCGCGCTGATCTGCGGCGAGCTGTACCGGCGCGGCGAGGCCTGGAAGTTCCGCGCGCTGGGCGAGGGCTACTCCAACGGCCTGAAGGGACTGGCGACCGACTTCGGCATCTCGGTCGACGAGTCGGAGGCGGCGCAGGAGGAGTCCGCGGCGGCCGGCCCCACCCGGCCCGGCCCCGCGCACCCCGCGCCGGACCTGTCCCGCCCGCTGCCCCCGGAGCAGCCCCCGGGCGTCCCGGCCCAGCCCACGTACGGCTACCCGCAGCAGCCGCCCGCGACGACGCAGCAGCCCCCGGCGACCACGCAGCAGCCCCCGGCGACCACGGCCCCCTCCTACGGCTACCCGCACCCGTCCGCGTACGGGTACCCCCAGTCCCCGTCCCCCGCGACCGCGGGGGCCCGGCCCGGCTACGGCTACCCCGCAGCGCCCGCCCCCGACCCCGACTTCAGACTCCCGCCGCAGGGCCCCCAGTTCCTCGGCCGGTAGCCGGGCCGCGCCCCTTCGGGGGCGCGGGGAACCGCGCGACGGGCCACCAGGAGCCCGCCGGACGACGGACGCGCCCCGGCCCCCCGAGGCACACCCGGCCCGGCGGCAGCGCCCCTCAGCGCTGGGCCTTCGTCTTGTACCCCCGCCCCCACTGCAGCCCCCACCCGTACAGCCGGTCGAGCTCCGCCTGGAAGCCGTAGACGAACTTCACCTCGCGCCGCACGACGATCTCCTGCTTCACGTTCTCGATCAGCACCACCGCGCAGGACCGGGCCTGGGGGTGCCGTTCGTCCAGGCTTATCTCGATGCGCGGGCCGTTGCTCGGGTACAGCGTCACGACGGCGTGCGTACGGTCGAACGCGGGTGTCTGGTCGTAGATGTACGCGAAGACGAGCAGCCGCTTGATGTTCTCGCGGTGGTCGAGGTTGACGTAGATCGTCTCGCCGGACCCGGAGCCGAACCGGTCGTCGCCGCTGAGCTTGACGTACGGCGGGGCGTTGACGTCGCCGAGGTAGCCGCCGAGGGGCTGGACGACGCCCTTGGTGCCGTCCTGGAGCTCGTACAGGCAGCCCAGGTCGAGGTCGACGTTGACCATGCTCTGGCTGTGGCCGATCACCTCCGGCGGCTTGAGCGCCTTGAAGGGGTGGCGCAGCAGGCTCTCGCGCTGCGCGCCGCCGAAGTCGGAGGTCCGCATCCGCCAGGACAGGTTGATGCGCAGGTGGCCGGTGGCCGCGCCCTGCTTGGTCAGGGAGACCTGACTGTGCCGTTTGGTCAGTTCGATGGCGTTGCTCGCGGCGTTGCCCGAGTCGAAGTCGGCACCGCGTCCGCGCCAGAGTCCGTCGAAGAGTCCCATTCCCGCCCCCAGGTTCATGTGAAGGGCCCGCGGGTCACGGGAACCCACGGGCCTCGACGACCGGCGGGGCGGCCCCGAGGAGTCGTCCTCGGTGGCCGCCCCGCACAGAGCGTTCCTCACGCGGAGGGCCGTCACACCCCGGACGACACCTCGGTCTTGTCGTCCGAGTCCGTGCCTTCGGCCGCCGCCAGCCGCTTGTTGCGGCGCACGGAGGACCAGAAGGAGGCGCCGATCAGGACGACGCCGATGAGACCGGTGACGATCTCGTTGATCTCGTACTGGATGGTGACGAGCAGGATCAGCGCCAGGGCGCCGATGGCGTAGTGGGCGCCGTGCTCCAGGTAGACGTAGTCGTCCAGGGTGCCCTGGCGGACCAGGTAGACGGTGAGCGAGCGGACGTACATGGCGCCGATGCCCAGGCCCAGCGCCATCAGCACGATGTCGTTGGTGATGGCGAACGCGCCGATGACGCCGTCGAAGGAGAACGAGGCGTCCAGGACCTCCAGGTAGAGGAACATGAAGAAGGCGGCCTTGCCGGCCAGCGCGACCGCCGACTTGGGCCTGCCGGTGCGCTCGGCCTCCTCCTCGGCCTCGTGCTCGCGCTCCTCCTCCTCTTCGAGCTTGTCCTCGAAGTAGCCGGACAGCCCGCCCACGATCATGTACGTGATCAGGCCGGCGATGCCGGACAGCAGCACCGTCTCGGCCTTGTCCACGTGCGCGCCGCCGTGCTGGTGGGCGTGGGTGGCGAAGGTCAGCGCCGAGATCAGCAGGACGATCAGCGCGATGCACACCGAGAGCATGTCGACCCTGCCGAGCTTGGCCAGCGGCCGCTCCAGCCAGGTCAGCCACTTGATGTCCCGGTCCTCGAAGATGAAGTCCAGGAAGATCATCAGCAGGAACATGCCGCCGAAGGCGGCGATCGCCGGGTGGGCGTCGGTGACGAGCTCCTGGTAGCGGTCCTTGTCGCTGAGCGCCAGGTCGACCGCCTCGATCGGGCCGAGCTGGGCGCTGACGGCGACGATCACGACGGGGAAGACCAGCCGCATGCCGAAGACGGCGATCAGGATGCCGATGGTGAGGAAGATCTTCTGCCAGAAGGCATTCATCTTCTTCAGGATCCCGGCGTTGACCACCGCGTTGTCGAAGGACAGCGAAATCTCGAGGATCGAGAGGATCGCCACGATGCCGAACGCGGTCCACCCCCCGAACAGGACCGCTGCGACCAGGCCGAGCGCGGTGACCGCGAACGACCACCCGAAGGTTTTCAGAACCACTGGCTACCCAATCGTGTGTTGGGGGTACCCCCAAGCGAAGCTTGGCGGGGAATTTGCCCCACGCCGTACCCGGCTTTACGAAACATTGACTCCGAAGTCTAGAGCGATCCCCCGCAGGCCCGACGCGTACCCCTGTCCCACGGCCCGGAACTTCCATTCGCCCTGATACCGGTAGACCTCGCCGAAGATCATCGCCGTTTCGGTGGAGGCGTCCTCGCTCAGGTCGTAACGGGCGAGCTCCTGGCCGTCCGCCTGGTTCACCACGCGGATGAAGGCGTTGCTGACCTGGCCGAAGGTCTGGCCGCGCTCGTCGGCCAGGTGGATCGAGACCGGGAAGACGATCTTGTCGACCTGCGGCGGCACCTTGGAGAGGTCGATCAGGATCGACTCGTCGTCGCCGTCGCCCTCGCCGGTGAGGTTGTCACCGGTGTGCTCGACCGAGCCGTCCGGGCTCTTGAGCTGGTTGTAGAAGACGAACCACTCGTCCCCCAGCACCCGGCCTCCGCTGCACATCAGGGCGCTGGCGTCGAGGTCGAACGGGGCTCCGGTGGTGGAACGCGCGTCCCAGCCGAGCCCGACCATCACCTGCGTGAGGTTCGGTGCGGCCTTGGACAGGGAGACGTTGCCCCCCTTGGCGAGCGTGACGCCCATGATGCTGGTCCCCTCCCGAGGCGATGCTTCTGTGGCTGTCCTACGCGTCCGGCGCCGCACCTAAACCGTGCGACGCCGGACAGAGACCTTCGGAACGGCTCAGACGTTCACGCCGAAGTCCTGCGCGATGCCGCGCAGGCCCGAGGCGTAGCCCTGGCCGATGGCGCGGAACTTCCACTCCGCGCCGTGCCGGTACAGCTCACCGAAGACCATCGCGGTCTCGGTGGAGGCGTCCTCGCTCAGGTCGTAGCGGGCGATCTCGGCGCCGCCGGCCTGGTTCACCACGCGGATGAACGCGTTGCGGACCTGGCCGAAGGACTGCTGGCGGTTCTCGGCGTCGTAGATGGAGACCGGGAAGACGATCTTCTCGACGTCGGCCGGGACGCCGGCGAGGTCGACCTTGATCTGCTCGTCGTCGCCCTCGCCCTCGCCGGTGAGGTTGTCACCGGTGTGCTCGACCGAGCCGTCCGGGCTCTTGAGGTTGTTGAAGAAGACGAAGTGCGCGTCGCTGGCGACCTTGCCGGAGCTGTTCAGCAGCAGCGCGCTCGCGTCCAGGTCGAAGTCGGTGCCGGTCGTGGTGCGGACGTCCCACCCCAGACCGACGATGACCGCGGTCAGGCCCGGCGCCTCCTTGGTCAGCGATACGTTGCCGCCCTTGCTGAGGCTGACTCCCACGAGTCCTCCATTGGTGTCCAGGGGCGGGGTGCCCCGTAGTGCTCGGATGTCGGATCAACGAGTCGATCCTAGTGACGGGTTCCCGCCCCCCGCAGGCCCCGGAGCCGAAGAATCACAGGGTGTCGGGGGGCTCCGGGAACGTCACAGGGTGTCGAGCGCCTTCACGTAGTCGTTCAGGTCGCGGGCGTCCGGCAGGCCGTTGACCACGGTCCACCGCACGACGCCCTCCTTGTCGATGACGAAGGTCCCGCGCACGGCGCAACCCTTGTCCTCGTCGAAGACGCCGTACGCGCGCGAGACGTTGCCGTGCGGCCAGAAGTCCGACAGCAGCGGGTACTCCAGGCCCTCCTGCTCGGCGAAGACGCGCAGGGTGTGGATGGAGTCGTTGGAGACCGCGAGCAGCTGGGTGTCGCGGTCGGAGAACTGCGGCAGGTTGTCGCGCAGCTCGCACAGCTCGCCCGTGCACACGCCGGTGAAGGCGAAGGGGTAGAAGAGCAGCACCACGTTCTTGTGACCGCGGAAGTCGGAGAGCTTCACGGTCGCGCCGTGGTTGTCCTTGAGCTCGAAGTCGGGGGCCTTCTCGCCGACCTGGATCGCCATCGCGCTGTTCGTCCCTTCGGAGGGTTGTTCGGACGGAACCACCCTACGCAGGGAGCGTCACAGGCCGGCGGGCGGGCCGACGTGGTCGGCCCGCCCGGTCCTGCGGCTAGCGCTTGGCCTTCGCGGCCTTCGGCGTCGCCAGCCGGCTGCCGCTCCAGTCCTTGCCGACGCTGACGCTCTTGGACGCCGTGAGGCCGGCCGTCGTGGCGGCCTCCGAGATGTCGCTCGGCTCCACATACCCCGCACGGCCGGTCTTCGGCGTGAGGAGCAGGATCGCGCCGCCTTCTTCGATGTACGTGGTGGCATCCACCAGCGCATCCGTCAGGTCGCCGTCGTCGTCACGGAACCACAGCACAACGGCGTCGGCCACGTCGTCGTAGTCCTCGTCGACCAGGTCGCCCTCGATGGTTTCCTCGATGGCCTCGCGGAGCTCCTGGTCGACGTCGTCGTCGTAGCCGATCTCCTGGACCACCTGCCCGGGCTGGAACCCCAGCCTGCCGGCAGGGTTCGTCCGCTCCTCCGCGTGGTCCGCGGTCGCGCTCACGGGTTGCCTCCTGATCATGTTCTTGGATGGGGGTACCCCCCAGTTCGTGGGGGAGTCTCAGCCACGCGCGTGCGCGAAGCATTGGCCGTAGTCCACACGGGCGGGACGGATCGCGCAAGTACCCGGCCGTTCAGACCGCCGAAACGGTGACGATCCTGGCCGTGTCACCGCAACTCCCTGCACACCATCATGGTCCCAGGTGACACACACCACACCTTTCTGCCCCCCTTTGCGCGTTTGGGAACCGCCCGCCGCCGGCGGGTACCGGTTACCCCTCAGTAAAGGTGACGTTTGCCGTCCCGAGGTACACGATGGGGAACGGTGCAGGCACACCCCCCGAACAGCGGCCCTCTGACAGGTAAGGAACAGCGTGGCTTCCGCATCCGATCGCAACCCGATCATCATTGGCGGCCTTCCGAGTCAGGTTCCTGACTTCGATCCCGAAGAGACCCAGGAGTGGCTCGACTCCCTCGACGCCGCCGTCGACGAGCGCGGCCGGGAGCGGGCCCGCTACCTGATGCTGCGGCTGATCGAGCGGGCCCGCGAGAAGCGCGTGGCCGTGCCCGAGATGCGCAGCACGGACTACGTCAACACCATCCCCACCAAGAGCGAGCCGTTCTTCCCGGGCAACGAGGAGATCGAGCGCAGGATCCTCAACGCCACCCGCTGGAACGCGGCCGTGATGGTCTCGCGGGCCCAGCGGCCCGGCGTCGGCGTGGGCGGCCACATCGCCACGTTCGCCTCCTCCGCCTCCCTGTACGACGTCGGCTTCAACCACTTCTTCCGCGGCAAGGACGAGGGCGACGGCGGGGACCAGGTCTTCTTCCAGGGCCACGCCTCCCCGGGCATCTACGCGCGCGCGTACCTGCTGGACCGGCTCGGCGAGCAGCACCTGGACGGCTTCCGCCAGGAGAAGTCGCAGTCGCCGCACGGCCTGTCGTCGTACCCGCACCCGCGCCTGATGCCGGACTTCTGGGAGTTCCCGACGGTCTCGATGGGCCTCGGCCCGATCGGCGCGATCTACCAGGCGCGCATGAACCGCTACATGCACGCGCGCGGGATCGCCGACACCTCGAAGTCACACGTCTGGGCGTTCCTCGGCGACGGCGAGATGGACGAGCCGGAGTCGCTGGGCCAGCTCACGCTCGCCGCGCGCGAGGGCCTGGACAACCTGACCTTCGTGGTCAACTGCAACCTCCAGCGCCTGGACGGCCCGGTGCGCGGCAACGGCAAGATCATCCAGGAGCTGGAGTCGGTCTTCCGGGGTGCCGGCTGGAACGTGATCAAGCTGATCTGGGACCGCACCTGGGACCCGCTGCTCGCGCAGGACCGCGACGGCATCCTGGTCAACAAGATGAACACGACCCCGGACGGGCAGTTCCAGACGTACGCCACCGAGTCCGGCGCGTACATCCGCGACCACTTCTTCGGCGACGACCACCGGCTGCGCGCGATGGTCGAGAACATGACCGACGACCAGATCCTGCACCTGGGCCGCGGCGGTCACGACCACCGCAAGATCTTCGCGGCCTACAAGGCGGCCGTGGAGCACAAGGGCCAGCCGACGGTCATCCTCGCCAAGACGATCAAGGGCTGGACGCTGGGCCCGAACTTCGAGGGCCGCAACGCCACGCACCAGATGAAGAAGCTGACGGTCGACGACCTCAAGCGCTTCCGGGACCGCCTGCACCTGCCGATCTCCGACAAGGAGCTGGAGTCCGGCCTGCCGCCGTACTACCACCCGGGCCGGAACTCGGAGGAGATCCAGTACATGCACGACCGCCGCAAGAGCCTGGGCGGGTACGTGCCCACGCGCGTGGTCCGCTCCGAGCCGCTGGCGCTCCCCGACGACAAGACGTACGCGAGCGTGAAGAAGGGCTCGGGTCAGCAGTCCATCGCGACGACCATGGCCTTCGTCCGGCTCCTCAAGGACCTCATGCGGGACAAGGAGATCGGCAAGCGGTTCGTGCTGATCGCGCCGGACGAGTACCGCACGTTCGGCATGGACTCCTTCTTCCCGAGTGCGAAGATCTACAACCCGCTGGGCCAGCAGTACGAGGCGGTCGACCGCGAGCTGCTGCTCGCCTACAAGGAGTCGCCCAACGGCCAGATGCTGCACGACGGCATCTCGGAGGCCGGCTGCACGGCCTCCCTGATCGCCGCCGGATCGGCCTACGCGACCCACGGCGAGCCGCTGATCCCGGTCTACGTCTTCTACTCGATGTTCGGTTTCCAGCGCACCGGCGACCAGTTCTGGCAGATGGCCGACCAGCTGGCGCGCGGTTTCGTGCTGGGCGCGACCGCCGGCCGCACGACCCTGACCGGTGAGGGCCTCCAGCACGCGGACGGCCACTCCCAGCTGCTCGCCTCGACCAACCCGGCGTGCGTGGCGTACGACCCGGCGTTCGGCTTCGAGATCGCGCACATCGTCAAGGACGGCCTGCGCCGCATGTACGGCGGCTCCGAGGAGCACCCGCACGGCGAGGACGTCTTCTACTACCTGACCGTCTACAACGAGCCGATCCAGCACCCGGCCGAGCCGGAGAACGTGGACGTCGAGGGCATCCTCAAGGGCATCTACCGCTTCAGCGAGGGCACGGCCGGCTCGATCCCGGCGCAGATCATGGCGTCGGGCGTGGCGCTGCCCTGGGCGATCGAGGCGCAGCGGATCCTCGCCGAGGAGTGGAACGTCCGGGCGGACGTCTGGTCGGCGACCTCCTGGAACGAGCTGCGGCGCGACGCCGTGGCCTGCGAGGAGCACAACCTGCTGCACCCGGAGGAGGAGCAGCGGGTGCCGTACGTGACGCGGAAGCTGGCCGGGGCGCAGGGTCCGTTCGTGGCCGTCTCCGACTGGATGCGGTCGGTTCCCGACCAGATCGCGCGCTGGGTGCCGGGCACCTACCAGTCCCTCGGCGCGGACGGCTTCGGCTTCGCCGACACCCGGGGCGCGGCCCGCCGCTTCTTCCACATCGACGCGCAGTCGGTCGTGGTCGCGGTGCTGACCGAGCTGGCCCGCGAGGGCAAGGTGGACCGCTCGGTGCTCAAGCAGGCGATCGACCGGTACCGGCTGCTGGACGTGTCGGCGGCCGACCCGGGGGTCGCGGGCGGCGACGCGTAGCGCACGGGCCGTCGTCAAGGGGTGGTGCACCTGCGGGTACACCACCCCTTCGCGTTTCCTACGATGCGGCCATGAAGCAGCAGTCGGCCCAAGCCCGCTGGGAGCAGCACGCGCAGCGGCCCCTCTTCGCCCTGGCCCTGGCCTTCGCGGTCGCCTACGCCGTGCCGATCGTCCGGCCCGACGCGAGCCGCGCGGTGGTGGACGTGTGCGAGGCCGTGGAGTGGGCGGTGTGGGGGGCGTTCGCCCTCGACTACGCCGTCCGGCTCGCCCTCGCCGAGCGGCGCGGGGACTTCGTGCGGTCCCACTGGCTCGACCTGGTGGCGGTGCTGCTGCCGCTGCTGCAGCCGATGCGGTTGCTGCGGCTGGTGTCGACGCTGCTGCTGGTCGGGCAGCGGGCCCGGATGGCCTCGCAGATACGGCTCACCACCTACGTCGCCGGATCGGTGGTCGGCCTGCTGATGTTCGGGTCGCTGGCGGTGCTGTCGGTGGAGCGGGACTCGCCGGACGGGAACATCAAGACGCTGGGTGACGCGGTGTGGTGGTCGTTCACGACGATGACCACCGTGGGGTACGGCGACCACGCGCCGACCACCGGGCTCGGGCGGATGCTGGCCGTCGGGCTGATGCTGTCCGGGATCGCCCTGCTGGGTGTGGTGACCGCGAACATCGCCGCGTGGTTCATAGCGCGCTTCGACGACGACGTGGAGGAGCGGCGCCAGACGCAGGCGATACGGGAACTGGCCGAGGAGGTGCGGGCGTTGCGCGAGGAGGTGGCGGCGCTGAGGAGCGCCCCGGCGGCGGAGCAGGCGGGGCCGCCGCCGGCGGGGGTGCTGAAGGGCGTGCCGTCGGCGGGCCGTGCCCGCCGGCCCGCGGAAGGCCCCTGACGCACAGGAGGACCCCCGGCCGCACCGCCGGAGGCCCTGCCCTTTCTTCTTGCTCCGGGTCAGAACATGCCGTGACCCGGAGTCGCCGCTCCGGCCAGCCAGACGACGGCCAGGAGCGTGTCCACGGCGCCGAGGGCGACGGCGACCACGGCCGGCAGCGGCCGGGCGCCCGCCCAGGTGCGTCCCATGGAGAGCCAGCCGCAGACGATCGCGACGGGGCCGAGGATGATCCCCAGCGTGAAGAACCCGGCGACCGCGCAGACGACTCCGATGATTCCGAGCGTCGCGCGATCCGGCCCGGTCCGTGACCACGTCCGGCCACGTGAGCGGGGGTGCCTGCGCGTTCCGTGTCCGAAGCTCGCCATCATCAACTCCCCGAACCCCTCAGACAGTTGGATGCGTTGCGGGGTTCGGTGAAGCGAGTACCCCCGATACGGCGGTCAATCCCGCTGCCTGCGCGCTGCCCCCCTCCGGCAGCGCGCCGCAGCCGGCGTCCCCCATGTCCTGCGGAGGACTTGACCCACTGTGACCTGCGGCGCGTGCCGAAGGGGAGGGATCACCGGCCTTGTTCACCCTGATAGGCGAACTCGGCCGGGACCGGCGGCGCTCCGTCAGATGTGCCCGACGCCCGCGCCCGCCTCGGCGTTCTCCCCGCGCTTGGTGAGGAACGCGACGAACACGGCGACGGCCGCGACGCCCGCGGCGGTCAGCGACGCCAGGCTCATGCCGTCGATGAACGTGCCGTGCGCGACCTCGGTGATCTTCGCGGCGATCTGCTCGGGCGTGCCCGGGGCGACCGGCGGCACACCGACCTGGACCGCCTCGGAGGCCTGGCCCAGCTGTTCGGGCGTGAGCTGCGGGAGACCGGCCTCCTTCCAGTTGCCGGCCAGGTCGTTGTCGACCTTGGAGGCCATCACCGCGCCCAGCACCGCCGTGCCGAGGCTGCCGCCGATCTGCATCGCGGCCTGCTGGAGGCCGCCGGCGACACCGGAGAGCTCCATCGGCGCGTTGCCCACGATGACCTCCGTGGCGCCGACCATGACGGGCGCGAGGCCGAGGCCCAGCAGGGCGAACCAGACGGACATGATGCCGCTGCCGGTGTCCGTCTCCAGCGTGGACATGCCGTACATGGCGATCGCGGTGAGCGCCATGCCGCCGGCCAGCGGGACGCGCGGGCCGAACTTGGTGATCATCGCGCCGGCGAGCGGCGAGCCGACGATCATCATGCCGGTGAGCGGCAGCAGGTGCAGGCCGGCGTCGATCGGGCTCATGCCGTGCACGTTCTGGAGGTAGAACGTCACGAAGAACAGGCCGCCCATGAAGGCGATGGCCATCAGGACCATCAGGACGACACCCGCGGAGAGCGGGACGGAGCGGAACAGGCCCAGCGGGACGAGCGGTTCCCTGACCTTGGTCTCCCAGACGGCGAAGAGCGCGAAGCCCACCACGGAGGCGGCGAGGAACGCCCACGTCCTGCCGTCGCCCCAGCCCCACTCCGGGGCCTTGATCAGGGCCCACACCAGGCAGAACATCGCGGCCGACAGCAGGACGATGCCGAGGATGTCGAAGGAGCGCGGGGCGTTCTGCGCGCGGTGGTCGAGCAGGATGACGACGCCGAGGACGACCGCCAGGATGCCGACCGGCACGTTGATGAAGAACACCGACTGCCAGTTGACGTGCTCGACGAGGACACCGCCGAGGATCGGGCCGCCCGCGGTGGAGGCGCCGATGACCATGCCCCAGATGCCGATGGCCATGTTGAGCTTCTCGGCGGGGAAGGTGGCCCGCAGCAGGCCGAGGGCGGCCGGCATCAGCAGCGCGCCGAACAGGCCCTGCAGCACGCGGAAGGTGACGACCAGCGCGATGCTGCTGGACAGGCCGATGGCACCGGAGGCGGCCGCGAAGCCGACCACGCCGATGAGGAAGGTCTGCCGGTGGCCGAAGCGGTCGCCGAGCTTGCCGGCGGTGATCAGGGAGACCGCGAGGGCGAGGAAGTAGCCGTTGGTGATCCACTGGACCTCGGCGAAGGTGGCGCTGAGGTCCTTCTGGATGGCCGGGTTGGCGATGGCCACGATGGTGCCGTCGAGGGCCACCATCATGACCCCCACTGCGACGGTGATGAGCGTGAGCCAGGGGTGTCCGCGCAGCCCCTTGCCCGGCGTCGCGTCCGACGGGGAGGCCGGCGCCCTGCCCCCCGACCCCGTCGTGTCGATGGTGGTCTGACTAGTCATACCTTGAGGCTAATGACAGTCACTGACAGTTGACAAACCAATTCACAAGTCGGTAACTGACACGACACTCACCTATACCCTGAACTGGGCGAACAGTTCGAGGAGGGTTCATGGAGACGGTCGGGACCGTGCGGGCGGCACCGCGGCCGGGCCTGCGGGAACGCAAGAAACGGGCCACCCGGGACGCCCTGCTGCGCGCCGCCCTGGAGCTGTTCGCCACCCGCGGGTACGAGGCCACGACCGTCGACGACATCGCGGCGGCCGTCGACGTCTCGCAGCGCACCTTCTTCCGCTACTTCGCCAGCAAGGAGGAGGCGGCGTTCTTCGTGCCGCGGCTCGCGGAGTCGCACGTCGTCGCGGCCCTGCGGGCGCGCCCGGCCGCCGAGACGCCGCTGGAGGCGCTGCGCCGGGCCGTGCTGGACAGCTGGGACGCCATCGGCGCGGACATCGAGCGGCTCGTGCCGATCGACCTGCACCTGCGCGTCTACCGGGTGATCGAGTCGACGCCCGCGCTGCTCGCCGCCCACCTGCGGCGCGCGGCGGAACTGGAGGAGGAGCTCGCGCGGATCATCGCCGAGCGCGAGGGGCTCGACATCGACCGGGACCCGCGGCCGCGGATCCTGGTGGCCGTCGTCGGCGGGGTGATCCGCGTGACGGAGCGCATCTGGTCGGCGAGCGGCGACCTCAGCATGGAGGCGATGCGGGAGCTGGCCAGGACGTACCTGGACCAGGCGGGTCCGGCACTGGCGGGGAACTGGCGTCCGGGCCCAACCCCGTAACGGCGGCACCGAAACGTGATCCGCGTCACTTGGGTCACCCGAGACCCTCCCGTTCTCCTAGTGTGTCCTTTCAGTGACTTCCTTCGACACCTCCTCGCAATCGACCGTGTGGCGCGCGCTGCTCGCGCTGGCAGTGGTGTTCGTGATGCTGGCGACGACCGGCTGGACCGCCCTGCGCGGCCAGCGCGGCGAGACACCGCTGCACGCCTCGCTCAGCGCCTGGGAACACGGCCGGATCGACGGACGCCCACTCCCCGACGCGCGGTCCGCCCCCGCCCGCCTCGCCCGCTTCTTCGCCTCCCTCACCGAGCAGCAGCGTGCGAGCCTGGCCCGCCGCTACCCGCTCACCGTCGGCAACATGAACGGCGCCCCGGTCGAACTGCGCTACCGCGCCAACCGCGTCGCCCTCGGGCAGGCCCGCGAGGCCGAGCGCGAGCGGATGCGCGACGGCCACCTCACCCCGGCCGGGCAGCAGGCGGCGGGCCGCCGCATGCACCGCTTCGAGGCGCTGATGCACGGCGGCCGCCGCATCCTCGCCTTCGACCCGGACGGCTCCGGCCGGGTCGCCGAGGTGTTCGGCGACCTGCGCGGCGCCGAGCGGATCTCCGTCGTCGTCCCCGGTGTCGACACCGGCCTGCTCACCTTCCAGCGCACCCACCGCAAGTACTCCGCGCCCGTCGGCATGGCCGAGTCCCTGTACGCGGCCGAGCGCACGGCGAGCCCGGCGACCCGTACGGCCGTGATCGCCTGGGCCGACTACACCGCCCCCAGCGGGCTCGGCATGGACGCGGCCACCGCGATGCGCGCCGAGGTCGGCGCCGGACGGCTGGACGCGCTGGTGCGGGCGCTGCCCGGGGACGCGCCCGTGTCGCTGTTCTGCCACAGCTACGGCTCCGTGGTGTGCGGGCTCGCCGCGCACCGGCTGCCGGGCCGGGTGGCGGACATCGCGGTGGCGGGCAGCCCCGGCATGCGCGTCGAGGCGGCCTCCCAGCTGCGCACCTCGGCCCACGTGTGGGCGATGCGGGACGCCGACGACTGGGTGCAGGACGTGCCGTACCTGGAGGTCGGCGGGCTCGGTCACGGGGCGGACCCCGTGTCGGCCGGGTTCGGCGCGCGGGTGCTGTCGGCGCGGGGCGCCGAGGGACACGGCGGCTACTTCGAACCGGGCACGGAGAGCCTCGCCAACTTCGCCGAGATCGGCGTCGGCGCGTACGACGCGGTGGACTGCGCGCGGGACGACGGCGTGTGCCGGGCCGGGCTGTCCGGCGCGGCGGCAGCCGGACGCGCGTAGAGGCAGCAGGAAGTGCGGTATGCGCGGGGAGGGGACGAAAGGGCGCGTGCCGCATACGATGAGCCGCATGGGTGATGTACTGGCCGGATTTCAGGCTGCCTGGGAGTTCGAGTCCGACTCCGTGCTCATCCGCTACGAACGGGGGATTCGCACACCGAAGCTCTTGCAGACGCTGGGGGAACGCCGCGTCCCCCTCCAGGCCCTGGCCCGGGTGACGCTGACGCCCGGCAAGCGCGGCACCGTCGTCCTGCACGCCGAACCCCGGCCCGGGGCCGACCCGTTGATGGAGGCGGCGGCGGGACAGCTCAAGGAGGGCAGCGATCCCTACCGGCTGGTGCTGCCGGCCGAGCGGGAGGTGCTCGCCGAGTACTACGCCGACGAACTGCGCACGCGGCTCACGGAGTCCGGGCCGGCCGAGCGCCACCTGGTGGCCGCGCCCGAGGCGCCCCTGCAGTTCAAGGCGTACGACGGGAAGGCGTCCTTCGACGGGACGGCCGTGTCGTTCCGGTGGTTCTGGACCGGGGCGTCGTCGGCGAAGTGGAAGGCCGGCGACCAGACCTTCCCGGTCGCCGACCTCAACGGGGTGGAGTGGCGCTCCCCCGAACTGTTCGAGGGATACCTGCGGTTGTCGCGGCGCGAGGTGCCCGAGCCGCCCGCGCAGGCCGACCACGACCCGGGGGCCGTGGTGTTCGGGCTGGGGTACGGGCCGGTGCACGAGTCGCTGCCGTTCGCCGCGGCGGTGCTGGCGGCGGTGCGCAGGGCGCAGCCGGTGGCCGCGGTGCCGACCGGGGTGCGGCGCGACCCCGCGGACATCGCCGAGCGGATCCGGCACCTCGGGGAGCTGCACCGGGCCGGCCTGGTGACGGACGAGGAGTTCTCCGTGAAGAAGGCGGAGTTGCTGGCGCAGCTCTGAAGGGTGTCGCAGGAGGCTTGGTTCCGGGCATTTTGCAACACCCTTCAGCGGCCGCGCCCGCCGGGTGCCCTTCGCCGCCGGGTGCGGCGGGTCGCCCGCGCGGTTCCCCGCGCCCCCGCGGGCGCCGCTCCGCCGGCGCCGCTCACTCCCGGCCCGCCGACGTGAACGCCATGTCCGCGTAGCGGTCGCCCGCGACCCGGGCGGCTATGGGCTCCAGCAGGGCGAGCTCCTCCTCGGTCAGGACGATGCCGGTGGCCGCCGTGTTCTCCTCCACCCGGCCCGGCTTACGGGTGCCCGGGATCGGGACCACCGGCAGCCCGTGGACCGCCGCCCGCTGCTGGACCCAGGCCAGGGCGATCTGGCCGGGGGTGGCTCCGTGCCGCCCGGCGACGGTCCGGACCGGGTCCAGCAGGGCCGCGTTGGCCGCCGCGTTGCCGCCGGTGAAGCGGGGCTGCTGACGCCGGAAGTCGTCGGCCGACAGGTCGGTCTCGGCGTTCACGAAGGAGCCGGTGAGGAAGCCGCGGCCGAGCGGCGAGTACGGGACCAGCGCCACTCCCAGCTCCCGGGCCGCCGGCACCACCTTCGCCTCGATGTCCCGGCTGAACAGCGACCACTCCGACTGCACGGCGGCGACCGGATGGACGGCGTGCGCGGCGCGCAGTTCGTCCGCCGTCACCTCGCTCAGCCCCAGGTGCTTCACCTTGCCCTCGCGCACCAGCTCGGCCATCACGCCGACGGTCTCCTCGATCGGCACGTTCACGTCGCGCCGGTGCATGTAATAGAGGTCGATCACGTCGACGCCGAGCCGCCGCAGGCTGGCCTCGACGGCCTGGCGGATGTACGGCGGGTCGTTGCGGATGATCCGCTTCGTCGGCTCGTCCGGCGGGATCGCCAGGGCGAACTTGGTGGCGACGACCACCTCGTCGCGGTGCGCCCGGAAGAACGGCGCGAGGAACCGCTCGTTCTCCCCGGCGCCGTACGCGTCCGCCGTGTCGTACAGCGTGACGCCGAGCTCCAGCGCCCGTTCCAGGGTGGCGCGTGACTCCTTCTCGTCCGCCGGGCCGTAGGCGAAGCTCATGCCCATGCAGCCCAGGCCCTGGATCCCCACCTCGGGGCCGCCGGTGCCGAGCGCCGTCCGCGCGATCCTGCCGTGCGTCATCGGGACCTCTCCGACGCCAGGGCGCGCCCGGCGTCCGCATAGAAGGTGATCTTCCGGTCGAGCACGGCGAGCGTGCCCTGGAGTTCGGCGATCCGCGCCAGGACGTCCTCGCGGGTCGCCTTGAGCAGGTCGAAGCGCTCGCCGTAGGTGTGGTCGCCCTCGCGCACCAGTTCCGCGTACCGGACCATGTCCGCGACCGGCATGCCGGTCAGGCGGAGCTTGCCGACGAGGTCCAGCCAGTCCAGGTCCCGGTTGGTGTAGCGCCGCTGGCCGGTGTGGGACCGGTCGATGTGCGGCATCAGCCCGATGCGCTCGTACCAGCGCAGGGTGTGGGCGCTCAGGCCGGTGAGGGCGGCGACCTCGCTGATCGTGTACTGGTCCTGGCCGTCCGGCCGGCGGTTCCGCGGCCGCGGTCCCGCGCAGCTGTCGGTACGGGTACTCGTCGTGGTCTCGGTCTCCATCACCGTCATGGCCACCACGCTAGGACCTTGGAGTGCGCTCCAAGCAAGCACCGGCGGCGAGAATCCGGCAGGACGCGGCCGGCGACCGGCCCCTCGGTGCGGCCGCGGCGGCGCGCCGCTTAGGCTCACGGTCATGTCCTTGAAGAGCCTCGCACTGATCGAGAACTGGCCGGTTCCCACCGCCGCGGCGGGCGTCGTACGGGCGGACGGCACCGTCCTGGGCACCCACGGTCCGGCCGGGCGGCGCTTCCCGCTGGCCTCGGTCACCAAGCCGCTCGCCGCGTACGCGGTGCTCGTCGCGTACGAGGAGGGCGCGGTCGAACTCGACGAGCCGGCCGGGCCGCGGGGCGCGACCGTACGGCACCTGCTGGCGCACACCTCCGGGCTCGCCTTCGACGAGCACCGGGCGACGGCCGCGCCCGGCGAGCGGCGGCTGTACTCCAACGCCGGGTTCGAGCAGCTCGGCGACCACCTCGCCCGGGCGACCGACATCCCCTTCGGCGAGTACCTGCGGCAGGCCGTGCTGGAGCCGCTGGGGATGACGTCGACGACGCTGGAGGGCTCCCCGGCCAAGGACGGCGTGTCCACGGTGGAGGACCTGCTGCGCTTCGCCGCCGAGGTGCAGGCGCCCCGGCTGCTGGACCCGCGGACCGTCGCCGGGGCGATGACCGTGCAGTACCCCGGCACGAAGGGCGTCCTGCCCGGGTACGGCCACCAGAACCCCAACGACTGGGGGCTCGGCTTCGAGATCCGCGACGGCAAGTCGCCGCACTGGACGGGCGCTTCGTCCTCGCCCCGCACGTTCGGGCATTTCGGGCAGTCCGGTACGTTCCTGTGGATCGACCCGGACGCGGGGGCGGCCTGCGTCGCGCTGACGGACCGGGCGTTCGGCCCGTGGGCGATCGAGGCGTGGCCGGCGTTCACGGAGGCGGTGCTGGCGGAACTCCGCTAGCCCGCCATCTCCCAGATCAGCAGCTCGGCCCGCGTCACCGCCACCGCCTCCAGGCCCCCGGCGTCCGTGACGCGGGCCGCGTCGCCGGGGCCCAACTCCGCGCCGCCCAGGCGGATCCCGCCCCGGACGACGTGGACGTACGCGAACGCCGCGGCCGGCAGGACCGTCCGCTCCCCCGCCGCCGGCCGCCGCACGTGCAGGACCGCGCCCGCCTCCGGCACGGCGTACGGGGTGGCGTCGGCGACGCCGCGGACGACCTCGTAGCCGGGGTCGCCGCCGGGGTCGCGCGGGGTCAGCCACATCTGGAGGAAGGTCAGGGGCGCGGGGCCGTCGTTGCGTTCGACGTGCCGCACGCCCGACGCCGCGCTCAGCCGCTGGAGGTCGCCGGGGCGGACCACCGTCTCGCGGCCCGTGGAGTCGCGGTGGGTCAGCTCGCCCTCGACCACCCAGGTCACGATCTCCGTGTGGCTGTGCGGATGCTCGTCGAAGCCGGCGCCGGGCGCCAGCCGCTCCTCGTTGCAGGCGACGACCGCGCCGAAGCGGAGGTTGTCCGGGTCGTAGTGGGGGCCGAAGGAGAAGGCGTGCCGCGTCTCGATCCCGGCCGCGGGATCACCGCCCTGGTAGCGCTCGCCGGCGCGCCGTACGTCCATCACGAGGTCCACGGTAGACCCGGCGGCACGCACGCCCGTCCGGATAAGGCAGTCTTGTCCCCGTGCCCGAACCCGAAACCAGCATGAACGACACCGCAGCCGTCCTCGCCCACCCGCACGCAGCGACCCTGAAGCGACTGGAGAAGTCGTCCGGATCCCTCGCCGCGCAGGCCATTACGCGGATGGACGAGACGCTGCCCTGGTACCGGGCCATGCCTCCGGAGAACCGTTCCTGGATCGGGCTGGTCGCCCAGGCCGGCATCGCCGCCTTCACCGAGTGGTTCCGGCGCCCCGACGCCCCCCAGGCCATCTCCACCGACGTCTTCGGCACGGCACCGCGCGAGCTGACCCGGGCCATCACCCTGCGGCAGACCGTGGAGATGGTGCGCACCACCATCGAGGTCATGGAGAGCGCGATCGACGAGGTCGCGGCGCCCGGCGACGAGTCGGTGCTGCGCGAGGCGCTGCTCGTGTACGCCCGCGAGATCGCCTTCGCCACCGCCCAGGTGTACGCGCAGGCCGCCGAGGCACGCGGTGCCTGGGACGCGCGGCTGGAGTCGCTGGTGGTGAACGCCGTGCTGAGCGGGGAGGCCGACGAGGGGGCCGTCTCGCGGGCCGCCGCCCTCGGCTGGAACTCCCCCGAGCACGTGTGCGTGGTGCTGGGCACGGCGCCCGACGGGGACTCCGAGCTGACCGTGGAGGCCATCCGGCGGGCCGCCCGGCACGCCAAGCTCCAGGTGCTGACCGGGGTGCTCGGGGACCGGCTGGTGGTCATCGCGGGCGGCAGCGACAACCCGCTGGCCGTCGCCAAGTCGCTGATCGGCCCGTACGCGGCCGGGCCGGTGGTGGCGGGCCCGGTGGTGCCCGACCTGCTGGCCGCGACCCGGTCCGCGCAGGCCGCGGCGGCCGGTCTCAAAGCGTGTTCGGCCTGGCAGGACGCCCCGCGGCCGGTCCTCGCGGACGACCTGCTCCCGGAGCGCGCGATCGCCGGTGACCCGTCGGCCCGCGAGCAGTTGGTGGAGGAGATCTACAGACCGCTGGAGGAGGCCGGGGCCGCGCTGCTGGAGACGCTCAGCGTCTACCTGGAGCAGGCCAGCAGCCTGGAAGGCGCCGCGCGGATGCTGTTCGTTCACCCCAACACCGTGCGCTACCGGCTCCGACGTGTGACTGACGTCACCGGTTGGTCCCCTTCCGATGTACGCTCTGCCTTCACACTGCGAATCGCCCTGATCCTGGGGCGTCTGGCGGACGGCGATCTACAGCTCTAAGGTTTTGTCGGAGCTCCACAAAACCCCTTCCTGTTCTTCGTCCTTGTCCCCACGGGCGGCCGCGGCCGTCCCCAAGAGAGAGTGTGAAGGTGCTCGTACTCGTCGCTCCCGGCCAGGGCGCCCAGACGCCCGGCTTCCTGACTCCCTGGCTCGAACTGCCCGGCGCCGCCGACCGCGTCGCCGCCTGGTCCGATGCCATCGGACTCGATCTCGTCCACTACGGCACGAAGGCCGACGCGGACGCGATCCGGGACACGGCTGTCGCCCAGCCGCTCCTCGTCGCGGCCGGACTGCTGTCCGCCACGGCACTCGGTGACATCTCACCGGGCGCGGTCGCGGGCCACAGCGTCGGTGAGATCACCGCCGCCGCCTTCGCCGGCGTCCTGGACGACGCGGCCGCGCTGGGCCTGGTCCGCAAGCGGGGCCTGGCCATGGCCGAGGCCGCCGCGATCACCGAGACCGGCATGTCGGCGCTCCTCGGCGGCGACCCGGAGGTGACCGTGCCGCACCTGGAGAAGCTCGGCCTGACCCCGGCGAACATCAACGGCGCGGGCCAGATCGTCGCCGCCGGCACCAAGGAGCAGCTGGCCGCGCTGGACGCGGACAAGCCCGAGGGCGTGCGCAAGGTCGTCGCGCTCAAGGTCGCCGGCGCCTTCCACACCCACCACATGGCTCCCGCGGTCGACGCGCTGGCGAAGGCCGCCGAGGCCCTGTCGCCCGCGGACCCCAAGGTCCCGTACGTCTCGAACAAGGACGGCCGGGCCATCGCCTCCGGCGCCGAGGTGCTGGAGCGCCTGGTCGGGCAGGTCGCCAACCCGGTGCGCTGGGACCTGTGCATGGAGACCTTCGAGGAGCTCGGCGCGACCGCGCTGCTGGAGGTCTGCCCGGGCGGCACCCTGACCGGGCTCGCCAAGCGCGCCCTGCCCGGCGTGAAGACGCTGGCCCTCAAGACCCCCGACGACCTCGACGCGGCACGCGAGCTCGTCGCAGAGCACAGCGCCTGACAAGGAGCCGACCGCATGGCGAAGATCAAGCCCGGCAAGGGCGCCCCGTACGCGCGCATCCTCGGTGTGGGCGGCTACCGCCCGACCCGGGTCGTGCCGAACGAGGTGATCCTGGAGACGATCGACTCGTCCGACGAGTGGATCCGTTCGCGCTCCGGCATCGAGACGCGGCACTGGGCGTCGCCCGAGGAGACCGTCGCCGCGATGTCGGTCGAGGCCTCCGGGAAGGCCCTCGCGGACGCCGGGATCGACGCCGAGCAGATCGGTGCCGTGGTCGTCTCGACCGTCTCGCACTTCAGCCAGACGCCGGCCGTCGCGACCCAGATCGCCGACATGCTGGGCACCGACCGGGCCGCCGCCTTCGACATCTCCGCCGGCTGCGCGGGCTTCGGCTACGGCCTGACCCTCGCCAAGGGCATGGTCGTCGAGGGCTCGGCGGAGTACGTCCTCGTCATCGGCGTGGAGCGGCTCAGCGACCTGACCGACCTGGAGGACCGGGCCACGGCCTTCCTGTTCGGCGACGGCGCGGGCGCGGTCGTGGTCGGGCCGTCCCAGGAGCCGGCGATCGGCCCGACCGTCTGGGGCTCCGAGGGCGACAAGTCCGAGACCATCAAGCAGACCGTGCCGTGGACGGACTACCGCGACGGAACGGTCGAGAAGTTCCCTGCGATCACGCAGGAGGGCCAGGCGGTCTTCCGCTGGGCCGTGTTCGAGATGGCGAAGGTCGCCCAGCAGGCGCTGGACGCGGCCGGGATCACCTCGGACGACCTGGACGTCTTCATCCCGCACCAGGCCAACGTGCGGATCATCGACTCGATGGTGAAGACCCTCAAGTTGCCGGAGCACGTCACGGTCGCCCGTGACATCCGCACCACCGGCAACACCTCGGCCGCCTCGATCCCGCTCGCGATGGAGCGGCTCCTGGCGACCGGCGAGGCGAAGAGCGGCGACACCGCGCTCGTCATCGGTTTCGGGGCGGGTCTCGTCTACGCAGCGACTGTCGTTACCCTCCCCTAGGCACTCCGTGCCGGATCCTGCGGTCCGGCACGGGACGCACTGCCCAACCCTCTGGAACACAACGAAGGAGCGCCACCATGGCCGCCACTCAGGAAGAGATCGTCGCCGGTCTCGCGGAGATCGTGAACGAGATCGCCGGCATCCCGGTTGAGGACGTCCAGCTGGACAAGTCCTTCACCGACGACCTGGACGTCGACTCGCTGTCCATGGTCGAGGTCGTCGTCGCCGCCGAAGAGCGCTTCGACGTCAAGATCCCGGACGAGGACGTCAAGAACCTCAAGACCGTCGGCGACGCGACCGACTACATCCTCAAGCACCAGGCCTGAGTCTGCTCGGGCCGGTGACCGGCCCCGCCACCCGGCGGTGGCGCCGCTGATCCTCGTCAACGTTGGAGAAAGAATTCCCGTGAGCTCGACCAATCGCACTGTGGTCGTCACCGGTATCGGCGCAACCACACCGCTGGGTGGCGACGCAGCCTCTACCTGGGAGGGCCTGATCGCCGGACGTTCCGGCGTCAAGCCCCTGGAGCAGGAGTGGGCCGCCGAGCAGGCGGTCCGCATCGCGGCCCCGGTCGCCGTGGAGCCGACCGAGGTCATCCCCCGGCCGCAGGCCCGCCGCCTGGACCGCTCGGCGCAGTTCGCGCTGATCGCGGCCCGGGAGGCCTGGGCCGACGCCGGTTTCGAAGCCAAGGCCGGCGAGGGCGCCGACGTCGACCCGGACCGGCTGGGCGCCGTCATCGCCTCCGGCATCGGCGGCGTGACGACCCTGCTGGACCAGTACGACGTGCTGAAGGAGAAGGGCGTCCGCCGCGTCTCCCCGCACACCGTCCCCATGCTGATGCCGAACGGCCCGTCGGCCAACGTCGGCCTCGCCGTCGGCGCCCGCGCGGGCGTGCACACCCCGGTCTCCGCCTGCGCGTCGGGCGCCGAGGCCATCGGCTACGCCGTCGAGATGATCCGCACCGGCCGCGCCGACATCGTCGTGGCCGGCGGCACGGAGGCGGCGATCCACCCGCTGCCCATCGCCGCGTTCGGCAACATGATGGCGATGTCCAAGAACAACGACGACCCGCAGGGCGCCTCGCGCCCCTACGACGTCGCCCGCGACGGCTTCGTCCTCGGCGAGGGCGCCGGCGTGATCGTCCTGGAGTCCGCCGAGCACGCCGCCCGGCGCGGCGCGCGGGTGTACGCCGAGGCGGTCGGCCAGGGCGTCTCCGCCGACGGCCACGACATCGTGCAGCCGGAGCCGGAGGGGCGCGGCATCGCGCACGCCCTGCAGAACCTGCTGGACAGCACCGACCTGGACCCGGCGGAGATCGTGCACGTCAACGCGCACGCCACGTCGACGCCGGCCGGTGACATCGCCGAGCTGAAGGCGCTGCGGAAGGTCTTCGGTGACGACACCGACCACATCGCGGTGTCCGCGACCAAGTCGATGACCGGTCACCTGCTGGGCGGTGCCGGCGGTGTCGAGTCCGTCGCGACGGTGCTCGCGCTGTACCACCGGGTGGCGCCGCCGACCATCAACGTCGTGAACCTCGACCCGGAGGCCGAGGCCAACGCGGACGTCGTCCGCGACGAGGCGCGCAAGCTGCCCGCCGAGGGGCGGATCGCCGCGCTCAACGACTCGTTCGGGTTCGGCGGGCACAACGTGGTGCTGGCGTTCCGGACGGTCTGACCCCCGAACGCGTGCGGCCCGGACTCCCCGTGGGGGTCCGGGCCGTCGTCGTGCCGGTCGTGTGCCGCGTGCGGGTCGTGCGCGGCTGGTCACGCGGTTCCCCGCGCCCCTGAGGGGCCGCCCCCGAGGGCGTCTCAGACCACTTGGTGCAGCCAGCGGACCGGGGCACCCTCGCCCGCGTAGCGGAAGGGTTCCAGTTCGTCGTCCCAGGGCTTGCCGAGGAGCTTGGAGATCTCGGCCTCCAGGTCGGTCTCGCCCTGCCGGGCGCGGCTCAGGGCGGCGCGCAGGCGGTCCTCGGGGATGAGGATGTCGCCGTGGATGCCGGTGACGGCGTGGAAGATGCCGAGGTCGGGGGTGCAGCTGTAGCGTTCGCCCTCGGCGGTGGCGCAGGGCTCGGCGGTGACCTCGAAGCGCAGCAGGTGCCAGCCGCGCAGCGCGGAGGCCAGCTTGGAGGCGGTGCCCGCCTGGCCCTGCCAGGAGAACTCCGAGCGCCAGGTGCCGGGCGCGGCGGGCTGCCGGATCCAGTCGAGGCTGACGCGCGTGCCGAGCACCCCGGCGACGGCCCACTCGACGTGCGGGCACAGCGCGCGCGGCGCGGAGTGCACGTACAGGACTCCACGTGTCGTCACCGGAACCTCCGGGCAGAGCGGGACATCGGGGAAACGGGGCGGAACGGCCGCGGCCGGGCGGACCACGTTGATGGCGAGGCTACCGTGCGGCGGCGCAAGGAGTGTGACGTACCGTCGGTCCCGGTGCCGGGAAACGTCCGCCATTCACCCGGGGGGACGCTTGTACGGGTGTGAGCCGCCGCACCTCGCCGGGCGGGAACCTCCGTGCGTTGTTATGACTGGGAGAAGCGCACGCCACGGCGAAGGGATGGAGCAGGGATGCGGAAGCGAAGCCACCGCGCGCGGGCCGTGCTCGCGGTCCTGACCGCGGCCGTCCTCGGTACCGCCGGATGCGACGCCGTCGGCGGCGACTCCTCCGCGCCGCCCGGCGCGGGCGCGGGCAAGGGCTCGCCGAAGCCCGTGCCGGTGTGGGACACCACTCCCACGTCGGTCGCGGCCGTCGGCGACTCCATCACCACCGGGTTCGACGCCTGTGCGGTGCTGGTGGACTGCCCGTCGGTGTCCTGGGCGACCGGCAGCAGCGAGCGGGTCGACAGTCTGGCCGTACGGCTGCTCGGGAAGGCGGGGGCCGCCGAGCGGAGCTGGAACCACGCCGTGCGCGGGGCGCGGATGGCGGACCTGCCCGGGCAGATGGCCCGGGCCGTGCGCCACCGGCCGCAGCTGGTGACGGTGCTGGTCGGGGCGAACGACGCGTGCCGGGACACCACGGCGCAGATGACCCCGGTCGCCGACTTCCGGGCCGACTTCGAGGAGGCGATGCGCACACTCCGTGAAGCACTGCCCAAGACCCAGGTGTTCGTGGCCAGTGTGCCGAACCTGAAGCGGCTGTGGTCCGAGGGCCGGACCAACCCGCTGGGCAAGCAGGTGTGGAAGCTGGGCATCTGCCCCTCGATGCTGGGCGACGCGGACGCCATGGACGCGGCGGCGACGCTGCGGCGCGACACCGTGCAGAAGCGGGTGGAGGACTACAACACGGTGCTGCGGGAGGTGTGCGCCGGGGACGACCGGTGCCGCTCCGACGGCGGCGCGGTCTACGACTACCGCTTCGGCACCGGCCAGTTGAGCCGGTGGGACTGGTTCCACCCGAGCGTGGACGGGCAGGCCCGGCTGGCGGAGATCGCCTACCGCGCGGTCACGGCGAAGAAGGCCTGACCTAGAGTGCCGCACATGAGCGAAGTCTTCGGCACGCTGTCCGGCGGCACCCCGGTCCACCGCTGGACACTGGAGCGGGCGGGTGTACGGGTGCGGATCCTGTCGTACGGCGGGATCGTGCAGTCGGTCGAGGTACCGGACCGGTGGGGGGAGCGCACCGGGAGCGTGGTGCTGGGGTTCGCCGGCCTCGACGGCTACCTCGCCCATCCGGACCCCTACCTCGGCGCCCTGATCGGGCGGTACGCCAACCGGATCGCCGGCGGCCGCTTCCCGCTGGACGGGCGCACCTACGCGCTCGCCCCGAACGAGGGGGCCAACGTGCTGCACGGCGGGGCGCGCGGCTTCGACAAGCGGGTGTGGGACGTGGTCCCGGTCGAGCACGGGGTGCGCCTGACCCGGGTCAGCCCGCACGGCGAGGAGGGCTTCCCGGGCCGGCTGGAGGTCGCGGTGACCTACACCCTCGACGAGGCGGGCGCGCTGCGCATCGCGTACGAGGCGGTCACGGACGCGCCGACGGTGGTGAACCTCACCAGCCACGCGTACTGGAACCTGGCCGGGGCCGGTGCGGGGAGCGCGGGCGGGCACGAGCTGCGGGTCGCCGCCTCCCGGTACACCCCCGTCGACGCGGACCTCATCCCGACCGGCGCGCTGGAGGACGTCTCCGGCACGCGCTTCGACTTCCGCCGGCCCCGCAAGGCCGGTTCCGGGTACGACCACAACTTCGTGCTCGACGAGGGGGTGACGGACGCTCCGCGGGAGGTCGCCGAGCTGTACGACCCGGCGTCCGGGCGGGTGCTGACGGTGGCGACCACCGAGCCGGGCCTGCAGGTCTACACCGGGGACCACCTGGGCGCGCCCTTCGCCCCGGGCGACGGCATCGCGCTGGAGACCCAGCACTTCCCGGACGCGCCGAACCGGCCGGAGTTCCCGAGCACGGTGCTGCGGCCGGGCGAGGTGTTCCGGTCGGAGACGGTGTACGGGTTCTCGGTGCGCTGAGACCGGCACGGCGCCGGTCTTCCGGGGCGCCGGCTTTCCCGTGCGCCGGTTTCCTGTTCGCCGGAAACGGGTGAGCCCCGGCCCGGTGTCAGGTGCCGGGCCGGGGCTGCTCAGGGGGAGCGGGTCCCGTCTCAGACGGTAACCGTCGCGGTGATCCGGCGGTCCGCGATCGAGCGGCCCGCCTGGATCTCGTACGAACCCTTCACAAACGACCACGAGGCGGTCGTCTCGTCCCAGATCTCGAAGGCGCGGCGGGGCAGCTCGACGGTGACCTCGACGCTCTCGCCGGGCGCGGCCTCGGCCCCGGCGAAGCCGGCCAGCAGGCGGGCCGGGCGGGCGGGGTCGGGCTCGGCCGGCGCCAGGTAGAGCTGGACGACCTCGCGCCCGGCCCGCTCGCCCGTGTTGCGGACCCGGACGGTCGCGGTGGTCCCGGTGACCTCCAGGGACTCGTAGGTCCATTCGGTGTACCCGAGGCCGTGGCCGAACGGGTACGACGGGGTGCGGCCCGCCTTCTCCCAGGCGCGGTAGCCGATGAACACGCCCTCGGAGTAGTGCAGTTCGCCGTCCTCGGGGACCACTCGGGTGACCGGGGCGTCCGCCAGGGAGCCCCAGGTGGTGGGCAGGCGGCCGCCGGGCTCGTGGGTACCGGTGAGGACGTCCGCCAGGGCGGCGCCGCCCTCCTGGCCGGGGAACCAGGTCAGCAGGACGGCGGCGACGTCCTCGCGCCAGGGCAGCTCCACCGGGGAGCCGGCGTTGACCACCACGACGGTGTTCGGGTTGGCGGCGGCGACGGCCCGGACCAGGTCGTCCTGGCGGCCGGGGAGACACAGGTCGGTGCGGTCGAAGCCCTCCGACTCCACGCGGTCGGTGGTGGCGACGACCACCACGGCGGTGTCGGCGCCGCGGGCGGCCTCGACGGCCTCGGCGATCAGCTCGTCGGGGTCGCGCTCGGGCGCGGCGTGGGCGAGGGCGAAGGTGACGACCTTCATGGGCATGTCGGCGGGGAGGGCGACGACGTGGGTGAGGGAGACCTCGACCGGTTCGCCCGCGGTGAGCTCGACCCGGGCGCGGGGCTCGGGGGCGCCGAAGAACGCCGCGAAGGGGTCGTCCTCGGCGGGGCGCTGGACGTCGTCGAAGTACGTGGTGCCGCCGACGGTGAGGGTGAAGGCGCCCATGCCCTTGACGCCGAAGGTGTGCGCGCCGCTCTCGCGCGGGACGAAGGTGCCCGTGAGCTCGACGGTGCGGAGCGTCTCGTGGGTGACGCCCTCGGGCAGGTCGGAGCCCATCCACTGGACGAGGCCGCCCGGGGCCGAGCGGGTGCCGATCACGTTCCCGTCGGCGTCGCGGCAGACGGCGCGCAGCGCGAAGCCGGGGCCGGCGACGGCCAGTTCGGTGGCGGGGTCGGCGCCGACGGCGTAGGTGAGGGTGCCCTCGGGGAGGGCGGCGGTGAGGCCGTCGAGCGGGGAGACGGTGCGCGCGGGGAAGACGGTGGCGGAGCCGCCGCCGAGGACGCGGGCGTCGCGGGCGGCGGCGCCGATCAGCGCCACCCGGCCGGGCTTCAGCGGGAGGGCGCCGCGGTTGCGCACCAGGACGAAGGAGCGGCGGGCGATCTCGCGGGCCACGGCCGCGCCGTCGACCTCGGCCGGGAGGTCGGTCACGGCGGGCGGCGCGTCCTTGAGGACGCCGACGCGGGCGGCGAGCCGCAGCACGCGGCGGACCGCCGCGTCGACCTTCGCCTCCGCGACCCGCCCGTCCCGGACGGCCCGGGCGAGGGCCTCGCCGTACACGGTCCGCGGGCCGGGCATGGCGACGTCGAGGCCGCCGTCGAGGGCACCGGCGGTGGAGCGGGCCGCCATCCAGTCGGAGACGTTGAAGCCGTCGAAGCCCCACTCGCCGCGCAGCACCTCCTCGACCAGGTGGTGGTGCTCGGTCATGGTCGTGCCGTTGACCGCGTTGTAGGCGGTCATGACGCCCCAGGGGCGGGCGCTTTCGACGATGGCCTCGAAGGGGGCCAGGTACAGCTCGCGCAGGGCGCGCTCCGGGACCCGGTTGTCGACGGTGAAGCGGTCGGTCTCGGCGTCGTTGGCGACGAAGTGCTTGACGGTGGTGCCGACGCCGCCGGACTGGACGCCCTGGACGTACCCGCTGCCGATCCGCCCGGTGAGGTGGGGGTCCTCGCTGTACGCCTCGAAGTGGCGGCCGCCGAGCGGGGAGCGGTGCAGGTTGACGGTGGGGGCGAGCAGGACGTGGACGCCCTTGCGGCGGGCCTCCTGGGCGAGCAGCACCCCGGCCCGGCGGGCCAGGCCGGGGTCCCAGGTGGCGGCGAGCGCGGTCGGTGAGGGCAGCGCGACGGACGGGTCGTCGGCGCTCCAGCGCACCCCGCGCACGCCGATCGGGCCGTCGGACATCACCAGCGACTCCAGCCCGATCTCCGGGAGCGCGGGCAGCGTCCACATGTCCTGGCCGGACAGCAGCCGTGCCTTGGCGTCCAGGTCGAGGGTGCGCAGCGCCGCCTCGACCACCGCCTCGCGGGCCTCGTCCCGCGCTGCTTCCTCTGTCTGCGTCACGTCGGCACCTCCACGTCGACAGCCGGTGAACGTCTCCATCGTGCACCGGCCACCTGTGACGCGGTAGGTTTCGTTATGCTGACGTAACAATCGAGTGCCCCGGATGTCGTACGGTGACGCCATGACGATCAGGGCCAGAAGCGAGGAGCGGCGCGCGGAGATCGTGCGGGCCGCCCTGGAGGTGATCGCCGAGCGCGGTTACCGGGCGGCGAGCCTGGCCGCGGTCGCGGAGCGGGTGGGGCTCACCCAGCAGGGGCTGCTGCACCACTTCCCGACGAAGGAGGCGCTGCTCGTCGCGGTGCTGGAGGAGCGGGACCGCTGGGACGCGATCCCCGGCGGCCGGCTGCGGCTGGACCTGCTCGCCTCGCTGGTGGAGTACAACGCGATGCGGCCCGGCATCGTCCAGACCTTCTCGGCGCTGCTCGGGGAGAGCGTCACGGAGGAGCATCCGGCGCGCGCCTACTTCACCGAGCGGTACGGCTCGGTGCGCGCCGCCCTGGCGGAGGTGCTGCGCGCCGAGTACGGCGACCGCCTGCCGGGCGGCCTCACCCCCGAGCGGGCCGCGCCCCTGGTCGTCGCGGTCCTCGACGGCCTGCAGTACCAGTGGCTGCTGGACCCGGAGGCGGTGGACATGGCGGCCGCGTTCCGCGACTTCCTGACGCTGCTCGGCGAACCGGCCGGCAAGGCCCCTTAGGACGCCCCGGAGCAGGAGGGGCCGGGGCAGGAGGGGCCGGGGCACGGAGGCGGGGTCGTCCGGAGTGACGCACGCGGTTCCGCTCTGACGGGGGTCAGGGGGAAGAACGCGGTGCGGGGGCCGGCCGCCGACCTCGGCCGTCGCGGCCTTCTGGCCGCCCTGCGGGAGGCGGCGGGGACGATCCCTGAGCGACGCGCCGTGGCGCGGGCCTCTTCCGTCACGTGATACTGCGGCACGTGCCGCACGTCCCCGACGGAAGGACCCGAACTCCCGTGAGTGTCATACGCGTTGGAACCGGAGTGCTCGGGCTGGCGCTGGTGGCGTCGCTCGCCGTCCCGGCGACGGCCGGTGCCGCCGCCGTGGTCCCCTCCCCCACCGTCGAGGAGCAGCGCCTCGACCGGCCCGTGCCGCAGGAGATCCTGCGCCGCTCCGGATTCGACACCGTGGCCCCGGAGTTCGCCCGGGCGCTGGCCGCGGCGCGCTCGTACGCCGAGGCCCGCCGGGTCGTCGTCCGCGCGGGGTCCGCGCTGTGGCGGCGGGCCGTCGACCGGGCGCAGGGGCGGGGCCCGGCGGGCGGCGAGCTGAGCCGGGACGACGACCGGCCGCTGTACTGGGCACGGCTCGGGATGACGCGTGAAGTACGCACCTTCGAGCCGGGGTTCGGCCTGGACGACGCGCAACGGGGCAGGCTGCTGGCCGCGTTGGAGCGCGCCTCGCGCGGCCAGGACACGATCCGGTTCCCGCGCGGCAAGGGCCTGAAGCGGATCCTGGTCACCGGGTTCGACCCGTTCACCCTGGACCGGGACATCCGGATCTCCAACCCGTCCGGCGCCACCGCGCTCGCCCTGGACGGCACGGTGATCGAGACGGCCGACGGCCCGGCGCGCATCGAGACCGCCGTGTTCCCGGTGCGCTGGCAGGACTTCACGGACGCGACGGTGGAGCGGACGCTGCGGCCGCACCTGCCGGAGGCGGACCTGTTCGCGACCGTCAGCCAGGGGCGGGTCGGCCGGTTCGACGTCGAGCGGACCAACGGGGCGTGGCGGGGCGGCTTCCCGGACAACGACAACGCCTCCCGTACCGGGACGGTCCCGGTCGAGGACCCGCGCACGCAGCCGCAGTGGACGACGACCACCCTGCCGTACCGGGAGATCACGGCGGCGGACACCGGCCGCTTCCCCGTGTACGACAACACGGGCGTGACCGAGGTCCCGGCGGGCGGCACCGAGCCGGTGGTCCGGCCGGACGGGCCGAGTCCGGGCTCGACGGCGCGGGCCGGGGGCGGCGGGGACTACCTGTCCAACGAGATCGCCTACCGGGCGACCCTGCTGCGGGACCGCCTCGGGCTGGGCGGCACACTGCCGGGCGGGCACGTGCACACCCCGGTGCTCCAGTTCGGCGCCGGGAACACCACCGAGGTCACCGACGAGGAGTTCGTGCGCAACCGGCGGGACATCGTCGCGCAGGTGCGGGCGATCGTCGCGGTGGCCGCCGGGGCCAGGGGCTGTCGTTCGGATCACGCCGCGGACGCGGGGCCCGGCACGCTCACCGGCGCTGACGACACACAGTCGATTCCCCGCGACCTGGTCCGAACGACAGCCCCTAGTGGGACGGAGCGAACGCGAGGCTGACGCCGAGGCCAGCCAGGGCGGCGCCGATGACCTTGTTGAGGACCTTCTGGCCGCGCAGCATCAGCGTCCGCATCCGGTCCTGCGAGAAGAACACGGCGACGGCGGCGAACCACAGCAGGTGGGCCAGCGACATGAACAGGCCGTAGCCCACCTGCTGCGGGACGGGCGTGCCGGGGCCGACGACCTGGGCGAAGGTCGAGACGACGAACAGGGTCGTCTTCGGGTTGAGGACGTTGGTCAGGAAGCCGGTGCGCAGCGCCGCGAAGGGGGTCAGGCCCGTGCCGCCCTCCAGGTCGACCGTCACCTCGCCGCGGGTGCGGAAGGTGCGGACACCGATGTACACGAGGTAGGCGGCGCCGACCAGCTTGATGACGGTGAACAGGAACGCCGACGACGCGATCAGCAGGCCGACGCCGAGCATCGTGTACGTCACGTGCACGAGGACGCCGGCGGCGACCCCGAGCGCGCCGAGCACGCCGGTGCGGCGGCCGTAGAGGTAGCTGTTGCGCACCACCATGGCGAAGTCGGCGCCGGGGGCGACGACGGCCAGGACGGTGATGACGGCGACGGCGAGGACCTCGGTCACCGGGTGACGCCCTTCCGCTCGCGGTCCTCGTCGTCCTCCTCGGCGGTCCGCTCGCCGAGCAGGTCGCGCGCCATGAGGGTGGCGCCGGCGACCGCGCCCGGCATCAGGAACACCGCGACGAACGGGACCAGGAACGCCAGGGCGAGCGGCGTGCCGAAGCCCCAGACGAGGGTCCTGCGGGCGCGCAGCAGGGCGAGGCGGTCGCGCAGCACGACGCCGCGGCGCTGGAGGGCGACGGAGGTGAGCTCCTCGGTGAGGAAGAAGCCGGTGACGAAGAAGCCGATCACCGGGACGGCCGTCTGGCCCACGACCGGCAGGAACCCGCAGGCGAACAGCAGCACGCCCCAGACGGCGGCCCGCAGGACGATCCGGAGGCCGTCGCGGGCGGAGATCCACAGGTCCCGCCAGAGCGGCAGGCCCGACTCGGGGGCGGTGCCGTCCGGGGAGACGTCCCGGTCGACCTTCTCGGAGAGGTTCTCGTAGAAGGGCTGGCCGACGAGCAGGGTGACCGCGGTGAACGTCACGACGGACAGCAGCAGGGCGAGGGCGAACAGCACGGCGGTGAGGAACCCGCGGAACAGGCCCGCCCAGGGGCTGGACCAGTCGTCGGCGAACGGGGTCGCCCAGGCGACGGCGTCCTCGCCCCACACCGCCAGCGCGACGAGCACCGCCCCGTAGAGGACGAGGGTGATCAGGCCGGGCAGCAGCCCGAAGCCGTACTGCCTGCCGTGCTGGGCCACCCACCGCTGGCCCTTCAGCAGATACCGGAATCCCACCCCAAGATCGCGCATGGGGGCACTTTATCGGGGGGTGCCGCGCCGGTCACCGGTGCGGCCGGATCCCCGCGCGCACCGGCGTCCCGCGGGCCCGGCTCCTTTGCGCGCGGCCGGCGTCCCGCCGCCCGGTGTCACTCGCCCAGCATCCGCCGCAGGCCGTCCCGCAGCGCCACCCGCTCCCGCTCGGAGAGTCCCGCGAGCGGCTCGCGGGCGAAGCGCAGCGACTCGCGCAGGCTCCGCGCCACCCGGCGCCCCTCGTCCGTGGCCGCCGCGACCTTGACCCGCCGGTCGGCGGGGTCGGGCCGGCGCTCGACCAGGCCGCGCGCCTCCAGCCGGTCGACGATCCCCGTGACGTTCGACGGCTCGCACTTCAGGCGCTGGGCCAGCCTGCGCATCGGCAGCGGCTCCAGCGACAGCAGGCTCAGCAGCCGCGCCTGCGCCCCGGTCAGGGCGTGCTCCGCCGCGGCCTCCTCGTAGTCGGCGTGGAAGCGGGCCACGACCTCGCCGATGAGCTCGACGACCTCCAGGGTCAGCGGGTCGGGGCGGCGGGCGGTCGGTGGTGTGGCCATGGTCTCCAGGGTACCCGTTTGTTTGACAACCTGAAATTTTCAGGTGCATCGTTGTTTCAGGTACTGAAACATCAGCAGCACCGCGTGAGGAAAGGCGCCCCCCGATGACCGACTCCCCCACCCTCCCCGCCGTCAGCCGTGCGTGGCACCTGCTCAGCCGGCCGGTCGGCTGGCCGAAGCCCGAGGACTTCGCCCTGGTGGAGGCGGAGCTTCCGACGCCGCGCGAGGGCCAGGTCCTGGTCCGCAACAAGTACCTCTCCGTCGACCCGTACATGCGCGGCAGGATGAGCGCGGCCAAGTCCTACGTCGCCCCGTTCGAGCTCGGCAAGGCCATGCAGGGCGGTGCCGTCGGCGAGGTCGTGGCCTCCGACGTCGAGGGCCTGGCCGTCGGCGACCACGTCCTGCACTTCCTCGGCTGGCGCGAGTACGCGGCCGTGGACGCCCGCAGCGCCGTGAAGGTGGACCCCGGGGCCGCGCCGCTGTCGGCGTACCTCGGCGTGCTCGGCATGACCGGCCTGACCGCGTACGCGGGCCTGCTGCGGACCGCCGCCTTCAAGGAGGGCGACGCGGTGTTCGTCTCCGGCGCGGCGGGGGCCGTCGGCTCCCAGGTGGGGCAGATCGCCAGGCTCAAGGGCGCCTCGCGGGTCATCGGGTCCGCCGGGTCCGCGGAGAAGGTGAAGCTGCTCGTCGAGGAGTACGGGTTCGACGCGGCCTTCAACTACAAGGACGGGCCGGTGGGCGAGCAGCTGCGCGCCGCCGCCCCCGACGGCATCGACGTGTACTTCGACAACGTCGGCGGCGACCACCTGGAGGCCGCCATCGGCTCCCTCAACGAGGGCGGCCGCATCGCGGTCTGCGGGATGATCTCGGTCTACAACAACACCGAGCCCGCCCCGGGCCCGCGCAACCTCGCCCGCCTGATCCAGACCCGCGGCCGCATCGAGGGCTTCCTCGTCGGCGACCACTACGACCTCCAGCCGCAGTTCGTCCAGGAGGTCGGCCCGTGGGTCGCCTCGGGCGCGCTGAAGTACCGGGAGACCGTCGTGGAGGGCATCGAGAACAACCTGGAGGCGTTCCTCGGGGTCCTGCGCGGCGACAACACCGGGAAGATGATCGTCAAGCTCTAGCCTTCACCGGATTTCCGGCATGCGGTAGCTTTTTTCCGAAACCGCCGGCGGCCTGGGCGCGAGTCGCGGCGGACGCGAGGAGGAAGACACCCGCATGTCCATCCAGCAGAGCGACGTCCTGTACACCGCGGTGGCCACCGCCGAGAACGGCCGCGACGGCCGGGTCGCCACCGACGACGGCAGGCTCGACCTGGTCGTCAACCCGCCCAGGGAGATGGGCGGCAGCGGCTCCGGCACCAACCCGGAGCAGCTGTTCGCCGCCGGCTACAGCGCCTGCTTCCAGGGCGCCCTCGGGGTGGTCGCCCGCCAGGAGGGCGCCGACGTCTCCGGTTCGACCGTCACCGCGAAGGTCGGCATCGGCAGGAACGACGACGGGTTCGGGATCATCGTGGAGATCTCGGCCGCCCTACCGAACGTGGACGCCGGCACCGCCCGGGCGCTGGTCGAGAAGGCGCACCAGGTGTGCCCCTACTCGAAGGCGACGCGCGGGAACATCACCGTGACGCTGGCCTGACGGCGCTCGTCGCGCACGGCGGAGGCCGCACCCCCGGACGTGGGGTGCGGCCTCCGCCCTGTCCGGCGCCGGTCAGACGGCGCGTGCCGCCCGGTGCACGGCGAGCGCCAGGCGGTCGTTCTCCGGCGCCGCGCCGCCGGGGAAGGCGAAGCGGCGCCGCGTGTAGCCGTAGGCGAGTCCGGCGCGCGGGTCCGCGAACGCCTGCGAGCCGCCCGCGCCGCTGTGCCCGATCGTCCCCGCGCCCAGGAACGGGTACCAGGTGTCGGCCGTCGCCTGGAAGCCGAGGCCGTACGCCTTGTACGCCCGGGCCACCAGGTCGTGGCCGACCGAGTGGAGCTGGCCGAACTCCGCGACCGTGTCCGGCTTCAGCAGCGGCGCCTTCCCGTCGACCTCGCCGATCGCCGCGGCGTACATCCCGGCCAGTCCGCGCGCGGAGGCCACCCCGCCGACCGAGGCCGGGCCCTTGGCGCGGACCACCCGCTCGTTGGGCAGGGACTCCAGGTCCGTCGGCTCGGTCCCGTTCCGGTTGAAGGCGATCGAGGCGAGGGTGTGCGGGCCGGTGGGCACCGACTCCAGCGCGGCCCGCTGCTGCGGGGTCGGGTCCATCGGCCGGGTGCTGCGGAACCGCGGCTCCAGGGCCGCCGGCAGACCCAGGTGGAAGTCCAGCGCGTACGGGGACCGGATCCGCTCCTCGTACACCTCCTGGAGGGTGCGGCCCGTGGCGCGGCGGACGACCTCGCCCGCCAGGGCGCCGATGACCAGCGCGTGGTAGCCGAACGCCGTGCCCGGGCGCCAGAACGGGCGCTGGTCGGCGAGCCGTTCGGCGATCACCCGGTCGTCGGCCAGCTCGGCGAGGGTGAAGCCGGTGTCCGCGCCGACCAGGCCCGCGCGGTGCGCGAGGAGGTCGCGCAGGGTCAGCGCGCCCTTGCCCTCGGCGGCGAACTCCGGCCAGTAGTACGTCACCTTGCGGTCCGGCTCCAGCGTGCCGTCCTGGACGAGGAGGGCGACGACCAGGTAGGCGGCGCCCTTGGTGGACGAGTAGACGCCGTACAGGGCGTCCGGTCCGGTCCCCGCCCACAGGTCGACGACTCTGCGGCCGTGCACGTAGGCGCACAACTGGCCTTCGTAGTCCGGCCGTTCACCGGCCACGAACGCGGCGAACTCCTCGCGCACCTGCTCGAAGCCGTCGGCCACCGTGCCGTGGATCTCCTGCGTCATCCGCTCTCCTCACCTGAACCGCTGGGTGCCACTGTGATCAATGCCCGTGTCACCTGCGGGAACTCCCCCTCCGGGTGGCCCCGGAAGAGTGGTTCCGCGCCGACCGGGACGGCCGCCGTGCACCGGGCGGTCCGGCAGGCCGCGCGGGCACGGCTCCCGTGGTGCGCACGCGTACCTCCTCCAGGGCTTGCCGAGACCGGTACGGCGAGGTGTACCGCTTCGACTCGGCCGGCGACAAGGCCGCGCCGGTGTCAGGGGCGTCCCGTGCGGCCCCGGAGACAGGCCGGGGGCGCCGCCGCCGGCCCCGGTCCCGGTCCCGTCAGGTGCACCACCACAGGAAGCGGTCGCACGTCGGCGTCGGCGTCGGCTCGGGCGCCGGGGCCGACGTCGTCGGGTCGGAGCTGGGCGCGGCCGTCTCGGCCGGGGCCGTCGGCTGCGTGACGGACGGCGGGCGGGTCGGGGAGGTGTCCGCCGAGGCCGACTGGGCGGCCTCGCCGGTCTCGCCCCCGGGGGTCTGCGACTCCTCGGCGCTCGCGGACGCCGACGCCGAGGCCGACGCCGACGGGGAGCCGGAGGCGCCGGGAGAGGAGGAGCCCGACGCCGTGGTGGTGCCCGGGGCGCCGGCGGCGTCCGCCGGCACGGCCGTCCCGCCGGCCTCCCGCGACGCCTCGCCGTCGGCGGACGCGCCCCCGGCCGACGCCGGCGCCGGCGTCGCTCCCGGTGCGTCCAGGCCGAGTTCGGCGAGGCTCAGCCCGCCGGCCGCCAGCACGAAACCGGCGGCGATCAGCAGGGTCCGGCGGCGCCTGCGGCGGTGTGCGGCGGCCTTGCGGTCCCGCCGGCTCGCCCCGCCCGGCCCGGCGTCCCGGCCCCGCCGCGCGGCCCGGCCCGCGGGCTCGTCGTCCTCGTCCTCGTCGGCGCCGCCGGTGCCGGTCTCGGCGTCGGCTTCGGCGTCGGTCCCGGTGCCGTCGCCGGCGCGGGGGTCGGCGTGGCCCTCGCCGGGGAAGCCGCCGGGCCCGTGGGAGCCGTAAGGGTCACGGGGATCGCCGGGGCCGGCGTCGCCGCCGTCCCCCTCCGGGACACCGCCGGCCGCGACACCGCCCGCCGCGACACCGTCCGCCGGGGCGGCCAGGTTCGCGGCCTGCGCGTCGCCGTACCCGTGGCCGTAGCCGCCCTGGTACGCCCCGTGCGGCTCCGGGTGGACGGCGCTCGGCTGCGCGTACGCGGGGAGTGCCGCGGCGGGGGTGCCGCACCCCGGGCAGGCGAGGGCGCCGTTGAGGTGCCGTCGGCACGGGTGGCAGTAGTCCATGACGCCGGAAGGTTAAGTTCCGGCCAGGTCACGTTCCTAGATCCAGCTGTGAATGTTCTGTGGGGAACCCTCGCTTCCCGCCCTGGCGAAACTGTCGAAACCGTTATGCGCGCGACCCATTGACACCCCCGCCGCCCTCTCCTTACTGTCACGCCAGCATTTCGAACGTGTGCCGAAATATCGAACACGCTCGAATGCCGCAACAGAGCCGACAAGCAGCAGACGACGCAGCAAGGGGCAACTGCCGTGCGCATCACCGGAATCAGCACGCACGTGGTCGGGACGCCGTGGCGCAACCTGACCTACGTTCAGGTGCACACCGACGAAGGGATCACCGGAGTCGGCGAGACCCGGATGCTGGGACACACCGACGCCCTCCTCGGTTACCTCAAGGAGGCCCAGGTCAACCACATCCTCGGCTCCGACCCGTTCGCCGTCGAGGACCTCGTGAAGCGGATGAAGTACGGCGACTACGGCCGGGCCGGCGAGATCGTGATGTCCGGTATCGCCGTGATCGAGATGGCCTGCTGGGACATCAAGGGCAAGGCCCTCGGCGTCCCCGTCTGGCAGCTGCTGGGCGGCAAGGTCACCGACAAGGTCAAGGCGTACGCCAACGGGTGGTACACGACCGAGCGGACCCCGGAGGCGTACCACAAGGCCGCGCAGCAGGTCGTGGAGCGGGGCTACCGGGCGCTGAAGATCGACCCCTTCGGCACCGGCCACTTCGAGCTCGACCACGCGCAGACGCTGTACGCCGTCTCCCTCATCGAGGCGGTCCGGGACGCCATCGGCCCCGAGGCGGAGCTGATGCTGGAGATGCACGGCCGCTTCTCCCCCGCCACCGCCGTCCGGCTCGCCCACGAGATGGCGCCCTTCAAGCCGGCCTGGCTGGAGGAGCCGGTCCCGCCGGAGAACCTCAAGGCGCTGAAGAAGGTCGCCGAGAAGGTCGACATGCCGGTCGCCACCGGTGAGCGCATCCACGACCGGATCGAGTTCCGCGAGCTGTTCGAGGACCAGTCCGTCGACATCATCCAGCCGGACGTCGGCCACATCGGCGGCATCTGGGAGACCCGCAAGCTCGCCGCGACCGCCGAGACCCACTACATGCTGGTCGCCCCGCACAACGTGGGCGGCCCGGTGCTGACCGCCGCGAGCCTCCAGGTCGGTTTCACCTCCCCGAACTTCAAGATCCTGGAGCACTTCAACGACTTCGCGGACGCGGAGATCAAGAAGGTCGTCAAGGGCGCCCCGCAGGTGGTCGACGGCTACTTCCACCTCTCCGACGCGCCCGGCCTCGGCGTCGAGCTGGACGTCGACGCGGCCGCGGAGTTCCCGCAGCAGCAGGCGCGCTTCGACCTGTGGGCCGAGGGCTGGGAGCAGCGCAAGCCGAAGGCCACGCAGTGAGCACCGCGGTCGTCGTCGAGGGGCCGGGCGAGCACCGGCTCGTCCCGCACGAGCCCCGGCCGCCCGGGGCCGGCGAGGCCCTGGTCCGCGTGCACGCGGCCGGCATCTGCGGCAGCGACCGCGAGGTGTACCAGGGCAACCGCCCCGAGGGGTACGTGCGCTACCCGCTCACCCCCGGCCACGAGTGGTCCGGGACGGTGGAGGCGGTCGGGGCCGGCGTCCCCGGCTCGCTCGTCGGCCGCAAGGTGGTCGGCGAGGGGTTCCGCAACTGCCAGGTCTGCGACCGCTGCCACGCTGGCGAGACGACGCTGTGCACGGCCGGCTACGAGGAGACCGGCTTCACCCAGCCGGGCGCGATGGCGGCCACGCTCACCCTGCCGGCCCGTCTCCTGCACGTCCTCCCGGACGACGCCGACCTGACCGCCGCCGCCCTGCTGGAGCCGGCCGCCTGCATCGCCGCCGCCGCGCTCAAGGCGAACGCGCGGCCGGGCGAGAAGGTGGCCGTGGTCGGCACCGGCACGCTCGGCATGTTCGCCGTGCAGTTCCTGCGGGCGACCTCGCCGGCCGAGCTGCTGGTGGTCGGCACCCGCGACGACCGCGCCGCGCTGTCCCGGGCCTACGGCTGCACCCGCTTCCTCACCAAGGACCAGCCCCTGCCCGACGACCTCGACGTGGTCATCGAGACCGCCGGGTCGGCGGACGCCGCCCGCACGGCGGCCGGGCTGCTCCGGCGCGGCGGGCGGCTGGTCCTGACCGGCATCCCGGCGCCCGGCGCCGACGGTCTGGACCCGACCGACCTGGTGGTGCGGCAGCTGGAGGTGCACACCGTCTTCGGGGCCCCGCCGGACGCCTGGGCGCACACGGTGCGGGTGTTCGCCGCCGGCCTGCTCGATCCGCTGCCGCTGGTGACGCACGAGCTGCCGCTCGCCGAGTTCCCGCACGCCATCGCGCTGGTGGGGTCCGGCGATCCGAAGGTGGGCAAGGTGCTGCTCCGCCCCTAGCCGTACGCCGGTACGGGGGCGACCTGACGGCCCCCGTACCGGCGTACGCCCACGGCCTCCGGCGCGGTCCCCGCGGGCTCCGCCCGCCGCGCCCGGGCCGTCCGCACCCCGAGCCGCGAACCTCGTCCGACATACCGAACACGAAGGACTTCCCGTGACCGACCCTTCCGCCCCGGCAGCCCGCAGGCCCGGTGAGCAGGCGCTCACCACCCTCGGCCTGGCCGCGCCCGCCCTCGACCCCGCCGACGCCTCGCCGCACACCTTCCCCGGCGGCGGCCGCTGGCGCACCGAGATCCCCTCGTGCGAGGGGCCCGAGGCGCTGGCGGTGGTCCTGAAGGAGGCCTCGCGGCTGGACGTGCCGATCCACCGGATCAGCCAGGGCAGCGGCGTGTGGATGCTGTCGGACGCCGAGATCACCGAGATGGTCGAGGCGACCGGCGAGCGCGACATCGAGCTGTGTCTGTTCACCGGCCCGCGCGGCACCTGGGACATCGGCGGCTCCACCCGCACCGACTCGCGCGGCGCGGGCCTGCGGGCCCGGGGCCACGACGCGGTCGCCGGGTGCGTGGAGGACGCCGTCCGGGCCACGGAGCTGGGCGTCAAGTGCCTGCTCGTGGCCGACGAGGGCGTGCTGTGGACGCTGCACCGGGCGCGCACGGCCGGTCTCCTCCCGGCCGACACCACGCTGAAGGTCTCGGCGCTCATCGGGCCCGTGAACCCGGCGAGCTACGCGGTCTACGAGCACCTGGGCGCCGACTCCGTCAACGTGCCCAGCGACCTGACCCTGGACCACCTGACGGAGATCCGCCGGGTCTCCGCCGCCCCCATGGACATGTACATCGAGGCCCCCGACGATCTCGGCGGTTACGTGCGGATGTACGAGGTGGCCGAGCTGATCCGGCGCGGCGCACCGCTCTACCTGAAGTTCGGCCTGTCCAAGGCGCCCGGGATCTACCCGTACGGCCACCACCTGCGGGAGCTGACGCTGGCCACCGCCAAGGAGCGGGTGCGGCGCGGCCGGCTCGCGCTGGACCTCCTGGCCCGCCACGGAGCGGACGGCGACATGGCCCCGCTGGGCTCCCGGCTGCCGGGTGATCTGCGCAGGTTCGAAACTCCGTCATAACGTTCCGGAAAAGCGGCTTCACAAAAGAAGACACAGCCGCGCACAATCCCACACACCTCCTCTCGGTCTCCCGGCACCACTCCCGGCGCGACCCCGCACCTCCCAGACCGAGCCCTGCACACACATCAAGGATGATGACCATGCGCAACCGCAGAGCCGCACTCGCCGCCATAGCCGGAGCCGCCTCCCTCGCCCTCACCCTGTCCGCCTGCGGGCAGAACAGCGAGGGCGGCAGCGAGGAGGGGGGCGGGGACGCCAAGGGCGCCACCATCGGCATCGCGATGCCGACCAAGTCCTCCGAGCGCTGGATCGCCGACGGCAACAACGTCAAGAAGGACCTGGAGTCCAAGGGCTACAAGACCAAGCTGGTCTACGGCGAGGACGACCCGGACCAGCAGGTCTCGCAGGTCGAGAACCTGATCACCCAGGGCGTCAAGGCGCTGATCGTCGCCGCCATCGACAACAAGTCGATGAACAACGTGCTCCAGCAGGCCAAGGACGCGGACATCCCGGTCATCTCCTACGACCGCCTGATCCTCGGCACCGAGAACGTCGACTACTACGCGTCCTTCGACAACGAGAAGGTCGGCGAGCTCCAGGGCAGCTACATCGTCGAGAAGCTGGGCCTGAAGGACGGCTCGAAGAAGGGCCCGTTCAACATCGAGCTCTTCGCCGGCTCCAACGACGACAACAACACCCGCTACTTCTTCCAGGGCGCGATGAACGTCCTGCAGCCCTACATCGACAAGAAGCAGCTCGTCGTCCGCTCCGGCCAGACCAAGCTCAACCAGGTCACCACCCTGCGCTGGGACGGCGGCACCGCGCAGAAGCGCATGGACGACATCCTCACCTCGGCCTACAAGACCGAGCGGGTCGACGCGGTCCTGTCGCCCTACGACGGCATCTCCATCGGCATCCTCTCCGCGCTGAAGTCCGACGACTACGGCTCCAAGAGCAAGCCGCTGCCGGTCGTCACGGGCCAGGACGCCGAGGTCGCCTCGGTGAAGTCGATCATCGCCGACCAGCAGTCGATGACCGTCTACAAGGACACCCGCGAACTCGCCAAGGTGGCCTCGAACATGGTGGACGCCCTGCTGAAGGGCGAGAAGCCCGAGGTCAACGACGACAAGACCTACGACAACGGCGCGAAGGTCGTGCCCGCCTACCTGCTGGAGCCGGTGGCCGTCGACAAGGCCAACTACCAGAAGGTCGTGGTCGACTCCGGTTACATCAAGGAAAGCGACCTCAAGTAACCCCCGCACCCTAGGGATTGGAAGGCACGACCATGGCGGGACCCGTCCTGGAAATGCGCTCGATCGTCAAGACCTTTCCCGGCGTCAAGGCGCTGTCGGACGTCACCCTGACCGTCCGGCAGGGCGAGGTCCACGCCATCTGCGGGGAGAACGGCGCCGGCAAGTCGACCCTGATGAAGGTCCTCTCCGGCGTCCACCCGCACGGCACCTACGAGGGCGAGATCCTCTTCGAGGGAGAGGTCTGCCACTTCAAGGACATCCGGGCCAGCGAAGAGCGCGGCATCGTGATCATCCACCAGGAGCTGGCCCTGGTGCCGTACCTCTCCATCGCGGAGAACATCTTCCTCGGCAACGAGCACGCCAAGCGCGGCATCATCAGCTGGACGGAGACGCTCCGGCACGCCACCGAGCTGCTGCGCCGGGTCGGTCTGAACGACCACCCCGACACCCGCGTCGCCGACATCGGCGTGGGCAAGCAGCAGCTCGTGGAGATCGCCAAGGCGCTGTCGAAGAAGGTGAAGCTGCTCATCCTCGACGAGCCGACCGCCGCGCTGAACGACGAGGACAGCGGCAAGCTCCTGGACCTGATCCTGGAGCTGAAGAAGCAGGGCATCACCTCGATCATCATCTCCCACAAGCTCAACGAGATCCGCAAGGTCGCCGACTCGGTGACGATCATCCGCGACGGGCGCACCATCGAGACGCTCGACGTGAAGGCCGCGGAGACCACCGAGGACCGGATCATCAGCGGGATGGTCGGCCGCGACCTGGAGCACCGCTTCCCGGAGCGCACCCCGCACGAGCCCCAGGAGGGCGCCGCGCCCGCCCTGGAGATCCGGGGCTGGACCGTGCACCACCCGATCGACCAGCAGCGCAAGGTCGTCGACGACGTCTCCCTGCACGTGCGGCGCGGCGAGATCGTCGGCATCGCGGGCCTGATGGGCGCCGGCCGCACCGAGCTCGCGATGAGCGTGTTCGGGCGGACGTACGGCCGGTACGCGGCCGGCACGGTCCTCAAGGACGGCAGCGAGATCCGCACGAAGTCCGTCCCCGAGGCGGTGAAGCACGGGATCGCGTACGTCACCGAGGACCGCAAGCACTACGGGCTCAACCTCATCGACACCATCAACCGGAACATCTCGCTGACCGCCCTGAGCAAGGTCGCCAAGCGCGGTGTGGTCGACGAGCACGAGGAGCGGCAGGTCGCCGAGGGCTTCCGGACGTCCATGAACATCAAGGCGCCGACCGTCTTCGAACCGGTGGGCAAGCTGTCCGGCGGCAACCAGCAGAAGGTCGTCCTCAGCAAGTGGATCTTCTCGGGTCCGGACGTGCTGATCCTGGACGAGCCGACGCGCGGCATCGACGTGGGCGCCAAGTACGAGATCTACACGGTCATCGACCAGCTGGCCGCCCAGGGCAAGGCGGTCGTCTTCATCTCCTCCGAGCTGCCCGAGCTGCTCGGCATGTGCGACCGCATCTACACCATGGCCGCGGGGCGGCTGACCGGCGAGTTCTCACGGGCCGAGGCCTCACAGGAATCGCTGATGCGTCAGATGACGAAGGACAAAGAGGTAACCCGATGAGCACGGATGTGACCGCCAAGACGCCGGCCCCCGCGCCGGCCGGCAAGAACGGGGCGGGCACGGGCGACGGCCTGCTCCAGCTGATGCTGGACGGCATGCGCCGCAACATGCGGCAGTACGGCATGCTGATCGCCCTCGGCCTGATCGTCGCCCTGTTCGCCGTGTGGACCGGCGGCGACCTGCTGCTGCCGCGCAACGTCTCCAACCTGGTGCTGCAGAACAGCTACATCCTGATCCTGGCGATCGGCATGATGCTGGTCATCATCGCGGGCCACATCGACCTGTCGGTCGGCTCGCTGACGGCGTTCGTCGGCTCGATGGCCGCCGTGTTCATGGTCAGGAACGACATGCCGTGGCCCGTCGCGGTGATCCTGTGCCTGGCCGTGGGCGCGCTGGCCGGCGCCGTGCAGGGCTTCTTCATCGCCTACGGCGGCATACCGTCGTTCATCGTGACCCTGGCCGGCATGCTGATCTTCCGCGGTCTGACGGAGATCTTCCTGGAGGGCCAGACCCTCGGCCCGTTCCCGGAGGGGCTGCAGAAGGTCGCCAACGGCTTCCTGCCCGAGGTCGGCCCGGAGACGAACTACCACAACCTCACGCTGCTGCTGGGCTTCGCACTGATCGCGTTCGTGGTCCTCCAGGAGGTCCGCGACCGCAAGCGGCAGCAGGAGTTCTCGCTGGAGGTGCCGCCCGCCAAGCTGTTCGTGCTGAAGCTGGTCGCGCTCTCCGCCGCGGTGCTCACCCTCACGCTGCTGCTGGCCAGCTACAAGGGCACCCCGATCGTCCTGCTGATCCTCGGCGCGCTGCTGGTCGGCTTCGGCTACGTGATGCGCAACGCGATCATCGGCCGCCACATCTACGCCATCGGCGGCAACCTGCCCGCGGCCAAGCTGTCGGGCGTGAAGGACAAGAAGGTCACCTTCCTGGTCTTCCTGAACATGGGCATGCTCGCGGCCCTGGCGGGTCTGGTCTTCGCCGCCCGCTTCAACGCGGCCTCTCCCAAGGCCGGCCTCAACTTCGAGCTGGAGGCGATCGCGGCCTCGTTCATCGGCGGCGCGTCGATGAGCGGCGGTGTCGGCACCGTGCTCGGCGCGATCATCGGCGGCCTGGTCCTGGGCGTGCTGAACAACGGCATGAACCTCGTCGGCATCGGCACCGACTGGCAGCAGGTCATCAAGGGCCTGGTGCTCCTGGCGGCGGTCGGGTTCGACGTGTGGAACAAGCGCAAGGTCGGTTCGTAAGTCCATCGGGCCCCGCCGGAAGGCGGGGCCCTCCCTCTTTCCGCAGCAGGAGCCGCACATGGACATGAGCAGACGCACCGTCATCGCCGGGGCCGCGGCCGCGGGCCTGACGGCGACCACCCTCGGCACCGCGCACGCCACAGGAGGCAGGAAGCCGGTGAAGACCCTGTTCGGCACGCTCGCCGACGGCACCAAGGTCCACCTCTGGTCGCTGGAGAACGGCGGCACCCGCCTGAAGGTCCTCTCCTACGGCGGCATCGTGCAGTCCCTGGAGGTCCCGGACCGCCGCGGCCGGTACGCCAACATCTCGGCGGGCTTCGACGACCTCGCGGACTACGTCGCCTCCAGCCCGTACTTCGGCGCCCTGATCGGCCGGTACGGCAACCGCATCGGCCAGGGCAGGTTCACGCTCGACGGCAAGGACTACCAGCTCTCCGTCAACGACGGCGAGAACAGCCTGCACGGCGGCGCGCAGGGCTTCGACAAGCGGGTGTGGGACGTCGAGCCGTTCACCCGGGGCTCGGACGTCGGCCTGCACCTGCACTACACCAGCGTCGACGGCGAGCAGGGCTACCCCGGCACGCTGCGGGTGAAGGTCACCTACACCCTCACCAAGCACGGCGACTGGCGCATCGACTACGAGGCCACCACCGACAAGGCCACCGTCGTCAACCTGACCAGCCACGTCTACTGGAACCTGGCCGGCGAGGGCAGCGGCACGATCGAGGACCACGAGCTGACGATCGCCGCGTCCCGCTACACGCCCACCGACGCGGGCCTGATCCCCACGGGCGAGCTGGCCGGGGTCGCGGGCACCCCCTTCGACTTCCGCAAGGCCAAGCCGATCGGCCGGGACATCCGGGTCTCCCACCCCCAGCTGGTCACCGCCCAGGGCTTCGACCACAACTGGGTCCTCGACAAGGGCATCACCGCCCGGCCCGAGCACGCCGCCACCCTGCGCGACCCGGCCTCCGGCCGCACGCTGCGCATCGCCACCAACGAGCCGGGCCTGCAGTTCTACTCCGGCAACTTCCTCGACGGCACGCTGACCGGCCCGTCCGGCCGGACCTACCGGCAGGGCGACGCGCTGTGCCTGGAGACGCAGCACTTCCCGGACTCCCCGAACCAGCCGTCGTTCCCGTCGACGATGCTGCGGCCGGGGCAGACCTACCGGACGACGACGGTGCACTCCTTCGGCCGCTGAGGCCGCGGCACCGACGGCCGTCACCGTTCCTTCACTTGCGTTGAACACCGCTCCGGCCGTCTCCGTATGAAGGGGCGGCCCGCGCTCCCCCGCGCGGGCCGCCCAGAGACGGAGGTTCCATGGCCGACAACGTCACCTCGCTGTTCCGCAGCACCGCGGCGCACAGCCCGTCGATGGCGGCGCTGACGCGAGAGGGCGGGGACGGGGCCGGGCCGGTGGACTTCTGCATCCCGTGCAACCCCTACTTCCCGACCCCGGCCATGTTCGACGAGATGGCGGGCCGGCTGCGGGACATCATCACGTACTACCCGTCGGGCGCCGACACGATCACGGCCGAGCTGTGCGGCCTGCTCCAGCTGCCGCCGCAGTGCGTCGCGATGGGCAACGGCTCCACCGAGCTGATCACCTGGATCGACCACCTGCTGGTCCGCGAGTCCCTCGCCGTCCCCGTCCCCACCTTCGGCCGCTGGACCGACCAGCCGATGGAGACCGGCAAGCGGGTCGACATGTTCCCGTTGCAGGAGTCCAGCGGCTTCGCGCTCGACCTGGCGCAGTACGCCGAGTTCATCCGGGCCCGGGGGACCCGGGTGGCCGTCGTCTGCAACCCGAACAACCCCGACGGCGGCTTCCTGCACCGGCACGCGCTCGTGCAGTTCATGGACGCGATGGCCGACCTGGACCTGGTCGTGATCGACGAGTCGTTCCTGGAGTTCGCCGACGCCGAGGCCGAACCCAGCGTCGTCCAGGAGGCGATGCTGCGGCCCAACGTCATCGTGCTGCGCAGCCTCGGCAAGAACTTCGGCCTGCACGGCATCCGCTTCGGCTACCTGGTCGCCAACCCGGCGCTGGCCGGCCGGGTCCGCTCCATGCTGCCGAAGTGGAACCTCAACTCCTTCGCCGAGCACGTGGTGTTCATGCTGAAGGAGCACGGCGCCGAGTACGCGCAGAGCCTGCTGCAGGTGCGGCGCGACCGCCTGGAGATGGCGAGCCAGCTCTCCGCGCTGCCCGGGCTGACCGTCTACCCCTCCCAGGGCAACTTCCTCTTCGTGCGCCTCCCCGTGGGCGCCGAGGGCACCGTGGTCCGGGACCGGCTGCTCACCGAGCACCGGATCCTGGTCCGCGAGTGCGGCAACAAGATCGGTTCGTCCAGCCGCTTCCTGCGTCTCGTGGTGCGCCCCCAGGTCGACGTGCGTCGCCTGGTGGCCGGCCTGGAACAGGTGCTCTACGGGGCGTCCAGGAGGGGAGCCGCCGTGCCCGGGCCGGCCACCGGGACCGGCTACAGCTCGGGCACGGCGGCGGTGGACCGCCTGGTGAGCCAGACCAACGGGTCCGGCATGCGGGACCTCGCCGCCCAGGCCGCCGGTGCCGGTGTCCCGGGGCTCACCGCCCCGGCCGCCGGCACCGGCATGCCGCTCCCCGCCGCCGCGTCCGCCGCCCCGGCGGCCGCGGCCGGCGGGATGCCGGTGCCGACGGCGCCCCAGCCCGCCCCGCAGCCCCTCCCGGCGGCGGCCCCGCCGCTCGCTCCGGCGGCCCAGGACCCGGCCCCGCCCCTGGCGCCCGCCGCCCCGTTCCCGGCGCAGCCGTTCGCGCCCGCGGCACAGCCGTTCGCGCCCGCGGCGCAGGCGCCGATGCCCGCGCCGCTCCCGGTGGCCACCGGCCCCACCCCGCCGGGCGTCCCCGCGCGCGGCGGCCTCACCGCCGCCCAGGTCCGGGGCATGACGGGTCCGGCGGCGGGCGCGCAGGCACTGTCCACGGCCCCGGCGACCGGCTGGCCGGGCCAGGAGGGCCGGCCGGACACCCGGCAGAACTGGCCGGACGCGGCGGGCATGAGCCAGGCGGGCTGAGCGGCCCCCGGGACGGCGGGCCGCCCGGGCTCCCGCCCCGCGTCCTACACCGGGTTCGGCCTCCACTGCTGGCACCCGTTGTTCAGCCAGGTCCACTGGCGTACGTCGGCGCCGTCGGCGGTGGAGCAGTCCGCCACGTCGGCGACCTTGCCGGTGGCCTGGTTGACGATCCGGACGAACCCGCCGTCGGTGGCGACGAACCGGAACCGCTGGCAGGTGTTGTCCAGCCAGGACCATTGCCGCAGGTCCGCCCCGTCGGCGCCGGAGCAGTTCTCCGTGTCCAGCACCTTGCCGGTGGCGGCGTTGACGAGCCGGTGGGTGTCGTCGCCGAGGTCCTCCAGCCGCCATCGCTGGTGGGCGCCGCCGTTGCAGGCGTACTGGGCGACGTTCGCGCCGTCGGCGGCCGAACCGCCGGTCACCTCCAGGCACTTGCCGCTGGCGCGGTTGGTGAGGGTGTACGTGGCGGAGACGCCGGCGGGCTCCCCGGAGGGTCCGGTCAGGGAGGCCCCGAGCCGGACGGGCGTCCCCAGGTTCGGGGTGCCGTCGGCGTTCCAGGTGAACTTCTGCGCCCGGGTCGTCCGCCCGTTGTCGCAGCCCTCCCCCGCGCCGTCGTTGGCGTGGTAGACGATCCAGCTCTCCCGGCCGTCCGGGGAGGTGAAGAAGCCGTTGTGCCCGGGTCCGTAGACCCCGTTCGCGTCACTGCGCTGGAAGACGGGCGTGGGTTTCTTCGTCCAGGAGGACGCCGACAGCGGGTCGGAGCCGGTCAGTTCGAGCTGCCCGAGTTTGTAGTCGGGCGTCCAGCAGCCGCTGGCGGAGTAGATCAGGAAGGTCCGCCCGCCCCGTTGCAGCACCTCGGGGCCCTCGTTGACGGTCCCGCCCTGCCGTTCCCAGTCGTACGTCGGCGTGGAGATCGTCGTGTACGGGCCGCTGACCGTGTACGGACCGGACATCGGCGCGATGACGAGGTTCTGCGTGCCGCCGGTGATCGCGCTGCCCAGCGCGTACAGCCGGCCGCCCGCGTTCAGCAGGCTCGCGTCCAGCATCCACGCGCTGTTGAGCTGCCCCTTGTAGGTGTACGGCCCCATCGGATCGGAACCGGCGCTCTCCAGCACGTGGCTGCGCTGGGTCGGGTTGTAGTCGGCGACGTTCTGCCCGGCGGTGTAGTACAGGTACCAGCGCCCGTTCACGTGGTGCAGCTCCGGCGCCCAGATGTTGCAGCACCGGGAGGCGGCGTCGCCCTTCCACACCTGCACGCTCGGCGCGGTGGCGAGCCCGGCGAGGGTGGCGGACTTGCGGACGGTGATGACGTCGGTCCAGCTCGTCGTCACCAGGTAGTAGTGGCCGTCGTGGTACGAGATCCAGGGGTCGGCGCCCTTGACCGCCTTGACGGGGTTGGCGAACGAGGCGGCGCCGGCGGGGGTCTGCCCCAGGGCGAGGACGCAGACCAGCGCGGCCAGCAGGGTCAGTAGGCGACGGGCCATCCGCTGCTCCAGTTCAGGAGGTTGATGCCGAGCTTGGGGGTGCCGCCGTCGTTGCCGTCGTAGTAGTGGTAGACGATCAGGTCGCCGTCGGTGTCCTTGAGGATCGACTGGCCGCCCGGGCCGATGACGCTGCCGTGCGACTCCAGCACCGGCGTGCCGCCGTTGTTCGTCATCGCCACGCCGTTCTTGTCGCGGTACGGCCCGGTGACGGAGGTGGCGCGGCCGACCTTGACCTTGTACGTGGAGCCGGTGCCGGCGCAGCAGGTGTCGTACGAGGCGAACAGGTAGTAGTAGCCGTTCCGTTTGACGACGAACGGCGCCTCGACGGCCTTCGTCCCGGTGGGGCGGGAGGCGAGGGAGTAGCGGGTGGTGTTCGAGGAGAGCTGCTTCCCGGTGGAGGGGTTGATCTGGATCATCTTGATCCCGGTCCACCAGCTGCCGAAGGACAGCCACCACTTGCCGTCGCCGTCGACGAACAGGTTGGGGTCGATGGCGTTGTAGTCGCTGGACGAGTTCGAGGTGTAGACGATGCCGTAGTCGCTCCAGCTGCCCGGCAGGCCCGTGGTCGAGCCCGCGAGCCCGATGGCCGAGGTGTTCGAGCCGAACTTGGAGACGGAGTAGTACATCAGGTACTTGCCGCCCTGGTACGAGATGTCCGGCGCCCAGGCCTCCGGGACGGAGGAGTACGTCGACCACCAGCCCGGGCGGCTGGAGAAGGCGTCGGCACCGGCGCTGAACGCGATCCGGTTCGCGGACGTCTTGGCGGCGATGCCGCCGCCGGTGGCGTAGAGCAGGTACTGCCCGGACGAGGTGCGGATCATCGTCGGGTCGTGGGTGACGACGGAGCCGGTGACGGTCCCCGGGTTGGGGTACGCCGACGCCGTGGTCGGCACCAGGGCGAGCAGGGCGGCGGCGGGGAGCGCGAGCAGGGCGGTCCTGGCGCGCGACGTGCGGGGGGCGCGGGAGGTGCGGCTCATGCGGGGTCCTCCTTGCGGTGGGGAGAGACGGCCGTCCGAAATACCGGACAGCGCTCGCAAGTTCGAACGGACCGTAGAATCGAACCACGTGCGCGTCAATGGTTCGCGCAGCCCCGGCCGTCGACCGGCGCCCCGCCCTTCGCCGGGGACAACCGCCCGGGCACGTCGATCTCGGCGCGGACGGTCTTGCGCGGCGGTTCGCGGTCCAGCACCTCCCAGCGGTCGGCGAGCGCGCCGACGACGACCAGCCCGCGGCCGTGTTCGTCGAGGGGGTGCGGGGGGCGTACGGCCCCGGGTGCCGGCGGGCGGCTTTCGGCACGGGTGTTGGTGACCTCGACGCGGACGCTCCCGACGACGAGGGAGAGCCGCAGCTCGAAGTCCCGGCCGGGCACGCGGCCGTGGGTCACGGCGTTGGCGGCGAGCTCGGCGACGACCGCCGCGGTCCTGTCGCAGACGTCGGAGCCGTGCGGGATGCCCCACGCGTGCAACTGCGTCGCCGCGAGGAGCCGGGCGAGGCGGGCGCCGCGCGGGGTGGCGCTGAGACGCAGGGTGAACACACGTACGGTAACCGGTCGCCGGGCGGCGGATGGTGCTGTCATGCGCCCAATCTGACGGCCCGGACCGGCACTTCACCAGGTCGGAGGCGCGTACGCCGCGGCAGCGTACGCGGTCACGCGCTGGACAGTACCGGTGACCACCCGTGACCATGCCTGCGGGAGGTGACCGACAGTGGTCGATGGCGTGACGGGAACGGGCGGCGAACCGGAGTCCTCCGACAGCCTGCGGACGTTCGGGGCGGTGGTCCAGGGCCTGCGCGAGCATGCGGGGCTGAGCAGGGAGGAGTTCGGAGAACTGGTCCGCTTCTCCAAACACACGGTGGCTTCGGTGGAGTTGGGGCGGCGGATGCCGGATCCGATCTTCGTGGAGCGGGCGGAGGAGGCGCTGGGGGTCACGGGGGCGCTTCGCAAGGCGGCGGGGCGCCTGGAGCGCCAGCCGGGGCTGGCGGCCTGGTTCCGGCACTGGGCCCGATTGGAGGCGCTGGCCATCACCCTGTGCACGTACGAGTGCCGGCTGGTTCCGGGGCTGCTGCAGACGGAGGCGTACGCGCGCCAGCTGTTCGTCGACGAGTTGCCCCCGCTGGACGATGAGCAGATCGAGGCGCAGTGGGCAGCGCGCGCCGAGCGGCAACGGCTGTTGCAGGAGCGCACGAACACCGCCTTCAGCTTCATTCTCGAAGAGCACCTGTTCCAGCGGCGCACGGGCGGCACGGACGCCACGCGGGAACTCATCGACCACGTACTGGAGATCGCGGAACTGCGGAACGTCGAGATCCAGGTCATGCCGCTGGTGCGGGAGTCGCATGCGGGACTGCATGGGCCGCTGCAATTGCTGGAGACTCCGGAGAACCAGTGGTTCGCCTACATCGAAGGTCAGCAGAGCGGTCAGTTGATCACCGATCGCAAGGTGGTCAGCGTGCTCCAGAGGCGGTATGCCAGGATGCGTGCACAGGCTCTTTCCCTTGACGACTCCGTGAGCCTGTTGCGGCGGATGCGAGGAGACCTATGAGCACCAGCGAACTGGCCTGGTTCAAGTCCACGTACAGCAGCAGCGGCTCCGGCGACTGCGTGGAGGTCGCCCTCGCCCCTGCCACCGTCCACGTCCGCGACTCCAAGGACAGGCACGGCCCCCGCCTCACCCTCTCCCCCATCGCTTGGACCGACTTCCTCGGCCACCTCGCCGAGTGACCCTCGGGCCGCCCGCCGGGCGGGCGGCCCGCACGGCTACCGGGGGTCGGCGGGCGGGGCGGGCGGCGTGAGGACGTAACCGGCCAGCAGACCGGCCACGCCCAGCAGGCACTCGACGTACAGCGCGGTGGACTCGGAGGCTCCTCCCCCCGCGGCGATCAGAACGACGCCGGTCACCAGAACGGCCAGGAACGTCGCGTAATGACGGTGCAGCACACCCCTGAGGGAAAACGGCATGGCCCCTCGCCTCCTCCATTCGGTGGGATCGCAATGCCGTTCATTCGACCAGCCGCCGGACCGGGCGTCCAGGAAAGTCCCGCTACGCCGAACTTCACCCGAGAACCGCGTGATTCACTGAAGTTCACCGAAAGTCCGCGGCGGTGCCGGGGGCGGTGCCATGATGACGCTCGCCGTGCCCGCGCTGGTCAACCGGGGGGACCGTGGACACCTCGTCGCATGCCGCCGCGCCGCCCGTGCGGCGGTTCGCCGCCCAGTTGCGCCGGTTGCGCATCTCCGCCGGCGAGCCGCAGATCAAGACGATCGCGGCGCGGGCGCAGTGCAGCCAGGCGACCGTGTCCGAGGCGCTCAACGGGCGACGGCTGCCCAGCGAGACGGTCACCCACCGCCTGGTCGTCGCGCTGGGCGGCGACTGGGAGCACTGGCGGGAGGTGTGGCGCGCGACCAGGACGGAGCTGGACGTCCTGCGGCGCGAGGGGCCGGGCACCGGGATGCCGCCGTACCATCTCGCCGCCGGGCCGTCGGCCGGGGACACCGCGCACCTGACGATGGTGCACTATCCGGACCCGCCCGCCTTCTACCGCGCCGCGGCCGACGGCATCCGCAGGGCCCGCTCCGAGATCCGGCTCACCTACGTGCGCCTGCACCCGCCCGGCCAGTGGGGCGCCGCGGAAGCCGACGCCTACTACAGGACCGTGCTCGACTGGGCCAGGAGCCACTCGGCGGAGTCCGCCAGCGTCCGGCGCGTCATCGGCGTGCCGGAGGTGGGCGGCGTGCCGAAGGCGGCCAACCTGGCCTGGCTGCGGGAACACCAGGCCGAGATCGCCGACATCTACGCCTACGAGGCCCGCGTCATGCCCTGGGCCGCCTCGTTCGGCTGGTACAACATGGGGCTCATCGACGACACCGTCAGCTACCTCTCCTTCTCCGGCGTCGGCCGCCAGCAGCTCAAGGGCTTCAGCGTCGAGGGCAGTGTGTTCCTGCGGTACTTCGCGGCCAGCTTCGACCAGGCGTGGGGGGCGTTGGAGCCCTTGGACGTGTATCTGACACGGCATTAGGCGCCTTCTTGCAAGCGCGGCGACGCCCTGTGCATCACCTGCTCGTTCGTGACTCCGGAGGGCAGGCGGGGCGAACGGAGCTACGCGCACAGCGGCGTCGGCCCGCACCCGGGTGATCCCGTCGAAGTCCTTCACGACCCGGCCGGGCCCCGCGACGGCTGCCTGTCCGAGGAGGGGGCCGAGAACTGGCGGCTCGGGGCCTTCTTCCTCTTCATCGGTGTGGGGCTCACCGGCTCCACGACCGTGTGCGCCCACCGGGGCGACGCGGCCCGCCCGCGGGTGACCGCCGGTGCAGGCCGCGCCCCTCGCCCGTCAGGACTCCGGGCACTCCTTCCACGCCAGGTGGTACACCGTGCTGATGTCGCCGTCGATGGAGTCCATGGTCATGAAGCTGACCTTGTCGGCCGACTGCGTGCCGGCGTTCACCCGCAGCTCCGTGTTGATGTTGAAGTTGCGCTGGACTCCGCAGGGGGCCCAGACCAGTTGGGCCCAGTCGGTGGTGTCGCTCGCCTGCCAGTTGTCGTTGTAGGGGCCGCCGAGGGGGTGGTTGCGGAACGCCGTGTTCGAGGAGCCCTGGAAGTAGTACGAGGCCCGCTGGGTGGCGCTCGCGCCGGGCTGGAGGGCGGCGAAGCCCCGGTAGTCGGCGCTGGCGATGGCGTAGGTGAAGCCCTGCGGGACGTGGACGACCAGGTTGAGCTGGCAGTTCTTGCGGAAGGCGGTGGGGTCGGAGCCGCCGCCCGCCTGGGCGAGGTAGTCGCTGTAGGTCACCGTGAAGGCGGTGTTGTCCTCGGAGACGGCGATCGCGGTGGTGCCCTGCGGGCAGCCCGAGCCGTTCACCGTGGCGACCTTGATGACGATCTTGTCCGGGGGCGGGTCGACGAACCCGGAGGACGGGGGCTGTGCGGGCAGTGCGGTGCCGAGGAGCGCGGCGATCGCGCCGCTCAGGAGCAGGCCGGCGGCCATGGTTCTCCCCTTCCGTGCCGTGGGGGGTGGACGGTGCAGAACAGTCATGGGCATGCCAAAGAGCAGCCCGTCGCGTCCCGTCCGTGACGAAGAGATGAAGGATCCGTGAAGGCCGGGAGCGGTCGCATCGTACGCAGCGGCCCGGCGGGCGGCCAGGTGCTTCTCCGGCCATTCGGCGGCGGCCCGCTACGGGTTCTCCCAGGCGGCCGGTTCCGCCGCCAGCCGCCGCACCTGCTCCGGCAGCGCGTCCGCCGCGAGGTCGGCGACCGTGACGCCCTCCAGGATGCGGCGCACGTTGGCCCGCAGCGCGATCCACAGCGGCAGCAGCGGCTCGGCGGTGCCCGTGTAGGACAGGCCGGTGGGACGCTCGCCGCGCACGGACACGATCGGGCCGTCCACCGCCCGGATCACGTCCGCCACCGTGATCGCCGACGCCTCCCGCGCCAGCCGGTACCCGCCGCCCCCGCCGCGCCGGCTGTCGACGATGCCGCCGCGCCGCAGATCGCCGAGGATGCCCTCCAGGAACTTGTACGGGATCTCCTGCGCGGCCGCGACGGCCTCCGCCTTCACCGGGTCCCGGCCCTGCCGGACGGCCAGTTCCAGCACCGCCCGTACCGCGTAGTCCGCGCGCGCAGAGATCCTCATATGACCATTGTGGGCCGCGCCGTAGACAATGGCCCACCGGCACCCCTCACCTCAGGCACCACAGGAGGCGCTCCCTTGGAGCTCAGCAGGCGGATGTTCACCGCACTCGCCGGCACGGCGACGCTCGGCCTCGCGCTGACCGGCAGCGGCAGGGCGGCGACCTCCGCGGGCGCGCCGCGCATCGCGCCCACGGGTCCGCCGCCCGCCCCGCCCCGCGCGGACGGCGAGCGGCACGAGATCGCGTTCGACCGGTACTCGCTGCTCGTCGACGGCCGGCGCCTGGTGCTGTGGCCGGGCGAGATGCACTTCTTCCGGCTGCCGAGCCCGTCCCTGTGGCGGGACGTGCTGCAGAAGATGCGCGCCCACGGCTACAACGCGGTGGACCTGCCCGTCGCCTGGAACCACCACTCCCCCGCCCCCGGCGAGCACGACTTCACCGGCGTGCGCGACCTGGACCTGCTGCTGCGCACGGCCGCCGAGACCGGCCTGTACGTCGTCCTGCGGCCCGGCCCGTACCTCGGCGCCGACCTCGACCGCGGCGGCCTGCCCGGCTGGCTGACCGCCACGGGGGGCCGGGCCCGCACCACCGACCCGGCCTACCTCCGGCACGCCGAGGCGTGGCTGTCCGCCGTCCACGCCGTCGCGGCCCGGCACCAGTTCACCCGGGGCACGGGCACGGTCCTGCTCTACCGGACCGAGGACGCGCCCGGCGCGGACGCCTACCTGGAGCGGCTGCGGCGCAGGGCCCGCGCCGACGGCATCGAGGTCCCCCTGCTGTCCGCCGCCCGGCTGCGCGGCGACGACGGCCGGGCCGACCCGTGGGGCGGGCAGGGCTACGGCCCGCTGCGGCGGACCCGGGATGCGGCCCACGAGCGCCGCACCCGCCTGGCCGACCTCGCCGGCGGCCCGCCCCGCCGGGTCTCCCTGGCCTTCGGCGGCACCTCCTGGGGCTGGCTGCCGGCCCCGGGCGCCTACACGTCGTACGACCGCGGCGCGGCGCTCGGCGAGGCGCGCACCCCGGCGGCCGGGCTCGTCCCGCTGCACCAGCTCGGCCACCTGCTGCGCCACGTACCGGACCTGGCGAAACTGGACCGGGCGGCGGAAGTGGCCGCGCCGGACCCGCGGCTGACGGTCCGTCACCTGACCAACCCCGACACCGGTGCCCACGTCTACGTCCTGCGCAACGACTCCGACGAGGCCCTCTCCGCCACGCTGCCGGGCACCGGGATCGACGTGCCGGTGCCGGTGGCGGCGCGGGACGCCAAGCTGATCGCCGCCGGGCTGCGGCTGGGCCGGCGGCGGCTGGCGTACGCCACCGCGCAGCCCATGCTGTCCCTGGCCGCCGGGCGGCAGGACATCGCCGTGTTCACGGGCCGCGGCGGGGAGATGGCGCAGGTCGTGCTGGACTGCGAGGCGGAGCCGGTCACGACCCGACTGGACGCGGAGCCCGGGTGGTCGTACGCCGACGGCCGGCTGCACGTGACGGCCCCGCTGGGCGCGGGCGGGCTGAGCCGGGTGCGGGTCGAGGGCGGCGACGACGAACGCCCCCTGCTGCTGCTGTTCGCCGACGACCCGACGGCCGTGCGGCTGTGGCCGTACGAGACGCCGTCCGGCGCGCTGCTGGTCTACGGCCCGGCCCTGCTGCGCGGCGCCGTCCTGCGCGGTTCCACCGTGCACCTGACCGGTGACACGGTCGCCGAGACCGGCCTGGAGGTGTGGGGGCCGCCCGGCCTCACCGACGTGACGTGGAACGGGCGGCCGGTGCGCACCAGGATCAGCGCCTCCGGCAGCCTGCTGGCCGAGCGGCCGATCCCGGGCGTGTCCGTGCCGGAGCTCCCCGCGCTCGGCGGCTGGCGGCGGCGGACCGAGAACCCGGAGTCGGCACCGGACTTCGACGACTCCGGCTGGACGCCCGCCGACCGCACGGCCGCGCCCGGCGGGCGGCCCGTGCTGTTCGCCGACGCGTACGGCTGCTTCCACGGCGACGTCTGGTACCGGGGCGAGTTCACCGGCGCGCGGGGCGTGGAGTCGGTGTCCTTCGAGTACACCACCGGCACGCAGGGCTTGCTGATGGCCTGGCTGGACGGGCGCCCGCTGGGCACCCACCGCATGCCGGTGCCGGACGAGGGCACCGCGGACCGGGCCGTCTGGACCGCCACGACCTCCTTCCCGCTGCCCGCGCCGCCGCGCGGCGAGCGCGCCGGCGCCGCACGGCGCGGCCGGCACGTGCTGTCCGTGCTGGTGCGGCCCATGCAGCGCGGCGCGGACGACCGGGGCGGCGACCTCTCCCGGCCGGTCCGCGGACTGGCCGCCGTGCGCTTCGCCGGCGCCTCCCCCCGGGTCGCCTGGCGGCTGCGCGGCGCGGCGGAGCCCGACCCGGTGCGCGGCCCGATGAACCACGGCGGGCTGTACGGGGAGCGCGCGGGCTGGCACCTGCCGGGCCACGACGACCGGGACTGGCAGGAGGCGGAGCTGCCGCGCGCCGACCGGCGGCAGGGCGTGACCTGGTACCGGACGCGGTTCCGGCTGGACGTCGACCCGGGCGTCGACGCCTCGCTGGGGCTCGTCCTCGGCGACGACCCGGAGCGCGCCTACCGCGCCCAGGTCTTCCTCAACGGCTGGAACATGGGCCAGTACGTCAACGACGTGGGCCCGCAGCACACCTTCGTCCTGCCGAACGGGATCCTGCGCACCCGGGGCGAGAACACCCTCGCCCTCGCGGTGCTGTCCGACGGGTCCTCCCCGGCCGGCCCGGCGGACGTCCGCCTGACCGTGCTGTCCGCGGCGGCCGGCGGCGTGCCGGTGGAACCGGTCGACGCGCCCGGGCGGTGAGGAGGGGGCCGGGTCCCGGTCCCCCTCCCCCGCGCGGGCGGTCAGGCGAGCCGGATCACGTTCCAGGACAGCGGCTCCAGGACGGCGGTCAGCGTGCCGTCCCGCAGGGCCGTGCCCCCGACCGGGTGCGGGGCGACCCGCTCCGGCTCGTCGAGCGTGTTGCGGGCGTCGGGGTCGGCGTCCGCGAGCGCGCTGTGCTCGACGACCCGCGTCAACCCCAGTGCGGGCAGGGCGACTTCGAGCGGCAGCGGCGCGGTGCGGCTGCGGTTGACGGCGAAGACGGTGACCGAGCCGTCCTCGGCGCGCACCGCGGTGGCGTGCAGCAGGTCGGCCTCGCCGTACCGTTCGGTGTCGTACGTCGGCGAGTCCACGCGGACGTCGAGGACCTCGCCGCGGCCGTACCGGGACGCCTGCGCGAACGGGAAGAACGTGGTCTGCCGCCAGGCCGGGCCGCCGGGCTCGGTCATGATCGGGGCGATGACGTTGACGAGCTGCGCGAGGCAGGCGACCGTGACGCGGTCGGCGTGCCGGAGCAGGGCGATGAGCAGCGAGCCGAAGACGACCGCGTCGGTGACGCTGTAGTTGTCCTCCAGCAGGCGCGGTGCCTGCGGCCAGTCGTCCGGCGCGAACGTCGTGGCCCGCTCCTGCCAGCGGGACAGGTACCAGACGTTCCACTCGTCGAAGGAGAGGTTGATCCTCTTCTTCGACTTCAGCCGCGCCCCGACGTGGTCGCAGGTGGCGACGACGTTCTCGATGAAGGACTCCATGTCGACCGCGGAGGCGAGGAAGGAGTCGACGTCGCCGTCGACCGGCTCGTAGTAGGCGTGCAGGGAGATGTAGTCGACCAGGTCGTACGTCTCCGCCAGGACCGTCGCCTCCCACGCGGCGAAGGTGGGCATGGACTGTCCGGAGGAGCCGCAGGCGACCAGTTCGACGCCCGGGTCGATCTGGCGCATGGCGCGGGCGGTCTCGGCGGCGATGCGGCCGTACTCCTCGGCGGTCTTGTGGCCGGTCTGCCAGGGGCCGTCCATCTCGTTGCCCAGGCACCACAGCCGGATGCCGAAGGGGTCCTTGTCGCCGTGCGCCGCCCGCAGGTCCGACAGGGCCGTGCCGGAGGGGTGGTTGGCGTACTCCTGGAGTTCGAGGGCCTCGGCGACCCCGCGCGTGCCGAGGTTGACCGCCATCATCGGCTCGGCCTGCGGGCCGATCTTCCTCAGGAAGGCGATGTACTCGGACAGGCCGAAGCGGTTGGTCTCGGTGGAGTGCCAGGCCAGGTCCAGGCGGTGGGGGCGCTCCTCGGCCGGGCCGACGGAGTCCTCCCACTTGTAGCCGGAGACGAAGTTGCCGCCGGGGTAGCGCACGGCGGTGACGCCGAGTTCGCGGACGAGGTCCAGGACGTCCCGGCGGACGCCGTCCTCGTCGGCGGTGGGGTGGTCCGGTTCGAAGATGCCGGTGTACACGCAGCGGCCGAGGTGTTCGACGAAGGAGCCGAAGAGCCTGGGGTCGACCGTGCCGACGGTGAAGGCGGGGTCGAGCGTGAAACGGGCGGTGTCGTGCATGGTCGCCTTTCGGAGTGGGTGGGGCGGGTGGCGTGGGTGCGTGGGCGTGTGCGGGCCGGCCGTGGCGGGGCGCGCGGTTCCCCGCGCCCCTGGCGCAGGGCCGGCCGGCCGTCCTTCGTCCGGGTCAGGGCGTCGAGGCCCGGCTCGGGGGTGCCGTCGTCCCCGGCGTCGCAGCAAGGGCGCCGCGCACGGTCACTGCCCCGCCAGTCCCGTGTGGGCGACGCCCGCCACGATCTGCCGCTGGAAGAAGACGAAGACGACGATCAGCGGCAGGCCCGCCATGAGGCCGCCGGCCATGAGCTGGGCCCACTGGATGCCGTAGGAGTTCATGACGGTCGCGATGCCGTTCGGCATGGTCATCAGGTCGGGGTTGTTGGTGACCATGTACGGCCACAGGAAGTTGTTCCACGACGCGATGAAGGTGAAGATGCCGACCGCGGCGAGCGAGGGCCGGGCGAGCGGCACCACGATGGTGAGGAAGACCCGCCAGCGGCCCGCGCCGTCGATGAAGGCGGCCTCCTCCAGTTCGCGCGGGATGCCCTGGAAGAACTTGTAGAGGATGTAGACCATCGCGGCGGGCGCGCACTGCGGCAGGATCATGCCCCAGTAGGTGTCGACCATGCCCATCTGCTGGACCGTGGTGAACAGCGGGACGCCGAGCACCGCCGGGGAGATCATCAGGCCCGCCATCACCAGGCCCAGCAGGAGGTTCTTGCCGCGGAACTCGGTGCGGGCGAAGCCGTATCCGGCGAGCGCGGCGACGGTCAGCACGACGGCGGTCACGCACACGGAGACGACCAGCGAGTTGACGAACCAGCCGGTGATGTTGCCGGTCTCGAAGATCGCCGACCAGGCCTGGCCGGTCCACTCCTCGGGCAGCCAGTGCGGCGGCACCTCGACGGCCTCGGTCTCCGACTTCAGCGAGGTGAACAGCGCCCAGGCGAGCGGGGCGAGGAACACCGCGGAGACGGCGGTGCCGAGCAGGGTGAGGACGATCTGGCCGGGCGTCCACGCCCGGCGGGGCCTGACGCGGACCTGCTGTGCGGCGGTGGTCATCGGCCGCCCTCCTCACGGTTGCGCAGCAGCCACATCCGCGCGAGGGCGACGGCCGCGATGAGCACGAAGAAGATGATGGAGATCGCGGAGGCGTAGCCCACGCGGTAGCTGGTGAAGCCCTCTTCGAGGGTGAACTGCACGAACGTCCGGGTCGACTCCTCGGGGCCCGGCGAGAAGTCCATCATCACCACGGCCTGGTCGAAGACCTGGAGCGAGGCGAGGATCTGCAGGGCGACGACGAGGCCGGTGATGTGGCGCAGCATCGGCAGCGTGATGTGCACCGTGCGGTGCCAGGCGTTGGCGCCGTCCAGCTTGGCGGCCTCGTACAGGTGCCCGGGGATGCCCTGGAGCGCGGCGAGGTAGAGCAGGAAGCTGAAGCCGACCGTCCACCACAGGGTGCAGACGACGACGGCGAGCATGGCGTACGCCTTGTCGGTGAGCCAGGGCGTCTCGAGGCCGAGGACGTGGTTGACCATGCCGGTGCCGGGGTTGAACAGCCACTGCCACAGGTTGCCCGCGACCGTGGAGGGCAGCAGGAACGGGGCGAAGAAGCACAGCCGCCACAGCCACTTGCCGCGCTCGATGTGGTGGGCGAGCATCGCCAGGAGGAAGGCGAGGACGGTGATGCAGGGCACGACCAGGAGCGTGAAGTACGCGCTGTGGCCGAGCGCGTCCCACATCAGCCGGTCCCGCAGGGCCTCGCGGTAGTTGTCGAGGCCGACGAAGCCCGCGCCGTCGCCGGAGATGTTGGCGTCCGTGAAGCTGAGGTAGACGCCGCGCAGCAGCGGCCAGATCACGAACAGCGCGAACAGCGCGAGGAACGGGGCGACGAACCAGCCGCCGTGCTGGAAGCCCTGCCCGCGGCGGACGGCGGCACTCGGCGCGGCGGTCCGCGCGCGGGCCGGTGCGATGACGGTCTCTGCGCCGGTCGTCGTCATGCGGCCGCACCTCCCTGCGCGGCGGTCCTGCCGTCCATGGGGTTGGCCGTGCCGAGCAGTTGGGTGAGCACGCCCTTCATCCGGCGGGCGGCGGCCTCCGGCCGGGCGGAGCCCGTCGTGGAGGAGACGACGACGGGGCCGATGCGCTGGGCGAGCAGGCCGGTGGACCCGGCGAACCACACCTTCGGCTCGGTGGCCTGGTGGTCCATCGCCGAGGCGTACTCGCTCTGCGGGTCGAGGTCCTTGTACGCCTGCGTGGACAGGGTGGGCGTGTAGGCGGGGATGTGGCCGCCGCCCGCCCACTGCTGGGCGTGCCGCACGATGTAGGCGGCGAGCCGGTGGGCGGCCTCGTCGGCGGCTCCGCCGCGCTCCGCCTGGTGGGGCAGGACGAAGGAGTGCGACTCGGCGTGGGTGGCCTGCCTGCCGAAGACCGGCGGCAGGGGGGCGGCGCCGTAGTCGAGCTTCGCCCCGGAGAAGACCGGCACCGACCAGTTGCCCTCCCACGCGAAGGGCGAGCCGTTGACGAACTGCTCGGCGCCCGCGCCGCCGCCGAAGGCGGGGTCGGCGTAGCCGTCGGTGACGTGCCGGCGCAGGAACTCCAGGACCTGCACGGCCTTGCCGGTGTCGAAGGTGACCTCGGTGCGGGCGTCGTCGAACCAGGTGCCGCCGAGCTGGGTGTAGAAGGCGACGAAGAACCACCACTGGAAGTTCTGGTCGTTGTGCCACAGGCCGATGGTCTGGAGCCCCTTCTTCGTGGCCTTCCTGGCCTCCTCGAGCACGTCGAACCAGTCGTCGGGCGAGGTGACGGGCACCATCCGCCCGTCGGCGCCGAGCAGCCCCGCTTTCTTCAGCACGTCCTTGCGGTAGAAGCAGAGCTGGACGTGGATGTCGAGCGGGAGGGCGTAGAGCCGGCCGTCGATGACGGCGCGCTTCCACAGCTCGGGGTTGAAGTCCGCCTCCCGCACGCCGTACCGGGCGAGCAGGTCGACGTCCCAGGGGTCCAGGAGCCGGCCGGGCGAGAAGCCCGGGACCCGGCCCAGGTGCATGACGCCGAGGTCGGGGGCGCGGTTGCCCGCCGCCGCCATGGCCAGCTTGGTGTAGAAGGGGCTGCCCCACTGGAGCGTGGAGTCCTTCACCGCGATGCCGGGATGCTCCTCACGGAAGGAGTCCAGCATCGCGATCATGTTGTAGCCGTCGCCGCCGCTGAAGAGGTTCCAGTACCGCACCCGCGTGTCGGCGTCGGAGGCCAGTGCGTCGGCGCCGGTCCCGAGGGCGGCGAAGCCGAAGCTGCCGGCGACGGACAGTCCCGTGAGCCCGCCCAGAAGCTGCCTGCGATTCAGGCCAGGTCGTCCCATGCCCTGCCCTAACTGTTCGGTGTCCAGTGATCGGGGTGTGCTGTGACGCGTCGGGCGCGTTCGATATTTCGACAGGCGCCCGTAACTTCGAACGGGACCGTAGGTTCGAAGCGTGTGCGCGTCAATGGTTCGGACAGAATGCACAGCCGGCTTCCGAAAAGCGGTGGCCGGACCTGGCCGAACTCCGGCCGCCGGATGGCATGATGCGACCGGTTGTCGCCACGTAGGCTCGAACAGGCCGCCGACGGCCGGGGCCAGGGGGGTGCGAATGGACATCGGGGGCGCGCGCACGGCCGGGGCCCGGGTCGCCGGGGCGCTCCGGCGTTCGCGGAACGGCGCGGCCATGCGCCGGCTGGCCGCCGACCTGGCCGCGGCGGTCCGGGCCAGGCCCCGGCCGCCGGACGGCGTACGGGCGCTGTGCCGGGCGCTGTGCGAGGAGATGAGCGCGCGCCGCGGCGGGCGCCCGGTCGAGCTGCGCTTCGAGCGCTTCCCCGACGAGCTCCAGGTGACCGGCCTGTGGGTGGAGTTCCACGACTTCGACCTGGTCATCGTCGAGCAGCGGGCCGAGGCGGTGCAGCAACTGGTCATCCTGGGACACGAGTTGTGGCATCTGTACGTCGGTCACGACCACCACCACGCCGGCGGGGCGGCGGCCGCGCGGGCGCTGGCCGGCGAGGCCGGCTGGCGGGAGGCCGCGCTGGCCGTGGCCGCGCGCAACGGCTCCCGTGAGCGGGACGAGGCCGAGGCCGACGACTTCGGGCACCGGCTGGCCGCCGTGTTCCGGCCCTGGGTGGGGGCGCGGCCCGGCACCGGCACGGCCGCCGGGCCCGTGCAGCGCTCCCTGGGCTACCGGCCGCGCGGCGGGGCCGAGCGGTGACGACCCGACCGGCGCTCACGCCCTCCGCGCTCCTCGGCGAGTTCTCCATCTCCTTCTGGGTGCCGGCCGCGGTCCTCACCGTCGCCCTGCTGATCAAACTGCCCACCATCGTGCGGCTGTGGCGGGACCCGCTGCTGCGCGCGGTGGGCGGCCTGCTGCTGCTCGCCTGCCTCGTCTTCGTGTTCTGCGCCCCGTCGACGATCGCCCGCGTCAACCGCCTCGCCGGCGTGCCCAACATCTCCGCGCCCTGGTGCTATTCGCTGCTCACCGCGTTCTGCGGGTCCTGCCTGCTGCTGATCATCGCCTGGCGCAACGGCCTGTCCGAACGCTCCGCGGCCACCCGCCGCGCGATGCGCTGGGTCGTCTGCGGCTACTCGGGGGTGATCGTCGCCCTGTGGGTGCTGTTCCTCCTCGCGGACGCGCCCGTGGAGCGGCTGCGCGACCTGGACACGTACTACGCCACCACGCCCTTCATGCGCGAGGAGATCCTGCTCTACCTGACCGCCCACACCGTGGCCGTGCTCATCACGTCCCGGCTGATCTGGAACTGGGTGCGCACCGACGGGCTCGACGCCTGGCTGCGCTGGGGCCTGAAGTCCCTCGGCGTCGGCTACGCGATCAACCTGGTCTTCGACGCGGCCAAGCTGACCGCCGTCGCGGCCCGCTGGACCGGGCACGACCTGGACTGGCTGAGCACCGACCTCGCGCCGCTCGTCGCCTGCCTGTCCGCCCTCCTCATCGCGGTGGGCTTCATCCTCCCGCACGCCGGCCAGTACCTGAGCGAACGCCGGCGCATCCGGCTCGCCCACCGCGAACTGCGGCCCCTGTACCTGCTGATGCAGTCCGTCAACGGCTCCGGCGTGCCGTTCGTGCTGCGCGCCGGCCCGGAGCTGCGGCTGATCCGCCGGGAGACGTTCATCCGCGACGTGCTCCTCCCGCTGGCCCGGCACGTCGACGACGACACGCGGCGGCGGGCGCACGCCGCCGCGCTGGAGCTGGGCCACGAGCCGGGCCGGGCCAAGGCGCTCGCCGACGCGGTGGCCGTCCTGGACGCCGTCGAGGCCGGACGGCGGACGCCGGACGCCGACGGCGACGGCGGTCTGGACACCGCCGACCTGCTCCAGGAGATCGGGGCCGTCTCCCGGGCCCTGCGCCGCCCCGACGAGATCGCCGCGGTGCGCGCCCGGGCGGCCGCGCCGGGCGGCGAAGGCCCGCCCGGCGCCCGAAGAGCCGTCGAGGAACAGAGCCGTTGAACAGAGAGCGACCCCGCCCATGAGTGAACGCCCCGCCACCGCCGTCGTCCTCGGCGGCTCCCTCGCGGGCCTGCTCGCCGCCCGCGCCCTCGTCGGCGTCGCCGGGCGGGTCACGGTGGTGGAGCGCGACGCGCTGCCCGCCGGGCCGGAGCCGCGCAGGGGCCTGCCGCAGGCCCGCCACGTCCACCAGCTGTGGTCGGGCGGGGTGCGCGCCCTGGAGGAGCTGGTCCCCGGCGTCACCGGCGAGCTGCGGCGGGCGGGCGCGCACCGGCTGCCCGTCACCACGGACATGGTGGCGCTGTCACCGCAGGGCTGGTACCGGCGGTGGGCCGAGTCGCACTTCATGCTGCTGTGCACCCGGGACGTGCTGGACGCCACCGTACGGGCGCGGGTCCGCGCCGACGAGCGGATCGAGCTGGTGGAACGGGCCGAGGCGCTGGGCCTGGAGGGCACCGCCGCGGCGGTGACGGGCGTACGGGTGCGGCTGCGCGACGGTACCGTGCGGGTCCTGCGGGCCGGCCTGGTCGTCGACGCCACCGGCCGCGGCTCCCGCATGCCGCGGTGGCTGGCCGAGCTGGGGCTGCCGGAGCCCGAGCGGCGGGAGGTCGACGCGGGGCTGGCGTACGCCAGCCGGCTCTACCGCGCGCCGGCGGCGGCCCGGGACGGCTTCCCGGTGGTCAACGTGCAGCCCGACCCGCGGTCCGGCCGGCCCGGGCGGGGCGGGGTGCTGCTGCCCGTGGAGGACGGCGGGTGGCTGGTCACCCTGTTCGGCACGCGCGGGGGCGAACCGTCCGCGGACGCCGCGGACTTCGAGCGCTACGCCCGCACCGAGCTGCGGCATCCGCTGATCGCCGAGCTGATCTGCCGGGCGGAGGCGCTGACCGACGTGGCGTTCACCAGGACCACCGCGAACCGCCGCCACTTCTACGAGCGGATGCCGGCCTGGCCGGACAACCTGGTCGTCCTCGGCGACGCGCTCGCCGCCTTCAACCCGGTCTACGGGCACGGGATGTCGGTCGCCGCGCGCAGCGCGCTGGCCCTGCGGGAGGCGCTGCGCCGTTCGGCGGGCGGCCGGGACCGGCCCCGGGCGTCGCGGCGCGTCCAGCGGGCCGTGGCACGGCCGGTGGGCCCGGCCTGGGACCTCGCCGCCGGGCAGGACGTCTTCTTCCCCGGCGCGACGGAGCACGGGCCGACGCTGCGGGAGCGGCTGACGGCCGCGTACGTGGACCGCCTGCTGCTGACCGCCACCGGGAACGGCCGCATCGCCCGGCGGGTCACGGACGTGACCTCGCTGGAGCGGGGCCCGGAGGCGCTGCTGGCGCCGAGCGTGCTGGTGGCGGCGGCGGTCGGGCCGCTCAAGCCGGCGCTGGACGGGCCCCCGCTGACGGAGGCGGAGAGGAAGGCGGCCGGGCTGGTGTAGCGGCCGCCGGGCCGGGCTCGCGCGGCCGGCCCCCGGGGGCGTGCGTCCGCCTCCCGGCAGGGGCGGACCCGGCGGCGGGCCGCGCGGCCCGCCGCCCGCGCCGCGCGGTCAGCCCGCGAACGCCGGCTGCGCCAGCCCCTTCCCGGCTCCCGGCACCACCAGCAGGGAGCCCGCCAGCGGGTGCGGCGCGTCCAGGCCCACCCGGGCCGTCGTGACGTAGAGGTCGGTCAGGTCCGGGCCCCCGAAGGCGCAGGCCGTCACGCGCGGCACCGGCAGCTCGATCACGCGGTCCAGTACGCCGTCCGGCGTGTAGCGGCGCAGCGCAGCGCCGTCCCACAGGGCCACCCACACGCACCCGTCGGCGTCCACGGTGAGGCCGTCGGGGAACCCGGCGCCGTCCTCGACGCGGGCCAGGGTCCGCCGGTCGGACACCCGGCCGTCCGCGTGGTCGAAGACGTCGATGCGGCGGGTCGGCGTGTCGATGTAGTACATCAGCCGGCCGTCGGGGCTCCACCCGGTGCCGTTGCTGACCGTCACGTCACCGAGCACCGGCTCGACCGTGCCGTCGCCGGTGATCCGGGACAGCGTGCCGCCGCCGGGGGCCTCGTCGTAGCGCATGGTGCCGGCCCACAGCGCGCCGTCGGGGGCGACGGCGGCGTCGTTGGCGCGGCGGCCGGGCACGGGGTCGCGGTGCAGCCAGCGGAAGGTGCCGTCGTCGTCCAGCAGGGCCACGCCGTCGCGGAGGTTCAGCACCAGTCCGCCGCCCGCGCGCGGCTTGACCGCCCCGACGTGCTGGTCCGTGCCGCGGACCGTCCGGCGCCCCGAGACCGGGTCGTAGGTGTGCACCCGGGATCCCAGGATGTCGATCCACAGCAGCCGGCCCGCCGCCGCGTCCCAGGTCGGTCCCTCGCCGAGGGCCGCCTGCGCGCGGACCGCGACCTCGTACGCCCTCGTCGCCGTCATGCCGCGCTCCGGTGGCCGAGCCGCTCGGACAGCTCCGCAGCGCCCTTGGCGGCGAGCTGCTCCAGCTCGGCCCGGCGCTCCTCGCTCCAGCGGATCATGGGGACGGAGATGGACAGGGCCGCGACCACCTGGCCGGTCCGGTCCCGGACCGGGGCGGCCACGCAGCTCACGTCCGGGTTGGACTCGCGGTTCTCCACGGCGATGCCGCGCTGCCGGATCCGCGCCAGGGTCTCGCGCAGGGCGGCCGGGTCGGTGATGCTGTTCGCAGTCATCGCGGGCAGCTCGGCGCCGTCGGGGATACGGGCGGCGAGCTCCTGCTCGGGGAGGGAGGCCAGCAGCATCTTGCCGACGGAGGTGCAGTGCGCGGGCAGCCGGCGGCCGGCCGCCGACACCATCCGCACGGCGTGCGTGGAGTCCACCTTGGCGATGTAGATGACGTCGGTGTCCTCGAGGATCGCCACGTGCACGGTCTCGTCGCAGGTCTCGGCGACCGACCGGGCGACCTGCTGCCCCTCGGCGGCGAGGTCGAGCCGCTCGGCGTACCGGGCCCCGAGCTGGTAGGGGCGCACGCCGAGCCGGTAGCGTCCGGGCTGGCCGGGCACGGGGACGATGTACTTGCGCGCGGCGAGCGTGGTCACCAGCTCGTGCACGGTGGTGCGCGGCAGCTGGAGCCTGCGCACGATGTCGGGCGCGGAGAGCGTCCCGTCCCCGTCGAGGAAGAGCTCGAGAATGTCGAGAGCCCGGGTCACGGCTGGTACGAGGCGTCCCACGTCCGGTCCCCTCCCTGTGTGTCTCAGCGCCTGCGTTCGAAATTTCAACAGGCGATCGGCATGACGAACACAGGCTAGACAGAGAGGGCGGGCACGGGCAATGGCCGGGTCCGGCCGGACGCCCGGCCGGACCCGGCTCGTGGTGCCCGCCGGACCCGGCTCGTGGTGCCCGGCCGGACCCCGCCCGCGGCCCCCGGCCGGCCGCGCTCCGTCACCGCCGCGCGCGGGGATCCCCCAGCTCCCCCCGCAACCGCTGCGCCCGCAGCACCATCTCGAGCTCGAAGCGGCGGTCCGGGTCGTCGATCTGGGGGCCGAAGAGGTCGCGGATCTGGCGTAGGCGGTAGCGGACCGTCTGGGGGTGGACGCCGAGGCGGGCCGCGACCTCGGGGGCGCCGCCGCGGGTCTCCAGCCAGGCCAGGAGGGTCTCGGCGAGGCGGCGGCCGTGGGCGGGGCCGCAGTGGGACAGGGGCGCCAGGCAGCGCAGCGCGAGGGCGTCGATCAGCTCCTCGGGCTGCAGCAGCACCAGTGCCTCGGTGTGCTCGGTGCAGTGCAGCACCTCCCCGGACGGCAGCAGGCCCCGTTCCATCAGCCGTACCGCCGCCTCCGCCCAGCGCAACGACTTCGCCGCGGCGGCCGGCGGGACGGGAGGTCCGATCGCGCCGGACCAGCCGGTCAGGGCGCGGTGCAGCAGTTCGGGGCGGCCCGCGGCGTCCGGTTCGGGGACGATCATGCGCGGCTGCTCGTACTCCATGTCGAGCAGCACCCCCTGCCCCACCGCGGGGGCCACCGCCTCCCGCGCCGGGCGCAGCAGCACGCCCACCGCGACCCGGGCGGGCAGCGGCCAGCCGATCCGGGCGGCCCGTTCGGCCAGCGCGTCGGAGGGGTCGCCGCGGTGGTGCTCGGTGAGCAGCAGTTCCACCAGGCGGCGCTGCAGCCGCAGCCGTTCGCCGGCCTGCCGGGCCGCGGCCTCGGCGTAACCGCGCACGGACTGGTCGACCAGGCCGTCGAGGTACTCGTAGCCCGCGTCGACCAGTTCGTACATCGCCGGGGGCGGGATCTCCACGCGCTGGCCGATCTCGGCGAAGCGGCGCCAGGCCATGCGGACGCCCATGCGGTAGATCGCCTGGAGCGCGTCGAGCGAGCGGCCGTTGAGGCCCTCGCCGCGGCCGAAGTCCTGGAAGACGCCGGGGGGCACGGTCGGCCGGCCGGTGGAGAAGTCGGCCTTCTCCAGGTGCTGGACGAAGACCTCGATGGCGCGCCGGATGCCGACCAGGGCCATCGGCTCGCCGGAGTCGTCGAGGACGACGGGCAGGTGGGGGTACTCGCGCTGGATCTCGCGCAGGATCTCCTCGGCGAGTCCGGGCGCCTCGGCCAGGGCGGTCTGCGTGAACCGGCGCACCTTCGGGTGCGGCACGTCGTGCCAGGCCGAGCGGCTCGTGACGGTGCGCGCCGTCACCGGTCAGCTCCCCCGGCCGGCTCGTTCGTACGTGATCAACGGTGTGTTCGGCTGGTCGGGCGTCGCTTCGAGCAGCGCGACGACGCCGAGCGCGGCGGCCACGGCGAGGGCGGCGGCGAGCGCGACGGTCAGTGCGGCGGCGAGCAGTCTGGACATCGCAGGGTCAGCCTCTCTGTCCGAAAGGTCGTCCCCACCCCGGACGGTCACGTCTGCACACCCCTGCCAGTCGTCCGCCCAGTGTCGACAGACATTGACACCCCGTCAAGAGGCGCCTACGGTTCCCGGCCCATACCGCACGCGCACTTTCCCCCACGGTGTCGGCGCGACCGCATCCTCCGGCGCGCCGAGCCGCCTCACGCCCCTGGAGTGCCCGGATGCGCCGTACCGCCTCCCCTTTTTCCCTGCTCCTGCTGGGTCTCGGCACCTTCCTGCTGGTCCTGGCCCCGCTGCTCGCGTGGTACGTGCAACCGCGCGCCGCGGTGAACCCCGTCGACATCGACACCACCGCCGTCTACACCGGCCGGGGCAGCGTCTTCGACACCGACCGGATCGAGACGGTGCCCGACCGGAGGATCACCGTCACCCAGCGGGTGCGGGGCGACGTCGAGGAGAGCGAGCGCAGCGGGAACGCCGTCTGGGACGTGATCACCACCGTCGACACGGACGCGTCGCTGCCGGCCGCCGACCCGCACGACGCGCTGGACTTCACCCCGCACCGCTGGGTCATGGACCGCAGGACCACCAGGCCGGTGCACTGCTGCGGCGAGCGGCCGCGCATCGAGGGCGAGGCGTACCTGAAGTTCCCGTTCGACGTGCGCAAACGCTCCTACGAGTGGTGGGACAACACCCGCGGCTCCACGGTCACGCTGCACTACCGGGGCACCAAGGAGGTCCAGGGCCACACCGGTTACCGCTTCACCGGCACCGTGCCGCCGACGCGGACCGGCACCCGTCTGGTGCCGGGCAGCATCATCGGCCAGCCGCGGCGCCCGCAGGTCCTCGCCGAGGAGTGGTACGCCAACCACGGCGTCGAGCTGGTCGTCGACCGGCGCACGGGCCGGGTGGTCTACGCGCAGACCGGCCCGCGGCGGACCCTGCGGGCGCCGGGCGGCACGAAGGACGCGGCGGTGCTGCTGGACAGCCGGAAGATCGCGTTCACGACCGCGACGCAGCGCGAGGCGGTCCGGCAGGCCGAACGTGACGGCGGGCGGCTACGCCTGGTGGGCGAGACGCTGCCGGCCGGTGCGGCCCTGGCGGGGGGCGTCCTGGCCCTGGCGGGCGGCGTTCTGGTGGCCTGCGGGCGCCGTGCACCCGTACCGGCCGATACGCCGGAAACACCCGGTTCGCCCCGGCCCACGCTCACGAAATGACGTGCCGCCGCCTCCGACAAAGCCCGAAATTGTCACGCCTGTGAGTAGCCGTCGCGATCGTCCGGGCGAAAACTGTCCCATCCCACCCGGGCACACCCCGCCCATACCCCACCCTCAGGAAGAGCTCGGTCCCCCCACAGAGCGTGACGTCCGGCGGCCCCGCCGGCCGCCGCGCTGAGTTCCGCGACCCGAGACGAGTTGGAGCACCGATGCCCCAGCACGTACCGTCCACGCTGCGCACCGCGTCCCCCAGCGCGCCGCAGCACTCCCCGGCCCTCCCCCCGCCTCCCCGCCGGATCGTCTTCCTCGCCCACCGGGACCTCGGCAACCCGTCGGCCGGCGGCTCCGAGCTCCTGGTCGACCGGCTCGCCGACGGTCTGACCCGCCTGGGCCACCAGGTCACCCTGCTGTGCGGGGGCCCGGCCGCCTTCCGCGACTACCGGGTCGTGTCGGCGGGCGGCACCTACGGCCACTACCTGCGCGCCCGTTCCGCCTTCGCCCGCCAGGTCGGCGACTGCGACCTGCTGGTCGAGGTGTGCAACGGGGTGCCGTACCTGGCGCCCCTGTGGCACCGCGGCCCCACGCTGTGCCTGGTCAACCACGTCCACACCGACCTGTGGCCGATGCGCTTCGCCGGGCCGCTGGCCCCGGCCGCCCGGATCGGCCGCAGACTGGAGCACTGGGCGCTGGCCGGTGCCCGGCGGCGCGGCCTGCTGGTCGCCGTCTCCCCGTCCACGGCCCACGCGCTGCGCGCGATCGGCGTGGAGCGCGAACGGATCCGGGTGGTGCACAACGGCGTCGAGGAGCCGGGGCCGCGCGCCGCGCGCTCGCCCGACCCGCTGTTCGTCGCCGTCGGCCGGCTCGTCGAGTACAAGCGCGTCGACCTGCTGCTCCGGCTGTGGGAGCGGGTGCGGCCGGTCACCGGCGGCCGGCTGGTGATCGTCGGCGACGGTCCCGAGCGGCAGCGCCTGGAGCGGCTGGCCGGTCCCGGCGTGGAGTTCGCCGGTCATGTCCCGGAGGCGGAGAAGCACCGGCTGCTGTGCGCGGCCTGGCTGCTGCTGCACCCCTCGGCCGTGGAGGGCTGGGGCCTGGTGGTGACGGAGGCCGCGGCGCGCGAGACCCCGGCCGTCGCCTTCGACGTGCCGGGCCTGCGGGACTCCGTGGTGGACGGCGAGACCGGCGTCCTCGCGCGGGGCGAGTCGTCGTTCGCGGCGGCCTGGTGCACGCTGGCCCTGTCCGGGCACCGGCGTGAGCTGATGGGGAAGGCCGCGCGGGACCGCGCGGCGCGCTACCGCTGGGAGCGGACGGTCCGGCAGTTCCGGGCGGTGGCCGCGGAGGCGGTGCGGAGTTGGGGGCCGTGACGCCCGGTCGCCGGGCCGGCGGCGGCGTCCCGCGGCTGCGGGCCCGTCGTGGCGGGTCGCGCGGTTCCCCGCGCCTCTCCGGCGGGACGTCGCCCGGCCGGCGTGCGAAGGACCCCTCCCTGCGGCGTTCCCTCGCCCTCTTCCGGGCCTTCCTGCGCGAGCAGGACGACCCCGACGCCTGCTACACGCTGCTCGCGCGGGACGCCGCCGACCAGGTCGAGGCGTACGACGGGCCGGTCGCCGGCCGGACGGTGGTGGACGTGGGCGGCGGCAGCGGGTACTTCACCGCCGAGTTCCGCCGGCGCGGCGCGCACGCCTACCTCTTCGAGCCGGACGCGCGGGAGCTGGGCGGGAAGCCGCCCCGGGGCACGGTGATCGCCGACGGGTACCTGCTGCCGCTGGGCGACGGGGTCGCGGACGTCACGTTCTCCTCCAACGTGCTGGAGCACGTGGCCGATCCGCAGACCTTCCTGAGCGAACTGGTCCGGGTGACCCGGCCGGACGGGCTGATCTACGTGTCGTTCACCAACTGGCTGTCGCCGTGGGGCGGGCACGAGTGGGCCCCGTGGCACTACCTCGGCGCGGACCGGGCCCGGGCCCGCTACCTGCGCCGCACCGGCGGGCCCGCCAAGCACAGGCTCGGCGAGAACCTGTTCGCGCACCACGTCGGCACCACGTTGCGGCAGGTGCGCGCCCGGGACGACGTGCGGGTCGTCTCGGCGCGCTCCCGCTACTGGCCGTTCCTCGCGGAGGCCGTCGTCAAGGCGCCCGGCATCCGCGAGGTCGCCACCTGGAACCTCCTCCTCATCCTGCGGCGGTGTCCCCCATGACGACCACGGTCCAGGCTCCCCCTCCGGCAGCCGTCCCCACCTCCCGGGCCGCCTCGGGCCCGCCGGACGGGCCGCGGTCGCGGCGCTGGCTGCTGGGGTTCTGGGCCGTGGTGTTCGTGCTGCTGCTGGCGGTGCGGCCGGGCCGGCAGACCTTCGACACCAAGCTGGGGGTGACGGTCGACCCGGGGCGGTTCCTGTCCGACCTGGGCCAGTTGTGGCACGACCGGGCCGGGTTCGGCGGCATCCAGGACCAGTACGCCGGCTACCTGTGGCCGATGCTGCCGTTCTACTGGGTGGCCGACCTGGTGCGGCTGCCGGTGTGGCTGGCGGAGCGGCTGTGGCTGTCGCTCGTCGTGACCGTCGCCTTCTGGGGCGCGCTGCGGCTGGCCGAGCGGCTGCGCACCGGCAGCGGCGCGTCCCGGCTGCTCGCGGCGACGGCGTACGCGCTGTGGCCGGTGTTCACCACCGTCGTCGGCTCCACCTCGGCCGCCGCGCTGCCCGGCGCGTTCCTGCCGTGGGTGCTGCTGCCGCTGGCGGACGAGCGGTACGCGGCCCGGGTCGCGGCGCTGCGGTCGGCGCTGCTCGTGCCGTTCATGGGCGGGGTGAACGCGGCGGCGACCCTGGCCTCCCTGCTCCCGGCGGGCCTGTACCTGCTGTCCCGGCCGCCCGGCCCCCGGATGCGCCGGCTGATCGCCTGGTGGACGCCGGCCGTGCTGGTGGTGACGGCCTGGTGGTGGATCCCGCTGCTGCTGCTCGGCGCCCACGGCGAGAACTTCCTCCCCTACATCGAGACCGCGCGGACCACGACGTCCACCATGTCGGCGACGGAGGCGCTGCGCGGCGCCGGGAACTGGGTGGCGTACCTGCACTTCGGCGAGGCGTGGCTGCCGGCCGGCTGGACGGTGGCCTCCTCGGTGCCCGTGGTGGTCTGCTCGGCGCTGGCGGCCGGGCTGGGCCTGGCGGGTCTGGCCCGCCGGGACCTGCCGGAGCGGCGCTGGCTGGTGCTGACCGTGCTGGTGTGCGTGCCGGTACTGCTCGCCGGGTACGGCGGCGCGTCCGGGGCGCCCTTCCACGGCGTGGTGCAGGGCTGGCTGGACGGGTGGCTGGCGCCGTTCCGGAACATCTACAAGTTCCAGACGGGCGTGGCGCTGGCGCTGGTGCTGGGCCTCGCCCACCTGGTGGGCGCACCCGCCGGACCGCGCGGGGTCCGCCGGGTGCGCGGCCGCCGCCTCGCCGTGCCGGCCGCGGCGGTGCTGGTGCTGCCGGGGCTGGTGTGGCCGTACCTCAACGGCTCGATCCTCAGCGCCGGTTCGTTCCGGGAGATCCCGGCGTACTGGCGGGCCACGGCCGACTGGCTGGAGACCAACTCGCCCGACGCGCGGGCCCTGGTCGTCCCGGCGACCGCGCACGGCCTGTACACCTGGGGCTCGCCGGTCGACCAGCCGCTGGACGCGGTCGCGCGCTCCCGGTGGGCGCAGCGCGACCACGTCCCCTTCGGCACGCCCGGCAACCGGCGCGCCATGGACGCGGTCGAGCAGGCCCTGACGACCGGCGCCGAGGTCCCGGGCCTGGCGGACTTCCTGAGCCGGGCGGGCCTGTACCACGTCGTCGTCCGCAACGACCTCGACCCCGACCAGATCGGGTACGTGCCGACCACGACGGTCAAGCGCACCCTGGAGCAGTCCGGGTACGAGCGGGTCACGGGCCTCGGCCCGGTCATGACCGGCGGCCGGATCGCGCCGGACACCCCGCTCCAGGTGGAGGGCCTGTACCCGCGGCAGCGGGCGGTGGAGATCTACCGGCCGCGCGCGGCGGACGTGCCGCGCCCCGGGCAGGCCGGGCTGGCCCCGGTCGCGGACACGGCCGTGGTCTCCGGCGGGCCGGAGGCCCTGCTGCCGCTGGCGGCCGGGCTGCGCGGCCGGGCGACCGTGCTGACCGGCGACCGCCATCCCGGGCTCGCCGCCCCGCCGGTGCAGGTGGTGGGCGACGGGATGCGGTACGCGGACACCCGGTTCGGGCTGGTCAACGGGAACACCTCGTACCCGTACACCCGGGACGAGCGCAACGCGCCGGACGCCCAGCAGGACCCGGGCGAGAAGCCGCGCCAGATCCTGCCGACGCGGGGCCTCGCCCACCAGACGGTCGCCGAACTGCGCGGCGCCCGCTCGGTGACGGCCTCCTCGTACGGCAACTGGCTGTTCCACCTCCCGCAGTTCGACCCGGTGCACGCCTTCGACGGCGACCCGGGCACCGCCTGGACGGAGGGCTCGCCGGGTTCGCCGGACGGGCAGTGGCTGCGGATCGGCTTCGACGGCGGCTACGACATGCCGGCGTCGTTCGAGGTGACCCCGCTGCCGCAGGACGGTGTGCGGGCGGCGGCGACCCGGGTGCGGGTGGAGACCCGCAACGGCTCGGTCACCACCGCCCTGCGGCCGGACGGCACGGTGCAGCGCGTCCGGGCGCCGGAGGGGACCACGCCCTGGATGAAGCTGACGATCACCGGCTCGGTGGCCCCGCGGGCCGGCCTGGCCGGCGCCGGCTTCGCCGAGGTCGCCCTGCCGGACGTGCGGGTGACCCGCCTGCTGCGCCTGCCCGCCGACGCCGACGGCTCCGACGCGCCCGCCACGGTGATCTCCCTGCACCGCGCCCCCGACCCCACCGGCCTGTCCCCGACGGGCACCGAGGCGGGCCTGCACCGCCGGTTCACGGCCCCCGCGGCGGGACCGTACGCGGTGCGGGCGAGCGCGGTGCCGGTGCCGGGCGAGGCGCTGGACCGGCTGCTGTACGAGGTGGCGCCGCAGCAGCGGGGCCGCGTCGTCGCCACCGCCGACTCCACGGCGCGCCTCGGCGCGGGCCTGTCGGCGCGCAACCTCACCGACGGCGACCTGACGACGGCGTGGGTCGCGGGCGACCGTCCGACCGTCCACCTGAGGTGGCCGGGCAAGCTGCCGGTGGGCGAGCTGGTGCTGGCCCCGGCGGGCGGCCTGTCCACCCGGGCCACCGAGGTGCACATCGGCTCCCCGGACGGCGCCGCGATCGCCGGCGTCGACCGGAACGGCTGGGTGCGCTTCCCGCCGATCACCACCGACCGCCTCGACATCACGATCACGCGGACCGCCCGGCTGACCCTGCACAACCCGGTCGCCGACGAGCACCTGCGGCTGCCGGTCGGCCTGACCGAGGCGTACGTCCCGGCCCTCGACGCCTACCGCACCCCGCAGCCGCCGGGCACCCGGACGTTCTCGCTGCCCTGCGGGAAGGGCCCCGAGGTGACGGTGGACGGGGAGCGGTACCGCACGGGCGTGCGCGGCACGGTCCGGGACCTGGTGGAGCGGCGGCCCGTCGAGGTCGCCCTCTGCCGGGAGGACCGGCGGGACGCGGAGCTGCGGCTGACCGCGGGCTCGCACCGGCTGGAGAGCCGCGACACGGGCCCGCTGGCGCTGACCGGCGTGACGCTGACCCGCGGCACGGTCGCCGAGGACACCGCCGCCGGGCGCGCGCTGCGGATCCGCGACTGGCTGGGCGACCGCCGCGAACTGACGGTCGGCCCGGGCGCGGCGGCGTACCTCACGACGTACGAGAACCACAACGAGGGCTGGCGGGCCACGCTGGACGGCGAGGAGCTCACCCCCGTGCGGCTGGACGGCTGGCAGCAGGGCTGGCTGGTCCCGGCCGGGGCGGGCGGCACGGTGAAGCTGTCGTACGGGCCGGCCACGACGTACGAGGCCGGGCTGATCGGCAGCGGGGCCGGTGTCGCGGTGCTGGCCGGCCTGGCGCTGTGGCGCCGCCGCGCGCCCGGCCCCGGCGCGCCGCAGCCGGTCCCGCCGCCGCCCGGCCCGTGGCTGGGCGTGGTGGCGACGGCCCTGGCCGGCGTGGTGATCGCGGGGTGGCTCGCGCTGCTGGTCCCGGCGCTGGCGTTCCTGGCGGCGCGGCGGCGCGCCCTGCTGGTGCCGGTGGCGTTCGCGGCCCTGGCGGGGGCGGGGGCCGCCGCCGCGACCGGGGCCGGGGAACCGGTCGGGGCGGGCGGCGGGGCCTTCGGCCACGTGGCCCAACTGCTGGCGCTGACCGGCCTGTTCGCGGCTCTGGTGACCCTGCGGGAGCCGCCCGCCGCCGAGGCGCCGGCGCGGCGGCTGCCCGAGACGGACCCGGGGAAGGACGAGCCCGTATGACGACACCGGTACGCATCCCGTTCCCGGTGGTGGACGAGGTGTCCCGGCACTGCCTCCAGCAGGAGGAGCCGGAGACCGTGCACATCGAGGTCCACCTGCCCGGCCGCCTGGAACCGGCGCGGCTGCGCAAGGCGTTCACCGAGGCCCTGCACCGGCATCCCCGCGTCCTGATGCGGGAGGCGCCGGGGCCCTGGTACCGGCGCCGGTACGAGTGGGAGCTGACGGCGGAACCGGACGTGGCCGTGGTGGGTTTCCCGCCGCCGGGGCGGGACGCGCTGCGGGAGGCGAGGACGCGGGCGCTGACGCAGGCCCCGCCGCTGTCGCTGTCGCCGCCGGTCCGGCTGGAGGCGGTGGAGGGGGCCGGGACCGCGGAGACCGGGTCCGCACCGGGCACGGTGCTGCTCCTGACCGTCAACCACACCGCCCTGGACGGCCCCGCCTGCCTGCGCGTCCTCGCCACCGCGGCGGAGCTCTACGGCGGCCGGGACAACGCCCCCGCCGCCCCGCCCGTCCGCCCGGCGGAGGCCGGGCCGCCGCCCGGGGACGCCCCCTCCCCCTGGGCGCCGCCCGCCCGGGTCGCCCCCGGCACCCCCGGCGGCTCCCCGGGCAACGGCCTGCTCGTCACCGAACTGCCCCTGCCCCGCCGGCCCGAGGGCGTCCCGTACACGGTCAACGACCAGCTGATGGCCGCCACCGCCCTGACCGTCGCCCACTGGAACCGGGAGCGCGGCGCCCGCCCCCGCCCGCTGCGCATCACCATGCCGGTGGACGACCGCCCCCGCGACACCACCATGCCGATCGGCAACGGCACCCGGCTCGTCGAAGTGCCTTTCGCACCCGACGAGTTGACCGGGGACGCCGGCGACGTGCCCGCCCTGCTGCGCCGCACGGCCGCCCGCACCCGCGCCCTGAAGGCCCTGCCGCGCCCGCAGCTCGGGCACGGCGCCGCGCTCCTCACCGCGCCCTGGGCGCCGGTGGCGGTCCGCGCCGCCCTGACCCGCGCCCTGCGCCGGGCGGCCGCCCCGTGGACCTCCACCACCCTGCTCAGCAACATCGGCCGGATCCCGTACCCGCTGGACTTCGGGGAGGAGGCGGGCCGGGCGCACGCGGTGTGGTTCTCGGCCCCGGCCCGCATGCCGCGCGGGCTGACGGTGACGACCGCGTCCACCGCGGGCCGCCTCCACCTGGCGCTGCGCTGGTCCCGCGCCCTGCTCGGCCCCGGCGACGGCGAGCACCTGCGCGACCTGTTCGCCCACCACCTGCGCACCACGGAGGCCGCCCCGTGACCACCGCCCCCACCCACCCCCCGCACCTGCGCGACTTCCACGAGAACCCCGCCGTCCCCCTGGCCCCCGGCACACCCCGCAGCCACCGGGCCCGTACCACGCCCCGCCGGCCCCGCGGCCCGCACGGCCCCGGCCACCGCGCCCACCCGCGCCACCCGCTCGCGCACCACCCGCACACCACGGAGGCCGCCCCGTGACCACCGCCCCCACCCACCCCCCGCACCTGCGCGACTTCCACGAGAACCCCACCGTCCCCCTGGCCCCCGGCACACCCCGCAGCCACCGGGCCCGTACCACGCCCCGCCGGCCCCGCGGCCCGCACGACCCCGGCCACCGCGCCCACCCGCGCCACCCTCTCGCGCACCACCCGCACACCACGGAGGCCGCCCCGTGACCACCGCCCCCGCCCACCCCCCGCACCTGCGCGACTTCTACGAGAACCCCGCCGTCCCCGTGGCCTCCGGCGCACCCCGCAGCCGCCGTCAGGCCCGCATGCTGGCCGCGGCCCTCGGGCCGGCCGCCGGGGGCGCGCGCACCGTCCTCGACGTCGGCTGCGGCGACGGCACCGCCGCCGCCACCGCCGCCCCCTTCCTGCGCGGCCACCGCGTCATCGGCGTCGACTGGTCCCAGGACGCCCTGGCCCGCGCCCGCACCCGGATGCCGTACGCGGTGCGCGGCGAACTCACCGGCGGCGGGCTGCCGTTGCGCACGGCGTGCGCCGACGCCGTGCTGTTCAGCGAGGTGATCGAGCACCTCGTCGACCCGGACGCGGCCCTGGCCGAGATCCGCCGGGTGCTGCGCCCCGGCGGCCACCTGATGCTCTCCACCCCGAACCTGGCCGCCTGGTACAACCGCGCCCTGCTGATGGCCGGGGTGCAGCCGGTCTTCTCCGAGGTGAGCCTGCGCGCGGTCCACGGCCGCCCGGGCCGGGAGGTCGTCGGGCACCTGCGCCTGTACACCGCGCGCGCCCTGCGGGAGTTCGTCGCCGCGTCCGGCTTCGAGGTCGTCCGGCTGGCCGGCGCCCCCTTCCACGGCGTCCCGCGGCCGCTGCGCCCGCTGGACCGGCTGGCCTGCGCCCGGCCGCCGCTGGCGTCGATCCTGCTGCTGCACGCCCGGCGGGCGTGAGGGGCCGCGATGTGGTGGGGAGTGGCCGCGGCCCTGCTGGCGAACACCCTGTACAGCGTCGGTTTCGTGCTGGAGAAACGGGCGCTCGCCGCCCTGCCCGAGGTGACGGCCGGACGGCCGGCGCGGCTGCTGCGGCTGGTACTGGGCAGCCCGCTGTGGATCGCCGGTTCCCTGGCCCTGGCCGCGGGCTTCGCCGCCCAGCTCGCCGTCTACGCCACGCTGCCCATCGCCGCCGCCCAGGGCGTGTTCGTCTCCGGGCTGGTGCTGCTCGTGCTGCTGTCGTCCCGGCTGCTGGGCGAGCGGACCACCGGCCGGGAGCGGTCCGCGCTCGCCGCGATCCTGCTCGCGCTGCTCATGGTCGTCCTGTCGCTGCGCGGGGGCGGGGCGGGCGCCGACACCGTCGGCCGATCGGCGTCGCACCCGGTGATCTGGCTGGTGTGCGTGCCGTCGCTGGCGGCCGGGGTGGGGCTGTACCGCGCGGCGGAGCGCCGCGCCCGCCACCGGCACCGGCCGCCCGTGAGCGGTGTCGCGTACGGGGTGGCGGTGGGCCTGCTCTACGGCGTCAGCTCGCTCGCCGTCAAGGGCGTCTCCGGGCACCTGGCGGCCGGCGGCCCGGTCGGCGCGCTGCCGGCCCTGCTGCGCTCCCCGTACCCGTACCTGCTGCTGTTCACCGGCGCGTTCGGCCTGGTGATGTCGCAGGCGGCGCTGCAGCGCTGCCGGGCCTCGCTGATCGTGCCGGTCTGCACGACCGTGACCTGCCTGTACACGGCGGTGCTCGGCACGCCCGTGTTCGGCGAGACGCTGCCCGAGGAGCCGCTGCGGCTGGCGCTGCGCGTCGCGGGCACCGCGCTGGCCGTCGCCGTCCTGCTGGCGATGCCGAAGCACGACACCGCTCCCCCGCCCGCCCTCCCCGCCGAGGAGTTGACCCCTCCGTGACACCCGACGACCCGCTGCTGACGATCCTGGCGTGCCCGCTCGACAAGGGCCGGCTGCACCTCCTGCCCGCGCGGGACGGCCGGGAGGAGGCCCTGTACAACCCGCGGCTGCGCCGCCGCTACCCGGTCACCGACGGCATCCCGCAGCTGCTGCCCTCCTCCGGGGAGCAGGTCACGGACGACGACCACGAGGAGTACCTGAAGAGGATGGTGCCGTGACCACGCTGGCCGCCCGTCTGGCGCCCTTCCTCCCGGGCCGTGCGGTGGCCGCGGCCGCCCGGGCCGTCTACCCGCGCTTCGAGCCGGAACTGGCCCGGCTCGGCGAGCTGTGCCCGCCGCGCTGCGGCACGGCGGTGGACGTCGGCGGCTGGTACGGCCCGTGGACGCACCGCCTGTCCCGCCGCGCCCGCGAGGTGGTCACCCTGGAGCCGGTGCCGCACCTGGCGCGGCTGCTGACCGCCGCCGCCCCGCCGAACGTGCGCGTGGTCCGGGCGGCGGCCTCGGACCGGCCCGGCGTCGCCCGGCTGTGGCTGCCGCCGGACGACACAGGCGGCCGGGGCGTGTCGTCCCTGGTCCGCCGCGACATCCACGGCCGCGCCCTGGACGTGCCCTGCGTCACGCTGGACGGCCTCGGCCTGCGCGACGTCGGCTTCGTCAAGATCGACGTGGACGGCAACGAGCCGGCGGTGCTGCGCGGCGCGGCCGGCCTGCTGGCCCGCGACCGCCCGGCCCTCTTCGTCGAGCTGGAGTCCCGCATCCAGCCCGTCGCGCCGGTCGTGACGTACCTGGGACGGCTCGGCTACGACGGCTGGGTGCTGCCCGGCGACACCTGGGTCCCGCTGTCCCGCTTCCCGCTGGAGGCGCACCAGGCGGAGACCGCGTACGTCGTCGCGCACGGCCTGCTGCGCCGGGTGCTGCCGCCGCGCGGCCCCCGGTACGTCAACTCGGTCCTCTTCCTGCCGGACGGCCGCCGCCCGGGCGGGACCCGGGTGGGCGACGATGGGTCCCATGCCGTCCGCGAAGCCCCCCGCTAGCCCCTTCACCCCGCTCGACTTCCAGCTGGTGCTGCTGCGCCGGATGGCCGACCACAACCCGGGCCTGGTGGAGGACGCCCGTCACGCGCTGGGCGCCTCCCCCACCGACCTGCGGGAGGCCAACCGGCGCTGGCAGGCCATGGTCCGCTCGCCGCGCTCCCGCCCGGCCGCCGCGCGGTACCGCTCGGTGCTGGGCACCCCCGGGGCGGTCCTGCCCCGCCGCGTCGGCGGCCTCGACTGCGAGGCCTGGCAGTGGCCGCTCCCGCTCTGGCCGGACCTGCGCTTCGAGGTGCTGGTGGCGCCGGACCGGGTCGTGTGGAACGCGTGGCTGGTCCGCGCCCCGGGCGCCCCGGCCCCCGCCCTGCGCACCCTGGACGACCTCACCCCGTGGTCCTGCACGGTCGACGAGGCGGCCCGCGCCTTCGCCCCGGCCCGGGCGCTGGAGGGCACGGCCCCGACCCGGTGGGGGCTGGCGTTCACGGCGGCGGACGGGCGGGGGGTGCGGCACGAGGTGGCGGCGGAGTTCACCTGGGGACTGCTGCAGCGGGTCGCGGCCGGCGGCCGGCGGCCCTGAGGACCGCCTCCACCACCCCCGCCACCGACCCCGGGTGCAGGAACAGGAACAGGTTCGGCTCCACCAGCTCCAGCTCCATCACCCGCGGCTGTCCGTCCTCGCCCGTCACCAGGTCGACGCGGGCGTACAGCAGCTCGGGGTCCCCCGGCACGGCGGCCAGCGCCCGTTCGGCGACGGCCAGTTCCGCCGGGGCCGGGGTCCACGGCGCCAGGTCCGGGTGCGCCACCTTGTCCGCGTCGTACGCCGTGCCCGGCGCCAGCACCGCGCCCTTGCGGCTGGCGTGCAGGAACCGCCCGCCGAAGAACTGCAGCGCCCGCTCCCCGGCGCTGTCGATGCTGCGCACGTACGGCTGGACCATCGCGGTGAGGCCCTCGGCGTGCATCCGCTCCAGCTGCCGCACGGCCGTGGCGTGTTCGGCGGGCGTGTAGCGGGCGGCGTAGCGGGCGCCCGCGCCGGTGGTGGGTTTGACCACGTAGTCCCGGTCGCCGGGGAAGTCGGCGGGCTCGCCCGGGGCGAGGTAGCGGGTGGGGACGGTGGGCACCCCGGCCGCCGCGAGGTCCCCGAGGTACCGCTTGTCCGTGTTCCACCGCACGACCCGCGGCGGGTTGGCCAGCCGCGTCAGCGTGCCGCACCGCTCCACCCACGCGGCGAACTCCGCCGCCCGCCAGGTGTAGTCCCAGGTCGACCGTATGACGACGAGGTCGAAGGCGCCCCAGTCGGCGGCGGGGTCGTCCCACGGCACCGCGACGGCCTGCGCCCCGGCGTCCCGCAGGGCGGCCACCAGCACCGGGAGGTCGCGGTCCGCACCGGGCTCGGTCCCGGGGTCGTAGGTGGCGAGTGCGATACGGGGCACGGCGGGCTCCCTCGGCGGTCGGACGGGCGGGCGGTCGACCGGCAGGCTAACCGCCCGTGCGGCGCGCGGGGCAACCCCGGCGGCCCGCCCGCCGGCGGGACCGGTGCCGCGGCCGCGGGCACCCTCCCATGACCGTGCCCGGCTGCGGGTAGGACCCGCGGACGGCGGACAATCGACGACAGCCGCCACAGACAGGAGTACGACGCGTGTCCACTCTCTTCCCGGCCCTGACCGACGGCCCGGCCGACCGGCCCGCCCTGCGCTTCGGCGGGCGCTCACTGACGTACGGGGAGCTCGCCGCCGCGGCCGGTGCGACGGCCGCGCGGATCCGGGAGGCCCGCCGGGTGGCCGTCTGGGCGACGCCCGCGCTGGAGACCGCCGTCGCCGTGGTCGCGGCGCTGGCGGCGGGCGTGGCCGCCGTGCCGCTGAACCCGAAGTCGGGCGAGAAGGAGCTCGGGCACATCCTGTCCGACAGCGCACCGGACGCCGTGCTGGCCGCGCCCGGCGCCGAACTCCCCGCGCCCGTACGGGACCTGCCGCGCGGCGACGTCGACGCGCACGGCCGGGGCGCCCTGCCCGAGGAGCACGCCGGGGACGGCGACCCGGCGCTGGTCGTCTACACGTCCGGCACCACCGGCCCGCCCAAGGGCGCCGTCCTGCCGCGCCGGGCCCTCGCCACGACCCTGGACGCGCTCGCCGACGCCTGGCGGTGGACCGGCGACGACGTGCTGGTGCACGGGCTGCCGCTGTTCCACGTGCACGGCCTGGTGCTGGGCGTCCTCGGCCCGCTGCGGCGCGGCGGGCCGGTCCGGCACCTGGGCCGGTTCACCCCCGAGGGGGTCGCCCGCGAGTTGCGCGGCGGCGCGACCATGCTGTTCGGCGTGCCGACGATGTACCACCGGATCGCGGAGGCCCTGCCCGGCGACCCGGAACTCGCCGAGGCGCTGGCCGGGGCGCGGCTGCTGGTCTCCGGCTCGGCCGCGCTGCCCGTGCACGACCACGAGCGGATCGCGGCGGCGACCGGCCGGCGGGTGATCGAGCGGTACGGCATGACGGAGACGCTGATGAACACCAGTGTCCGCGCCGACGGCGAGGCCCGCCCCGGCACGGTCGGCGTCCCCCTGCCGGGCGTGGAACTGCGGCTCGTGGAGGACGACGGCACGCCGGTCACCGCGTACGACGGGGAGAGCGTGGGCGAGATCCAGGTGCGCGGGCCGAACCTGTTCACCGGGTACCTCGGCCGGCCCGACGCCACCGCCGCCGCGTTCACCGCCGACGGTTTCTTCCGCACCGGCGACATGGCGGTGCGCGACCCCGACGGCTACGTCCGCATCGTCGGCCGCAGGACCACCGACCTGATCAAGAGCGGCGGTTACAAGATCGGCGCCGGGGAGATCGAGAACGCGCTGCTGGAACACCCGGGGGTGCGGGAGGCCGCGGTGACCGGGGAGCCGGACGCCGACCTCGGCGAACGGATCGTGGCGTGGATCGTGCCCGCCGACCCCGGGGCGCCGCCCGGACTGGACGAGCTGGCCGGCCACGTCGCCGGCCGTCTCGCCCCGCACAAGCGCCCGCGCGTCCTGCACGTCCTGGACACCCTGCCCCGCAACGACATGGGCAAGATCATGAAGCGGGCGCTGGGCCGTGGCTGAGCGGCCGTCCGCCCGGCGGGCCGTCGCCCTCGTCGCCGACGACTTCACCGAACTCCCCTGCGGCATACGGGAGTCCGGGCCCGACGGCCCCCTCGCCTGGCCGGGCTACGACGCCGCCCGCGCCCGCGCCGCCGAGCGCACCGGCGAGCAGGAGTCCGTGGTCTGCGGCACCGCCGACGTCGGGGGCGTCCGCGCCGTGCTGATCGCGTTCGAGTTCGGGTTCCTCGGCGGCTCGCTCGGCGAGCGCACCGGCGACCGGCTGGAGGCGGCGTACGCCCACGCCCGCGAGCACCGCCTGCCGGTCGTCCCGCTGGTGGCGACCGGCGGCAGCCGCATGCAGGAGGGCATGCTCGCGCTCACCCAGCTCCAGCGCGTGGCACGGCAGTCGGTGCTCACCCGGGAGGCGGGGCTGCCGCAGGTCGCCGTGGTGCGGGACCCGACCACCGGCGGCGGCTGGGCCACCCTGGGCGCGGGCGCCGACGTCACGCTGGCGCTGCCCGGCGCGCAGGTCGGCTTCGCCGGTTCCCGGGTCCGCCCGGCGGACGCCGACCCGGCGGCGTACACGGCGGAGGCGCAGGTGGCGGCCGGGGCCGCCGACGCGGTCGTCCCGCCGCGGGAGCTGCGCGAGACGCTGGGGCGGTGGCTGCGGCTGCTGACCCGGCCGTCGGACGAGCCCGCACCGCCGCCGGAGCCGCTCGGCGCGGCACGGCCGCCCGCCACCGGCTGGGACGCCGTGCGCCGCGCCCGCGCCCCGCACCGCCCCCGCGCCGGCCGCTACCTGGACGCCTACTTCACCGAACGGGTGGCGCTGAGCGGCGACCGGTGCGGCGGCACCGACGCGGGCATGCTGTGCGGCTTCGGCACCCACGACGGCCGCACGGTGGCGTACGCGGCGCAGACCGGCACGGCCACCCGCCCGGCCGGCTACCGCACCGCCGCCCGCCTGGTCCGGCTCGCCGACCGGCTGGGCATCCCGGTGCTGACCCTGGTCGACACGCCGGGCGCGGCCAACGACGCGGCGGCGGAGCAGCAGGGCGCGGGCCCCGCGATCGCGGACCTGTTCGCGGCGATGGCCGCCGTGCGCACACCGGTGACCACCCTCGTCATCGGCGAGGGCGGCTCCGGCGGCGCCCTGGCGCTCGCCGCGCCCGGCAACACCTGGGCCACCCCGGACAGCTACTTCTCGGTGATCGCCCCGGAACTCGCGGCGGCCATCCTGAAACTCCCCCCGGAGCAGGTGGAGGCGACCGCCGACCGTCTGCGCGTCCGGCCGCAGGACCTGGTGGAGCTGGGGGTGATCCGGGGGGTGACGGGGCCGCCGTCCGGCGCGGGCGCGTGACGGCCGGCCCGGGCCGGCGAGCCACCGGGCCCGGCGGCGCCCCGGGCGCGTGACCCGCCGGTCCCCGCGGCCGCCGGGCCCTGCCCCGGGCCCCCGGCGGGCCGCTCCCCCGTACGGCCCTCCCTCGTACAGCCCTCCCCCGTACGGCCCTCCTCCGTATGGCCGCTCCCCACTCGGCCCCCTCCAGAAGGCGCCCGCCGCCCGGGCGCCCGCACGATGCCAGGGAGGCCCGCCACCCGGTGCGGCCTCGACGGTCTGCGCATTCGGGAGGAACCGCCGTGACCGCCAGCCTGGAGCAGTTGCGCCGCTGTCATTTCGCCGTCGACCTGGGGGCGACCCGCACCCGGGTGTACGTGAAGGGCGCCGGGCTCGTCGTCGACCAGCCGTCCACCGCGGCCGTGAACACCCGGACCGGAGCGCTGATCGCGGTCGGCGAGTTCGCGGAGAAGATGACGGGCCGCACCCCGGACTACATCCGCGTCGTCCGCCCGATCTCCGGTGGCACCGTCGTCGACATCGAGATGGCGCAGCGCATGCTGCGCCACCTGCTCGGCGACAAGACCCGCCGCGCCCTGCGCCGCAAGCCGTTCCTGCGCGCCGCCGCCTGCACCCCGCACGACATCGACCCGCTGGCCCGGCGCGCCGCGATCGAGACGCTGGTCGGCCTCGGCGCCCGCCGCGTCGAGCTCGTCGACACCCTCATCGCCGCCGCCGTGGGCTGCGGCCTGCCCGTGGAGCAGCCCGAGGCCACCATGATCATGGTGTGCGGGGCGCACGCCACGCAGGTCGCCGTGCTCTCCCTCGGGTCGATCGTGACCGCCGCGCGGATCCCGGTGGGCGGCGAGGCCGTCGACCACGCGATCGTGCAGCACCTGCGCCACCAGCACGAACTGATGCTGCCGAACCAGTCCGTACGGCCCCTGCAGCTCGCCCTGTCCGGCAACGGCCTCACCCCGCACGGCCCGGCGTCGACGGAGATCCACGGCCGGGACGTCGTCACCGGCCTGGCCCGCTCGGTGCAGGTCGACACGGCCGCCGTGCGCGACGCCATCCAGACGCCGCTGACCTCGGTCCTCGACGGCATCGGCAAGGTGCTGCGGAACTGCCCGCCCGACCTGGTCGCCGACCTGGCCGACCGCGGGATCATGATGGTCGGCGGCAGCGCCCTGCTGCCGGGACTGGACCAGATGCTGCGGCAGGCGACGGGGATGCCGGTGCACATCGCCGAGCGGCCCGACGTGTGCGCCGTGCAGGGCCTGGGCTACATGCTGGAGGGGAAGATCGAGCCGCTGGTCCTGGACCCGCTGGCGACCTGACCCGGCCGCCGGTCCGCGGGGCGGGTCACCGGGCGAACCAGCACCGCACGGTGGTGCCCTGGTCCCCGGTGTGCAGCCGCACCAGGTCCGCGACGAGGTTGACCAGCAGCAGCCCGCGGCCGCCGCGCTGGTCGCGGGAGGCGGGCCGGCGCCCGGCCAGCGGGTCGGCGAGCCGGCCCTTGTCGCGCACCTCGCACACGACGTACCCGTCCTCGGACCACACCCGCATGCTCCCCGAGCCGCCGGCGTGCACCACGCTGTTGGTGGTCAGCTCGGCCGTGGCGATCGCCAGGTCCTCCAGCCGGACGCCCGCGAGGCCGAGGCGCGCGCCCTCGGCGGTGGCGACGTGCCGGGCCTGGGACAGCGTGGCGGCGTCGAAGGGGAAGACCAGGGCGTCCGGCACCGGGGACAGCGGCTCGTTGTAGCGGGCGACCACGGCGTCGGGGGCGTAGGCGTCGCTGCCCTGCTCGTGCCGGGCGCCGGCGGGGATGACGGTGGGGTGGGTGGCGTACGCGTCGGCGACGACGTGCCCGGGCAGGCGCGCGATGTCGTAGGGGCACAGGATGGTCGCCGCACGGCCCCGGAAGGCGGCGTTGATCAGCGCCTCGTGCTGGACGCAGGCCGGGTACTCGGTGCCGGAGCGTCCCGCCCAGATCGGTTCGCCGATGATCCGCACCCGCGTCCCGGGCGGCTGGGCGTCGGCGAAGGCGCGCAGCACTCCCGGGATGATCCGGCCGGGGTTGCGCCCGGCCTCCCGCATGTCCAGGAGCCGGACCGCCCCGGCGTCGTCGCCGAGGGCGTCGCGGATCAGCCGCAGGTTGTCCCCGGGCACGGCGACGGCCACCGGCTCGCCCGCCGCCAGGCCGTCGCGCACGAAGGAGACGGTCCCGCCGAGGTACTCGTCCTCGTCCCGGTAGAACAGCGCGGGGTGGACGAACGGCTCGTCCGTCCCGATGGGTTCCGCAACGGTACTCATGACATCGACACCTCGATCGCCGCCAGGCCGGGCCAGAACGTGTCCAGGGCCCGCCGCAGTGTGCCCGGCGGCCCGTCCAGGACGAGCCGCCGGCCGTCCCGCAGCCGCTCGGCGGCGGCCGCGAGCGCGTCGGCGCCCGCGACGTCGACGAACGTCACGTCGGACAGCTCCAGGTAGTACACGTCCTCACCCTCGCGCACCGCCTGTTCGAGCACGCGTTCCCATATGTCGCGTGTCGACAGACTGATCTCTCCCGCCGCCCGGACGCCTCTGCGTCCGCTCAGCGGTGCCACCGTCAAGCGCGGTACCGGTGCCGGACCGCGGAATGCCCGGTGTCGAGTATCCACCCCGTCTCCCCCCACTCCGCGACCGCGGCGGATCCCACCGACCGCCGGTACGCCGACCCGGGCGGTGTGTACTCCGCCGAACGGCGGGCAGGCGCACCCTCAGCATAGATGCGGCAGTCACGGAAAAGGCCGGAGAGGACGACGACCGGCACCGGCGTCCCCCGGCGGCCACGACCGGCGACCGGCCGACGACCAGCGACCACCAGGTGCCCGGCGCCGCCATCGACGACGACCGGACGACGACCGAGAAGGCGGTGACATGACCCCCGCGGGACCCCCCTCGTTCACAGGGAGGCTGAACACCCTGGTCATCGAGGTCCGCGTGGAGGCGGACCGGGCTCTGCTCGAGCCGAGAGGGGAGCTCGTCCACGGCTGCGCGCAGACCCTGTCCGAGACGCTGGCCGGGCTGCCGGCGGCCACCGGCCGGGTCGACCTGGACATGAGCGGCGTGCACTTCATGGACACGGCCGGGCTGCAGTTCCTCGACGTCCTGGGCGACTACGGGCGGCGGCGTTCGGTGCCGGTCACGGCCACGCGCTGGAACGGCCAGCCGCGCCGCGTCCTGGAGCTCGCCGGCCTGGACACCACCGACCCGCTGCGCGGCGGCGCGCCGGGGCCCGCGCCGCTCCCCGGCCCGCCGCCGGCCCCGGTCTCCTCCGCGGTGGTCCTGGAACCGGCGGAGCAGCTGTGCGTCCTGCGCGCGGAGGTCCAGCAGCTCCGCCACGCGATCGCCTCCCGCCCGGTCATCGACCAGGCGCGCGGCATCCTCATGGCGACCCACGGCTGCACGTCCGACGAGGCCTGGCACATCCTGCGGGAGACCTCCCAGCTCGCCAACACCAAGCTGCGCACCGTCGCGGCGGCGGTCACCGCGGGCGCCGCGGCCGGCGGCCCGCCCCTGCCGCCCGCCCTCCGCACGGCCCTGCGGCGCGCGCTGGCCCGCCGCAGGCGCTGACCGGCCGGGAGGGGACGCCGTTTCCGCGCACCGGCGCCGGGTACCCGGCGCCGGCCCGGAATGGCCGCATGCCGAGGAGACCCCCCATGGGCTTCAACCCGCTCGAGCACCAAGGCATCGCACTGGACCGTCAGCTGCGCAGCTGGCGGGAGCTGGACGTCGAACCGGTCGACCCCGACCGCGGTGACCCCTACACCCGGTGCCGCATCATCACGATGAACGGCATCGAGGTCGAGGCGATCATGTTCAGCCACCAGCTCGCCCGCCGTTGTCCCGACCCCGAGGTGAAGCGCCAGCTCGCCGAGGTGCGCTACATCGAGCACCAGCAGCAGAAGGCGGTCAACTGGCTGCTGCCCGGACTCGCCTCCGTCCTGGAGACGACCATCGCCTACGAGCAGGTGGCCGTCGACCTCACCGGCTGGGTGGCGCGCCACGAGCCCGACCCGTACCTGAGGCAGGCCTACGAGTTCGGCGTCCTGGAGGACTTCGACCACCTGTACCGGTACGCGAACCTGTACGAGATGATCGAGCACCGCAAGGCGGAGGCGATCGTCGACGGCCTGACCGAGGTCATGCCGGGCCGCCCCACGAAGTTCCACCACCGCCACCCGGCCGACAACGTGCGCGAGCCGTACGACCGTTCGACGGTGGACCCGCTGTCCAGGCTGCACGCGCTGACCATCATGTCGGCGGAGCAGCAGACCATGAACTTCTACATGAACGTCGGCCCGCAGTACATGGAGCCGATCGCCCGTCAGCTCTACCAGGAGATCGGGCTGATCGAGGAGGAGCACGTCACGCACTACGAGTCGCTGGTCGACCCGGGCGAGACGTGGTGGGAGCAGCTCGTCAACCACGAGTACAACGAGTGCTACCTCTACCACTCCTTCATGGAGCAGGAGTCCGACCCGAAGGTGAAGGCGATCTGGGAGCTCCACCTGAACATGGAGCTGGAACACCTGCGCATCGCCTGCGACCTGATGCGCCGCCACGACGGCCGCGAGCCGCAGGAGATCCTCGCGCCGGAGCTGCCGAACGTCCTCACCTTCGAGGAGAACAAGCAGTTCGTCCGCAACCTCCTCGACACGCAGATCGACCTGACCACCCTGGGCGCGGGGTACGTCCGGGACGCGCACGAGCGGTTCGAGCGGATGCAGGAGCAGCTGCACGGCGGCGAGGAGCCGCCCAGCGAGCGGGTGATGGCCCAGCACCAGGAGATGTTCGGCCGCGAGTACCGCATCGAGACCGAGGGCGAGCACCCCGACGCGTCGCTGAGGGAGAAGTGACATGGCCGGTACCGCGCAGGGTGACGCCGACGTCGTGGCCCTCCTGATGCGCCAGCACGGCGACATCCGCAACCTCTTCGACGAGGTGGAGCGGACCGCCGGGGACGAGCGGCGCGCCGCCTTCCGCCGCCTGGTGCGGCTGCTGGCCGTGCACGAGACGGCCGAGGAGGAGGTGGTCCACCCCTTCACCCGGACGTCCGTCCCGGACGGCGAGCGGGTGGTGGAGGCCCGCCTCACCGAGGAACGGGAGGCCAAGGAACTCCTGTCCCGGCTGGACGGCATGGACCCGGACGACCCGAAGTTCCTGCCCGAACTGCAGGCCCTGCGCCTGGACGTGATGGCCCACGCCCGCGCCGAGGAGCGCTACGAGTTCAACCACATCCGCCGCCACGCGGACGAGGCGCGCCTGGCGACCATGGCCACGGCCCTGAAGGCCGCCGAGGCCACCGCCCCGACCCATCCGCACCCGGGCACGGAGTCCGCGGCGAAGAACATGGCGCTGGGCCCGGTCGCGGCGGTCGTGGACCGCACGAGGGACGCCGTCCGCAAGGCCATGGGCAAGGACGGATGAGAGCCCTGCCGCGCGGGCCGGCCCGCCGCCCGCCGCGCCGGACCCGCCGCGCGGCGGCGGAACGCTGACGCACCGGGACGCACACCGACGATGCACCACGGCATCTCCGCCCCCGCCCCCCTGCCCGTCCTCGTCCTGCTGTGCTGCCTGCTCTACACGGCGGCCGCCGCCCGGCTGCGCCGGCGCGGGGACCGGTGGCCGTGGTGGCGGGAGGCGGGCTTCTGGCTGGGCGGCGGCACGCTCGTCGCCGGGGCCGCCGTGCCGTGGGAGGCGTGGCTGCCGCCGCTCACCGCGCACATGGCCGCCCACCTGGCGGCCGGCATGGCGGCCCCGCTGCCGGTGGTGCTCGCCCGGCCGGTCACGCTGGCGCTGCGCGCCCTGCCGGTGCCGGGCCGCCGCGCGCTGCTGTCGCTGACCCGCTCCCGGCTCGCCACGGCCCTGGTTCTCCCGCCGGTCGCCGCGGTCGTGGACATCGGCGGCCTGTGGGTCCTGTACCGCGTCCCGCTGCCGCCCGCCGTGCACCACAGCCCGCTGCTGTACGTCCACCTCTTCGCGGCGGGGACGCTCTTCACGTTCGCCCTGCTGGCCGTGGACCCGCTGCGCCGCCGCCCGGGCCTCGCGCTGCGGGCGGGCACGCTGCTGGCCGCCTCGGCGGCCCACGCCGTCCTCGCCAGGAGCCTGTGGGCGGCGGGCCCGCCGGGCCTGTCGTACGCCCCGGCCGACCTGCACCTGGCGTCCCGGGTCATGTACTACGGCGGGGACGCCGTCGAGGTCGCCCTCGCCGTGGTGCTGGCCGGGCAGTGGTACCGGGCGCGGGGCAGGGCGCTGTCCCGGCGGGCGGTGATCCGGCCGGTCCCCGGTGCGCCGGCGTCCGGCGGGGTACCCGGTGCGCAGACCCCCGACAGCCCCCTCAGCAGGAGGTACCACGATGAGTGACCAGATCCCGTCGCAGGCCGAGGGCGAGCCCGAGGACGACCCGAAGAACCCGGCCCACCACAGCTCGCCGCCCCACCCGACCCCGTCGCAGGCCGAGGGCGAACGCGACGACACGGACACCGACGAACCCGGCTGACCCCGCGCCCTCCCTGACGCCCCCGCAGCCGCCGGCACGCCGCGGGGGCGTACCGCTGCCCGCAGGGCCGTGCTGAGGAAGGGGGACCCGGCTCGGCAGGCGGAAACGCTTCTGCCCGAGGAGTGCCTGGTGGGGCGGGTGGGACTCGAACCCACGGCCGACGGATTATGAGTCCGCTGCTCTAACCGGCTGAGCTACCGCCCCATAGCGGCGTGTCGCGTACATGTGTGCGCGCCGTCTGCCGCAGCATAGCCGCTCATACGATCTCCTGCTTCGGATGGTCGGCTTCCCACGGCGTCCGTGACCATGAGGACTGCGCTGCGCCCCGGGCGGTTCCCGGACACCGGGGCGGACATGAAAAAGGACCCCTGAGGGGTCCTCGTTCAGCATGCTCCCCCGACTGGACTCGAACCAGTAACCTGCCGGTTAACAGCCGGCTGCTCTGCCAATTGAGCTACGGAGGACCGAGCTCCCCCGACTGGACTCGAACCAGTAACCTGCCGGTTAACAGCCGGCTGCTCTGCCAATTGAGCTACGGAGGAATGCCTCGTTGCATCGAACGCATCTGCCTGGGTATCCGCCAGGGGGCGCGCGCTCGCTGCGACACATACATTAGCGCAAGCAGGGGGGTGCTCCGCCAATCGGTACTCCCCGGCGCCGACGCCGCACCGGAGACCTACGCCAAGGGAAGGGTGGCCGCCATGCGTTACCGGCTCACGTTCGTCGCCGGAGTCGTCCTGGGTTACGTGCTGGGCACGAGGGCCGGACGCGAGCGCTACGAGCAGTTGAAGAAGCAAGCCAGGCAGTTCGCGCAGAACCCCGCCGTCCGCAACACCGCGGAGACCGCCGCGCAGCAGGGCCGCGAGTACGCGGGCAAGGCGTACCACGCGGTGAGCGACAAGGTCGGGGACCGCGTGCCCGACTCGGTGGCCCAGCGGGTGCGGTCCCTGCGGGAGCGCGCCGGGCACGGCAGCGGCGAGGACGACTGGGGCACCAGCAACACGTGACCCGTTCGGCACACCGCGCCGTCGAGGGCTCCGGGCGTCGCCCGGGGCCCTCGACGGCGTCCGGGGACGTGCGCCGAGGTACGGCCACCCCCCGCCGTACGGCAGAATTTTCGCCATGGGGATAGTCGCCGGGTTGGACAGTTCGCCCGATTTCACTCGTATCGTCGTCTGCGACACGGACACGGGGGCCGTGCTCAGGCAGGGATATGCGCCGCATCCGGTGGAGAGCCCCGACGGAGGGCGGCCCTCCGACGTCGATCCGCAGGCCTGGCTGCTGTCCCTGGGCGAGGCGGCGGGCGGCGGGCTGCTGGAGGGCGTGCAGGCGATCGGGGTGTCCGCGCAGCAGAACGCCGTGGTGCCGCTGGACACGCAGGGCAACACCGTGCGGCCGGCGATGGTCGGCGGCGACAAGCGGACCCAGGTCGCGGCGGCCGACCTCGTCGACGCGCTGGGCGGGCGCGAGGCCTGGGCGCACGCGGTCGGGGCCGTGCCGCAGGTCGCGCAGCCGGTGACCAAGCTGCGCTGGCTGGCGCGGACCGAGCCCGAGAACGCCGCGCGCACCGCGGTGCTGCTCCAGGCGCACGACTGGCTGGTGTGGCAGCTGCTCGGGCGGCCGGTCCGCAGGACCACCGACCGGGGCGGGGCGTCCGGCACCGGCTACTGGTCGGCGGCCACCGGCGGCTACCGGCCCGACCTCGTCGAGCTGGCGCTCGGGCACCAGGTGATGCTGCCGGAGGTGATCGGCCCGGCCGACGCGGCCGGTACGACGCCGGAGGGGCTGCTGATCTCCGCGGGGACGGGCGAGACGATGGCCGCGGCCTTCGGGCTGGGCCTCGGCCTGGGCGACGCGGTGGTGTCGCTGGGCGCCTCCGGGTCGGTGATGGCCGTGCACCCCGAGGCGCTGGTCGACGGCTCCGGCATGATCACCGCCCTGGCCGACGCCACCGGCATGCACCTGCCGGTCGTCACGACCCTGAACGCCGTACGGACGCTGCGCGGTGCCGCCGAGCTGCTCGGGCTGCCGGACCTGGAGAGCCTGTCCGACCTGGCGATGAAGTCGACGCCGGGCGCGCACGGGCTGGTGCTGCTGCCCTACCTGGAGGGCGAGCGCACCCCCCACCTGCCGCACACGGCCGGGACGCTGTCGGGGCTGCGGCGCGAGTCGATGCGGCCGGAGCACCTGGCGCGGGCCGCCTTCGAGGGCATGCTGTGCGGGCTGGCCGACGCGCTGGACGTGCTGCGCGGCCGGGGCGTGGACGTACGGCGGATCTTCCTGCTGGGGCCGGCCGCCGAGCTGCCCGCCGTGCAGGCCGCGGCGCCCGCGCTGTTCGGGACGCAGGTCGTGGTGCCGCAGCCCGCGGACTACGCCGCGATCGGCGCCGCCCGGCAGGCCGCCTGGGCGCTCGGGGTGCAGCAGGGCGTCCTGGACCCGCGCACCCCGCCGGCCTGGCAGGGCGCGGCGGCGCAGGTGCTGGAGCCCGGCGAGGAGCTGGCGGTGGGTCAGGCGGTGCGCCAGCAGTTCGTGTCGGTGCGCGAGCAGACCCACCCGGGGGCGTTCCGGGTGTGAGGGGCGACCGGTCGGATTAATGGGTTGAGGTAACGCGGGTGGAGTGTTCGACGATAGGGGCCACGGGCAACCGTCCGCCCCCCTCGCCGACCCCGAGAGAAGCAGCGTGCTCATACGACTCCTGCGAACCCACCTCAGGCCGTACCGCCGGCCCATCGCCCTGGTGGTGCTGCTGCAGTTCCTGCAGACCTGCGCCACGCTCTACCTGCCGACGCTGAACGCGGACATCATCGACCGGGGTGTCGTCCGAGGCGACACCGGTCGCATCGTGTCCTACGGCGCCCTGATGATCGGCATCTCGCTCGCCCAGGTGGTGTGCAACATCGGCGCGGTGTACTACGGCGCGCGCACCGCCTCGGCGCTCGGCCGCGACGTGCGGGCCGCCGTCTTCGACCGCGTGCAGTCGTTCTCGGCGCGCGAGGTCGGCCGCTTCGGCGCGCCGTCCCTGATCACCCGTACGACGAACGACGTCCAGCAGGTACAGATGCTGGCCCTGATGACGTTCACGCTGATGGTGTCGGCGCCCATCATGTGCGTGGGCGGGATCGTGATGGCGCTCGGGCTGGACGTGCCGCTGTCCGGGGTGCTGGTCGCGGTGGTGCCGGTGCTGGGCGTCTGCGTGACGCTGATCGTGCGGCGGCTGCGTCCGCTGTTCCGCACCATGCAGGAGCGGCTGGACACGGTGAACCGGGTGCTGCGCGAGCAGATCACCGGCAACCGGGTGATCCGGGCCTTCGTCCGCGACGACCACGAGCAGCGGCGGTTCCAGAAGGCCAACGCCGACCTGACCGAGATGGCGCTGGGCACGGGCAACCTGCTCGCGCTGATGTTCCCGGTGGTCATGACGGTGGTGAACCTGTCGTCGATCGCCGTGGTGTGGTTCGGCGCGCACCGCATCGACAGCGGCGGGATGCAGATCGGCGACCTGACCGCGTTCCTCGCCTATCTGATGCAGATCGTGATGTCCGTGATGATGGCCACCTTCATGTTCATGATGGTGCCGCGCGCGGAGGTGTGCGCCGAGCGGATCCAGGAGGTGCTGGACACCTCGTCGAGCGTGGTCCCGCCCGAGGCCCCCGTGCGGGAGCTGCGGCGGCACGGGCACCTGGAGATCCGCGGGGCGGGCTTCCGCTATCCGGGTGCCGAGGAGCCGGTGCTGAAGGGCGTCGACCTGGTGGCCCGGCCCGGCGAGACCACCGCCGTCATCGGGTCGACGGGCAGCGGCAAGTCCACGCTGCTCGGGCTGGTGCCCCGGCTGTTCGACGCCACCGACGGGGAGGTCCTCGTGGACGGCGTGGACGTGCGGACCATCGACCCGGCGGTGCTGGCGCGGACGGTCGGGCTGGTGCCGCAGAAGCCGTACCTGTTCGCGGGGACGGTGGCGAGCAACCTGCGGTACGGCAACCCGGACGCCACCGACGAGGAGCTGTGGCACGCGCTGGAGGTGGCGCAGGGCAGGGAGTTCGTCGAGCGGCTGGAGGGCGGGCTGGACGCGCCGATCGCGCAGGGCGGCACCAACGTGTCGGGCGGTCAGCGGCAGCGGCTGGCGATCGCCCGGACGCTGGTGCAGCGCCCGGAGATCTACCTCTTCGACGACTCCTTCTCCGCGCTCGACTACGCCACCGACGCGGCGCTGCGGGCGGCGCTGGCCCGGGAGACGGCGGAGGCGACCGTGGTGATCGTCGCCCAGCGGGTGGCGACGATCCGGGACGCCGACCGGATCGTGGTCCTCGACGAGGGCCGGGTGGTCGGCACGGGCCGGCACCACAAGCTGATGGCGGACAACGAGACCTACCGGGAGATCGTGCTCTCCCAGCTGACGGAAGCGGAGGCTGCCTGATGGCCGGGCCGATGGGGCGGATGATGGCCGGGGGCGGCCCCGATCAGCGCTCGATGGACTTCAAGGCGTCGGGCGGACGGCTCGTCGCCCGGTTCCGGCCGGAGCGGCTGACGATCTGCGCGTTGCTGCTGTGCGTGGTCCTCAGCGTCGGCCTCAGCGTGGTCGGGCCGAAGATCCTCGGCGAGGCGACCGACCTGGTCTTCGCGGGGATCGTCGGGCGGGAGATGCCGGACGGGGTGAGCAAGGAGCAGGCGCTCGACGCGATGCGGGAGCGCGGCGACGGCGACGTGGCCGACATGCTCCGCAGCACCGACTTCACCCCGGGCGAGGGCATCGACTTCACCGCGGTCGGGCACGTGCTGCTGCTCGCGCTGGCCGTGTTCGCGGTGGCCGGCCTGCTGATGGCGGTGGCGACCCGGCTGGTGAACCGGGCCGTGAACCGGACCATGTACCGGATGCGCGAGGACGTGCAGACGAAGCTGTCCCGGCTGCCGCTGTCGTACTTCGACAAGCGGCAGCGCGGCGAGGTGCTCAGCCGGGCCACCAACGACATCGACAACATCGGGCAGACGCTCCAGCAGTCGATGGGCCAGCTCATCAACTCGGTGCTGACCATCGTCGGCGTGCTCGCGATGATGTTCTGGGTCTCCTGGATCCTGGCGCTGGTCGCCCTGGTGACCGTGCCGCTGTCGTTCGCCGTCGCCACCCGCGTGGGCAAGCGGTCGCAGCCGCACTTCGTGCAGCAGTGGCGCACCACCGGCAGGCTCAACGCGCACATCGAGGAGATGTACACCGGGCACACCCTGGTGAAGGTGTTCGGGCGGCAGGAGGAGTCGGCGGCGCGGTTCGCCGAGGAGAACGAGGCGCTGTACGAGGCCGGGTTCCGGGCGCAGTTCAACAGCGGCGTCATGCAGCCGCTGATGTTCTTCGTGTCGAACATCAACTACGTGCTGGTCGCGGTCGTCGGCGGCCTGCGGGTGGCGTCCGGCGCGCTGTCCATCGGCGACGTGCAGGCCTTCATCCAGTACTCGCGGCAGTTCTCGATGCCGCTGACGCAGGTCGCGTCGATGGCGAACCTGGTGCAGTCCGGCATCGCCTCCGCCGAGCGGATCTTCGAACTGCTCGACGCCGAGGAGCAGCAGGCGGACCCGGAGCCGGGCCTGCGGCCGGCGCGGCCGCGCGGGCGGGTGGAGCTGGAGCGCGTGTCGTTCCGCTACGACCCCGACCGGCCGCTGATCGAGGACCTGTCGCTGACGGTCGAGCCCGGGCAGACGGTCGCGATCGTCGGCCCCACCGGCGCGGGCAAGACCACCCTGGTCAACCTGCTCATGCGGTTCTACGAGGTCACCGGCGGGCGCATCACCCTGGACGGCGTGGACATCGCGCGGATGTCCCGGGACGACCTGCGCGCCGGGATCGGCATGGTGCTCCAGGACACCTGGCTGTTCGGCGGCACCATCGCCGAGAACATCGCGTACGGCGCCGCGCGGGAGGTCACCCGCGGGGAGATCGAGGAGGCGGCCCGGGCCGCGCACGCCGACCGGTTCATCCGGACGCTGCCCGACGGCTACGACACGGTGATCGACGACGAGGGCTCGGGCGTGAGCGCCGGCGAGAAGCAGCTCGTCACCATCGCGCGGGCGTTCCTGTCCGACCCGGTGATCCTGGTGCTGGACGAGGCGACGAGCTCCGTCGACACCCGCACCGAGGTGCTCATCCAGAAGGCGATGGCCAAACTCGCGCACGGGCGCACGGCGTTCGTCATCGCGCACCGGCTGTCGACCGTCCGGGACGCCGACACCATCCTCGTGATGGAGAACGGCTCCATCGTCGAACAGGGCGCGCACGCGGAGCTGCTCGCGGCGGACGGCGCCTACGCGCGGCTGTACAAGGCGCAGTTCGCGCAGGCGGTCGCCGAGGTCGACTGAGGGCCGGTGCGAGGCAGCGGCACCGGGGTGCCGTCGTGGCCGTGCGCGGCGCGGCGGCACCCCCGCGTTCAGTCGAGATAGCCCCGGAGCTGGTCCGCGAAGGCGTGGTCGCGCAGCTTGTTGAGGGTCTTGGACTCGATCTGCCGGATGCGCTCCCGGGTGACGCCGAAGATGCGGCCTATCTCCTCCAGGGTGCGGGGGCGGCCGTCGTCCAGCCCGTAGCGGAGCTGGACCACCTTGCGCTCGCGCTCGCCGAGGGTGGAGAGCACCACGTCCAGGTGCTCCCTGAGCAGCAGGAACGCCGCCGACTCCACCGGGCTGGCCGCGTCGCCGTCCTCGATCAGGTCGCCGAGCGCCACGTCGTCCTCCTCGCCGACCGGGGCGTGCAGCGACACCGGCTCCTGCGCCAGGCGCAGCACCTCGCTCACCCGCTCCGGGGGCAGGTCGAGGTGGGCGGCGACCTCCTGGGGGGTCGGCTCGTGCCCGCGTTCCTGGAGCATGCGGCGCTGGACGCGGACGACGCGGTTGATGAGTTCGACGACGTGCACGGGCACCCGGATGGTGCGGGCCTGGTCGGCCAGCGCCCGGGACATGGCCTGCCGGATCCACCAGGTGGCGTACGTGGAGAACTTGTAGCCGCGGGCGTAGTCGAACTTCTCGACGGCCCGGATGAGCCCGAGGTTGCCCTCCTGGACGAGGTCGAGCATGGTCAGGCCGCGGCCGACGTACCGCTTGGCCACGGAGACGACCAGCCGCAGGTTGGCCTCGATCAGGCGGCGTTTGGCCATGCGGCCCATGACGACGAGCCGGTCCAGGTCGGAGGCGAGCTCGCTGTCCAGGTCGGGCGTGTTCAGGAGCTTCTCCTCGGCGAACAGGCCGGCCTCGACGCGGCGGGCGAGTTCGACCTCCTCGGCCGCGGTGAGCAGGGGGATGCGGCCGATCTCCCGCAGGTACTGGCGGAACAGGTCCGCGGCGGGGCCGCCGGTCTCGGGGCGGGCGGGCGGCGCGACGGCGGGCTCGGCGGGTTCGGCGGCGTCCGGGGCCTCGGCCGGGGGGTCCTCCGGCTCGGGCGGGTCCTCGGGCCGCGCCTCGGGGTGGTTCTCGAGGTGGTGCGCGACACGGCTCTGCGCGGGGACCGCGACGAGAACGTCCGCCTCCGCGTCCGGCTCCGTACCGTCCGTACTGATGTCGGTCTCGACGAGGGTCTGGGTCTGCACGGGGGCGACCTCCAGGATGATCGCTGCTGAGGCGTGCGGCAGCGGTACTTCGGGGGCGGAGCGGGCGGCCTCGCCGCTGTCCGTCCGTACGCGATGAGCGGAACGGCGGGATTCGGGGATCCGCAGGGACGGACCGGCCGCGCTCCGAGGACTCAGGCACCGGACCCAGTGTGGGGTACGACACATCGCCGCCACGAGGGGCGTGCGGTGACTTTTTGCGTCCGGTGCGTGACCGCACGGTTACTCTCACCGGACGAGTGGGCAGCCCGGCGGAGACCAAACCGCTTGAATCCCGAACCGACGGGGCGTCAGAGAGCGGCCGCGCCGTGCTCCCGCAGGGCCTGGTCGTACTGCTGGAGGACCCACAGCTCGTTCTGCACGGCGGCGAGCCGGGCCGGGTCGCCGTGCGAGCCCAGGCGGGTGAGCTGGCTCTGGATGTCGCGCACCCGGCGCTCGACGGCCCGGCGGCGGACGGTGACCAACTGGGCGCCCGCGTAGGTCGCGTCGACCTCCTTCACGCCCCGGTGCAGCATGATCGCCTCGACCGCGAGCTCGGTGACCATGGCCCGGACGGTGTCGTCGGGGGCGGCCTCGCGGACCCGCACCAGGTAGTCCTGCGGGTCCCGGATGCCGGACTCGGCGCCGCCCGCGTCCGCGACGGCCTGGCGGACCGCCGCGTAGGGCGGGGCGGTGAACTCGTCGACGCCGTACGCGTCGAAGGCCGGGGAGACCAGCTCCGGCCGCTGGAGCGCCAGCTTGAGCAGTTCGCGCTCGGTGGCGTGGACGGGGTTGCGGAGGTTGAGCGCCGGGCCGCGCGGGGCGGCCTGGGCGGGGGCGGCGTACCCCTGGGCGGCGCGCTGGTGCTGCGCGGGCGCCGGGCCGTGGCTGCCGCGCTCGCGGGCCCAACGGGCCAGCTGCGCCACCCGCTTGACGACGAACTGGGTGTCGAGGATGCCGAGCATGCCGGCGAGCTGGACGGCGACCTCGTGCTGGGCGCCGCTGTTCTTGATGCGGGCGACGACCGGGGCGGCCTCGTCGAGGGCGGCGGCGCGGCCCGCCGGGGTGTCCAGGTCGTAGCGGCCCACGATCTGGCGCAGGGCGAACTCGAAGAGCGGGGTGCGGGGTTGGACCAGGTCGGCGACGGCCTCGTCGCCCTTGGCGAGCCGGAGGTCGCAGGGGTCCATGCCGTCGGGGGCGATGGCGATGTAGGTCTCGGCGGCGAACTTCTGGTCGTCCTCGAAGGCGCGCAGGGCCGCCTTCTGGCCGGCGGCGTCGCCGTCGAATGTGAAGATCACGCGCGCGCTGCCGTTGTCCATCAGCAGGCGGCGCAGGATCTTGATGTGGTCGCCGCCGAAGGCCGTGCCGCAGGTGGCGATGGCGGTGGTGACGCCGGCCAGGTGGCAGGCCATGACGTCGGTGTAGCCCTCGACGACGACCGCGCGGGAGGTCTTGGCGATCTCCTTCTTCGCCAGGTCGATGCCGTAGAGCACCTGGCTCTTCTTGTAGATCGCCGTTTCGGGCGTGTTGAGGTACTTCGGGCCGTTGTCCGCCTCGTACAGCTTGCGGGCGCCGAAGCCGACGACGTCGCCGCCGATGTCCCGGATGGGCCACATCAGGCGGCCGCGGAAGCGGTCGATGGGGCCGCGGCGGCCCTCCTGGGAGAGGCCGGAGAGGATCAGCTCCTTGTCGCTGAAGCCCTTGCCGCGCAGGTAGCGGGTGAGGTGGTCCCAGCCCTGCGGGCTGTAGCCGACGCCGAAGTGGAGGGCGGCGGCCTGGTCGAAGCCGCGCTCGGCGAGGAAGACCCGGCCGGTGTCGGCCTCGGCGGAGGTCGCGAGCTGCTCCGCGTACCACTCGGCGGCGATCTTGTGGGCCTCGACCAGGCGGATGCGCTCGCCGCGCTGGTGGGTGGGGTTGTACCCGCCCTCCTCGTACCGCAGGGTGATGCCGGCCTGGCCGGCGAGGCGCTCGACCGCCTCGGAGAAGGAGAGGTGGTCGATCTTCATCACGAACGTGATGGTGTCGCCGCCCTCCTGGCAGCCGAAGCAGTGGAAGAGCCCCTTGGCCGGGCTGACCTGGAAGGACGGCGACTTCTCGTCGTGGAACGGGCACAGTCCCTTGAGGTTGCCGCCGCCCGCGTTGCGCAGCTGGAGGTACTCGGACACCACGGCGTCGATCGGGACCGCGTCCCGTACCGCCTTCACGTCCTCGTCGTTGATCCGTCCTGCCACGCGTGAATTCTACGGGGCCGGTGCGACACTCCCGCCGGGCTACGGGGCCACGCGGTCCAGCGGGACGTGCGGGTCCGCCAGCGCCTCGGTGTCCACCGGGGTGCGGGAGCGGATCAGCCGCTGGATCCGGTCCGTGACGTCCCACACGTTCACGTTCATCCCGGCCAGCACCCGCCGCTCCCTCACCCAGAACGCGATGAACTCCCGCTTGCCCGCGTCCCCCCGGATCACCACCTCGTCGTAGCTGCCCGGGGGCGCCCAGCCGGAGTACTCCATGCCCAGGTCGTACTGGTCGGAGAAGAAGTAGGGCACCCGGTCGTACGTCACCTCGCGGCCCAGCATCGCGCGGGCCGCCGCCGGGCCGCCGTTCAGCGCGTTGGCCCAGTGCTCGACGCGCAGCCGGGTGCCGAAGAGGGGGTGCGGGAAGGACACGACGTCGCCCGCGGCGTGGATGTCGGGGTCGGAGGTGCACAGCCGCTCGTCGACGACGATGCCGCCGCCGGACGCCCGGTCGGCGGTCTCCAGACCGGCCGCCTCGGCGAGGCCGGTGCGCGGCGCGGCGCCGATGGCGGCCAGCACGGCGTGCGCGGGGTGCTCCTCGCCGTCGTCGGTGCGGGCCGCCAGCACCACGCCGTCCTGGCCGACGATCTCGGTGAGCCGCAGGCCGAAGTGGAAGCGGACGCCGCGCTCGCGGTGCAGCTCGGTGAAGAGCTGGCCCAGCTCGGGGCCGAGCACCGCGTGCAGGGGGGTCGGCTCGGGCTCGACGACGGTGACCTCGGCGCCGTACTCGCGGGCCGCCGCGGCGACCTCCAGGCCGATCCAGCCGGCGCCGGCGATCACCAGGTGGCCGTTGTCCCGGCCGAGGGAGGTCAGGACCTGCTTGAGGCGCTCGGCGTGGGCGAGCCGGCGCAGGTGGTGGACGCCCGCCAGGCCGGTGCCGGGCACGTCCAGGCGGCGGGGTTCGGCGCCGGTCGCCAGCAGCAGCTTGTCGTAGCGCACGAGGGTGCCGTCCTCGCCGAAGCGGACCGTCTTCGCCGTCCGGTCGATCGCGTCGACGGTCTGGCCGAGGTGCAGCTCGACGTCGTTGCGCGCGTACCAGGCGGGCTCGTGCACGAAGACGCTGTCGCGGCCCTCCTTGCCGAGCAGGTAGCCCTTGGACAGGGGCGGACGCTCGTAGGGGTGGTCGCGTTCGTCGCAGATCAGTATCACGCGGCCGGTGAAGCCCTCCGTCCGGAGCGTCTCGGCCGCCTTCGCGCCGGCCAGGCCGCCTCCGACGATGACGAATGTCTGATCCGCGTCGACCACTTGTTGCCTCCTCGTCAGGGTGCCGCCACTTGCGAGCGTCCCGCACGGAGCGTGATGCGGGAAGAGGGAGTGGCCCGATCAGGCCACGCAGGGTCACGATCGGGCGTGCTGCCGTCCCTCCCGCCCCGAGGGCCCCGGCGGTGTCACGTCCGTGGGGTCACGCGCCGCCCGTCCGTCTCACCGGTGCTCCGTCAGACGGGCGTGCAGCGAGCGGGCGGAGACGTCGGTCAGCGACGCGATCTGGTCGACGACCACGCGCTTGCGGGCGCGGTCGTCCGGGGCCCGGTCGAACAGGGCGCGGAACTGCGGGTCCAGGCCGTCGGGGGCGCGGGCGGTGAGCGCCTCGGCGAGCTCCAGCACCACGATCCGCTGGTCGGCGCGGAGCCGCTCCTGCTCGGCGCGCTGCATGACGTACCGGTCGGCGACCGCCTTGAGCACCGCGCACTCCATGCGGGTCGCGCGCGGGACGACGAGTTCGGCGGTGTAGCGGGTGAGCCGGCCGTCGCCGTACGCGGCCCGCGTGGCGCCCTCGGCGGCCAGGCAGAAGCGGCCGATGAGCTGGCTGGTGGCGTCCTTCAGGCGGGCCTGGGCGACGGCCGTGCCGTCGTAGCCGTGCGGCCACCACTCCTGGTCCAGGAGGCGGTCCAGGGCCGCGGCGAGTTCGGCGGGGTCGGTGTCCGCGGGGACGTAGCGGCCGACGGCGACCGCGAAGATCTCCCGGCGTTCGGGGTCGGCCTGGAGGCAGTTGGGGTCGATGTGGCCGGCGTGCAGGCCGTCCTCCACGTCGTGCACCGAGTAGGCCACGTCGTCGGACCAGTCCATGACCTGCGCCTCGAAGCAGGTGCGGGTGCCGGGGGCGTCCTTGCGGAGCCAGTCGAAGACCGGGCGGTCGTCCTCGTACACGCCGAACTTCGCCGAGGCCGGGTCGGTGGGGTGGGCGCCGCGCGGCCAGGGGTACTTGGTGGCGGCGTCGAGGACGGCGCGGGTGAGGTTGAGGCCGACGCTGGCGAGGTCGCCCGAGGCGGGGTCGGTGACGAACCGCTTGGGTTCGATGCGGGTGAGCAGGCGCAGGGACTGGGCGTTGCCCTCGAAGCCGCCGCAGTCCGCCGCGAACTCGTTCAGCGCCTGTTCGCCGTTGTGGCCGAAGGGCGGGTGGCCGAGGTCGTGGGAGAGGCAGGCGGCCTCGACGAGGTCCGGGTCGCAGCCGAGGGCGGCGCCGAGTTCGCGGCCGACCTGGGCGCACTCCAGAGAGTGGGTGAGGCGGGTGCGGGGGCTGGCGTCCCAGGCGGGGCCCAGGGTGCCGGGCGTGACGACCTGGGTCTTGCCGGCGAGGCGGCGCAGGGCGGCGGAGTGCAGGACGCGGGCGCGGTCGCGCTGGAAGGCGGTGCGGCCGGGGCGTTTGTCGGGTTCTGCGGCCCAGCGTTCCACTGACGTGGGGTCGTAGCCGGTGAGGGGTGCGGTGCCTTCCATGTCTCGACAGTAAGGGCAGGGGGTGACAATCCGGTGCCGCTGCGTGTGCCGGGCGGGGGTTTCGGGCGGGTGCGGGTGCGGGTGCGTGCCCGGCTCGGCGCGCGGTTCCCCGTGCCCCTGGGGTGAGCGGGCGGGTGCGGGTGGGTGTGTGGCTCGGCGCGCGGTTCCCCGTGCCCCTTCCGGGGCGTCGTCCCCGCCGATGTCGTCAGGCCGAGGCCAGCGCCGGGGTGGTGGCCGCCGGGGTCCGGAGGGTCCGGTCGTAGCGGTGCAGGAGGAGGCGGGCCATCGCCGGGTGGGTGCCCAGGGGGGCCGAGGCGATCCAGGGGGCGGCCTCGGCGCACTCGGTGGCGAAGCGGCCGGGGGCGGTGAAGTAGGAGGCGACGGCGACGCGGTGGCGGCCCCGGGCGGCCAGGGCGCGGACGGCCTCGGGGACCGTGGGGGCGGCGGCGGAGGCGTACGCGGGGACGACGGGGACGCCGAGGCGGCCGGCCAGGAGGCGGGCGGTGCGGCCGGTGTCGACGCGGGACTCGGGGTCGCGGGAGCCGGCGGCGGCGAGGACGACCGCGCCCGTGCGGCGCACGTCCCCCTCGGCGCCGTCGGTGCCCAGGGGCCAGCCCGCCTCGGCCAGCCGGGCGTGCAGGGCGTCGACGAGCAGCGGGTGCGGGCCGAGCGGGGCGGCCAGGCGCGTGCGGGCCCGGGCGGCGGCGGCCATCTCCGGGATGTCCTGCTTGACGTGGTAGCCGCGGCTGAGCAGCAGCGGTACGAGCACCGCCTCGGCCTCCCCCAGGGCGGCGAGCGTGTCCGGCAGCAGCGGCTCGTTCAGCTCGATGTGGCCGAGGCGCACGGGCAGGCCGGGGCGCAGCGCGCGCACCCGGTCCAGGAGCGCGCCGACGGTGCTCAGCGCGCGCGGGTCGCGGCTGCCGTGCGCGACGACGACGAGGGCGGGCGGGGCCGGGCGGCGGCCGTGGAGCGGGGAGACACGGCCGGGCCGGGCGCTGATCCGCTGCATGAGGTCCGCCGTACGGTCGGGGGTGCTGTTCGTCGCCTTCATGGACCGATGGTGGCGGCGGCACGTTGCCTTCCCGTTGCACGGGAATGACGGGTGTTTTCCGGAGGTTCACGGTGGGGCGCCCGGGGGGTGTGAGGCGGTGTGACCTGCGGTTTCACCGTCCGGAGTGAAGACCGTCACGGGGGCGAGGGGGAACCGGGGGCCCCGCCGGGGCGTTCTTCGGGGGCGAGAGCCGACCGGGGAGGGGGCGTCCGATGCGCCGTTGGAGAGCCGTGCGGCCGCGGTTGCCGCGCACCCGTGCCGGGCAGCGGCGGCTGGTGCAGGCCGTCATGGCCGGGTGCGCGCTGGCCCTGCTGCCGGCGGCCTGGACGCACGCGGTGGCGGACGGCCGGCTGCGCACCACGGCCGACGTGCCGCGCACGGAGGTGGCGGTGGTGTTCGGCGCGGGCCTGTGGGCCGGGGAGCCGTCGCCGTACCTGGCGCACCGCCTGGACGCGGCGGCGGAGCTGTACCGCGCCGGGCGGATCGAGGTGGTCCTGGTCACCGGCGACAACAGCCGGGAGGACTACGACGAGCCCGACGCGATGCGCGCCTACCTGACCGGGCGGGGCGTCCCCGACGCGCGGATCGTCAGCGACTACGCCGGCTTCGACACCTGGGACTCCTGCGTGCGCGCCAGGAAGATCTTCGGCGTGGACCGGGCGGTGCTGATCAGCCAGGGCTTCCACATCCGGCGGGCGGTGGCGCTGTGCGAGACCGCGGGCGTGACGTCGTACGGCGTCGGGGTCGACGACCGGCACGACGCCACCTGGTACTACGGCGGGGTGCGGGAGGTGGTCGCGGCGGGCAAGGCCGTCTTCGACGCGGTGGCCCGGCCCGATCCCCGTTTCCTCGGGCCGCGGGAGCCGGGGGTGGAGCGGGCGCTGGCCGCCGCGGCCCGCTGACACGCGTCCCCGCCCGGGGCGGCGGCCCGCGCGCCGCCCGGACGCGGCGGTGCCTCACGCCGGACCCGCGGTGGCGGGGAGGTCCCCGTGCCGGTCGTGTAACAGGGGACCGTCGCGCGCGTAACACGGCGGAAGCACGCTGGGCCGCATGCAGCAGACCACCGTGACGCCCACGCACTGCCCGTACTGCGCCCTGCAGTGCGGAATGAACCTCACGCCCCTGCAGGACGGGGGTGTCGCGGTGGTCGAGCGGCCGGACTTCCCGGTGAACCGGGGCGCGCTGTGCGGCAAGGGCCGTACGGCGCCGGAGGTGCTGTCCTCCCGGGCGCGGCTGACCTCGCCGCTGGTCCGCTCCGGGGGCGCGCTGGTGCCCGCCTCCTGGGAGGAGGCGCTGGACCGGATCGCCGGGGCGCTGTCCCGTACCCGCGCGGAGCACGGCCCGGACGCGGTCGGGGTGTTCGGCGGGGGCGGGCTGACGAACGAGAAGGCGTACGCGCTGGGCAAGTTCGCGCGGGTCGTGCTGGGCACCTCGCAGATCGACTACAACGGCCGGTTCTGCATGTCGTCGTCGGCGGCCGCCGGGACGAAGGCGTTCGGGCTGGACCGCGGCCTGCCGTTCCCGCTGGAGGACATTCCGCGGACGGGCTGCGTGATCCTGGTCGGCTCCAACCCCGCGGAGACGATGCCGCCGTCGCTGCGCTTCCTCACCGAGCTCAAGGAGAACGGCGGCACGCTGATCGTGGTGGACCCGCGGCGCACGCGGACCGCCGAGCAGGCCGACCTGCACCTGGCGCCCAGACCCGGCACCGACCTGGCGCTCGCGCTGGGCCTGCTGCACCTGGTGGTCGCCGAGGGCCGCACGGACGAGGCGTACATCGCCGAGCGCACGGCCGGCTGGGAGGAGGCCCGGGCGGCGGCGATGGCGCACTGGCCGGAGTACGTGGAGCGGATCACCGGGGTGCCCGTCCCCCGGCTCCGGGAAGCGGTGCGGCTGTTCTGCGAGCCGGAGCACGCCATGGTGCTCACCGCGCGCGGGCCCGAGCAGCAGTCCAAGGGCACCGACACGGTGAACGCGTGGATCAACCTGTGCCTGGCCACCGGCCGGGCGGGCCGCCCGCTGTCCGGGTACGGCTGCCTGACCGGGCAGGGCAACGGGCAGGGCGGGCGCGAACACGGCCAGAAGGCCGACCAGTTGCCCGGGTACCGCAAGCTGACGGACCCGGCGGCGCGGCGGCACGTGGCCGAGGTGTGGGGCGTGGACCCGGACAGCCTGCCGGGGCCGGGGCGCAGCGCCTACGAGCTGCTGGACGCGCTGGGCACGGACATCAGGTCGCTGCTGGTGATGGGCTCCAACCCGGTGGTGTCGGCGCCGCGCGCCGGGCACGTCGAGGAGCGGCTGGGGTCCCTGGACTTCCTCGCGGTGTGCGACGTGGTGCTGTCGGAGACGGCGGCGCTCGCGGACGTCGTCCTGCCGGTCACCCAGTGGGCGGAGGAGACCGGCACCATGACCAACCTGGAGGGCCGGGTGCTGCTGCGCCGGCAGGCCCTCACGCCGCCCGGGGGCGTGCACAGCGACCTGTACGTGCTGCACGAGCTGGCCGCCCGGCTCGGCGTGGAGAAGGGCTTCCCCACCGACCCGGAGGAGGTCTTCGAGGAGCTGCGCCGGGCGAGCGCGGGGGGCCTCGCGGACTACTCGGGGATCACCTACCGCCGGCTCGCCGAGGAGAACGGGGTGTTCTGGCCGTGCCCGGCCCCGGCGCGGCCGCTCGACGAGGGCGAGGACGCCGCCGTCGACGGGCCGCTGCCCGACGACCCCGCCCAGGACGTCCCGGAGCCGCACCCGGGCACCCCGCGCCTGTTCCTGGACCGGTTCGCCACGCAGGACGGCCGGGCCCGGTTCGTGCCCGTCTCGCACCGGCCGATCGCCGAGGAACCGGACGACGAGTACCCGCTGCTGCTGACCACCGGGCGGGTCGTGGCGCACTACCAGTCCGGCGCCCAGACCCGGCGCGTGGACGAGCTGAACGCCGCCGCGCCCGGCCCGTTCGTGGAGCTGCACCCGCGGCTGGCGGCGCGGCTCGGGGCGGCCGAGGGCGATCCGGTGGCCGTGGTGTCCCGGCGGGGCCGGGCCGTGGCCCCGGCGCGGATCACCACCGCCATCCGGCCCGACACGGTCTTCATGCCCTTCCACTGGCCGGGCGAGGGCCGCGCCAACACGCTCACCAACCCCGCGCTGGACCCGACCTCGCGGATGCCGGAGTTCAAGGCGTGCGCGGTGCGGGTGGAGGCGGTGGCCCCACAATCGTCCGTGTGAGCGTTTCCCCCGTCCCGCCCCCGCTCCCGTTCTTCGTCTACGGCACCCTGCGCCCGGGCGAGGTCAACCACGGCCTCTTCCTGCGCGGCCGCACCCGCTCCGAGGAGCCGGGGCGGCTGCGGGGCGCGGTGCTGTACGACGGGCCCGGCTATCCGTACGCCGTCGAGGAGCCGGGCGGGGTGGTGAGCGGGGAGCTGGTCACCGCGCGGCCGGAGGCGTACGCCGGCCTGCTGGCCGAGCTGGACCTGCTGGAGGAGTACGTGCCGGGGTCGCCGCACAGCCTCTACGAGCGGGTCGCCCGGGACGTGGTCCGCGACGCGGACGGCCGGGCGGTGCGGGCCTGGGTGTACGTCGCCGCGCCGGCCGTCGCCGCCCGGCTGCGGTCCCGGGGGAGGCCGATCGAGGGCGGCGACTGGCGGTCGCGGCGGCCCGCGCGCTGAGGACGGCCGTACGGGACCCCCGCGGCGCGGGACGCCGGCCGGGCCGGGCCGCGCGCGGGGCGGTCAGCCGGCGTACGGCCACCTCGCGCGGGCCGTGCGCGGTGCCCGCGCCCGCCGGGCGAGCCGGTCGGGCATCGCTCCGGCCGCCGCGTCCGGGCCCGAGGGGTCGCGCGGGCGGTCCTCGTCGTCGGAGGCGGCGCCGGCGTCGTGGAAGGAGACGGTGTCGCGGATCGTCACGGCGTGCGGTGCGGCGAAGACCCGCCGCGGGTGCTCGGCGGCCCGCGGGCCGCCGGCCGGTCCGCCGTGGGAGACGGTGGGAGACGAGGGCGACGGGCTCGGCGCGCCACTCGGCGGAGTGCCGGTCGATGAGGTTCTTCAGCCCGCCGGGAAGAAGTGGTCGTACTCCGGGGTGAGGACGACGAAGGCGTCCGCGCGCTGCGGCCCGGGCGTGATCCGGGCCGGAGAGGCGGTCGGCCCGGGGGTCCGGGCGAAGGAGGTGGGCAGGTCGGCCCGGCGACGTCCACGACGTCGGGGACCGGGTCGTCGCGCTCCCCGGGCGGTCGAGGAGCCGGTCGGCGACGACGGGCCCGAAGCGGCCGTGGCGGTCGCCGCCGAGGACGACGGTCACGCGGAGGGCGTCGGCCGCTGTCTTCGTGCGCCACGGCCCCGTACCCCGACTTCGCTCGGGGTCGAGCTCCGCCGCGCCCGGCCGGTCACCCGTTCACAGCCGCCCGCCCCGGGATTCCGCGACACGCCCGCCGCACGCCGGTGACCTGCCCGAACGGCGGCGGGGAGGGGTGCGGACCGGACCGCCCGACACCCGTTCAGCCCCTCTCTGACGCCCCCTCAGGAAGCGGTGGCGCGCCGCTGCCCCTTTCCTCGGAAGGGCAGGGGCACGACCGAACAGCTCGACAGCTCGACAGCTCGAAGGAGCACCGATGCGACGTACCGTCCGGCCGCTGACCGGTACCGCTCTCGCCGTCGCCGCCGCGGGTCTCCTCGCCGCGCCCGCGTACGGAGCCGGCACCGGCGACCTGGAGGTGTACCCGTCCTCCGTCGTCCCGGGCGGGCTGGTCACCGTGACCACGGCCGCGTGCCGCGACGACGGCACGGCGGCGGGCGACGCCAGCGCCGTGGGGGCCGGTTCGTTCGCGCTGGCCCCCGGCGGCGAGCGGGACGTGACCGGCAGGTTCGAGGTCCCGCCGGGCGCGCAGCCGGGGACGTACGAGATCGTCGCGACGTGCTCCGGGGGCGGCGGGCCGGTCACGGGCGACCTGGTGGTCACGCTGACGGCCCCGCGCGAACAGGTGTACCCCAGAGGAAGCGTGAAGACGGGGGTCGGCGGCGCCCTGGGCCCCGACCCCGTGCAGACCGCGGCCGGTGTGACGGCCCTGGCCGTCGCCGCCGCGGGCGGTACCTGGCTCCTGCATCGCCGGGCGAGAGGCGACGGGATCTGACGGGCACCCTCCGCTGTCCGTCCACCGGTACCGCATGTCCCCTCCCCCTCCGGGTCCGACGCCCCTCGCGGCCCGGAGGGGGGCACGGGGGTCCGGCCACGGGAAGGGTTGGGGAGAGGCGCCATGCGCGGGTTGTGCAGGTCCCGTCGCACCGCGGGGAACGCGGCGATAGCCGCCGTCACCGCGTTCGCCCTGTGCTGCGGGGTGTGGCTGCTGGGCAGCGGCGCCCGGACGCACGCGCCGCCGCAGCCGTCGGCGGCCCAGGCGGGCGCCGGGCTGGACGGCCGCGGGCCCGCGGCGCCCGCGCTGCCGCCCTCGCCGCCCGACCGCATCCGCATCCCCGCGATCCGGGTGGACGCCCCGCTGACCGGCCTCGGGCTGACCCGCACCGGCAGCCTCGACGTCCCGCCGGCCGCGCGGCCGGACCTCGCCGGCTGGTACGAGGCGGGCACCACCCCCGGCGAGCGGGGCACCGCGATCGTCGCCGGCCACGTCGACAACGCCGACGGCCCGGCCGTCTTCTACTCCCTCGGCGCCCTGCGCAAGGGCCACCGCATCGAGGTGGACCGGCGGGACGGCTCCGTCGCCGTCTTCACCGTGCACGCCGTCGAGGTGTACGACGCGCGGGACTTCCCCGACACGACGGTGTACGGGGCGGCCGGGCGGCCGGAACTGCGGGTCATCACCTGCGGCGGCGGCTACTCACGTACCACGGGCTACCAGGGCAACGTCGTCGTCTTCGCGCACCTGACGGACACCCGCTGAGCCCCGGCCGGGCAGGTCGCCGGCGCCCGTCGCGGCCGTGCCCTCCCCGGCGTCCGCCGCACCGAGCACGTGTTCCCGCCCCCACGCCCCGAGCGGCTCCAGCGCGCGGTTGAGGGCGGCGCCCCGGGGGGTGAGGGAGTACTCGACGCGGGGCGGCACCTCGTCGTACTCCTCGCGGTGCACGATGCCGTCGGCCTCCAGCTCCCGCAGGTGCGAGGCGAGGACCTTCTCGGTGACGCCGGGCAGCTCCCGGCGCAGTTCACCGAAGCGGCACGGCCGCACCGACAGCGCCCACAGGATGAGCACCTTCCACTTGCCGCCGATCACGTCCATCGCCGCGTCGACCCCGCACACGTACGCCCCCGGCCGCCGTACCGCCGCCATGCCCGGCCCCCGTCCCTCCGTCTGCCTGGATGCTTCCCCCGGAGTAACCACCCACTTCGAAGTACGTACTTGAGCAGGCACCTCTCCGGCGGCGAGCCTGGTCGCCATGAGTGACAACGTCCTTTCCCCCAGCTCTGTTTCCGCCGGCTCCGTCTCCCCCGCGCCCGTCACCGTCCTCGGCGCCGGGGCCATGGGCACCGCCCTGGTCCGCGCCTGGCGCGCGGCCGGCCACCCGGTGACCGTCTGGAACCGCACCCCGGCCCGCGCCGAGGCGCTCGCCGCCGAGGGCGCCACGGTCGCCCGCACCGCCGCCGAGGCGGTCGCCGCGAACCGGCTCGTCGTCGCCTGCCTGCTCGACGACGCCACCGTCGGCGCGGCCCTCGAGGACGCCGGCCTGGCCGGGCGGGACCTGGTGAACCTCACCACCGGCACGCCCGCGCAGGCCCGGGCCCGCGCCGCCTGGGCCGAGGCGCGCGGCGCCCGCTTCCTGGACGGCGGGATCATGGCCGTCCCGCCGATGATCGGGACCCCCGGGTCCGGCGCGTACGTCCTCTACAGCGGCTCCCGCGCGCTCTTCGAGGAGCACCGCGCCGCGCTCGCCGTGCCGGCCGGCACCCGCTGGGTGGGCGCGGACCCGGGCTTCGCCGCCCTGCACGACGTGGCGCTGCTGAGCGCGATGAGCGGCATGTTCGCGGGCGTGGCGCACGCCTTCGCGCTGATCCGCCGGGAGGACGTCGCCCCGAAGGACTTCGCGCCGCTGCTCGCCTCCTGGCTGACCGCGATGGCGCCCCACGTCCACACGGCCGCCGACCAGCTGGAGAGCGGCGACTACGGCAGGGGCGTGGTCTCGAACCTGGCGATGCAGGTGGCGGGCGGCGCCACGCTGCTGCGGACCGCCGAGGAGCAGGGCGTCAGCGCGGAGCTGCTGACGCCGTACCTGCGCCTGTTGGAGCGGTGGCTGGCCGAGGGACACGGGGCGGAGGACACCACCGGGGTGGTCGAACTGCTCGACCTGCGGCGGGACGGGGCCCGGTCCTAGGCGAGCCACTGCTCGTACGCCAGGTTCGCGACGAGCGCGAAGACCACCGTCAGGAGCACGATCCGCACGAAGCGGCTGCCCTGCTTCAGGGCCGTGCGGGCGCCGAGCGTGCCGCCCGCGAGGTTGAACACGGCCATCAGGGCCGCCAGTTGCCACAGCACGGCGCCCTGCCAGGCGAACGTGGCGAGGGCGCCCGCGTTGGTGCAGCAGTTGACGATCTTGGCGGTGGCGGAGGCGGCCACCAGGTCCAGGTGCAGCACGGCGGTGAGCGCCAGCACGAGGAAGGTGCCGGTGCCGGGGCCGACGAGCCCGTCGTAGAAGCCGATGCCGAGGCCCGCCAGGCCGATCGCCGCGAGGACCTGGCGGCGGGTGGCCGGGCCGGGGGCGGGGGCCGTGCCGAAGGCGGGGCGCAGGATCACGAAGGCGGCGACCGCGAGCAGCACCACCATGATCACCGGCTTGAGGACCTCCGTGCTCATGCCGGCCGCGAAGAAGGCCCCGGCGGACGATCCGGCCAGGGCGGCCAGCCCGATGCGCACGGCCGTCCGCACGTCCACCGGGGCCCTGCGGGCGTAGGTCACCGCGGCGCCCGTGGTGCCGACGATGGCGACGGCCTTGTTGGTGCCGAGCGCGTGCGCGGCCGGGGTGCCGGCGGGCAGGCCCAGCAGCAGGGCGGGCAGCAGCAGGAGCCCGCCGCCGCCGACCACGGCGTCGATCCACCCGGCGGCGAGGGCCGCGAGGCACAGCAGGGCGACCACGGTCAGCGGTATGTCGGGCATGGGCGCGACCCTAAGGACCGGATGCGTGCGCCGTCCAACCACTTGAGGTTCCGCTGAGGTGGGCGGTGTCGTAGACGATGGCGCGTGCACGGAACGCGGGGCCGGCGGCCGGGAACGGCCCGGGGCGGCCCGCCTCACAGCCCGCCCCGGGCCCGGGTCCCGAACCCTCACACCCACCCCCCTCCCCCGCTGAGGGCAGCGTTCCCGGTGGGAAACAGACGTGATGCCACCGGGTAACACCGGCACCGCACGCTCGGGAACATGACCTCGAACGAGCGTGTGGTGGTGATCGGCACCGGCCTCGCGGGCGTGCGTCTCGCCCGGCGGCTCGGTGAGCTCGGCACGCCCGCGACGCTGATCGGCGAGGAGGAGCACCGCCCGTACAACCGGGTGCTGCTCGCCGAGGTGCTGGCCGGGCGGTACAGCCCCGAGCTGATCGCCCTGCCGGCACCCGCCGACCTGGTCCGGGCCCGCGTCACCGGCATCGACCGCGCGCGGCGGACGGTGCGGTGCGCCGACGGCTCGGTGATCGCCTACGGCACCCTGGTCCTGGCCACCGGCTCCAACCCGGTCCTGCCGCCGCTGCGCGGCCTGTTCACGCCCGACCACGTGCTGCCCGAGGGCGTGCACGCCTTCCGCACCATGGACGACTGCCTGGGCCTGTCCAAGGCGGTCCGGCCGGGTGCGAAGGCCGTCGTCGTGGGCGGCGGGCTCCTCGGGGTCTCGGCGGCCCGGGCGCTGGCGGTGCGCGGCGCGCAGGTCGTCCTCGCCCAGCAGGCCGAGCGGCTGATGGAACGCCAGCTCGACCCGGCGGCCTCGCGGCTGGTCCGGCACCACCTGGCCGGCCTCGGCGTCGAGGTGCACACCGAGTGCCGGGTGCGCGACGTGCGCTGCGTCGGCGGCGCGGTCCGCTCGGTGGAGATGGCCGACGGGTACGCCCTCGACGCCGACCTCGTCGTCCTGGCCTGCGGCGTCCGCCCCCGGGTGGGCCTGGCCAGGGACGCGGGACTCGCCGTCCGCGAGGGCGTCCTCGTCGACGACGCGCTGCGCACCTCCGACCCGCACGTGCACGCCGTCGGCGACTGCGCCCAGCACCGGGGGACGGTGTACGGGCTCGCCGCCCCGGCGCTCGAACAGGCCGACGCGCTCGCCACGTTGCTCGCCGGTGACGCCGCGAGCCCGGCGGCCCGCTACACCGGCACCCGTTCCCTGACCCGGCTGACCCTCACGGGGGACGACAGCCCGTTCGACCTCGCCGCGTTCGGCGAGACCGAGGCGCGCCCGGGCGACGACGTCGTCCAGCTCGCCGACGCCACCCGCGGCACCTACCGCAAGGTCGTCGTCCGCGACGACCGCCTGGTCGGCGGGGTCCTCGTCGGCGAACTCGGCACCGTCGGCGCGCTGGCGCGCGCCTGGGAGGGAGCAGAGCCGCTCCCCGACGACGGCCCCCTGCTCCACCTGCTCACCAATGATGGAGGCTCCTGATGACGGCCACCCCGGGGACGAACCCCACGATCGTGCTCGTCGGCCACGGCATGGTCGGCCAGCGCTTCCTCGAAGCGCTCGCCGAGCGCGGCCTGACCGCCACGCACCGCGTGGTCGTGCTGTGCGAGGAGCCGCGTCCGGCGTACGACCGCGTCCAGCTCACCTCGTACTTCTCGGGGAAGACGCCCGAGGACCTCTCCGTGACCGACATGGGGTTCATCGCGGAGCACGGCATCGAGCTGCACGTCGGCGACCCGGCCGAGCACATCGACCGCGCGGCGAGGAGGGTGACGGCCCGTTCGGGTCTCGTCGTCGACTACGACGTCCTGGTGCTGGCCACCGGCTCCTACCCGTTCGTGCCGCCGGTGCCGAACAAGGACGCCGCCGGCTGCTTCGTCTACCGCACGATCGAGGACCTGCTCGCGATCGAGGAGTACGCGAAGACGGCCCGGGTCGGCGCGGTGGTCGGCGGCGGCCTGCTCGGCCTGGAGGCCGCGGGCGCGCTCCAGGGCCTGGGGGTCGAGACGCACATCGTGGAGTTCGCGCCGCGGCTGATGCCGGTGCAGGTCGACGAGGGCGGCGGCGCCGCGCTGCTGCGCACGATCACGGACATGGGCCTGACGGTCCACTGCGGCACGGGCACGCAGGAGATCGTGACCGGCGAGGACGGCGCGGTCACCGGCATGCGGCTGTCCGACGGGTCCGAGATCGGCACCGACATGGTGATCTTCTCCGCCGGTGTCCGCCCCCGCGACCAGCTGGCCCGCGACTGCGGCCTGACGGTCGGCGAGCGCGGCGGCATCGCGGTCGACGAGCAGTGCCGCACGGTCGCCGACCCGCACGTGTTCGCGATCGGCGAGTGCGCGCTGGCGGCGGACGGCCGGGTGTACGGCCTGGTGGCGCCGGGCTACGAGCAGGCCGAGACGGCCGCCGCCACGATCGCCGCGGACGAGGCCGCGTTCACCGGGGCCGACCTGTCCACCAAGCTGAAGCTGCTCGGCGTGGACGTGGCGTCCTTCGGCGACGCGCACGGCACCACCGCGGACTGCCTGGAGGTGGTCTACTCCGACTCCCGCGCGGGCCTGTACAAGAAGCTGGTCATCGGCCGCGACGGCACGCTGCTCGGCGGCATCCTGGTCGGCGACGCGGAGGCGTACGGCACGCTGAAGGCCTTCACCGGCTCGGTCCCGCCGGTCTCCCCCGAGTCGCTGGTGCTGCCCGCCGGCGCCGGCGAGTCCGTCCAGCTCGGCCCATCCGCGCTGCCGGACGAGGCGATCGTCTGCTCCTGCCACAACGTCTCCAAGGGCACGATCCGCGGCGCGGTCACCGACCACCAGTGCACGACCGTGCCCGAGGTGAAGAAGTGCACCAAGGCCGGCACCGGCTGCGGCTCCTGCGTCAAGGTGCTCGGCCAGCTCGTCAACGCCGAGCTGGAGGCGAACGGCGTCGTCGTCGACAAGGGCCTGTGCGGCTGCTTCGGGCAGACCCGCGAGGAGCTGTACGAGATCGTCCTGGCGCTGCGCATCTCCTCCTACCAGGACCTGCTGGACCGCTACGGCCGCGAGGAGGCCCGCGGCGGCGACGGCTGCGAGGTCTGCAAGCCGACCGTCGCCTCGATCATCGCCTCCCTCGCCCCGGCGATCGGCGCGAGCGGCTACGTCCTGGACGGCGAGCAGGCCGCGCTCCAGGAGACCAACGACCACTTCCTGGCCAACCTGCAGAAGAACGGCTCGTACTCGGTCGTGCCCCGCATCCCCGGCGGCGAGATCGCCCCGGAGAAGCTGATCGTGATCGGCGAGATCGCCCGCGACTTCGGCCTCTACACGAAGATCACCGGCGGCCAGCGGATCGACATGTTCGGCGCCCGCGTCGAGCAGCTGCCGCTGATCTGGGCCCGCCTGGTGGACGCCGGCTTCGAGTCCGGCCACGCCTACGGCAAGTCGCTGCGCACGGTGAAGTCCTGCGTCGGGCAGACCTGGTGCCGTTACGGCGTCCAGGACTCGGTGCGCATGGCGATCGACCTGGAGCTGCGCTACCGGGGCCTGCGCTCCCCGCACAAGCTGAAGTCGGGCGTCTCCGGCTGCCAGCGCGAGTGCGCCGAGGCCCAGGCGAAGGACTTCGGCGTGATCGCCACCGCCAACGGCTGGAACCTGTACGTCGGCGGCAACGGCGGCGCGACCCCGCGCCACGCGGACCTGCTCGCGCAGGACCTCTCGGACGGCGAGCTGATCCGCCTGATCGACCGGTTCCTGATGTTCTACATCCGCACCGCCGACCGGCTGGAGCGCACCTCCACCTGGCTGGAGCGGATCCCGGGCGGCCTGGAGCACGTGCGGGACGTCGTGGTGAACGACTCGCTCGGCATCGGCGAGGAGCTGGAGGCGCTGATGGCCGCCCACGTCGCGCACTACCGCGACGAGTGGGCCGAGACCGTCAACGACCCCGAGAAGCTCGCCCGGTTCGTGTCCTTCGTGAACGCCCCCGACACCCCGGACCCGGTCGTCGCCTTCGTCCCCGAGCGGGACCAGATGAAGCCCGACCTGCCGCTGCTGTCCATCGGCATGCGGCCGACCGGATCCAAGGAAGCCGCCCTGGAAGGAAGCGCCCAGCGATGACCCTGGCTCTCGAGACCACCGATCTGAAGGTCGAACTCCGCCTGGAGGACGACTGGTTCCCGGTCTGCGACCTCAGCGCGCTGCTCCCCGGCCGCGGGGTGGCCGCCCTGCTTCCGGACGGCCGCCAGGTGGCCCTCTTCCGCGACCGCAACGGCACGCTGTACGCCATCGACAACCGCGACCCGTTCACCGGCGCGGCCGTCCTCTCCCGCGGCCTGACCGGCTCCCGCCAGGGCCGCCCGTTCGTGGCCTCGCCGCTGCTGAAGCAGCGCTTCGACCTGGCCACCGGGCAGTGCCTGGACGACGAGGCGGTGCGGGTGACGACGTACGAGGTGCGCGCCTCGTAACGGGCCGTACCACCGAGCACGCGAAGGCGCCCCCCGGAGGGGGCGCCTTCGCGCGTCGGGGGCGCCCCGCCGGCTGTCGGATCGCTGTCGGTCCGGCGGATCCCGCGCGCCGCACCGGGCGGTCCGCGTTTGAATGAGGCGTACGCCGTCCCGTGAGTCCCCCATCCGTCACGGAGGTCCGCACCATGACTCGGAACCACCCGCAGCCGTCCCGGCGCACCGTCCTCGGCTCGGCCGCCGCGGCCGCGTTCACCCTGGTGACCGGCACCGGCACGGCCCGGGCCACCGGCCCGCGGGCCGGCTGGCCGGAGGACTTCCCGCTGCCGGACGGCTGGCTCCCCGAGGGCATCACCATCGGCGCCCGGCCGTACGCCTACTTCGGCTCGCGCGCGAACGGCGGCGTCTACCGCGCCGACCTGCGCACCGGCGAGGGCCGCGTGCTGTACGAGGGCGCGGCCGGCCTGGCGTCCATCGGCCTGAAGCTGGACCGCGACGGCCTGCTGTACGTCGCCGGGGGCGGCGGGGGCACCGCGCGGGTCGTCGACGCCCGCACCGGCGGGCTGGTCGCCACCCACCGGCTGACCGCCGCCACCGGCCACTTCGTCAACGACGTCGTCCTGCTCGGCGACCGCGCGTGGTTCACCGACTCGCGCGAGGCCGTGCTGTACGGCGTCCCGCGCGGCCGGCGCGGCACGGTGCGGGCCCTGCCGCTCACCGGCGACTGGGAGCAGCTGCCGGACGTCAACAACGCCAACGGCGTCGTCGGCACGCCCGACGGCCGCGGCCTGATCGTCGTCAAGAGCACCCCGGGCGAGCTGTACCGGGTGGACCTGCGCACCGGGCGCGCCACGCGGATCGCCCTGTCCGGCGCGGAGGACGTCGTCAACGGCGACGGCCTGCTGCGCCTCGGGCGCACGCTGTACGTCGTCCAGAACCGGCTGAACAAGGTGACCGTGTTCGAGCTGGACCCCGGGGTCACGAAGGCCACCCTGCGGCGCACGATCACCGACCCGCGCTTCGACGTGCCGACCACCGCGGCCCGCTTCGGCGACCGCCTCTACCTGGTCAACGCCCGCTTCACCAGCCCGCAGACCCCCGAGACCACGTTCAGCGCGGTGGCGGTGCCGCTCTAGCGCCCGGTCCCGCAGGGGGCGTGCGCCCGGCGCACGCCCGGCGCCGGCCGCCCCCGCACTCCCCCTGCCGGACGCTGGACACTCACCCGTACGCTGCCGTCATGGCGTGTCCACGGCACGTCCATCTGGTGCCCCTAGTTTCCTCGATCGCACGACCTCGCCGCCGGCCGGCGGCGGGGCGGTCACGGCACCTCTGGAGCGAGAGTGGAACGTCGTACCTTCCTGCGTGCTGCCGCCGTCGGCGGCTCCTCCGCCGCGTTCGGCGGCACCCTGTGGCGCGGCGCCGCGTACGCCGCGCCCGCCCAGCCCGGCACGGGCCCCTACGGCGCGCCGGGCGCGCCCGACGCCAACGGCATCAGACTCCCGGCCGGCTTCACCAGCCGGGTGATCGCCCGCTCCGGGCAGCGGGTCGGGACCACGTCCTACCTCTGGCACAGCGCCCCGGACGGCGGCGCCTGCTACGCCGACGGCACCGGCTGGATCTACGTCTCGAACTCGGAGATCAGCCCGGGCGGCGGCGCGAGCGCGGTGAGGTTCTCCGCCACGGGCGCGATCACGGGCGCGTACCGCATCCTCTCCGACACGCGGACGAACTGCGCGGGCGGCAGCACGCCGTGGAACACCTGGCTGTCCTGCGAGGAGGTCGACCGGGGGTACGTCTACGAGACCGACCCGTGGGGCGTGAAGGCGGCCGTCCGCCGCGACGCCATGGGCCGCTTCAAGCACGAGGCGGCGGCCGCCGACCCGGTCCGCCGGGTCGTCTACATGACCGAGGACGTCACCGACGGCTGCTTCTACCGCTTCAGGCCCACCACCTGGGGCGACCTCTCCGCCGGCACCCTGGAGGTCCTGGTGGCCGGCACCGGCACCTCCGGCCCGGTCACCTGGGCCCGCGTCCCCGACCCGACCGGCGCCACCGCCACCCGCAACCAGGTCTCCGGCGCCAAGCGCTTCAACGGCGGCGAAGGCTGCTACTACGCGAACGACACCTGCTGGTTCACCACCAAGGGCGACAACCGCGTCTGGCAGTACAACGCGGCCGCCCAGACCATCGAACTCGCCTACGACGACTCCCTCGTCCCCTCCGGCACGGCCCCGCTGACCGGCGTCGACAACGTCACCGGCGCGGCCTCCGGCGACCTGTTCGTCGCCGAGGACGGCGGGAACATGGAGATCTGCGTGATCACGCCGGACGACGTGGTGGCCCCCTTCCTGCGCATCGACGGCCAGTCCGCCTCGGAGATCACCGGCCCGGCCTTCTCCCCCGACGGCACCCGCCTGTACTTCTCCAGCCAGCGCGGCACGACCGGCAGCTCCTCGGGCGGCATCACGTACGAGGTACGGGGCCCGTTCCGCGGGTGACCATCCGCGCTCCGGTCCGTTCCACCGGTGGGGCGGCCGTTCCGGGCCGCCCGGCCGACGGAAGGACGACAGCGTGGCCACCACCGCCCCCCGACTCCCCCTGCTGCCCCACGAGCAGTGGGTCAAGACGCTCCCGCAGACCGTCGTCGCGTCCTGCGTCCTGCTGCTGGACCGCGAGGACCGCATCCTGCTGCTGCGCTACGCCGGGGGCCGGCCCGGCGCCGGCACCTGGGGCCTGCCGGGCGGCATGCTCGACCACGGCGAGGACCCGCTCGGCGCGGCACGCCGCGAGCTGCACGAGGAGACCGGCATCGCCCTCGACCACGACCCGGCGTTCCTCGGCTACGACCACCGGACCGACGCCAGGGGCACCGGCCCGGTGATCGACTTCTACTTCTACGGCGGCACCCTGGAGCCGGGCCGGACCGTCCGGCGGAGCCCGGAGCACGACCGGCACGCCTGGCTGCCCCTGTCCGGCCTGGCGCGCACCCCCCTCACGGGCCGCTTCTGCACCCTCGCCGCCCTGCACGCCGCGGCCCGCGGCGGAACCGTGGCGTGCCTGCGGGAGGGCCGGCCCGTGTGACGGCGGGGTCCGGCATCCCCGGCTCCGGCACCCCGGCCGCCGTCCGCCGTCCGCGGACGGCACCGCCGGGCCGGGGGTGCCGGGGGGACGGCCCCACGGGCACGGCACGCACAAGAGGGCGGCACCCCCGCACGGGTGCCGCCCTCCTCGGTGCTCCGGAGCCGCCGCGATCGGTGAGGGTCGGGGACCGACGACGGCTCCGGGTTCCGGCGGCCCGGTGCGGGCCGTGGTCTGGTCTACCGGTGGTCGCTGCCCGTCGCCTGGACCGCCGCCCGGCCCGCCTCCAGGCGCGCCACCGGGATGCGGAACGGGGAGCAGGAGACGTAGTCGAGGCCGACCTCGTGGAAGAAGTGCACCGACTCCGGGTCGCCGCCGTGCTCGCCGCACACGCCGAGCTTGAGGTCGGGACGGGTCGCGCGGCCGGCCTTGGCCGCCGACTTCACCAGGGAGCCGACGCCGTCCTTGTCGATGGTCTCGAACGGGCTGACGCCGAAGATGCCCTTCTCCAGGTACGCCGTGAAGAAGCTCGCCTCCACATCGTCGCGGCTGAAGCCCCAGACCGTCTGGGTCAGGTCGTTGGTGCCGAAGGAGAAGAACTCCGCCGCCTCGGCGATCTGGCCCGCGGTCAGCGCGGCCCGGGGCAGCTCGATCATCGTGCCGATCGCCAGCTTCAGCTCGCAGCCGGTGGCCTCCTGGACCTCCGCGATGACCTTGTCGGCCTCCTCGCGGACGATCTCCAGCTCCTGGACCGTGCCGACCAGCGGGATCATGATCTCGGCGCGCGGGTCGCCCTTGGCGCCCTTGCGCTCGGCCGCCGCCTCGGCGATCGCCCGGACCTGCATCGTGAACAGACCGGGGATGACCAGGCCCAGGCGCACCCCGCGCAGGCCCAGCATCGGGTTCTGCTCGTGCAGGCGGTGCACCGCCTGGAGCAGCCGCAGCTCGTTCTCGTGCGGCTCCTGGCGGGACTCGGCCAGGGCCACGCGCACCGACAGCTCGGTGATGTCGGGCAGGAACTCGTGCAGCGGCGGGTCGAGCAGGCGGATGGTGACGGGCAGGCCGTCCATCGACTCGAAGAGCTGCACGAAGTCCTGCTTCTGGAGCGGCAGCAGCTCCTTCAGCGACTCTTCGCGCTCGGCCTCCGTGTCGGCCAGGATCAGCCGCTCCACCAGCTCGCGCCGGTCGCCGAGGAACATGTGCTCGGTGCGGCACAGGCCGATGCCCTGGGCGCCGAAGCGGCGGGCGCGCAGCGCGTCCTCGGCGTTGTCCGCGTTGGCGCGGACCCGCAGGCGGCGCTTGCGGTCGGCGAAGGCCATCATCCGGTGCACGGCCTCGACGAGCTCGTCGGCGTCGTCGGCGCCCGGGTGCATCCGGCCCTCGAAGTACTCCACGACCGGGGACGGCACGACCGGGACCTCGCCCAGGTAGACCTTGCCGGTGGAGCCGTCGATGGAGATGACGTCGCCCTCCTCGACGACGTGCCCGCCGGGCACGGTCATCCGGCGGCGCTTGGTGTCGACCTCCAGCTCCTCCGCGCCGCAGACACAGGTCTTGCCCATGCCGCGCGCGACCACGGCCGCGTGGGAGGTCTTGCCGCCGCGCGAGGTCAGGATGCCCTCGGCGGCGATCATGCCGTCCAGGTCGTCGGGGTTGGTCTCGCGGCGGATCAGGATGACCTTCTCGCCGGAGCGCGACCACTTCACGGCGGTGTAGGAGTCGAAGACCGCCTTGCCGACCGCCGCGCCCGGCGAGGCCGCGATGCCCCGGCCGACCTGCTCGACCTTCGCGCCCTCGTCGAAGCGCGGGAACATCAGCTGGGCGAGCTGCGCGCCGGTGACGCGCTGGAGCGCCTCGGCCTCGTCGATCAGGCCCTGGTCCACCAGCTGGGTGGCGATGCGGAAGGCCGCCCCGGCGGTGCGCTTGCCGACCCGGGTCTGGAGCATCCACAGCTGGCCGCGCTCGATGGTGAACTCGATGTCGCAGAGGTCCTTGTAGTGGTTCTCCAGCGTCTCCATGATCTGCATGAGCTGGTCGTACGACTTCTTGTCGATGCGCTCCAGCTCCGCGAGCGGGACGGTGTTGCGGATGCCCGCGACGACGTCCTCGCCCTGCGCGTTCTGCAGGTAGTCGCCGTAGACGCCCTGGTGGCCGGAGGCGGGGTCGCGGGTGAAGGCGACGCCGGTGCCGGAGTCCGGGCCGAGGTTGCCGAAGACCATGGAGCAGACGTTGACGGCCGTGCCCAGGTCGTGCGGGATGCGCTCCTGGCGGCGGTACAGCTTGGCGCGGTCGCCGTTCCAGGAGTCGAAGACCGCGCGGATGGCGAGGTCCATCTGCTCGCGCGGGTCCTGTGGGAAGTCCCGGCCGGTCTCCTTCTTGACGATCTTCTTGAAGGCGGTGACCAGCTTCTTGAGGTCGGCGGCCTCCAGGTCGGTGTCGACCTGGACCTTCTTGGCCTCCTTGGCCTTGTCCAGCGCGTCCTCGAAGAGCTCGCCGTCGACGCCGAGGACGGTCTTGCCGAACATCTGGATGAGGCGGCGGTAGGAGTCCCACGCGAAGCGCTCGTCACCGGCCTGCCCGGCCAGGCCCTGCACCGACTTGTCGGAGAGGCCGATGTTGAGGACCGTGTCCATCATGCCCGGCATGGAGAACTTGGCGCCGGAGCGGACCGAGACCAGCAGCGGGTCGTCGGCCTGGCCCAGCTTCTTGCCCATCTTCTGTTCGAGGGCCGCGAGGTGCGCACTCACCTCGTCACGCAGTGCCGCCGGCTCCGCACCGCTGTCCAGGTAGACCTTGCAGGCCTCGGTGGTGATGGTGAAGCCGGGCGGGACCGGAAGGCCGAGGTTGGTCATCTCGGCGAGGTTGGCGCCCTTGCCGCCGAGGAGGTCCTTGAGGTCCTTGTTGCCCTCGGTGAAGTCGTAGACGAACTTCACGCCCTCAACACTCTGACCGTGCTCAGCTACCTGGGGATCTTTGTTTTCCGACACGGGTCTCGACTCCTCGAGGACGCGGTGGCTGCCCTGACGGCGAGGAACATACCCAGATCGAAGGCACCTGGGGAGGTCCACTTGCGCGTCATACGCCTGTAACCACCCGTCCGCCAGCGGATCGAAAGTCAAGGCTTGGCAAGCGGTCGACGGCGCATGTTTTCATCTCTTGAACGCATCAACTCCTGTAGACCGCGAGAATCGCTCATATGAGCACCTTGCGGCACGTGTGATTTCGCTCGATGAACGATCAAAGGGTGGCACTGAGTGCCACCCTTTGGAGAAGTGCAGTCGCCCATGATCCGCTCATGTGAGCGCGGCCCTTATCAAGGGTGGCGAGAATCACGCTGTCACAGCCGACGGGATTTCACCATGCGGACGGCGCTCCGGACGGAAACACGCCTGTCACACGGCCGTACGGAGGCAAACCCCCGGCCGGCCCGCCCCGCGCCGCGCACCCCTACACCCCGAGCGCCCGCAGCCGCTCCTCCACCCGTTCGGGCGCGTACAGGTGCTCCACGACCAGCGCCCCCGCGCCGACCAGCCCGGCCCGCTCCCCGAGGCGCGAGGTGACGACCTCCAGGCGGGCGGTGGAGCGCGGCAGCGCCCGCTGGTACAGCAGCTCCCGCACGCCCGTGACGAAGGGCGTGCCCGCCAGGTCCCCCGCGATCATCAGCACGCCCGGGTTCAGCAGCGTCACGACCGTCGCGAGCACCTCCCCCACCCGGCGCCCCGCCTCCCGCGCGAGTCCGACGGCCTGCGGGTGCCCGGCGGCCAGCAGGTCGCGCACGTCGGAGCCGGAGGACGCCGGCAGCCCGGCCTCCGCCAGCCGCCGCGCCACCGCACCGCCGCTCGCGACGGCGGCCAGGCACCCGTACGAACCGCACCGGCACAGCGCCCGGGCGCCCTCCGGCACCCGGATGTGCCCGATGTCCCCGGCGCCCCCGTCGACGCCCCGGTAGACCGAGCCGCCCACGACGACCCCCGCGCCGATGCCGGTGGAGACCTTGACCAGCACGAACGCCGAGCAGTCCGGGTGGCCGGTGCGCTGCTCGCCGTACGCCATCAGGTTGGCGTCGTTGTCCACGAGCACCGGGACCGCGGCGGCGCCCGTGTGCTCGGTGAAGGCCCGGGCCAGCCGGCCCCGTATGTCGTAGCCGTCCCAGCCGGGCATCATCGGCGGCTGGACGACCCGGCCGGTCTCGCTGTCGACGGGCCCGGGGACGGCGAGGCCGATGCCGCAGACCTCCTGCGCCCGGTGCCCGGTCTTGAGCAGCAGCTCCCCGAACCAGCGGCCCAGTTCGCCGAGGACGGCGTCGGGGCCGTCCTCGACGACGAGCGTGCCGGAGTGCTCGGCGAGCAGCTCGCCGCTCAGCGACTGCACGGCGGCGCGGGCGTGCCGGGTGTCGAGGTCGGCGGCGAGGACGACGGCGTGCCCGTCGTCGAACTCCAGGGTGATGGAGGGGCGTCCGCCCAGCGGCGAACCCACCGGCCCCCCGGCGCCCTCGCGCAGCCAGCCCGCGCGGAACAGCCGGTCCAGGCGCTGGCCGACGGTGGCGCGGGACAGTCCGGTCGCCTGCTGGAGTGCGCCCCGGGTGGTGGCGCGGCCACTGCGCACCAGTTCGAGCAGATCACCGGCGCTCGCCTGACTGCCTCCCCTGGTGGAGGTTCCGGTCCTTCCCGGCCGTCCGGTCATGCGCACCCCCTTGTGTTTCTCCACCTTGCATTACATAGTGAGTTTTGCGTGTTAAATAGACGTAACCCTACGGTAGCCACGACCGAACCGGTCGGGCCGGACGTCTTCGGGGAGCCCCGAGTGGATCGCACCGCCCACCTCACCGCCCGCCGCGCGGAGCCCTCCGTCGCATACGATCCGGCCGGTGCGACCCCCGCCGCCTCCCCGTCGGCGTCCTCGCTGCACGTCAGGGCCGCCCGGGTGCTGGAGGAGAACTGGACGGGCACGTCCACCGTCCCCTCGCGCGGGCTGTACCCCCACCAGTGGTCGTGGGACTCGGCGTTCATCGCGATCGGCCTGCGGCACCTGTCGCCGCTGCGGGCGCAGACGGAGCTGGAGACGCTGCTGGACGCCCAGTGGGGTGACGGGCGGATCCCGCACATCGTCTTCAACCCTTCCGTTCCGCTCGGGGCGTACTTCCCGAGCCCCGACTTCTGGCGCTCGTCGAGCGCGGGGAGCGCGGCGGGCGCCCCGCGCACCGTACAGACCTCCGGGATCGTGCAGCCACCGGTGCACGCGCTGGCCGCGTGGCTCGTGCACCGTGCCGACCCGGGGCTGTCCCGGGCGCGCGGCTTCCTCGCCCGGGTGTACCCGCGGCTCGCGGCCTGGCACCGGTACCTGCTGCACCGGCGGGACCTGGGCGGCGGCGGGCTGGTGTCCGTCGTGCACCCCTGGGAACAGGGTATGGACAACAGCCCCTGCTGGGACCGGCCGCTGTCCCGCGTCACGCCCGCCCCGGCCCGTTCCTTCCGCCGCGCCGACCTCGCCCACGGCTCGCCCGGGGACCGGCCCACGGACCTGGACTACGGGCGGTACGTGCGGCTGGCGGCGGAGTACCGGGACGGGGGGTACGGGGACGGGGACGGCGCGTTCGCCGTGGAGGACCCGGCGTTCAACGCCCTGCTCATCGCCTCCGAGCACGCCCTGGCGGAGATCGCCCGGGAGCTGGGCGCGGCCGGTTCGGCGCGCCACGCCCGCGCGGAGCGCCTGACGGCGGTGCTGGTGGACCGGCTGTGGGACCCGGCGGCGCGGATGTTCCTGTGCCGGGACGTGCGCGGCGGGGAGCTGGTCCCCGAGCGGAGCGTCTCGGGGCTGATCCCCCTGCTGCTGCCCGCGCTGCCGCGCGACCTCGCCGCCGCCCTGGTCCGCACGGCGTGCGGACCGCACTTCGGGCTGGGCGGCACCACCCGCCTCGTCCCGAGCTACGACCTGCTCGGCGAGGCCTTCGACCCGCACCGCTACTGGCGGGGGCCGGCCTGGTTCAACACCGCCTGGCTGCTGGAACGGGGCCTGAGGCGGCACGGCGAGGACGGCCGGGCCGCCGCGCTGCGCAAGGCGTTCCTGCGGACCGCGGACACGTCCGGCTTCGCGGAGTACGTCGACCCGTACACCGGCGAGGCGTGCGGCGCGACCGGCTTCGGCTGGACCGCCGCGCTCACGCTCGACCTGCTGCACGACCGGCCCGGATGGGACAGGCACGCCGTCAAGGCACTCTAGGGAGGGGACCGGGGATGACGGACCGGCATCACCTGCTCGTGCACGGTGGGACGTTCGCCGCCGTGGGCGACCGCGGGGACATCATCGGCGTACGGGGGAACAGCTCCCCGGACGGCTTGTTCGTACGCGACGCGCGGCACCTGAGCCGGTGGCAGCTCACCGTCGACGGCGCCGTGCCCGAGACGCTGACACCGGTGGCCGACGGGGACGGCGCGCGCTGCGTGCTCGTGCCGCGCGGCGGCCGGCAGGAGCCGCCCGCCTGCACGCTCTTCCGCGAACAGGCGGTGGGCGACGCCTCGTTCGTGGAGTCGCTGCGGGTGACCAGCAACCGCCCGGTGCCGACCACGGTCCGCCTGGCGATCACGGCCGACGCCGACTTCACCGACCAGTTCGAGCTGCGCTCCGACCACCGCACCTACACCAAGGCCGGCGCGGTCCGCTCCCGCCAGGTCCTCGACCACGGCGTGGAGTTCACCTACCGGCGCGGCGAGTGGCGGTCGTGCACGACGGTGACCGCCGAGCCCGCCCCGGACGCCGTCGAGGAGACCGGTACCGGCGCCCGCCGCCTGGTGTGGACGCTGGAGCTGGAACCGCACGGCACGGCGGAGCTGATCCTGCGGGTCATCGCCCGGCCGCACGGCGAGAAGCGGGCCCTGCGGGTGCCGCGCGACCCGGCCGCCGTGAACGAGCAACTGCTCGCCCGGGAGGGCGAGTTCGTCGAGGGCGTGGCCTTCCCGACCGGCTGGCCGGAGCTGGCGGCGGCCTGCGCGCGCGGCCTGGCCGACCTGGCCGCGCTCCAGGTGCAGGCCACCGGCCCGGACGGCGAGGAGCTGCGCGTCCCGGCCGCCGGGGCCCCCTGGTTCCTCACCCTGCTGGGCCGCGACGCCCTGCTGACCTCGCTGTTCACGCTGCCCCACCACCCGCGGCTGGCCGCCGCCACGCTCCCCGCGCTCGCCGCCACGCAGGCCACCGAGACCGGCGTCGACGCGGTCGCCCAGCCCGGCAAGATCGTGCACGAGGTGCGCCACGGCGAGCTGGCGCACTTCGGGCAGGTGCCGTACGGCCGCTACTACGGTTCGGTCGACGCCACGCCGCTGTTCCTCGTCCTGCTCGGCGCGTACGTCGAGCAGACCGGGGACGCCGCCCTCGCCCGCCGCCTGGAGCGGCACGCGCGGGCCGCGATCGGCTGGATGCTGGACCACGGCGGGCTGACCTCGCGCGGCTACCTCGTCTACCGCGCCGACCACGGCGGCCTGGCCAACCAGAACTGGAAGGACTCCCCCGGCGCCATCTGCTCGGCCGACGGCACCCGCCCCAACGGGCCGGTGACGGCGGCGGGGGCCCAGGGCTACGCGTACGACGCGCTGCGCCGCACGGCCTGGGTGGCGCGCACGGTCTGGGAGGACACGACCTACGCGGACCTGCTCGAACAGGCCGCCGGTGATCTGCGGGACCGCTTCCAGCGGGACTTCTGGATGCCGGAGCACTCCTTCCCCGCCCTCGCCCTGGACGGCAACGGCAAGCAGGTCGACGCCCTGGCCTCCGACGCCGGGCACCTGCTGTGGTCGGGGCTGCTGGACAAGGAGTACGGCGAGCTGGTCGGCCGCCGCCTGCTGGAGCCGGACTTCTTCTCCGGCTGGGGCGTGCGCACCCTCGCCGCCGGGCAGCCCGCCTACCACCCGCTGTCCTACCACCGCGGCTCGGTCTGGCCGCACGACAACGCCCTGATCGCCCTGGGGCTGGCCCGGTACGGCCTGCACGACGAGGCCCGCACGGTCGCGCACGGCCTGGTCGACGCGGCGACCGCGACCGGCCACCGCCTCCCGGAGGTCCTCGCGGGCTACGGCCGCGACACCCACCCCGAGCCGGTGCCCTACCCGCACGCCTGCGTCCGCGAGTCCCGCTCGGCGGCGGCCCCCCTGGCCCTGCTGACGGCGGTCGGGGGCGCGTAGCCCGGCGCCCGCACCCGCCCCTCCCGGGCCCACGCGGCTCGCACGGCCCGGCCCGCCCGCGGTGCCCGCCTCCGGGGCGGCACCGGCCGCGGGATCCGCTCCGAGAGCACCGGTCACCGGATCCGCTCCGGGAGGGGCCCTTCGGGGCACCCGCACGACGCCCCCCTTCGGCCCGGGCCGGCCGTCGGCCGGCCGGTTCCGGGACCTGCCCGCGCGGACCCGCCCGGGCCCGCGCGGACGCCCGGTGCCCGCCGGCCCCGGCAGGACGCCGCTCGGCGAGTGCCGCGTGCGGTGGACCGGCGTGTGCGCCGCCCCGGGCACCGACGACGGGCCGGCCCGCCCGGCACGGGCGGGCCGGGCGGCCGGCGGCGGAAGGGGCGGCCCGGTGTTCACCCGATGTTCGCCGGGCTCCGGCCCGGCGGGCTGAACGCACCCCGCGCACCGGCCGTACGGACCTGTGGCGGATCCGGCTCCCCCTCGCCGGGTCCGCCGTCCCCACGGGTTTCGTACGGAAGGACCTCCGGGTGCCGGTCTTCACGCGCTTTCGTCAGCCCCCCGGCACGGCCGGGGACACCGCGGCGGCGGGCGGCGGCCCGGCGCCCGGGCCCGCGCGTCCCTCGCCGCGGACCCGGCTCGCCCGGCTGCGCACCTGGCGCACCCGGTACCCCGCCGCCGCCCGCGCCCTGTCCCGGACCGTCACGGCCCTGGCCGCCGTCCTGGTCCTCGGGGCCCTGCTGCTGCCCGACACCCTGCCGGCCCTGCGGCCCGGCCGGTTCGGGCGCGTCCCGGCGGAGGCGATCGTCGGGGCGGCCGTGGTGCTCGCCCTGCCGCGCGTGCCGCGCCGGGTGGCGGCGGTGCTGTACGGGACCGGCCTCGGACTGCTGACCGTGGTCAACCTGCTCGGCATGGGTTTCGACGAGTACCTCGGCCGGGGCTTCAACCTCGTCCTGGACTGGAGCCTGCTGGACGACGCCCGGGCGTACGTCGAGGACGCGATGGGCGGGGCGGCCGCGGCCGCCGCCACAGCCGGGGCCGTCGCCGTCCTCGTGGGCCTGCCGGCCGTCATGGCGCTGGCGGCGGTCCGGCTCGCCGAGCTGCTGGCCCGGCACCGGGCCCGGGCCACCCGGGGCACGCTGCTCGCCGGCACCGTCTGGATCACCTGCTCGGCGCTCGGCCTCCAGCTCGCTGGTACGCCGATCGCCTCGGACGGGGGCGCCCGGGCCCTGGAGACGCACGCGCGGCGGGTCGTGGACACCCTGCGCGACGAGGCGGCGTTCGCCGAGGAGGCCCGGGCCGACTCCTTCGGCGCCACCCCGGCCGACCGGCTCGTGCCCGCCCTGCGCGGCAAGGACGTGATCTTCACGTTCATCGAGAGCTACGGCCGCACCGCCCTGGAGGACCCGGTGGCCTCACCCGGCGTGCACCGTGCGCTGGACACCGGCGGCACGGCCCTGGCCGCGGCCGGTTTCCGGGCCCGGAGCGGCTGGCTGACCTCGGCGACGTTCGGCGGCAGCAGCTGGCTCGGCCACTCCACGGCGATGTCGGGGCTGTGGATCGACACCCAGCAGCGCTACCGCACCGTGACCGCGGGCGACCGCCTCACCCTCACCGCGGCCTTCCGGAAGACCGGCGCCTGGGACACGGCCGGTGTCATGCCCGGCGTGCAGAAGGGCTGGCCGGAGGCCCGGTGGTACGGCCTGGACCGGGTCTACGACGCCTTCGACCTGGGCTACCGGGGGCCGAAGTTCGGCTGGTCGACCATGCCGGACCAGTACGCGCTGGAGGCCTTCCAGCGGCGCGTGCACGGCAAGAAGCGCGACAGGCCGCTGATGTCCCTGGTCATCCTGACCTCCAGCCACCAGCCCTGGGCGCCCGTCCCGACGACGGTCGGCTGGGACGAGCTGGGTGACGGCTCGGTCTTCGACGCCGTCCACCGCGCCGGCGAGCGGCCCGCGGACGTCGTCCCGGACACCACCCGGTCCCGGCGGGCCTACGGCCGGTCCGTCGCGTACTCGGTCACCAGCCTCACCCAGTGGCTGGAGCGCTACGGCACCGACGACACCGTGCTGGTCTTCCTCGGCGACCACCAGCCGATCGCCCGGGTCAGCGGCACCGGCGCCTCCCGTGACGTGCCGGTGTCGATCGTCGCCAAGGACCCGGAGGTCCTCGACGCGATCGACGGCTGGCGGTGGACGGAGGGGCTGGAGCCCGCCGCCGACGCGCCGGTGTGGCGGATGAGCGCCTTCCGCGACCGCTTCCTGACCGCGTTCGGCTCCGTCCCGCACCCTTCCGGGGGCTGATCAGCCGCCGGAGGTGTCCAGCTCGGCGTCCTCGCCGACGCCCGCGCAGTCGTAGGGGTCCTTCAGCCAGCCGTCGGGCAGCACCACCCGGTTGTTGCCGGAGGTACGGCCGCGCGGCCCGTCGGCGCCGGCCGGCCACGGCTGGTCGAGGTCCAGCTCGTCCAGCCCGGCCCGCAGTTCCTCCAGCGACGAGGTGACCGCGAGCCTCTTGCGCATCTCGGAGCCGACCGCGAAGCCCTTGAGGTACCAGGCGACGTGCTTGCGGAAGTCGACGACGCCCTTCGACTCGTCGCCGAGCCACTCGCCGAGCAGGCCGGCGTGGCGGACCATGACGTCGGCGACCTCGCGCAGCGAGGGCCGCGCGATGTCCTCGGTGCGCCCCTCGAAGGCGGCGACGAGGTCGGAGAACAGCCAGGGCCGTCCCAGGCAGCCCCGGCCCACGACCACCCCGTCGCAGCCGGTCTCGCGCACCATCCGCAGCGCGTCCCCGGCCGACCAGATGTCGCCGTTGCCGAGCACCGGGATCTCGGGCACGTGCTCCTTCAGCCGGGCGATGGCGTCCCAGTCGGCGGTGCCGCCGTAGTGCTGGGCGGCCGTGCGGCCGTGCAGGGCGATGGCGGTGACGCCCTCCTCGACGGCGATGCGCCCGGCGTCGAGGTAGGTGATGTGGTCGTCGTCGATGCCCTTGCGCATCTTCATGGTGACCGGCAGGTCCCCGGCCCCGCTCACGGCCTCCCGCAGGATGGCCCGCAGCAGGTTCCGCTTGTACGGCAGGGCGGACCCGCCGCCCTTGCGCGTCACCTTCGGCACCGGGCAGCCGAAGTTGAGGTCGATGTGGTCGGCGAGGTCCTCCTCCGCGATCATGCGGACGGCCTTGCCGACGGTGACCGGGTCGACGCCGTACAGCTGGATCGAACGCGGCCGCTCGCTGGCGTCGAAGCGGATGAGCTGCATGGTCTTCTCGTTGCGCTCGACCAGCGCCCGGGTGGTGATCATCTCGCTGACGAACAGCCCTTTGCCGCCGCTGAACTCCCGGCACAGGGTGCGGAAGGGCGCGTTGGTGATCCCGGCCATGGGCGCGAGCACGACGGGCGGCCGCACGGGGTGGGGGCCGATGCGCAGTGTCGGGTTCGTGGTGGGCGTGGGCACGGACATTCCCCCATTGTCCCGCACGCCGGAGGGTCCTCGGCACCCTTCGCGTGTACCGGTCATTAGTTAACCGCACTATCGAGTCGGGCGTACGATACGAGCATGCCCGAGCTCAGCCCCCGCCGCCGTCTCCTGGTCCTCGCGATCTGCTGCATGAGCCTGCTGATCGTGAGCCTGGACAACACGGCCCTGAACGTGGCCCTGCCGTCCCTGCAGCGGGACCTGCGCGCGAGCACGTCCGGCCTGCAGTGGGCGATCGACGCCTACACGCTGGTGCTGGCCGCGCTGCTGATGCTGGCGGGCTCCACCGCCGACCGGATCGGCCGCAAGCGGGTGTTCATGGCCGGCCTGGTGGTCTTCACCCTCGGCTCGCTGCTGTGCTCCCTGGCGCCCGACCTGAACTCGCTCGTCGCCTTCCGCACGGTCCAGGCGGTGGGCGGCTCGATGCTCAACCCGGTCGCCATGTCGATCATCACCAACACCTTCACCGACCCGCGGGAGCGCGCCCGCGCGATCGGCGTGTGGGGCGCGGTGGTGGGCATCTCCATGGCCGCCGGTCCCCTGGTCGGCGGCCTGCTGGTGGAGTCGGTCGGCTGGCGCGCGATCTTCTGGGTCAACCTGCCGGTGGGCCTGGCCGCCCTGCTGCTCACCCTGCGCTTCGTCCCCGAGTCCCGCGCGGAGAAGGCCCGCCGCGCCGACCCGGTCGGCCAGCTCCTGGTGATCGCCCTGTTCGGCTCCCTGACGTACGCGATCATCGAGGCGCCGCACGCCGCGCCCGCCGGGGTGGTCCCCTTCGCCGTGCTCGCGCTCGCCGCGCTGCTCGGCCTGCTGTGGTACGAGCCCCGCCGCGCCGAACCCCTCATCGACCTGCGCTTCTTCCGTTCGGTGCCGTTCAGCGGGGCCACGGTGATCGCGATCGGCGCGTTCGCGTCCCTGGGCGGCTCCCTGTTCCTGTCGACCCTCTACCTGCAGAACGTGCGCGGTCTGGACGCCCTGCACGCGGGCCTGTGGATGCTGCCCATGGCGGTCCCGACCTTCCTGTGCGCGCCGCTCTCGGGCCGCCTGGTCGCCGCCCGCGGCCCGCGCCTGCCGCTGCTGGTCGCGGGCTGCGCGATGACGGCGAGCGGGCTGCTCTTCGCCGTCTTCGAGGCGGAGACGTCCGACAGCACCCTGCTCCTCGGGTACGTGCTGTTCGGCGTCGGCTTCGGCTTCGTCAACGCCCCCATCACCAACACGGCCGTCTCCGGGATGCCCCGCGCCCAGGCCGGGGTGGCCGCCGCCGTCGCCTCCACCAGCCGCCAGTTGGGCCAGACCCTGGGCGTCGCGGTGGTCGGAGCGGTCCTGGCGGCGGGCGTGGGCGCGTCCTCGTACCGGGACGCGTTCGTGCCGGCCGCCCTGCCCGGCTGGTGGATCCTCGCCGGCTGCGGCCTCGCCGTCCTGGTGCTCGGCGCCGTGACCACCGGCCGCTGGGCCCGCCGCACCGCCGAGCGGGCCGCGGAGCGGCTGGCGGCGGCGGAGGCGCGGGAGACGGCCGCGGCCGGCGCCTGAGCGGACTCCGCGCCGGCGGCGGTCCGGGGGTGCCGCTCCCGGCCGGGTCCTGGGACGGGCGTCGTCCAGGCGCGCGGGCCGCGGCCGCTCCGCCCGCACGGCGGGGGACGCGGGCCCGTGTCCCGCCGCCGGCTCCGGCCGGTGCCGTCCGGCGGCCCAGGACGCGCGCGTCGCCGCCGATCCCGGTCTCCGGAGACGCACGGCCCGGGCGGCCGCGGGCTACCCGTCCGCGGCGCTCTCGCCGGCCTCCCAGCGCAGCAGGTCGCCGGGCTGGCATTCGAGGACCTCGCAGAGCGCGGCGAGGGTCGTGAAGCGCACCGCCTTGGCGCGGCCGTTCTTCAGGACCGCCAGGTTGGCGGGGGTGATCCCGACACGGTCCGCGAGCTCGCCCACGGACATCTTCCGCCTGGCCAGCATCACGTCGATGTCGACGACGATCGGCATCAGATCACCTCGGACAGCTCGGCCTGGAGCTGGGCCGCCTCGACGTCCCGCGCGACGGCCTGGGCGAGCAGCATCCGCAGCACGAGCACGATGAGCGCGACCCCCAGGGTGGCGAGGCTGACGCCGCAGACGAGCAGGACGACGCCGGGGGCGACGGCCTCGCCGGGCGCCAGGACCACCGCGAGCGCGAAGACCAGCACGGCGGCCGCCACGAAGGCGCCGATCACGATGTTCACGTAGCGGAAGGCGCCGTGGGAGAAGACCGTGCCGCGGCGCACCATGGTCACCAACCGCCACACGCAGACCACGACGACCTGGCCCGCCACCACGCCCAGGAAGAAGATCGCGAGGAGGGGGACGCGCAGGTAGGCGTACTCGGGGCGCAGCCCCTCCAGGTCGGCGGCCAGCAGCGGCACCATGACCGCCTGCACGAACACCGAACCGGCGAGCAGCACTACGAGCACGGCGCGCAGCGCGAGGACCGTCAGCTTTCCCATCGCTCTTCCTTCCATCGAAGCACGATGAAAATCTATCGAAAAACGATAGGGGGCGGCAAGCGGCAGGACAGGGCGGCCCCGTCCGGGCGGCGGGACCCGGCCCGCGCGGCGGCTCCGGGGGAGCCCGGGCACGCGAAGGCCCCCGGCACGGGTCCTCAGCGGGACCCGTGGCGGGGGCCGGTGCGCGCGGGGCGGCGCGGTCCTAGCAGCCGATCAGGCGGGCGGCCAGGTAGCCCTCGATCTGGTCGAGGGAGACGCGCTCCTGCTTCATGGAGTCGCGCTCGCGCACGGTGACGGCGTTGTCCTCCAGGGTGTCGAAGTCGACGGTGACGCAGTACGGCGTGCCGATCTCGTCCTGGCGGCGGTAGCGGCGGCCGATCGCGCCGGCGTCGTCGAACTCGATGTTCCAGTGCTGGCGCAGCGCCTGGGCGAGGCCCTTGGCCTTCGGCGACAGCTCCGGGTTGCGGGACAGCGGGAGCACCGCGACCTTCACCGGGGCGAGGCGGTGGTCCAGGCGCAGCACGGTGCGCTTCTCCATCTTGCCCTTGGCGTTGGGCGCCTCGTCCTCGACGTAGGCGTCGAGCAGGAACGCCAGCATCGCGCGGCCGACACCGGCCGCGGGCTCGATGACGTACGGCGTCCAGCGCTCGCCGGCCTCCTGGTCGAAGTAGGAGAGGTCCTGGCCGGAGGCCTTGGAGTGGGCGCCGAGGTCGTAGTCGGTGCGGTTGGCGACACCCTCCAGCTCGCCCCACTCGCTGCCGCCGAACTGGAAGCGGTACTCGATGTCGGCGGTGCGCTTGGAGTAGTGGGAGAGCTTCTCCTTGGGGTGCTCGTACCAGCGCATGTTCTCCTCACGGAGACCCAGGCCGGTGTACCAGTTCCAGCGCTGCTCCATCCAGTACTCCTGCCACTTCTCGTCCTCGCCCGGCTTGACGAAGAACTCCATCTCCATCTGCTCGAACTCGCGGGTGCGGAAGATGAAGTTGCCCGGCGTGATCTCGTTGCGGAACGACTTGCCCATCTGGGCGATGCCGAACGGCGGCTTGCGGCGCGAAGTGGTCTGCACCTGGGCGAAGTTGGTGAAGATGCCCTGGGCGGTCTCGGGGCGCAGGTAGGCGATGGAGCCGGAGTCCTGGGTGGGGCCGAGGTGGGTCGACAGCAGGCCCGAGAACTGCTTGGGCTCGGTGAACTGGCCCTTGGTGCCGCAGTTGGGGCAGTTGATGTCGGCCATGCCGTTCTCGGGGGCGCGGCCCTTCTTCTCCTCGTACGCCTCCTCCAGGTGGTCCGCGCGGAACCGCTTGTGGCAGGAGGTGCACTCGGTGAGCGGGTCGGTGAAGGTGGCGACGTGGCCGGAGGCGACCCAGACCTCGGGGGCCAGGATCACGGACGAGTCGATGCCGACCACGTCCTCGCGCGACGTCACCATGTAGCGCCACCACTGGCGCTTGAGGTTCTCCTTGAGCTCGACACCCAGCGGCCCGTAGTCCCAGGCGGCACGCTGGCCGCCGTAGATCTCACTGCAGGGGAATACGAAGCCACGGCGCTTGCTCAGGCTGACGATGGTGTCGATCTTGTCGGCGGCCACGGTGCTCTCTTCATTACGACGACGGGCGACGAAGCGCGATGCTTCCAGCGAATGCTTCAGGTTACCGGCGGGGGCTGCCCCTCGACCAAATCAGGTACCCGCTCACGGCCCGCGCTGGGCCCTTCGCGGCTTTCGCCGGTTCGCTCCCTGGCCTCCGCAGGGCCTCTGACCGGCTTTGTTGACAATGGTTTCCATGTCGTCTGAAAATGACTGTCATGAACGTACGACGACAGCACATATCCGGGATCGCGGTCGCGGCGGCCACCGCCCTCGCGCTCGGGACCCTCTCCGCATGCTCCGGCGACAGCGAGGCGGCCGGCGACTCGGAGAAGTTCGACGTCGTCGCGTCGTTCTACCCGATGGCCTTCCTCGCCGAGGAGATCGGCGGGAGCCACGTGCGGGTCACCAGCCTCACCGAGCCCGGCCAGGAGCCGCACGACCTGGAGATCAGCACCCGGCAGCGGGCGCAGCTGGAGGAGTCCGACGCCGCGCTGTACCTGAAGGGCCTCCAGCCCAACGTCGACGAGGCCGTCGCCCAGTCCGGCGTCAGGACGAAGATCGACGCGGGGACGCTGACCGAGCTGGAGGAGCTCGGCACCGAGGACGGCCACGACCACGGCGCCGAGGAGGGCTCCGAGGAGGAGCACGCCCTCGACCCGCACGTCTGGCTCGACCCGGTGAAGTACGCCGAGATCGCCGAGGGCGTGGGCAAGGCCCTGGAGAAGGCCGACCCCGACCACGCGGCCGACTACAGGAAGAACACCGAGGCCCTGGTAGGGAAGCTCGGCGACCTGGACACCGCCTTCGAGGACGGCCTGAAGAACACGAAGACCAAGGTGTTCTTCACCAACCACGCCGCCTTCGGCTACCTCGCCCACCGCTACGGCCTGACCCAGGAGGCCATCTCCGGCCTGGACCCGGACAGCGAGCCGAGCGGGGCCCGCGTCAAGGAGCTCCAGCAGGAGGCGAAGGCGGACGGCGTGACCACGGTGTTCTACGAGACACTGGTTTCCGACAAGACCGCCAAGACGCTCGCCAGGGACGCGAACCTGAAGACCGACGTCCTCGACCCGGTCGAGGGCATCACCGACCGGTCCCGCGGCGACGACTACTTCCAGGTCATGGAAGCGAACCTCAAGGCCCTGCGAGCGGCTCTGGGAGCCCAGTGATCGACCCATCGGAGGACGGCATGACCGAGCCCGTCATATCCCTGCGCGGGGTGCGCGCGGAACTGGGCTCGCGCCCCGTCCTGCGCGGCATCGACCTCACCGTGCGCCGCGGTGAGGTCGTCGCGCTGCTCGGCGCGAACGGTTCCGGCAAGTCGACCGCCGTGCGCAGCGTGATCGGCCAGGTGCCGGTCAGCGCCGGCGAGATCGAACTGTTCGGCACACCCCGCGGACGGTTCCGCGCCTGGTCGCGCGTGGGCTACGTGCCGCAGCGCACCACCGCCGCGGGCGGGGTGCCCGCCACGGTGACCGAGGTGGTCTCCTCGGGCCGCCTGTCGCGCACCCGCTTCGGCGTCTTCCGCGCGCAGGACCGCGAGGCCGTCCGCCGCGCCCTGGACCTGGTCGGCATGGCGGACCGGGCGAAGGACTCGGTCGGCGCCCTGTCCGGCGGCCAGCACCAGCGCGTGCTCATCGCCCGGGCGCTCGCCCCCGAGCCCGAGCTGCTGATCATGGACGAGCCGATGGCGGGCGTCGACCTGGCCAGCCAGGAGGTCCTCGCGGACACCCTGCGCGAGCAGGTCTCCCGGGGCACGACCGTGCTGCTGGTCCTGCACGAACTGGGCCCGCTGGAGCCCCTGATCGACCGGGCGGTCGTCCTGCGCGACGGCTGCGTGGTGCACGACGGCCCGCCGCCCGAGGCGGTCGGCCAGCACGCGCTGCCCGGCCACGACCACGTACACCCGCACGCACCGGCGGGCGCCGAACCGATCCGCACGGGACTGCTGAGCTGATGGACTTCCTCGACTACGCCTTCATGCAGCGGGCGCTGATCGCCGCCGTCCTGGTCGGCATCACCGCCCCCGCCGTCGGCATCTACCTCGTCCAGCGCCGCCAGGCCCTGATGGGCGACGGCATCGGCCACGTGGCCATGACCGGCGTCGGCCTCGGCTTCCTGCTGTCCTGGTCCCCGGTGTGGATGGCGACGCTGGTCTCCGTCCTCGGCGCGGTCCTCATGGAGCTGATCCGCTGGTACGGCCGCACCCGCGGCGACATCGCCCTCGCGATGCTGTTCTACGGCGGCATGGCCGGCGGCGTGATGTTCATCAACCTGGCGCCGACGGGCTCCAACGCCAACCTGACGTCGTACCTGTTCGGCTCGCTGTCGACGGTGTCGGAGTCGGACGTGACGGCGATCTGCCTGCTGGCCGCCTTCGTGGTGCTCGTCACCCTGGGCCTGCGCCGGCAGCTGTTCGCGGTCAGCCAGGACGAGGAGTTCGCGCGGGTGACGGGCCTGCCGGTGCGCGCCCTGAACCTGCTGACGGCGGTCACGGCGGCGGTGACGGTGACGGTCGCCATGCGCGTGGTCGGCCTGCTGCTGGTGTCCGCGCTGATGGTGGTCCCGGTGGCCGCCGCGCAGCAGCTCAGCCGCAGCTTCGCGGCGACGTTCGCGATCGCCGTGGCGATCGGCGTGAGCGTGACGATCGGCGGCACCGTCACGTCGTACTACCAGGACGTGCCGCCCGGCGCGACGATCGTGCTGCTGACCATCGGGGCGTTCCTGCTGCTCACCGCGCTGGCGGCGCCGCTGGCCCGTCGCCGCGCCCGCGCGCAGGCCGCCGCGCGGCCCGAAGCGGACCCCGCGGAGTGCGCGATTCCGGCCAGCCGGGGGGCCGGGGACGGGATCGGCGTCTGACCGCGCCGGGCCCGGGCTGGCACAATGACCCGGGCATCAGGCAGACGTAGGAGGCAACGGTGACGACCGCTGGACCGCCCGTGAAGGGCCGCGCCACCCGGCAGCGTGCCGCCGTGGCGGCGGCCCTGGAAGAGGTCGAGGAGTTCCGCAGCGCGCAGGAACTCCACGACATGCTCAAGCACAAGGGCGACTCGGTCGGGCTCACCACGGTCTACCGCACCCTGCAGTCCCTCGCCGACGCCGGCGAGGTCGACGTGCTGCGCACCGCGGACGGCGAGTCCGTCTACCGCCGCTGCTCCACCGGCGATCACCACCACCACCTGGTCTGCCGCACCTGCGGCAAGGCGGTGGAGGTCGAGGGCCCGGCCGTGGAGAAGTGGGCGGAGGCCATCGCGGCCGAGCACGGCTACGTGAACGTGGCCCACACGGTGGAGATCTTCGGGACGTGCGCGGAGTGCGCGACCGCTTCCGCGTAGTGCGCGCGGGCGGCCGTCCCCGCGGCCCCGGGGACGGACCCGTGCCGGTGGACGGGGCCCGGACCCGGCGGGTGCCGGCCGAGCGGCCCGCGCGGCCGCTCCGCCCCGTCCCCGCCGCTCAGGCCTCGGGCTGCCGGCCCTCCATGGCGAGCAGCTCCTCGTTCGGGACGGCGCCGCCGAAGCGGCGGTCGCGGGAGGCGTACTCCAGGCAGGCCCGCCACAGGTCGCGGCGGTCGAAGTCCGGCCACAGCACGTCCTGGAAGACCATCTCGGCGTACGCGCTCTGCCACAGCAGGTAGTTGGAGGTGCGCTGCTCGCCGCTCGGCCGCAGGAACAGGTCCACGTCCGGCATGTCCGGGTAGTACAGGTACTTCGCGACGGTCTTCTCGGTGACCTTCGCCGGGTCGAGCCGGCCGGCCTTCACGTCCTCCGCCAGCGCCTTGGCCGCGTCCGCGATCTCCGCACGGCCGCCGTAGTTCATGCAGAAGTACAGCGTGAGCCGGTCGTTGTCCTTGGTCTGCTCCTGGGCGATCTGGAGCTCCTTGGCCACCGACCGCCACAGCTTCGGCATCCGCCCCACCCAGCGCACCCGCACCCCGAGCTCGTCGAGCTGGTCGCGGGTCTTGCGGATGAAGTCCCGGTTGAAGTTCATGAGGAAGCGCACCTCCTCGGGCGAGCGCTTCCAGTTCTCGGTGGAGAAGGCGTACAGGGAGATCGACCCGACGCCCATCTCGATCGCGCCCTGGAGCACGTCCAGCACCCGCTCGGCGCCCACCTTGTGCCCCTCGGTGCGCGGCAGCCCGCGCTCCTTGGCCCACCGCCCGTTGCCGTCCATGACGATCGCCACATGGCCAGGGACCAGCTCACCGGGGAGCTTCGGGGGCCGCGCGCCGGACGGGTGCGGCTCCGGCGTCCTGTACTCGCGGCGCTGACGCCCCAGGAACCCGCGTACGGCCATGTGCTTCTCGTCTCCTCAGACTCGCTTACTTTTCCACGTACCGAAGGGAGCGCAGCCCGCGCTCCAGGTGCCAGTGCAGGTAGGCGGACACCAGTCCGCTGCCCTCCCGGACGTACCGCGGCTCGCACGCGTCCGCGGTCTCCCAGTCTCCCGTGAGCAGCGCGCCGAGGAGCGCCAGGGCCTGCGGCGAGGGTACGACGCTGCCGGGCACCCGGCAGTCGACGCAGACCGAACCGCCCGACGCGACCGAGAAGAACCGGTTCGGACCGGGCATGCCGCACTTCGCGCAGTCGCCGAAGCTCGGCGCGTAGCCGTTGACCGCGAGCGAGCGCAGCAGGAACGCGTCGAGGACGAGGTGCGGCGCGTGCTCGCCCCGGGCGAGGGTGCGCAGCGCGCCGACCAGCAGCAGGTACTGCTGCACGGCCGGCTCGCCCTCGTGGTCGGTGAACCGCTCCGCCGTCTCCAGCATGGCCGTCCCGGCGGTGTACCGCGCGTAGTCGGTGACGATCCCGCCGCCGTACGGCGCGATGGTCTCGCTCTGCGTACACAGCGGCAGCCCGCGCCCGACCAGCTCGCTGCCCTTGGTGAAGAACTGGACGTCGACGTGGGAGAACGGTTCGAGGCGCGCACCGAACTTCGACTTCGTCCGGCGCACGCCCCTGGCCACCGCGCGTACGCGTCCGTGACCGCGCGTGAGCAGCGTGATGATCCGGTCCGCCTCACCCAGCTTCTGGGTGCGCAGCACGATGCCGTCGTCGCGGAACAGACTCATGGAGCCATTCTCGCCTACCCGCGCGGCTCCCCGGTCCGGCCCGCGTCCGGCCCGTCACGGGACCTCGCCGCGGCTGCGCGCGTTGGCGTACGCCGTCGCGGCGCGCAGTCGCTCGGCGGGCGTCGCGTGGCGGACGGCGCCCGGGTCCGCGTCCCACTCCCGGCCCCCGCCGTACGGCCGCAGCCGGACACGGGGCCCCTCATGCCCCGTGACGATGCCGACGCGTTCCGTGCGGAGGTCCACCACGTACGCCCCCAGGGGCGGCTTCACCGGAGCACCGCCGCGGGCAGGCCCTCCGGGGGCAGGGGAATTCCGGCGCCGGTGAGTTCCGTCCGCAATTCTTTCACTACTTCCTCCTCTTCTCCGGCGCCGAGCGCCGGGGGGCGTGCTGTCACCGTGCTCCCCTCCTGTTTTTGTTTTCACTCTTCGCGCCTCCATGGTGACGCTGCGCGCCTACACTCGTGAAGCGTCTGTGCCCTACAAGTGCGGGGCTGTGCAAAGGGGTTCGGCGATGGCCAATGGTTCGCGGCAGGCGGCGTGGGAGTTCTTCGGGGCGGAGCTGCGGCGACGCCGTGAGGAGGCGGGGTTCACGCAGGTGGAGCTGGGGGCGCGGGTCTTCGTGTCCGGCGCTTATATCGGGCAGTTCGAGCAGGCGATTCGAAAACCCCAACTGGATATCGCCCAGCGGATTGACGAGGTCCTGCAAACCGACGGTATTTTCGAGCGGCTGTGCAGGAAGTTGATTGATGACAAGCGGTATGCGGATTACTTCGCGGAGGTGGTGGAGCTCGAGAAGCGGGCCATGAAGATCTGCGAGTTCGCGCCGTCGTTGGTGCCGGGCCTCCTTCAGACACCCGCATACGCCCGAGCGGTGACGATTGCGGCCAACCCGTTCGTCACGGACGACTACGTCGAGGAGATGGTCACCGGCCGATTGGAGCGGGCCCAGACCCTCAAGGGCCCTACGAGGCCCGAGTACTGGGTGACACTGCACGAGTGCGTGCTCCGTGTGCCGGTGGGCGGCAGGCAGGCCATGTCCGAGCAGTTGGAGCACATCGCCGGACTCCTGCGGCAACGCTCGGTCCTGGTCACGGTGCTTCCGTACGCGGTCGGAGCCCATCCGTCCATGGGCGGGATGCTGCAACTCATGGAGTTCGGGGACGCGCCACCGGTCGCCTATACGGAGACGTCGTTCTCGGGCGTGCTGGTCGATGATCCGGCCGTGGTGAAGCGAGCGCAGCGCGCTTACGATCTGCTCAGGGTCGCCGCGCTGTCGCCGGAGGCGTCCCTGACCCTGATCGAGTCGGCGGTTGAGGACTACAGACGATGCCCGAGTTCGACCTGAGCAACGTGTCCTGGCGTAGGAGCACTTACAGCAACGGCGAAGGCGGAAGCTGCGTCGAGGTGGCCGACGGATTCCCCCGTGTCGTCCCCGTGCGGGACAGCAAGGTCGTGGGTGGGCCGGTGCTGCTCGTCGGGGCGGACGCCTGGACCGCGTTCGTGCGGGCCGCGGGCCGGCCGGCGCCGGGCGGAGCCCGTGGTGCCCGAGTTGCGTGACGGGGCGGGCGGGCGAACAGTTGTGCATGGAGCGCCTGCACCGACGGGCCGCGGATTCCCCCGCCCCTGACCGTCGTGGTCCGCGAGGGCGCATCCGCACACCGCACAGCGCACCTGGAACCAGCATGCCCGAGAACACCCGTCGGCGGTTCCCCCTCGCTGCCGGCGCGGCCTGCCTGGCCGCGGCGCTCGCGCTGCCGACCGGGGCGGCCGGTGCACTGACGGCCTCCCCGGACCTCGCGCGAGGCGCGGCGGCCCCGGCCCAGCCCACTCCGACACCGCCCGGACCGGAGACCACGGCCGGGGAGGGCACGCCCACCGAGGACCCCACCACCCGGGAGGACACCCCCACCGAGGACACGCCGACCGGCGGGACGACCACGGGGGAGGACTCCCCGTCCGGGACCGGCGAGGCGACGCCCCTGCCCACGCCCACCACGCCCGCCGAGGCGAAGGACGAGGTGGACGAGCTCTCCGGGGACCCGGGCACGCCCGACGAGGTGAAGGGCTACCTGAACGAGCTGGCCGCCCTGCTGGACGAGGCCGTGACCGGACCCGCGCCGGTGCAGAAGGCGGCCGTCGAGGTCAGTACGTCGGTCATCCTCACGGTGGAGGCGCTGAAGGCCCCGCGGACGTCCGCGGCGGACAAGGCGGTGCTGTCCGACTGCGTCGAGGAACTGACGGCCTCGGCCAAGGTGATCGTCGACGTGCGGGTGTCGGTGACGGTGCGCCAGGCCCTCGCGCGGGTCTCCGTCCACGTGCGGGTCACCGTGCAGGCGCTCCGGGCGCCGAAGGTGCCGCCGAAGACGAGGACCGCGCTGCGGGGGGCCGTGCAGGAGCAGACCGCCGTGCTGGTGGCCGTCCGGGGCTCGGGCTCGTCGCGGGTGGAGAAGAAGCAGCTCGCGAACGTCACCGCGCCGATCGAGACCGTGTCGCGCATCGTCGTCAACGGGAGGACGCCGACGGCCGTCAAGGAGCAGGCCCACCAGGTACTGACGCGGCTGACGCTGACCGTGAGGACGGTCCGGGAGACGGAGCAGGGCCCGACGGCGAAGTGGCGGGCGTGCGACCGGGCCCTCTCCGGCCTGAACGCCTCGACGGCCACCACGATCCCGCAGCAGTGCGAGGGCGGGCTGCGGGGCTGAGCGGCGGCGGGCGGACCCGGCGGGGGGTAAACCCCCGTAGCGACAGGCCCGTTCGCCGGATGGGGCCGTCCGCGGCGATCCGCGAGGCTCTTCGGCATGCAGCCGATCACACGAGCCCGGCAGACCCGTCGCAACGCCGCCTACGTCACCTTCGTCGCCGTCTCGGCGGCCCTCGCCGCCCTCACCGCCGCTGGCCTCCTCGGCGGTCACGGCCCGGCCCGCCGCCGCGCCCGCTCCCCCGCTCGACTGGAAGCCGTGCGACCGCACCGGCCCCACCGCCCCCGACCCGCGCCAGCAGTGCGCCACCCTCCGGGTCCCGCTGGACTACGCCGACCCCGGCGGCCCGCGCATCTCCCTCGCCGTGTCCCGGATCCCCGGCGAGAACCCCGAGGCCCGCCGCGGCGCGCTGTTCCTCATCCCCGGCGGGCCCGGCGGCACCAGCCTCGACGCCCCGTCCGGCAAGGGGCAGAAGCTGCCGCAGGAGGTGCGCGACGCCTACGACCTGATCGGGTTCGCCCCGCGCGGGATGGCACCCTCCACCACCGCCGGCTGCGGCCTGGAGCCCGGCGACCTCGCCGTCACCCGGCTGCGGCCCTGGCCCGCCCCCGACGGCTCGATCACGGAGAACCTCACCACCGCCCGGCGCGTGTCCGACGCCTGCGCCCGCAACGGGGGCGAGCTGATCCGGCACATCGACACCGTCACCAACGCCCGCGACCTGGACCGCATCCGGGCCGCGCTCGGCGAGCGCAGGATGTCCGCGTGGGGGGTGTCGTACGGCACGTATGTCGGCGCGGTCTACAGCCAGTTGTTCCCGCACCGCACCGACCGCGTCGTGCTCGACAGCAACGACGACCCCGACCCCGCCCGGGTGGCGCGCGGCTGGCTCGCCGCGTACGAGACCGGTGTCGAGGACGTGTTCCCGCACTTCGCCGCGTGGGCGTCCGACCCGGGCAACGACCTCCGCCTGGCCGGCACGGCGGCCGAGGTGCGGCCGGCGTTCCTGCGGCTGGCCGCCCGCCTGGACCGCGAGCCGCTCCCCTGGCCCGGCGCCACCCCGGCGGAACTGAACGGCAACGTGCTGCGCCAGACCATGCTGGACGCCTTCCAGGACCCCGGTGCCTACCCGGTGCTGGCGAGGCTGATCCTGGCCGCCCGGCAGGGTACGGACCTCCCCGCCCCGCCGGCCCTCGTCCGGCAGGACACCGTCGCGGTCGGCGCGGCCACCCTGTGCAACGACGTCGCGTGGCCCCGCACGGCCGCCGCGTACGAGAAGGACGTCGCCGAGAGCCGGGTGAAGCACCCGCTCACCGCGGGCATGCCGCGCAACGCCCTGGTGTGCGCGGCCTGGCCGTACCCGCCGCGGCAGGCGCCGGTGCGGATCACCGGCCGGGGGCCGTCGAACATCCTGCTCGTGCAGAACGCGCGGGACGTGGCCACCCCGCTCGCCGGTGCCCGCGCGCTCCGCGCGGCCCTGGGCGGACGGGCCGTCATGGTGACCGTGGACTCCACCGGCCACGGCTCCTACCTCCGCAACGGCACCCCGTGCGGCGACCGCGTCGTCTCCCGCTTCCTGGCGACCGGCGAGCGGCCGCGGCAGGACGTCGACTGCTAGGGGCTGTCGTTCGGATCAGGTCGCGGGGAATCGACTGTAGGTCGTCGGCGCCGGTGAGCGGGGCCCGGTGCGTGTAGCCGCAAGGCGGAGGAGGGCGGCGATGCGGAGCACCGGCGACCGACGACAACGCTGCGGATGCGCGTGCCGGGCCCCGCGTCCGCGGCGTGATCCGAACGACAGCCCCTGGGGGCTGCCTGACGATTCCCGTCGTCGCCCGGAGGGCGGTCTCGCGGCGTCAGGTGCGTGCTCTCGACGTGCCGGGCGTCACGGGACGGGCGGGAATGGCCAGACAGACCGTAGTGACCGGGGCCGGGCGTCGCGGCGCCGGCCGCGACGAGCAACCGGGAACGGGGGGCGCGGCGTCGGTCACGGGGAGAGATCGTTGGACGTTCCGAGCCGAGGAGAGCGACATCTCAAGCGCAGCCCCCTCCCCGATGACCCGCCGGACGCTGCTCGCGGCCGGCACCGCCACGGCGGCCGCCCTGCTGACGGCGACGCCCGCCCGCGCGCAGGACGGCGCCACCGCGCGCCTGCGGGCGCTGGAGCAGGAGCACGGCGCCCGGCTGGGCGTCTACGCCCGCAACCTCCGGACGAAGAGGACCGTGCGGCACCGCGCCGACGAACTCTTCCCGATCTGCTCGCTGTTCAAGCCCCTGGCGGCCGCCGCCGTCCTGCGCGACCTGGACCGCGACGGCGAGGTGCTGTCCCGCCGGATCCACTACACGGAGGCCGACCTGCCGAAGGAGGGCTCCGACAAGACCCGCGAGCACCTCGCCGACGGCATGACGGTCGCCGAACTGTGCGACGTGGCCATCCGGTTCAGCGACAACGGCGCGGGCAACCTGCTGCTGCGCGAGCTGGGCGGCCCCACCGCCGTCACCCGCTTCGCCCGCTCGCTCGGCGACCCGGTGACCCGGCTGGACCGCTGGGAGACCGAGCTCAACTCGGCCGAGCCGTGGCGGACCACGGACACCACGAGCCCCCGCGCGATCGGCCGCACGTACGCCCGTCTCGTCCTCGGCGACGCGCTGGGCCGCCGGGACCGCGCCCTCCTCACGCACTGGCTGCTGACCAACACCACCAGCGGCAACCGGCTCCGGGCGGGCCTGCCGCCGGACTGGACGGTCGCCGACAAGACCGGCGCCGGCTCCTACGGCACCAACAACGACGTGGGTGTCGCCTGGACGCCGGACGGCACCCCGCTCGTCCTGGCGATCCAGTCGACGAAGCCGGACCCCGGGGCGCCGTGGGACCACCCGCTCGTCGCCGAGGCGGCGGCCGTGCTGGCGGACGCCCTCACGTGACGCCGAACCCGCGCACGTAGCGCCGCTGCCACGGCGTCTCCACGGCGTGCCGGTCGTAGGCGGCGCGGACGTACGCCACCGCCTCCCCGGCCGGCACGCCGTCCAGGACGGCCAGGCAGGCCAGGGCCGTCCCGGTGCGGCCGCGTCCGCCGCCGCAGGCGATCTCGACGCGCTCGACGGCGGCCCGCCGCCACGCCCGGGCCAGTTCCGCCCGCGCCGCCTCCCGGTCCGCCGGGAGGCGGAAGTCGGGCCAGCGGATCCAGCGGGCCTCCCAGGGCACCGGCGGCGGCCGGCGGCCCAGCAGGTAGACGCCGTACGCCGGGGCGGGCGCGGCCGGGTCGAGGGGGCGGCGCAGGGCCCGGCCGCGCACCAGCCGCCCGGACGGCAGCCGCAGCACCCCCGGGTCCCGTTCGTCCCACAGCGCGTCCATGCCCCGCCCCTCTCCGGTCACCGCCGTCCCTCCCATTCACTCCCGTCCGCGCGGACCGGGCAACCGGATCGGCCGAAGCGGTGGTCTGTGGGGCGAGGGGGTGACCGATGCAAGCCGAAGAAGAGGCCCGTTTCCAGGAGTTCGTCCGCGCGCGCTGGAACCATCTGGTGCGCACCGCGTACCTGCTGACGGGCGATGTGCACCACGCCGAGGACCTGACGCAGACGGCGCTGGCGAAGGCGTACCGCTCGTGGCGGCGGGTGTCGCGCAGCGACAACCCGGAGGCGTACGTCCGCCGGATGCTGGTCAGCTGCAACAGCGACCGGTTCCGCAAGCGCCGGGTCGCGGAGGCGCTGACGGCGGCCCCGCCGGAGCGGGCGGGGCCCGACGACGCGGTGTCGCGGGCGGACGAGCGCGGCGCGCTGCTGACGGCGCTGGCCGGACTGCCGCCGCGGCAGCGCGCGGTGGTGGTGATGCGGTACTGGGAGGACCTGTCCGAGGCCGAGGTCGCCGAGGTGCTCGGCTGCTCGACGGGCACGGTCAAGAGCCAGGCGTCCAAGGGACTGGCGAAGTTGCGTACGTTTCCGGGGCTCGCCCGGGTGGCGGCCGGGTCCGCCCCCGGCCGGGCCGCGGCGGGCGGGCAGGGAGGCAGCAGGTGAGCGGGGACCAGCGGCGGGACGACGAGCTGCGGCGGAGCGGGGAGCGGGCGCGGGAGGAGACCGCCGGGACGGAGTTCGAGGAGCGTCTGCGGGAGCTGCTCGCCGAGGACGCGTACACCGTCCGGCCGTCCCCGGCGCCCTATCCGGCGGTGCGGCGCCGGGGCGTGGTGGAGCGGCGGCGGCGCGCGGCGGCGACCGGGGCGGTGCTGGCGGCCCTGGCGACGGTGCCCGTGGGGGCGTACGCGCTGACCGGCACCGGCGGTCCAGGCACGGACACGGCGGCCCCCGGTCCGTCGGTGAGCTCGGCGGCGCCGAGCCCGTCCACGGCGCCGTCCGGCCCGGCCCGCCCCGCGACCGGCGGCCAGTTGCTGGACGGCATCACGTACGAGCGGGCCGCGTCCGGCCTGGAGGCGTGCCTCGCCTACGACCGGGCCCACACGCCCGGGGACCGGGCCGGCACGGACCTGGGCGACAGCGCCGGCTACCGCGTGCTGCTCGCGATGAGGAGCACCGGGGACAGCAACGCGCCGGGGGACGGCCACTTCGTCGTCGCCGTGAAGGAGCGGCCGGTGCCCGTCCGGATCATCTGCACCGTGAAGGACGGCGAGGTCGCGGGCATCAACGTGACCCGCGGCGAATCCGGGGTACCGGACGCCGGCCCGGTCCGGCCGGACGACAACGGGCAGAAGCTGTACATGCAGTCGGTCCTCGACAAGGGTCGCTGGAAGCTGCCCTTCCGCTGGGGCAGCGTCGGCCGGGTCGACCCGTCGGTGGCCCGGGTCACCGTGGACTACGGCGGCCGGACCAGCGAGGCGGTCCTGGACCGCGGCTGGTTCGCGGCCGTCGGCGTCCTCACCGAGCAGGTGACGCTCGCCCCGCACATCAAGGGCTACGACGCCGGGGGCAAGCTGGTCTACGACTCCGACGACGACCGGGCCTACTCGCGCACCCTGCCGTGACACCCGTCCGGGCGGGGTGCCGCGCCGGGGACGGCGCCCCGCCCGGATCCTCCCGGCCCGGTGCGGGCGGGCGGCCGGTTCCGGACGTCCCGGCCGCGTCGGCCCCGGTGCTCCGCCGCCGCTGCCACCATCCTGTCCAGGAGGACGAGGCGATCCGCGACCTCGTGCGCCGGAGCAACCCGTTGGAGGCCTCATGCCGCTGCCCGCCCCGCTGACCGGTGTCGTCCCGCCCGTCTGCACGCCCCTGACACCGGACGGCGAGGTGGACGTGGCCTCCCTGCTCCGGCTGGTCGACCATCTGGTGGCGGCCGGGGTGCACGGCCTGTTCGTGCTCGGGTCGACGTCGGAGGCGGCGTACCTGACGGACCGGCAGCGCGCTCTGGTGGTGGAGTCGGTGACCGCCCACGTGGGCGGGGAGCTGCCGGTGCTGGCAGGTGCCATCGACATGTCGACGCCCCGGGTGGCGGAGCACGTGGCGTCGGCCGCGGCGGCGGGCGCGGACGCCGTCGTCGTCACGGCGCCGTTCTACGCCCGCACCCACCCCGCGGAGATCGCCCGCCACTACCGCCGGGTCGCCGCCGCCTCCCCGGTCCCGGTCCTCGCCTACGACATCCCGTCCGCCGTGCACACCGAGCTGCCCGCCCGCCTGGTGCTGGAGCTGGCCGCCGACGGCGTCCTCGCCGGGCTGAAGGACTCCAGCGGGGACCTGGCCGGGTTCCGCGCGGTCGTGACCGGCGCCCGCGAGCACCCGGACCTCGCCAGCTTCAGCGTCCTGACCGGTTCCGAGCTGCTCGTCGACGCGGCCCTCGCGCTCGGCGCCGACGGGGCGGTGCCCGGCCTGGCCAACGTCGACCCGCACGGCTACGTCCGCCTCGACCGGCTGCACCGCGCGGGCGACGCGGAGGGGGCCCGCGCCGAACAGGAGCGGCTGTGCGCCCTGTTCGGCCTGGTCTCGGCCGGCGACCCGGCCCGCATGGGCGCCGGTTCCTCGGCCATCGGCGCCTTCAAGGCGGCCCTGCACCTGCGCGGCGTCATCGACTGCCCGGTGACGGCCGCACCGCAGGTGCCGCTGTCGGCGGACGAGGTGGGACGGGTGCGCGAGTACCTCGCGGCGGCGGGGCTGCTGTAGGGGGCGGGGACGCGGGCCGCCCCGGTCCCGGCATCCCCTGCCGGTTCCCTACGACGGCGTCCGCGCCGCCGCCAGCAGCCGCGTCACCTCGTCCGCGCAGATGGTCAGCGCGGCCCCGACCGTGGCCAGCGCGTCCCGCTCGGCGGGGGTGTAGGGGCCGTCGGCCAGGGCGATGCGGGCGCCCTGGAGCAGGATCGACTCGCGGCCGGTGGGGGCGAGGTACGGGGCCAGCGGGTCCAGCGCCTCGTGCAGCTCTATGGCCAGGCTCGCGCCGCAGGGCTCCCCGGTGATCCGGCCGGTGTCCGCCGCCAGCGCCTCGACGAGGGCGGCGAGCTGCTCCTCGGTGCAGTCGGTGAAGCCGGCCGCGCGCACCCCGCCGACGGCCGTCTCCAGGGCCGTACGGGAGCCGACGCCGCCCGCGGCGAGCACCGCGAGGGCGACCGTGTGGACGGCGTCGCGGAGCATCGCGGAGAAACGGGTGGTGGTCGGGTGGTCCAGGACGTCGGTGCCGAAGTGGCGGCGGCAGGCCGCGCACTCGACGACCGGGCCGGTCTCGCCGCGCGGCACCACGGGCACGCCGAGCAGGGTGAAGCGGCGCTGTCCGGTCAGCCGCTGGTAGTTGCGGTCGCCGCCGCAGCCGGGGCAGAAGAACTCCCCGTCGCCGACGGCGGTCCACGCGGTACGGGTGCCCAGGAGGCGCGCAAGCCTGGCGGCACGGCCGTTTCGTCCCCGTCCTGGCAGCACGTCGCACCTCCGTAACCCCACGGCAACATCGCCGCGCTGGCGTGATGTTAGCCACATCAGCGAGCCGGAGTCAGTACCCCGGAGGAGACCTTTCCGTGACCTCCACAGCAATTGGCCGGTATACGACGGGGCTCCGTCCACCGGACAACGGTGGACGGAGCCCGCAAATCGCCGATCCGGCTGGTCAGCGGGACGCGCGGTTGACGGCGGAGACGACCGCCTTCAGGGAGGCGCGCGTGGTGTTCGCGTCGATTCCGATGCCCCACAGGACCTTGCCGTCGATGGCGCACTCGATGTAGGAGGCGGCCTGCGCGGAGGCGCCCTCGCTCATCGTGTGCTCCTGGTAGTCCAGCAGGCGTACGTCGACGCCGACGGACTGCAGCGCGTCGAAGAAGGCCGAGATCGGACCGTTGCCGGTGCCGGTCAGGACGGTGTCGGCGCCGTCGACGGTGGCCTCGACGGTGAGGGTGTCCACGCCGTCCCGGTCGGTCGTCGACTGGCCGTTCTTGACCTGGATGCGGCCCCAGGGGTTCTCCGGGTTGGGCAGGTACTCGTCCTGGAAGACCGCCCAGATGTCCTTCGGCGTGACCTCGCCGCCCTCGGCGTCCGTCTTCGCCTGGATGATCTTCGAGAACTCGATCTGCATCCGGCGCGGCAGGTCCAGCTTGTGGTCGTTCTTCAGGACGTAGGCGATACCGCCCTTGCCGGACTGCGAGTTGACCCGGATGACCGCCTCGTAGGAGCGGCCGACGTCCTTCGGGTCGATCGGCAGGTAGGGGACCGCCCACTCGATGTCGTCGACGGTGACGCCCCGGGCCCTGGCGTCGGCCTCCATGGCGTCGAAGCCCTTCTTGATGGCGTCCTGGTGGGAGCCGGAGAAGGACGTGTAGACCAGGTCGCCCACGTACGGGTGGCGCGGGTGGACCTCCATCTGGTTGCAGTACTCCCACGTACGGCGGATCTCGTCGATGTCGGAGAAGTCGATCTGCGGGTCGACGCCCTGGGAGAACAGGTTCATGCCCAGGGTGACCAGGTCGACGTTGCCGGTGCGCTCGCCCTGGCCGAACAGGCAGCCCTCGACGCGGTCGGCGCCGGCCATCAGCGCCAGCTCGGCGGCGGCGACGGCGGTGCCGCGGTCGTTGTGCGGGTGCACCGACAGGCAGACGTACTCGCGGCGGGAGAGGTTGCGACCCATCCACTCGAAGCGGTCGGCGTGCGTGGACGGCGTCGAACGCTCCACCGTGGCGGGCAGGTTGAGGATGATCTCGCGGTCCGGGCCGGGCTGCCACACGTCCATCACCGACTCGCAGACCTCCAGCGCGAAGTCCAGCTCGGTGTCGGTGAAGATCTCGGGGCTGTACTGGTAGCCGAAGTGCGTCTCGGGACCCAGCAGCTTCTCCGCGTACTCCATGACCAGCCGCGTGCCGTCGACGGCGATCTGCCTGATGTCGTCCCTGGAGCCGCGGAAGACGACCCGGCGGAAGACCGGGGCGGTGGCGTTGTACAGGTGCACGGTGGCGCGGTGGGCGCCGCGCAGGGACTCCACGGTCCGCTCGATCAGGTCCTCGCGGGCCTGGGTGAGGACGGAGATCGTGACGTCCTCGGGGATCGCGCCCTCCTCCTCGATGATCGAGCGCACGAAGTCGAAGTCGGTCTGGCCGGAGGCCGGGAAGCCGACCTCGATCTCCTTGTAGCCCATCTTGACCAGCAGGTCGAACATCGCGCGCTTGCGGGCGGGCGACATCGGGTCGATCAGGGACTGGTTGCCGTCGCGCAGGTCGGTGGAAAGCCAGCGGGGGGCGGCGGTGATCCGCTTGTCGGGCCAGGTGCGGTCGGGGATGTCGACCTGCTCGTAGCGGCCGTACTTGTGGATCGGCATGGAACTGGGCTGCTGGCGGTTGGCCATGATGCGTGGGCTCCTCGTGAGGTCCGCGTGTCCGGAAGGGACGGCCGACGGCGCAGCGCCAGACTCCGCGGGGAGGGGGTCGGCCTCGACTACAGGCCCTCGCCGCGGCAGCTAAGGAGAAGCAGCCCGAAACGCATGATGCGCAGCATGCTAGCCGAGCTCCTCCCGGGTGCGGGGATCCGTTCCAGTATGCGGGACCGCGCGCACAAAAGGGGCGAAACGTGCTCCATGCCACTTCGGCGGCTCCGCGCGCCGGCCGGCACCGGCGTCCTCCCTGCTCACGGCCGCCGCGAGCGGCCGTGCCCCCGCCCGGCGCGGCACGGGTGAGGCGGGGTGGGCGGGCCGCCGGTTCCGTACTAGACAGGGGGCATGCGGATACAGGTGAGGCGCACGGGCGGGTTCGCGGGCGGCGAGCGCCGCGCCGAGGTGGACACCGCGGGGCGCGCCGACGCGCCCGAGTGGCACGCCCTGGCCGAGCGGGCGGTCGCCGCGGGCCGGGCCGCCCCGCCGGCCGGGGTCCCGGACGGCTTCGGCTACCGGATCACCGTGGACGGGCGGACCGTGTACTGCGCGGACCCCCGCCTGACGAAGGAGCAGCGCGAGCTGGTCTCGCGCGTCCTGGGGGAGGGGGCCTGAACCGGCCCCCGCGCAACCGCCGCTTCCCGTCGGGGCGTTGACTTCGCGGGCCGCCGCTGCGGATGATCCGGCGCATGGCGACCGACGCGCACCCCCCGCTCCCCCGCTTCCCGGCCGGCTTCCTGTGGGGCGTGTCGACCTCGGCGCACCAGATCGAGGGGGCGGCCGACGAGCGCGGGCCCTCGGTCTGGGACGCCTTCGCGGCCGAGCCGGGGCGGATCAAGGACGGCTCGACGGCGGCCGTGGCCTGCGACCACTGCCACCGTCACCGCGAGGACGTGGCCCTGCTGGCGGACCTCGGCGTGAGCGCGTACCGCTTCTCGGTCTCCTGGCCCCGGGTGCTCTCGGGCGGCATCGGCTTCTACGACCGGCTGGTGGACGACCTGTGCGCGGCGGGCGTCCGCCCGGTGCCGACGCTGTTCCACTGGGACCTGCCGCTGGGACTCGACTGGCTGGAGCGGGACACGGCGGAGCGGTTCGCCGCGTACGCCGCCACGGTCGCCGGCCGCCTCGGCGACCGCGTCCAGAAGTGGATCACCCTCAACGAACCCGCCGAGCACACCCTGCTCGGCCACGCGCTCGGCGTGCACGCCCCCGGCCGGCGGCTGCTCTTCGACGCGCTGCCCGCCGCCCACCACCAACTGCTCGCCCACGGCCTGGCCGTGCGGGCGCTGCGCGCGTCCGGCGCCACGGACATCGGCATCGCCAACTCGCACGGTCCGACCTGGCCCGCGTCCGGCGAGAAGGAGGACGTCGAGGCGGCGGAGTTCTACGACGTCCTGCTGAACCGCCTGTTCGCCGACCCGCTGCTGCTGGGCCGCTACCCGGACGGCGTCGGCGAGCTGATGCCCGGCGACGTCGCGGCCGACCTGGAGGTCATCGCCGAGCCGCTGGACTGGTACGGGGTCAACTACTACGCGCCCGCGCGGGTCGGCGCCCCGCAGGCCGGGCCGGCGGAGTCCGGCGGAGTGCCGCTGCCAGCCGGACTCCCCTTCTCCCTGCGGGAGATCGAGGGCCGCCCGGTGACCGACTTCGGCTGGCCGGTCGTCCCGGAGGGACTGACGGAACTGCTCACCGGCTTCCGCGACCGCTACGGCGACCGCCTGCCGCCGGTCGTCGTCACCGAGAACGGATGCAGCTACCCGGGCGTCGACGACCAGGAGCGCATCGCCTACCTCGACGGCCACCTCCGCGCCCTGCACCGGGCGCTGGAGGCGGGCGTCGACGTCCGCGGGTACTTCGTGTGGTCGCTGCTGGACAACTTCGAGTGGGCGGAGGGCTACGCCCGGCGCTTCGGGCTGGTCCACGTGGACTTCGCGACGCTGGAACGGACCCCGAAGGCGTCCTACGGCTGGTTCCGCGAGGTGCTGCGGGCCCAGCGCTGAGCCTCAGAAGCCCAGGCGGCGCAGCTGCTTGGGGTCCCGCTGCCAGTCCTTGGCGACCTTCACGTGCAGGTCGAGGAAGACGGGGGTGCCCAGCAGCGCCTCGATCTGCTTGCGCGACTTGATGCCGACCTCCTTCAGGCGCTTGCCCTTGGGGCCGATGATGATGCCCTTCTGGCTGGGGCGCTCGATGAAGAGGTTGGCGTGGATGTCCAGCAGCGGCTTGTCCGCCGGGCGGTCCGGGCGCGGGAGCATCTCCTCCACCACCACGGCGATGGAGTGCGGCAGCTCGTCGCGGACGCCCTCCAGCGCGGCCTCCCGGATCAGCTCCGCGATCATGACCTGCTCGGGCTCGTCGGTCAGGTCGCCCTCGGGGTAGAGGGCCGGGCCCTCCGGGAGCAGCGGCACGAGCAGGTCGGCCAGCAGGTCGACCTGCCGGCCGCCGACCGCGGACACCGGGACGATCTCGGCCCACTCGAAGCCGAGCTCCTTGCCGAGCTGGTCGATGGCGATGAGCTGTTCGGCGAGCGTCTTGCTGTCGACCAGGTCGGTCTTGGTGACGATCGCGATCTTCGGCGTCTTCCTGATCGACGCCAGCTCCTTGGCGATGAACCGGTCGCCGGGGCCGATCTTCTCGTTGGCGGGCAGGCAGAAGCCGATCACGTCGACCTCGGCCCAGGTGGTGCGCACGACGTCGTTGAGCCGCTCGCCCAGCAGCGTGCGCGGCTTGTGCAGTCCCGGGGTGTCCACCAGGATCAGCTGGGCGTCGGGCCGGTGCACGATGCCGCGGACCGTGTGCCGCGTGGTCTGCGGCTGGTTGGCGGTGATCGCCACCTTCTGGCCGACCAGCGCGTTCGTGAGGGTGGACTTGCCCGCGTTGGGGCGGCCCACGAAGCAGGCGAAGCCGGCCCGGTGAACGGTGTCGCCGGGCTGCTCGGATGACGGGGTACGAACGCTCATGGCGCCCATTCTCCCTGATCGCCGGAGCCCCGCCGCACCGCCGTCCGTCCGCGCCGCGCACGGTGAGGTTCCGGAAACCCGTCCGCAACGAAACGTCACGGAAACACACCCGTACGCGAGCGGAAACCCGCGCCCGTGACCCTCTGACGGACCCCTCCCCGTTGGAGACACCGTGAACCTGGCCGCGTCCCCCCTCGACACCGGCGACACCGCCTGGCTGCTCGCCGCCACCGCCCTCGTGCTGCTGATGACCCCGGGCCTGGCCCTGTTCTACGGCGGCATGGTCCGCACGAAGAGCGTCCTCAACATGCTGATGATGAGCTTCGTGTCGATCGCCCTGGTCACCGTCGTGTGGCTGGCCGCCGGCTACTCCCTCGCCTTCGGCGAGGACGCCTTCGCCGGGCTCATCGGCGGCCTCGACCACGCGGGCCTGTCCGGGATCGGCCCGGACAGCGTGCACGGCACCGTCCCGACCCTGCTCTTCGCCACCTTCCAGCTCACCTTCGCGGTCGTCACGGCCGCCCTGATCAGCGGCGCGATCGCCGACCGTGCCAAGTTCGGCGCCTGGCTGGTGTTCGTGCCCGTGTGGACGCTGGTCGTGTACGTTCCCGTGGCGCACTGGACCTGGGGGCCGGGCGGCTGGATCCTCGAACGGCTCGGCGCCCTGGACTTCGCCGGCGGTCTGCCCGTCGAGATCACCTCCGGCGCCTCCGGTCTCGCCCTGTGCCTGGTGCTCGGCCCCCGCCTCGGCTTCAAGAAGGAGGCGATGCGCCCGCACAACCTGCCCATGGTGGTGCTGGGCGCCGGTCTGCTCTGGTTCGGCTGGTTCGGCTTCAACGCCGGCTCGGCGCTGAGGGCCGACGGCCTGGCCGCCGCGGTCTTCCTCAACACCCTCGCGGCCGGCTGCACCGGCCTGCTCGGCTGGCTCTTCGTCGAGCAGCGGCGCGACGGTCACCCCACCACCCTCGGCGCCGCCTCCGGCGCGGTCGCGGGCCTGGTCGCCATCACCCCGTCCTGCGGTTCGGTCTCCCTGCTCGGCGCCCTGGCCGTCGGTCTCGCCGCCGGCGTGGTCTGCTCCTACGCCGTGGGCTGGAAGTTCAGGCTGAACTACGACGACTCCCTCGACGTCGTCGGCGTCCACCTGGTCGGCGGGGTGATCGGCACCGTCCTCATCGGCGTCTTCGCGGCCGGTTCCATGACCGGCGGCGCGGAAGGGCTGCTGTACGGCGGCGGCCTCGCCCAGCTCGGCCGGCAGGTGGTGGCCGTGGCCGTGGTCGCGGCGTACGCCTTCGCCGTGACGTACGGCCTCGGCAGGCTGATCGACGCCACGCTGGGCTTCCGCGCCGACGAGGAGCAGGAGCACACCGGCCTCGACCTTACGGTGCACGCCGAGACCGCCTACGATCACGGGGTCCTGGGCCACGGCGCCCCGGTCGGTTCCTCCCCCGTCACCACCGCGCAGAAGGTCAAGAGCCAGGCATGAAGCTCATCACCGCGATCGTCAAGCCGTACCGACTCGACGAGGTCAAGACCGCCCTGCAGGAACTCGGCGTGCAGGGCCTGACCGTCACCGAGGCCAGCGGCTACGGCCGGCAGCGCGGCCACACCGAGGTGTACCGCGGCGCCGAGTACCAGGTCGACCTGGTGCCCAAGGTCCGCATCGAGGTCGTCGTCGGGGACGCGGAGGCCGACGCCGTCATCGACGCGGTCGTCAAGGCCGCGCACACCGGCAAGATCGGCGACGGCAAGGTCTGGGCGGTGCCCGTCGACACGGTCGTCCGGGTCCGCACGGGCGAGCGCGGCCCGGACGCGCTGTAGGCGACCGGCCGGCCCGGCCGCCCGGCGCGTGACCGCGTGACGGTGACGCCGAAGAGGGCCGTCCGCAGGGCGCCGCCGCGGCCCTCCGGCGGTCACCGGCGGTCACCGTGCCGTCGAGCGGCCGATCGTGACCGGGTCACCGGCGGCCGTCGCCGGGTTCCCGCGTCCGGCGGACCCGACGGTGCCGCCGCCCGCCTTCACCGGGGTGAGGGCGGCGGCGACCGGGTCCGGGCGGCCTTCACCGGGGCGGTGAGCGCGGAGGACGTCAGCGTCAGGGGCGCGGCCGTGCCGCGTCGCGGTGAGCGTGCCCGCGCCGCAGGCGCCGCGGCCGGCGGTGACCGTCACCGTCGCGGGGGTGACCGCGACGGCGCCCGGGGCCGCCGCGCAGGCCGCGGGGGAGCCGGCCGTCAGGGCCGCGCCCGCCGCGAGGGGCCCGCCCCTCGCGCGGCCTCCGGCTCCGTCCCGTGGAGTGGGACCGGCCGTACGTCAGCCGGCGGTCACCGTCGTCCGGACCGATCCGTCCGGGGCGGCGAGCAGCACCGGCGTCTTCGGGCCGCCCAGGTCCCGGACGGCCGCCAGGTCCTCCTCCGCCACGGCCCCGGCCTCGGTCACCACCGCCGCCGCCTCCAGGGACGTGGCACCCGAGGCCACCGCCATCGCCACCGCCGTGCGCAGGGCGCTGAGCCGCAGCGAGTCCAGGGCGACGGTCCCCGCCACGTACGTCCGCCCGGTGTCGTCGCGCACGGCGGCGCCCTCCGGGACGCCGTTGCGGGCCCGCGCGGAACGGGCCAGGGTGACGATCTTGCGGTCCTCGGGGTCGAGCGTGCTGCTGTCGGTCATGAGCCGAGCATACGGAACGGCCGGGGCCGTCCCCGGGCCGGTCCGGGGCCGGTCTCAGGGCCGGTCGAGGCGGAGGCGGTCGGCGCGCGGGAGGCGCGCGACGACCAGGTCGTAGGAGTCCTCGACGAGTTCGCGGACCAGCCGGTCGGGGAGCGCGCCGTCGGCCGTGACGGTGTTCCAGTGGCGCTTGTTCATGTGCCAGCCGGGGACGATCAGGCCCGGATGCGCGGCGCGCAGCCGCAGCGCGTCCTCCGGGTCGCACTTGAGGTTGACCGTCAGGGGGCGCGCGTCCAGGTCCGTCAGGGCGAACATCCTGCCCAGCACCTTGAAGACCGAGGTCCGCGGGTTGAACGGGAAGTCCTCCACGGCCGCGCCGAAGGACAGGCAGAACGCGCGCAGCTCCCCCGGGGTCACTCGGGTTTCTCCTCCGGCGCGCCGTCCGGCGGGTCCACGGGTTCCACCAGCACGGTGACGATCTTGTTGCGGCGGCCCGCGGCGGCCTCGGCGGTCAGCCGCAGCGCACGGCCGTCGGGCAGGTCCACCGCCGCGGAGGCGCCGGCGATGGGGACCCGGCCGAGCGCCTTGGCCAGCAGTCCGCCGACGGTCTCGACGTCCTCGTCGTCGTAGGACTCCAGGCCGTACAGCTCGCCCAGGTCGCCGATGTCGAGGCGGGCGGTGACCCGGTGGCGGCCCTCGCCGAGGTCCTCCACGGGCGGCAGTTCGCGGTCGTACTCGTCGGTGATCTCGCCGACGATCTCCTCCAGGATGTCCTCGATGGTGACGATGCCGGCGGTGCCGCCGTACTCGTCGATGACGACGGCGACGTGGTTGCGCTCCTTCTGCATCTCGCGCAGCAGGTCGCCGGCGTTCTTGGTGTCGGGCACGAAGAAGGCCGGGCGCATCGCCGTGGACACCAGCTCGCTCTCCGCGTCCCGGCTGATGTGCGTCTTGCGGACCAGGTCCTTCAGGTACACGATCCCGACGATGTCGTCCTCGCTCTCGCCGGTCACCGGGATGCGGGAGAAGCCGGAGCGCAGGGCGAGGGTGAGGGCCTGGCGGATGGTCTTGTACCGCTCGATGACCACCAGGTCGGTGCGCGGCACCATGACCTCGCGCACGAGGGTGTCGCCGAGCTCGAAGACGGAGTGCACCATGCGGCGCTCCTCGTCCTCGATCAGCGACTCGGCCTCGGCGAGGTCGACCAGCGCGCGCAGCTCCGCCTCGGAGGCGAACGGGCCGCGCGGGAAGCCCTTGCCGGGGGTGAGCGCGTTGCCGATGAGGATCAGCAGGGACGGCACCGGGCCCATGATCCTGGCCAGCGGCACCAGGACGTACGCCGCCACCGTCGCCGTGGTCAGCGGGTGGAGGCGGCCGATGGTGCGCGGGGAGACCCCGACGGCGACGTACGACACGAGGACCATGACCGCGATGGCGATCAGCAGGGCCTCGGCGGTGCCGTCGAACTCCTGGAGGCAGGCGTGCGTGACCAGCGCGGCGGCGGCCATCTCGAAGCCGACCCGGACCAGCAGCGCCACGTTGAGGTAGCGGGTGGGGTCCGCGGCGACCTGGGCGAGCTTGGCGCTGCCGCGGCGGCCGGAGCGCACGGCTTCCTCGGCGCGGAAGCTGGAGACGCGCGCCAGGCCCGCCTCCGCGCAGGCGGCGAGCCAGGCGACGACGACCAGGGCGATCGCGCCGAGGACGAGCTGTGGACTCATGCCCGGCCTCAGGAGACCGTCGGCGCGGGGGACGGGCCGGTCAGGCCCCGCTCCGCGCGCCAGCCGTCCACGATGGCCGCCTGGAGGCCGAACATCTCGGCCTTCTCGTCCGGCTCCTCGTGGTCGTAGCCCAGCAGGTGCAGCACACCGTGGACGGTGAGCAGCTGGAGCTCCTCGTCCATGGTGTGCTGCGTCGGCGCCTCGGCGCCCTGCCTGGCGGCGACCTCGGGGCAGAGCACGATGTCGCCGAGGAGGCCCTGCGGGGGCTCGTCGTCGTCCTTCGACGGCGGACGCAGTTCGTCCATCGGGAAGGACATGACGTCCGTGGGCCCCGGCAGGTCCATCCACTGGATGTGGAGCTGCTCCATGGCGTCGGCGTCCACGACGATCACCGAGAGTTCGGAGAGCGGGTGGATGCGCATCCGCGCGAGCGCGTAGCGGGCGATGTCGAGGATCGCCTGCTCGTCGACCTCGGTGCCGGACTCGTTGTTGACGTCGATCGACATGCTGGTGCTCGGTCTACTTCCCCTTGTGCCCGGACTTGCCGCGGCCGCCCTTGTGGCCGCCGTTCTGGGTGCCGTGCTGGCTGTCGTACTGCTCGTACGCGTCGACGATACGGCCCACCAGCTTGTGCCGTACGACGTCGTGGGACGACAGCCGGGAGAAGTGCACGTCCTCCACGCCCTCCAGGATGTCCTGCACCTGCCGCAGGCCGGACTTCTGGCCGTCGGGGAGGTCGACCTGCGTCACGTCACCCGTGATCACGATCTTCGAGTCGAAGCCGAGGCGGGTGAGGAACATCTTCATCTGCTCGGGGCTGGTGTTCTGGGCCTCGTCCAGGATGATGAAGGCGTCGTTGAGCGTGCGGCCGCGCATGTACGCCAGCGGCGCGACCTCGATCGTGCCCGCGGCCATCAGGCGCGGGATCGAGTCGGGGTCGAGCATGTCGTGCAGCGCGTCGTACAGCGGGCGCAGGTACGGGTCGATCTTCTCGTAGAGCGTGCCGGGCAGGAAGCCGAGGCGCTCGCCGGCCTCGACCGCCGGACGGGTCAGGATGATGCGGTTGACCTGCTTGGACTGCAGGGCCTGCACCGCCTTGGCCATCGCCAGGTAGGTCTTGCCGGTGCCGGCCGGGCCGATGCCGAAGACGATCGTGTGCTTGTCGATCGCGTCCACGTAGCGCTTCTGGTTGAGCGTCTTGGGGCGGATCGTGCGGCCGCGCGAGGAGAGGATGTTCTGGGTGAGCACCTGGGCCGGGGTCTCCCGGCCGTCGCTCTCCCCGCTCTCGCTCGCCTTGAGCATCGCGATCGAGCGTTCCACGGCGTCCTCCGTCATCGGCTGCCCGGTGCGGAGCACGAGCATCATCTCGTCGAACACGCGCGAGACGAGGGCGACCTCCGCAGGATCGCCGACCGCGCTGATCTCATTGCCCCGGACGTGGATGTCGGCCCCCGGGAAGGCCTTCTCGATCACGCGCAGGAGGGCGTCGCCGGAACCCAGCACGGTCACCATGGGGTGCTGGGCGGGGACGGTGAACTGCACTCTCGCCTGCCCCTGCGCGGGCGTGTGAGCTGTGGGTGTCTGAGTCATGGGCCGGCGCTGAAGGCCTGCGGTTCCTCCTCTTCACGGCCGCTCGGCTGAGGGCGGCCTCGCGATTCCCAGGGTACGACGCGCCGCCGACAACGCCGTAGGGCTTTTCCCCGGCGGATTGCGCATGCCCCCGCCGCCCCGTGTCTCACACCTCACGCCCCACATCGCACGCTTCACGTCCCACGCCCCGCGCCGCACGTCCCGCACCGCGCCTCACGCCGACCGGCGGAACCCGATCGTCGGCACCGCCCGCCGCAGCGGCCAGGGCCGCACCAGCTCCTCGGGGACCAGGCCGGCCAGGAACGCGTACCGCCGCAGGGCCGCCGGGTCCTGGCCCTCCACCGACTGCACCCGGCGCCACCAGGCGGCGATCTCCGACCAGCCGGGCGCGGACAGGGAGCCGCCGAACTCCTGCACCGAGAGCGCGGCGGTCAGGCCGGCGAAGGCGAGCCGGTCGGCCAGCGGCCAGCCGGCCAGGGTGCCGGTGACGAACCCGGCGACGAAGACGTCCCCGGCGCCGGTCGGGTCGAGGGCCTCCACGGCGATGGCGGGCACCGACGCCGTCTCCCCGGTGCGGCGGTCCACGGCGTACGCCCCCTCCGCGCCCAGCGTGACCACCGCGACGGGCACGTGCTCGGTGAGGGCGTGCGCGGCGGCGCGCGGGCAGGCCGTGCGCGTGTAGCGCATGGCCTCCTCCGCGTTCGGCAGGAAGGCCTCGCAGTGCTTCAGGTCGGGCAGCGCGGCCAGGTCCCACTCGCCCGTGTCGTCCCAGCCGACGTCGCCGAAGACCCGGGTGCCCGTGCGCGCGGCCTGGGCGATCCAGGGGGCGGCGCGGCCGGGGGTGAGCGAGGCGACGGCGGCGCGGGCGCGCGGCGGGCAGTCGGGGGCGGGCTCCTCCGGCGGCGGCTCGTGGCCGTGCGAGACCATCGTGCGCTCCCCCTCGTACGCCATCGAGACGGTGACCGGGGAGTGCCAGCCGGGCACGGTGCGGGACGGGGAGAGGTCGATGCCCTCGCCCTGTTCGAGGGCGTCCCAGCAGTACTCGCCGTAGTGGTCGTCGCCGAAGGCGGCCGCGAGGGACGTCCGCAGGCCGAGGCGGGCCAGCGCGGTGGCCATGTTGGCGACGCCGCCGGGACTCGACCCCATCCCCCGCGCCCAGGACTCCGTGCCGCGCACCGGGGCGGAGTCGAGCCCGGTGAAGACGATGTCGAGGAAGACGGTGCCGGTGAGGTAGACGTCCCAGGGCGGGTCGCCCGGCGCGCGCAGCGCGGCGAGGGGGTCGACCTGGGTCTGACGGCCCTGTCCGGACGAGCCGAGGGACGCGGTGGACGCGATCACGGTGCGCTCCCTGACGTGGTGCTGGTCCGGCCAGTGTGCACCACGCCGCCGCCAGCGGGACGGGCGTCACGCCGGAGTCACCCCCGCGGGCGGCGGGGCGCCGCGGGGTGACCCGCCGCGGGCGGCGCTACCAGCGGGGCAGCGCGGGCGCGTCCCAGCCGGGGTCGGCGACGCGCATGGCGGCCGCGTCGTCGCGGTCCCGCAGGGCGCCGTCGTCCTCCCGCCACCGCCGGTGCAGCGCGGCCAGCCGGTCGCGGTCCAGTTCGACGCCGAGGCCGGGGGCGTCGGGGACGGCGACCCGGCCGCCCTCGAAGGCGAGGCGCTCGGTGAGGACGTCCTCGGACTGCCAGGGGTAGTGGGAGTCGCAGGCGTGGTGGAGGTCCGGCACGGTCGACGCCACGTGGGTCATCGCGGCGAGGCTGATGCCGAGGTGGGTGTTGGAGTGCATCGACACCCCGACGCCGAAGGCCCGGCAGATCGCGGCGAGCCGCTGGGTGTTGCGCAGGCCGCCCCAGTAGTGGTGGTCGGAGAGGACGACCTGGACGGCGTCGCGGGTGAAGGCCTCCCTGATCTCGGCGAAGGTCGTCACGCACATGTTGGTGGCCAGCGGCACCCCGGTCCGCGCGGCGACCTCGGCCATGGCGGGGGTGCCGAGCGCCGGGTCCTCCAGGTACTCCAGGACGCCGCCGAGCTCCCCGGCGACCCGCACCGACGTCTCCACCGACCAGGCGCCGTTGGGGTCGAGCCGCAGCGGGTGCCCGGGGAACGCCTCGGCGAGGGCCCGTACGGCGGCGATCTCCTCGTCGGGCGGGAAGACCCCGCCCTTGAGCTTGAACGAGGTGAAGCCGTACCGCTCGGTGAACCGGCGGGCCTGCGCCACCACGCCCGCCGGGTCGAGGGCGGCCCCCCAGTCGTCCCGCTCGGCCCGGACGCCCTCCGGGTGGGCGGCCCACTTGTAGAACAGGTACGCGCTGTACTCGACGGCGTCGCGGACCTTGCCGCCGAGCAGCGCGTGCACCGGCAGGTCCAGCGCCTTGCCGAGGGCGTCGAGGCAGGCGACCTCGAAGGCGGAGACGACGGACAGCCGCAGCTTGTCCGCGGTCTGCACGCCGCGCAGCCCGCCGACGTCGACGGCGTCCCGGACGCGGGAGGCGTCCACCGCCACCTCGTCGGCGAGCGCGAACAGGCCGTTGAGGTCGCTGACCCGGTGTCCGGCCAGCCGCTCGGCGAACGGGCTGGCCAGTTCCAGGTACTGGGTGTCGCCGTAGGTCTCGCCGACCCCGGTGACGCCGTCGGCGGTGACCAGCTCGACGATCAGCCGGGGCGTGTACGGCTGGTGCACGCCCTGCGTGTTCAGCAGCGGCGGGTCGGCGACGAGGACCGGGGTCAGCCGGACGTCCGTGATGGTCAGGTCGCGGGTCACCGGGCGGCTCCCACGAGGCCGAGGCCGGTGGCGAGGAGGCCGGAGAGCTCGGCGAGGTCGGCGGGCGACGGGTCGGTGAGGGGGGCGCGGACGGGCCCGACCGGGCGGCCGCGCAGCCGGGCCGCGGCCTTCACCAGCGACACCGCATACCCGGGGACGCGGTCGCGCAGTTCGACGAACGGGACGTAGAAGTCGCGCAGCAGTGTGCCGGCCGTGCCGGAGTCGCCGTCGCGCAGGGCCGCGAAGAAGGCGTCCGCGATCTCCGGGGCGAAGGCGTGCACGGCGGAGGAGTAGGCGGGGACGCCGACGGCGGCGTAGGCGCGGGCCTGGATCTCGGCGGTGGCGGCGCCGTTGAAGAACAGGAAGTCCTCCGGGGCGGCGAGGGTGAGGCGTTGCAGCCGGTCCAGGTCGCTGTGGCCGTCCTTGAGGCCGATGACGGTCGGGAGGGCGGCGAGGCGCCGGAGCGAGGCGGTGGTGTAGGCGACCTGGCCGCGCTGGTAGACGACGAGCGGCAGCGGGGTGCGGGCGGCGAGCTGTTCGACCTGGGCGACCAGGCCGTCCTGCGGGGCGGCGACCAGGTAGTGCGGCAGGACGAGCAGCGCGTCGGCGCCGGCCTCCCGGGCGATGCGCGCGAACCGCGCGGCCTGCGCCCAGCCGTAGCCGACCCCCGCGACGACCGGGACGCGGCCCGCCGTCTCCTCGACGGCGGCCGTGACGACCTGCCGGTACTCGTCCTCGTCCAGCGAGAAGAACTCGCCGGTGCCGCAGGCGGGGAAGACGGCGCCGGGCCCGGCGTCCAGCTGGGCGGCGAGGTACGCCCGGTAGCCGTCCGGGTCGAGGGAGCCGTCCGCGTGGAAGCTGGTCAGCGGGAACGACAGGACGCCCCTGGCCATGCCGTCCCGCAGCCACCGCGCCACGGCCGCCGCTCCGGTGTCCCGCTCGGTGTCCATCCGCCGCCATCTCCCCATGTAGATCTCATCCACGTATGAGAATGCAGGTTAGAGAGGCGGACCCGGGCCGTCAACGGCGCGTGCCGATTACGATCGGCGCATGTCTGAGGCAGGCGGCGTCCGCGAGGTCAAGTCGGCGGCGCGCACGGTGGAACTGCTGGAGCTGCTCGCCGCGCGCGGCGACCGCCCGGCACGGCTGCAGGAACTGGCGGACGCGCTGGACGTGCCGCGCAGTTCGATGTACGCGCTGCTGCAGACCCTCGTCTCGCGCGGCTGGGTCCGCACCGACGTCACCGGCTCGCTGTACGGCATCGGCCTCCACGCCCTGCTCACCGGCACCAGCTACCTCGACTCCGACCCGCGCGTGCGTGCCGTGCGGCCCTATCTCGACGAGGCGTCCGAGGCGCTGGGCGAGACCGTCCACATGGGCCGGCTGGACGGCCGGAACGTGGCGTACCTGGCGACGCGGGAGTCCCACGAGTACCTGCGGACCATCAGCCGGGTGGGGCGGCGGCTGCCGGCGCACGCGGGGGCGCTCGGCAAGGCCCTGCTCGCCGAACGCCCGGACCGCGACCTGCCCGAGGGGCCGTACGAGGCGCTGACGCCGAACTCGCACACCAGCCGGGAGTCCCTGACGGCCGACCTCGCCCGGGTGCGGGCGCGGGGCTACTCGGTGGACCGCGAGGAGGGCGTCCCCGGCATCGTCGGCTTCGGCTTCGCCCTGCGCTACGACCGTCCCGCCCAGGACGCGATCAGCTGCTCGGTGCCGGTGGCCCGGCTCACGCCCGGGCACGAGGAGCGGATCGTCGCGGTCATGCGCGAGATCCGGGCGAAGGCGGAGGCGGCGGTCCCGTCCGGCGGCGGGTCGGTGCACTGGCGGTAGCGGCGGCTTTTACCCGAGTCTCCGGGCGTCCAAACCCGGAGTGCCCCGGATCACATCCCCTGCCCTCCCCCGCCCCTCCCCGCGCTTGATACAAAGAGCCCGCGCGTTCCTGTCCGTCGACGGTCGTCGCCCATCTCCCCCGCCGAACCGTCTCTTTCGCATGCCCTGGGAACGCCCGTGTCCGCCCCCCGCACCACCCCCTGGCCCCTCGTCGCCCTGTTCACGGCCGGGTACCTCGCCCCGTACCTGCTGCCGACCACCGTCGGGCGGCTCGACGCCGGGCTGCCGCTCTCCCCGACCCAGGCCGGAGCCGTGGGCAGCGCGCTGCTGCTGAGCTCGGCCGCGGCGGGCTTCCTGCTGGCCTCCCGCGTCGAACGGCTCGGGGCCCGGACCGTCGCGCGCGCCGGTCTCGCGCTGGCCCTGCTCGGCTACGGCGGGGCCGCGCTGACCACCGCCGTCCCGGCGGTCGTCCTCGGCACGGTCGCCGGCGGTTTCGGCTCGGGCACCGCCACCACGGTCGCCGCGACCCGGATCGCGGCCGAGAAGGACCCGCACCGGGCCTCCACGCTCGGGCTGCTCGGCGTCTCCGCCCTCGCGGGCATCGTGTACCTGACGGTTCCGCGGCTCGGCCCGGGCCACGGCCTGCCCCTGGCCGCCCTCGCGCTGACCGCGCTCGCCGTGTGGCCGCTGACCGCCCGGCTCCCCGCGGGCACGGCCTCCGCCCGCGCCTCCCGGCAGGCCGGGCGCCCGCTGCCGCACCGGCGTTCGGGGCTGGTCCTCGCCGCCGCCATGGTGGTCTGGTCGCTCGCCCAGAACGCGCTGTGGGGGGTCAGCGGCCGGATCGGGCTGACGCAGGCCCACCTCGACGAGGCCACCGTCGGGATCGTCTTCGCCGCGGCGCTGGGCGCCGGGCTCCTGGGCGTCCTCGGGGCGGGCGCGCTCGGCGCGCGGCTGGGGCGGGCGGTGCCCGTCGGGGCCGGGACGGTGCTCATCGCCGGCTGCATCGCGGCCAGCGCCGCCGCGACCGACCTGGTGGGCTTCGCGACCGGCGAGATCGCCTGGAACGCGCTCTACCCGGTGGTGCTGTCCTACCTCATCGGCCTCGCCGCCTCGCTCGACCCGCGCGGCCGCTGGGCGGTGCTCGTCGGTTCGGCGTCCTCGCTCGGCACCGCCGCCGGGCCGCTGACCGGCAGCGTGCTGTCGGCACAGGCCGGTTTCCCGGCCATGGGCCTGGTGCTGGGTGCCGGACTGCTCGCGGTCGCCCTGCCGATGACCGCCGTGGCCCTGCACACCGGCGGCCGTCCGCTGCTCGCCGGCACGGTCCGCCGCCGCGGCGGCACCCCGGCGGCCGTGGTCGCCGCGACCACCGGGGCCCCCACCGGCACGGTCCCGGAGATCGGCGCTCCGGAGCAGCCGGTGGTGGAGATCCCGGTGGAGACACCGGCCGTCCCCGCGCAGCGCGCCTACGGCACGGCGGCGGCCGGCCGCGGACCCGGCGCGGGCTGACGACCCGGCGGCTCCGCGGGGCACGGAGCCCGGCCGCCCCCGGCCGGCGCGCCGACGGCACGGTCCGGGCCCGGGGCCCGGCGGTCAGCCGAAGTCGTACGCCTCGACCTCGGCGAGGTAGCGCGCCCGCCGCTCCTCGTCGTCGTCCAGGAACGCGGCGAGGAAGGAGTTGCGGGCCAGTTCGCGCAGGCGGTCGGGGCCGAGGCCCAGGGTGCGGTGGACGGCGTCGAGGTTGTCGCCGGCGTAGCCGCCGAAGTAGGCCGGGTCGTCGGAGTTGACCGTGCACAGCAGGCCCGCGTCGAGCATCGCGGGCAGGGGGTGGTCGGCGAGGGTGTCGACCGTGCGCAGCCGGACGTTGGACAGCGGGCACAGGGTCAGCGGCACCCGCTCGCGCACCAGCCGCTCCACCAGCGCCGGGTCCTCCATGCAGCGCAGGCCGTGGTCGATCCGCTCGACCCCGAGGACGTCCAGGGCCTCGGTGATGTACTCCGGCGGTCCCTCCTCGCCCGCGTGCGCCACCCGGCGCAGGCCCCGTGCGGCGGCCGCCTCGTACACCTCGCGGAACTTCGCCGGCGGGTGCCCCACCTCCGCCGAGTCGAGGCCGACGCCGGTGATCCGGTCCAGGTACGGCGCGGCGGCGTCCAGCGTGGCCATCGCCGACTCGGCGGACTCGTCGCGCAGGAAGCACAGGATCAGCCGGGTGGAGACGCCGTGACGGGCCTCGCCGGTGCCCAGCGCCCGCCACAGCCCCTCGACCACCGTGCCCATGTCCACGCCCCGGGCGAGGTGCGCCTGCGGGTCGAAGAAGATCTCCGCGTGCCGCACGCCCTGCGCGGCGGCCCGCGCGAGGTAGGCGTCGGCGAGGTCCTCGAAGTCCCGCTCGGTGCGCAGGACGGTCATGAGCTCGTAGTACAGGTTCAGGAAGGACTGCAGGTCCTCGAACCGGTACGCCTCGCGGAGCGCGTCCGTGTCGGCGTACGGCAGGGTGACACCGTTGCGCGCGGCGAGCTCGAAGGCCAGCTCGGGTTCCAGGGTGCCTTCGATATGAAGGTGCAGTTCGGCTACGGGGAGGGGCATCGGGATATCGTACGGCCGTTTCACCGACGTTTCGGAACCGGCACCCTCAGCAGGTCGTGCGCCACGGTCAGCTCCCCCTCGAAGCCGGCGGCCCGCGCCTGCCGCTCGAACTCGTCCGGTTCGGTGTAGCGCTGGCTGAAGTGGGTGAGGACGAGGTGGCGCACGCCGGCCTCGCGGGCGGCCCGGGCGGCCTGGCCGGCCGTCAGGTGGCCGTGTTCGGCGGCCAGCGCCTCGTCCTCGTCGAGGAAGGTCGACTCGATGACGAGCAGGTCGCAGCCCTCGGCGAGCGCGTGCACGCCCTCGCACAGCCGGGTGTCCATGACGAACGCGAACCGCTGGCCCCGGCGCACCTCGCTGACCGCTTCGAGGGGGACCCCGTCGAGGACGCCGTCGCGCTGGATGCGGCCGACGTCCGGGCCCTTGATGCCGTGCGCCGCGAGCCGGTCGGGCAGCATGCGGCGGCCGTCGGGCTCGACCAGCCGGTAGCCGTACGACTCCACCGGGTGGGACAGCTTCCGCGCCTCCAGCGTGTACGCGGGCGTCCGTGCGAGGACGCCGTCCCGCGCGACCGGGGCCTCGGTGACGCCGACGGTCTCCCGGTAGGCGGTGGCGTAGCGGAGGCGGTCGAAGAAGCGCTGCCCGGAGCGCGGGTAGTGGGCGGTGACCGGATGCGGCACCTGGTCGAGGTTGATCCGCTGGATCACCCCGGCGAGGCCGAGGCAGTGGTCGCCGTGGAAGTGGGTGACGCAGATCCGGTTCAGGTCGTGCGCGGCGGCACCGGCCCGCAGCATCTGGCGCTGGGTGCCCTCGCCGGGGTCGAAGAGGATGCCCTCGCCGTCCCAGCGCAGCAGGTAGCCGTTGTGGTTGCGGTGCCGGGTCGGGACCTGGCTGGCGGTGCCGAGCACCACCAGTTCGCGTACGGACAAGGCGGTTACCCCGGCGGCCACTGGAGGCCGCGGCCGCCCAGCACGTGGGCGTGCGCGTGCCAGACGGTCTGCCCGGCGCCGCTGCCCGTGTTGAAGACGACGCGGTAGCTCTCCAGCTTGTCCTCGTCGGCGACGGCCTGCGTCTCGCGCAGCACGTCCGCGGCGAGCTCCGGGGCACCGGCGGCGAGCGCGGCCGCGTCCCGGTAGTGCGCCTTGGGGATCACCAGGACGTGGGTGGGCGCCTGGGGGTTGATGTCCCGGAACGCGACCGTGGTGTCCGTCTCGCGGACGACGGTCGCCGGGATCGTGCCCGCGACGATCTTGCAGAACAGGCAGTCGTCCTGCGGCTCCCCTGCCATACGGCCTCCTCCACGCGCTGTGATCGCTCACCGGCATCGTATCCGTCCCGCCCGGCCCGGCGCCGGGCACCGGGGCCGGGCCGGGCGGGCGGGTCCGGCTACGACGGCAGGCCCGGCGGCGTCCTGGCCGGGGTCGCCTCCAGCGCCTCCAGCGCGATCCTGACGGCCTCGTCCAGCTGGACGTCCCGGCCCGCCGCGTGGTCCTGGGGGCGCTGCACGACCTCCACGTCCGGGTCCACGCCGTGGTTCTCCACGCCCCACGCGTGCCCCTCCAGCCAGAAGGCGTACTTGGGCTGGGTGACGAGCGTGCCGTCGACCAGGCGGTAGCGGCTGTCGATGCCGACGACCCCGCCCCAGGTGCGGGTGCCGACGACCGGGCCGAGGCCCAGCGCCTTGATCGCCGCGTTGACGATGTCGCCGTCGGAGCCGGAGAACTCGTTGGCGACCACCACGACCGGGCCGCGGGGCGCGTCCCTGGGGTAGCTCTCGGGCCGCATGCCGCGCGGCACGTCCCAGCCGACGACGCGCCGTGCCAGCTTCTCCACGACCAGCTGGGAGGTGTGCCCGCCGCGGTTCTCCCGGACGTCCACGACGAGGCCCTCCCGCAGCACCTCCACGCGCAGGTCGCGGTGGATCTGCGCCCAGCCGGGCGCCTGCATGTCGGGGACGTGCAGGTAGCCCAGCCGGCCGCCGGACGCCTCGTGCACGCGGGCCCGCCGGCCGGCGACCCAGGCGTGGTACCGCAGCGGCTCCTCGTCGGCGACGGGGACGACCACGGCGTGGCGCACCTCGCCGCCGCCGGACGGGGAGACGGTCAGCTCCACCGGTCTGCCGGCCGTGCCGACCAGCAGCGGGGCGGGGCCGGTCACCGGGTCGACCGGGCGGCCGGCGACCGCGACGATCGCGTCGCCGGGGCGCACCGCGACCCCGGGCGCGGCCAGCGGGCTGCGCGCCTGCGGGTCGGAGGTCTCCGAGGGCAGCACGCGGTCGACGCGCCAGGTGCCGTCCTCGTGGCGGGAGAGGTCGGCGCCGAGCAGGCCCTGCCGGGCGCCGCCGCCGGCGCCGCCGCGCGGGATGACGTACGCGTGCGAGGTGCCGAGCTCGCCCTGCACCTCCCACAGCAGGTCGACCAGGTCGTCGTGGGTGGCGACGCGCTCCAGCACCGGCCGGTAGCGGTCCAGGACGCCGTCCCAGTCGACGCCGCCCATGTCGGGCCGCCAGAAGTGGTCGCGCATGATGCGGCCGGCCTCCTCGTACATCTGCCGCCACTCGGCCGCCGGATCGCAGAACTGGCGGATCCGGCCGAGGTCGACGGTGATGTTGGAGTCGCTGTCGTCGTCGTTGGAGGCGCGCCGGTCGCTGGGCACCACCTTGAGCCGGCCGTCGGTCCACAGCAGGACCCGCTTGCCGTCGCCGCTGACCTCGAAGTGGTCGGCGTCGGCGGCCAGGTGCTCGATCCGCTGCTGGGCGAGGTCGTAGCGCTCCAGCTCGGTCTTGGGGTCGGGGTCGTCCGGGGTGGCGCGGGAGGCGCCGAGCACGCCGGTCACCGGGTGCCGCAGCCACAGCACGCCGTCCTTGGCGGCCCGCAGGTGGGAGTAGCGGGCGGCCTCCACCGGGAACGGCACGATCCGGTCGGCGAGGCCGTCGAGGTCGATGCGGGTGGCCGGGGTGCCCTCGCTGTCCGGGGTCTCGTCCCGGTCGGGGGCCTCGAAGGGGCGGCCGTGCCGCTGCGGCCCGAACGGGGACGGGGTGGTCGCCGCGAGCGTGATGAGGTGCGGGCGGGCGCCCTCGACGAAGGCCAGGTCGAAGACGTGCTCGTCGTAGACCGGGTCGAAGGAGCGGGTGGACAGGAACGCGAGGTGCTTGCCGTCGGCGGTGAAGGCGGGCGCGTAGTCCTGGAAGCGCAGCGGGGTCGCCTCGGTGACCGACAGGTCGGTGGTGCCGGCGATCCTGAGCTGGCTCAGCGGGCGCGGACCGGGGTGGGACCAGGCCAGCCAGGCGGAGTCCGGGGAGAACACCGGTCCGGAGACGTCCCCGTCCTCGCTGCGGTCGACCTCGCGCACCTCGCCGGTCTCGCGTTCGACGAGGAGCAGGCGCCCGTCGTGCGAGGCGACCGCGGCCCGGCTGCCGTCGGGCGCCACGGCGAGGGCGAGGACCCGGCCCAGCCGCCCGGCGGCGATCCGGCGCGGCGTCGCCCCGGGAGTGAGTCCGGTGGCGGGCGCGAACTCCAGGGCGTCGTCGCCCTCGGCGTCCGTCACCCACACCACCCACTCCTCGCCGTCCGCCCGGAAGGTCCGCGGCAGCCGGGCCCGCACGCCGGGCGTCGCGGCGAGCGCGCGGGCCGGGCCGGAGCGGTGGGTGATCCAGTGCACCGCCCCGCGGACGCAGACGGCGCTGCCGCGCGCGGTGTGGTCCGGGGAGGCCGAGCCGAACCAGCGGGCGGCGTTCACCGGGAACGGCCGCAGGCCGGTGCGCTGCCCGCCGAGCCGCACGTCGAGCCGCCGCGGCTCGGCCCCGTCCAGGTCGTCCAGCAGCCACAGCCCGCCCGCGCTGGAGTAGACGACGCGGGAGCCGTCGCCGGCGGCGTGCCGGGCGTAGAAGCCCTCCAGCGGGGTGTGCCGGCGCAGGTCCGACCCGTCGGCGAGGGAGGAGTACAGCGCGCCGGTGCCCTCGTGGTCGGAGAGGAAGGCGATCCGGTCACCGGCCCACAGGGGGTACTCGATGTTGCCGTCCAGCTCCTCGTGGAGCCGTACGAACTCCCCGTCCCCCCGGCGGTCGATCCACAGCTTGCCCGCCGTGCCGCCCCGGTACCGCTTCCACCAGGCCGCCTCGCGGCCCATCGACACGGAGAGCAGCACGGTGTGCGGCCCGTACGCGACGTCGCCGACGGGCCCGTGGGGCAGGGTGCCGGCCGGTCCGCCGTCGAGCGGGACGGCGTGCGCCCAGGTGCGGCGCAGGCTCGCCCGGCCGTGGGCGGTCAGGGCGAGCACCCGCCCGTCGGGTGTCCAGCCCCGTACCTGCGTCCGCCAGTTGCCCCAGTGGGTCAGGCGCTCGGAGGGGCCGCCGTCGACGGGGGCGACGTGCACCTCGGGGGCGCCGTCGCGGGTGGAGGTCCAGGCGACGGTGGTGCCGTCGGGCGAGACGCGCGGCTGGGTCACCGGCACGTTGTCGGCGCTGACCCGCCAGGCCCGCCCGCCGTCGAGGGGCGCGAGCCACACGTCGTCCTCGGCGGTGAAGGCGACCAGGTCACCGTGCACGTGGGGGAAGCGGAGATACGCGGGCGCTGCGGACTGTGTCACCCGATCACCCTCTGCAGGCACGGAGTTCGCGGACAGTGGTCCGGACCGGTTCCGGGACGCCCCGACGGCACGTCACTTGCCCTGCACGGGCTGGCACTTGGGGTACTGCTGGCACCAGACGGTCGTCGTGACGGTCACGGTGACGGTGGGTCCGGGCCGTCCGTCACCGCCGCCGCCGGGGCCGCCGACCGGCGGGGCGCTGGTGGCGTCGCAGTCACCGAGCCCCTTGACGTCGAACCACACCTTGCCGTCGACCTTCGCGGTGAGGTGACCGCGGACGCAGGCGCCGTTCACCGCGTGGGTGACCTCGCCGTCGACGGTGATCTCCTTGCCGTCGTCGGTCTCGCCCCGGCAGTCGACGGTGGCGACGGTGTCCTCGCTCGCGGAGGGCGAGGCGTCCTCGTCGCTGCCGTAGGAGGCGGTGCAGCTGAGCCAGCGCACGCCCGCCTTCTGCCGGTTGAGCTCCTTGGTCACGGCCTCGTCGGTCGTGTACGCCACGGCCGCCGAGCTCAGCCCGCCGCCCGGCTCGCACGCCACGGCACCGCCCGCGACGACGACCACCAGTCCCGCCACGGCCACCGCCCCGGCTCCGCGCGGCCGCTGCAGAATCCGCCTCAACGCCCCCATGAAGGGCAGCCTGCCACCGACACGCGCGCCGCGGAAGAGCGCATACGGCCACTCCGGGCTCCCGCACGCCCCCGCCGGGCGACGCCCGACCCGCCCGTGACGCACGGGCGTTGGCGCCGGGCCCCGTCGGGCCGGGCGGCAGCGGTCAGGACCAGCGGCCCGTGCGCCCCAGCAGCAGGGCCGCCGCCGCGGTCCCGGCGGTCGAGGTGCGCAGCACGCTGCGGCCCAGCCGGTACGCCGTCGCGCCCGCCTCCGTGAAGAGCGCCAACTCCTCGGGGGCGACGCCCCCTTCGGGGCCGACGACCAGCACGATGTCACCGGAGGCGGGGAGAGCGGCCGTGGCCAGCGGCTCCGCGCCGGTCTCGTGCAGGACGGCGGCGAAGTCCGCTCCCGCGAGCAAGGCGGCGACGTGCTTGGTGGTCGCCTGGTCCGCGACCTCGGGGAACCGCACCCGGCGGGACTGCTTGCCGGCCTCCCGGGCCGTCGCCCGCCACTTGGCCAGGGCCTTCTGCCCCCGCTCGCCCTTCCACTGCGTGATGCAGCGCGCCGCCGCCCACGGCACGATCGCGTCGACGCCGACCTCGGTCATCGTCTCGACGGCCAGCTCGCCCCGGTCGCCCTTGGGCAGCGCCTGGACGACGGTGATGCGGGGCTCCTCGGGCGGCTCCTCGGACACCGCCTCCACCTGGACGACCAGCCGGTCCTTGCCCTCCGTGTCGAGCACCACGCAGTCCGCCCAGCGCCCGGCCCCGTCGGTGAGGACGACGTCCTCACCGGCCCGCAGCCGCTTCACGGAGACGGCGTGCCTGCCCTCCGGGCCGTCGAGCACGTAACGGCCGCCGCGGCCCGCGTCGAAGTGGTCCACCACGAACACCGGCGCGGTCATCGGCCCGCACCTCCCGCCGGGAAGGACGACAACGCCGTCCGCGCGGCCGCGAGTTCACCGGCCAGCACCTCCACCAGCTGCCCGGCCGGCAGCTCCCGGGCCATCCGGTGCCCCTGCCCCGCCCACAGCGCCATGCCCTGGGCGTCGCCCGCCTCGGCGGCGGCCTTGCGCAGCGGCGCGGTGAGGTGGTGGACCTCCGGGTAGGCGGCGGGCGCGTACGGGCCGTGCTCGCGCAGGAAGCGGTTGACCAGGCCGCGGGCGGGCCGTCCGGAGAAGGCCCGGGTCAGTTCCGTGCGGACGAAGAGCGGGTTGGTCAGCGCCCGCTTGTGCAGGGCGTGCGCGCCGGACTCGTGGGTGGCGAGGAACGCCGTGCCGAGCTGTGCCGCGCTCGCGCCCGCCGCGAGGACCGCGGCGATCTGGCAGCCGCGCATGATGCCGCCGGCGGCGACGACCGGGATGCCGACGGCCTCCCTGACCTGGGCGACCAGCGAGAGCAGCCCGAGCCCGGTCCCGTCCGTCTCCGGGACGTCCCGGTGGGTGCCCTGGTGGCCGCCCGCCTCGACGCCCTGCGCGATCACCGCGTCCGCCCCGGCGCGCTCCACGGCGCGGGCCTCCTCGGCGGTGGTCGCGGTGACCAGGACGAAGGTGCCGGCGCGGTGCAGGGAGTCGACGACCTCGCGGCTCGGCGCGCCGAAGTGGAACGACACCACCGGCACCGGGTTGTCCAGGAGCACGGCGAGCTTGGCCTCGAAGCCGTCGTCCCGGCCGCTCTCGGGGTCGCCGAGCTCCGTCCCGTACCAGGCGGCCTCGCCGGACAGCTGGTGGGCGTAGACGTCCACGGCGGCGGCGCAGGAGGGCGCGGCGTCGGCCGCCCCGGTGGAGCCGGTGCCCGCGGGGTGCTCCGGCTGCGGCAGGAACAGGTTCACGCCGAACGGCCGGCCCGTCAGGCTCCGCAGCTGCTTGATCTCCTGGTACATCCCGTCGGCGGTCTTGTACCCGGCGGCCAGGAACCCGAGCCCGCCCGCCTCGGACACGGCGGCGGCGAGCCGCGGCACGGAGACGCCGCCCGCCATGGGGGCCTGCACGATCGGGTGGGGGAAGAGATCGGTCAGTGCGGAGGACATGACGGCATGGTGTCACGCCCTCCGGCCACGTCCGAATCCGGCCCTCGGCCGGTCCGGGCCGCCGTCGCGGGCGGCGCCGGACCGCCGGCGGGAGCCGGTCTCAGCGCCCGTTGAAGGCGTCCTTCAACCGCGAGAACAGGCCCTGCTGCCCGGGCTGGAACTGCCCCTGGGGGCGCTCCTCGCCGCGCAGCTTCGCCAGCTCGCGCAGCAGGCGCTCCTGCTCCGGGTCGAGCTTGCTGGGGGTCTGCACCTCGACGTGGACGATGAGGTCGCCGCGGCCGCCGCCGCGCAGGTGGGTCACGCCCCGGCCGTGCAGCGGGATCGACTGCCCGGACTGGGTGCCGGGCCGGATGTCGACCTCCTCCATGCCGTCGAGCGTCTCCAGCGGCACCTTGGTGCCGAGGGCCGCCGCCGTCATGGGCAGGGTCACCGTGCAGTGCAGGTCGTCGCCGCGCCGCTGGAAGGTCGGGTGCGGCAGCTCGTGGATCTCGACGTACAGGTCGCCGGCGGGACCGCCGCCGGGCCCGACCTCGCCCTCGCCGGCGAGCTGGATGCGCGTGCCGTTGTCGACACCGGCGGGGATCTTCACGGTGAGCGTGCGGCGGGAGCGGACCCGGCCGTCGCCCGCGCACTCGGGGCACGGCGTCGGCACGACGGTGCCGAAGCCCTGGCACTGCGGGCAGGGGCGCGAGGTCATGACCTGGCCGAGGAAGGACCGGGTGACCTGGGAGACCTCGCCGCGGCCGCGGCACATGTCGCACGTCTGGGCGGTGGTGCCGGGCGCCGCGCCCTCACCGCTGCAGGTGGTGCAGACGACGGCCGTGTCGACCTGGAGGTCCTTCGTGGTGCCGAAGGCGGCCTCGTCGAGCTCGACCTCGATGCGGATCATCGCGTCCTGGCCGCGGCGGGTGCGCGAGCGCGGACCGCGCTGCGACGCCGTGCCGAAGAACGCGTCCATGATGTCGGAGAAGTTCCCGAAGCCGCCGGCCCCGAAGCCGCCCGCGCCGGCGCCGCCGGACTGCGAGAGCGGGTCGCCGCCGAGGTCGTAGACCTGCTTCTTCTGCGGGTCCGACAGCACCTCGTAGGCGGCGTTGATCTCCTTGAACCGCTCCTGGGTCTTCGGATCGGGGTTGACGTCCGGGTGCAGCTCGCGCGCGAGCCGCCGGAAGGCCTTCTTGATCTCTTCCTGCGACGCGTCGCGGCGCACGCCGAGTACGGCGTAGTAGTCCGTGGCCACTACGACTCCGCCAGGATCTGTCCGACGTACCGTGCCACTGCGCGTACCGCTCCCATCGTTCCCGGGTAGTCCATGCGGGTCGGTCCGACCACGCCGAGCTTGGCGACTGCCTCGCCGCCCGAACCGTAGCCGACCGACACGACGGACGTGGAGTTGAGTCCTTCGTGGGCGTTCTCGTGACCGATGCGGACGGTCACGCCCGGATCCTTGGCCTCGCCGAGCAGCTTGAGGAGCACGACCTGCTCCTCCAGCGCCTCCAGCACCGGCCGGATCGTGAGGGGGAAGTCGTGCCCGAAGCGGGTCAGATTGGCGGTGCCGCCGATCATCAGCCGCTCCTCGTTCTCCTCGACCAGCGTCTCCAGCAGGGTGGAGAGCACCGTCGAGACCGTACCGCGGTCCTCGACCTCGAACGCGTCCGGCAGGTCCTCCACCAGCGTGGGCACGTCCGTGAACCGGCGGCCCGCGACCCGGCTGTTGAGCCGCGCGCGCAGGTCCGCCAGCGACGTCTCGCCGAACGGCGCCGGGCAGTCGACCACCCGCTGCTCCACCCGTCCGGTGTCCGTGATCAGCACCAGCATCACCCGCGCGGGGGCCAGCGACAGCAGTTCCACGTGCCGCACGGTCGACCGCGTCAGCGACGGGTACTGCACCACGGCGACCTGCCGGGTCAGCTGCGCGAGCAGCCGCACCGTGCGGGCCACCACGTCGTCCAGGTCGACGGCGCCCTCGAGGAAGTTCTGGATGGCCCGCCGCTCGGGCGCGGTCATCGGCTTGACACCGGCCAGCTTGTCGACGAACAGGCGGTAGCCCTTGTCGGTGGGGATCCGCCCGGCGCTGGTGTGCGGCTGGGCGATGTACCCCTCCTCCTCCAGGGCCGCCATGTCGTTGCGCACGGTGGCCGGGGAGACCCCCAGGTTGTGCCGCTCGGTGAGCGCCTTCGAGCCGACGGGCTCCTCGGTGCCGACGTAGTCCTGGACGATGGCGCGCAGCACCTGAAGCCTGCGTTCACTGAGCATCCGCGCACACCTCCAGAAGTCGTCCGCCTGGTGTCCTGCCTCCGCCTGACACTGCCTGGCACTCGGCGCGTGGGAGTGCCAGACCTCCCCGGCCCAGTGTACGGCTGTGGGGTACGGCACGGGCAAGGCCGGGGCCGCGCGGCCCTGCCCACGGGGCCCGTGCCCGCTAGCGTCGCCGTATGACGGTGACTTGGGAAGAGCTGGGATGGGAGCGGGTCGCGGCCGGGGTGGGGCGGTGCCGGCTGCCGGTGTGGGACTGCACGGCAGGGCTGGTCGTGGGCGGGGGCGCGGCGCTGCTGATCGACGCGGGGTCCGGCCTGGCGGAGGGGGCGCGGCTGCGCGTCCAGGCGGAGCGGCTGGCCGGTCACCGTGTGACGCATCTCGCGCTGACCCACCCCCACTTCGACCACGTCCTCGGCTCGGCGGCGTTCGCGGGCGCGGAGGTGTACGGGGCGGTGGGCGTGGACGGGGTGTTCACGCGCACGCGGGACCGCGAGGAGCTGCGCGCGGACGCGGTGCGGCACGGAATGGAGGCGCGCCGGGCCGAGGAGGCCGTCGACGCGTTGACCGCGCCCCGCCACCTGGTCTCCGGCGAGTGGACCCTCGACCTGGGCGCCGGCCGGCAGGTCCTGCTGGCGAACGTGGGGCCGGGGCACACCGCGCACGACCTGGCCGTGCTGGTGCCGGGCACCCCGGAGGTCGTCTTCTGCGGCGACCTGGTCGAGGAGTCCGGCGAGCCGCAGGCGGGCCCGGACGCCGTGCCGTCGCGGTGGCCGGCGGCCCTGGACCGCCTGCTGGCACTGGGCGGCGAGGACGCGCTGTACGTGCCCGGTCACGGAGCGGTGGTGGACGCGGCGTTCGTCCGGGCGCAACGGGACGCGCTGGCCGAGCGGTTCGGCGTGTCTCCGTGATCGCGGCCGGGCTTCTCCTATCGTCATCCGAATGCGCCAGTACTCTCCGGACCTGACCCCTCCGTGGAAGAAGCCGAAGCCCGTCCCCGAGGTGCCGGCCGAACCGGGCCTGGTGGTGGAGGAGGCGGGGAGCGGCTTCTGCGGCGCGGTGATCCGCTGCGAGGCGGGCACGGTCACCCTGGAGGACCGCTTCGGCAAGCACCGGGTCTTCCCGCTGGAGCCGCGCGGCTTCCTCCTGGAGGGCCGCGCGGTGACCCTCGTGCGGCCGTCCCCGGGACCGGCCCGTCCCGCCCGCACCGCCTCCGGCTCGGTGGCCGTCCCGCAGGCACGCGCGCGCGTGGCGCGGGCCGGGCGGATCTACGTGGAGGGCCGGCACGACGCCGAGCTGGTCGAGAAGGTGTGGGGCGACGACCTGCGCCTCGAGGGGGTGGTCGTGGAGTACCTGGAGGGCGTCGACGACCTGCCGTCCGTCGTCGAGGAGTTCGGGCCGGGCCCCGACGCCCGGCTCGGCGTCCTCGTGGACCACCTCGTGCCGGGCACGAAGGAGTGGCGCATCGCCCGGGCGGTGACGAGCGAGCACGCGCTGGTGGTGGGCCACCCGTTCGTCGACGTCTGGGAGGCGGTGAAACCGTCGTCCCTGGGCATCGCGGCCTGGCCGCGGGTGCCGCGCGGCCAGGACTGGAAGACGGGGGTGTGCCGCGCGCTGGGCTGGCCGGAGAACACCGGGGCCGCCTGGCAGGCGATCCTGGGCCGGGTGCGGTCGTACAAGGACCTGGAGCCGGAGCTGCTGGGCCGGGTGGAGGAGCTGATCGACTTCGTGACGGCTCCGCCGGCCTGATCAGTCCACCAGGTCCCTGACCACCGCGTCCGCCAGCAGCCGCCCCCGCAGCGTCAGCACGGCCCGCCCCGCCCCGTACGGCCCGTCCTGGAGCAGGCCGTCCGCCAGCGCCCGGCGGGAGGCGGCGAGACCGTCCTCGCGCAGCAGCGCCAGCGGCACGCCCTCGCGCAGCCGCAGCTCCAGCAGGATCCGCTCCACCCGGCGGTCCTCCTCGGACAGGACCTCGCGGCCCGCGCCCGGTGACCGGCCCGCCGCCAGCGCCGCCGCGTACGCGCCGGGGTGCTTGACGTTCCACCAGCGCACCCCGCCGACGTGGCTGTGCGCCCCGGGGCCCGCGCCCCACCAGTCGGCGCCCCGCCAGTACAGCTCGTTGTGCAGGCAGCGGCCGGCCTCGGAGGTGGCCCAGTTCGACACCTCGTACCAGTCGAAGCCCGCCGCCGACAGGGTCTCCTCGGCGATCAGGTAGCGGTCGGCGTGCACGTCGTCGTCGGTCATCGGGATCTCGCCCCGGCGGATGCGGCGGGCCAGCCCGGTGCCCTCCTCGACGATCAGGGCGTACGCCGAGACGTGGTCGGGTCCGGCGCCGAGGGCCGCCTCCAGGGAGGCTCGCCAGTCGTCGTCGGACTCGCCCGGGGTGCCGTAGATCAGGTCGAGGTTGACGTGCGCGAAGCCCGCGGCGCGGGCCTCCGCGACGCACGCCTCCGGGCGTCCGGGCGTGTGCGTGCGGTCCAGGACCCTCAGCACGTGCTGCCGGGCGCTCTGCATGCCGAAGGAGATCCGGTTGAAGCCGCCCTCCCGCAGGGCCGCGAGGTACGCCGGGTCGACCGACTCCGGGTTCGCCTCCGTGGTGACCTCGGCGTCGGCGGCCAGCCCGAACTCGTCGCGGACCGCGCCCAGCATCCGGACCAGGTCGTCCGCGGCCAGCAGGGTCGGGGTGCCGCCGCCGACGAACACCGTGCGGACCTCGCGCGGATCGTCGCCGAGGACCTTGCGGGCCAGGCGGACCTCCTCGATCAGCGTCTCGGCGTAGTTGTCGCGGGAGGCGAGCACCCCGCCGGTGCCGCGCAGCTCGGTCGCGGTGTAGGTGTTGAAGTCGCAGTAGCCGCAGCGGGTCGCGCAGTAGGGGACGTGCAGGTAGAACCCGAGGGGGCGGTCGGCGGCCCCGGCGAGCGCGGACGCGGGCAGCGCACCGTCGGCGGGGACGGGCTCGCCGTCGGGGAGTGCGGAAGGCATGCCTTCCATTGTCCAGCACCCGCGGCGGCACTCCGCCGGGAGCACCGGGGAGGGTCGCTCCGCCTGGCGCACCGGGGCGGGGCACCCCGCCTGGCGCACCGGGGAGAGTCACCCCGCCTGACACGCCGCGGCGGCACTCCGCCGGGAGCACCGGGGCGGGTCGCCCCGCCTGACGCACCGGGGCGGAGCGCTTCCCGCGGCGCACCGGCCCACGGTGACACGCGCGGCACACCGGGGCGGGGCGCTCCCCGCGGCGCGCCGGCCCGCGGTGGCACGCCCGGTGCCCTGGCCGCCGCCGGTGACACGCGCGGCGCACCGGCCCGAGCGATGCGCGCGGCGCGCCGGCGCGCGCCGGAACCGGCGCGGGGGCTCCCGCCCGGGAAGCGGGCGGGAGCCCCCCGTCACTCCGCCTGGAGCACCAGCAGTGCCAGGTCGTCCGCCGGCGGCCGCGCCCCGAACTCGTGCACGAGCCGCTTGATCCGCTCCGCTATCGGCTCCGCCTCCAGCCCCGCGCACCCGGCGAGCGCCGTCGCCAGCCCGTCCTCGTCGTCGAACTGGCGCGAGCCGCTGCGCCGCTCGGTCACGCCGTCCGTGACGCACAGCAGCGTGTCGCCGGAGGCCAGCTCGAAGGTCTCGCTGGTGTAGGTGGCGTCCTCGACGACCCCGAGGAGGGTCTGCGGCCCGGCCGCCGTGCGGACCGTGCCGTCCGGGCCGAGGAGCAGCGGCAGCGGGTGCCCGGCGGAGGCGAGGGTGCAGCGGACCCCGCCCTCGTGGGGGACCAGCTCGCCGTACAGGAGGGAGAGGAAACGGGTCTGCGGGCCGTCCCCGGGGACGGTGGGCCGGGCGCCCGCGGCCACCAGCGCCCGGGCGGCGGCGTCGGCGGCCTCGGTCGCGTCGTCGAGGAGGAGCTGGTTGAGGCGGTCCAGGACGTCGGCGACCCGGTAGCCCTCGCGGGCCAGCAGCCGCAGCCAGGGCCGGGCGAGGCCGATGACCACGGCGGCCTCCGGCCCCTTGCCCTGGACGTCGCCGAGGGCGAAGCACCAGCGGCCGTCGCCGGCCGGGAACACGTCGTAGAAGTCGCCGCTCGGACCGCCCTTGTCGCACGGCTCGTAGACCAGGGCGCTGCGCACCCCGGGGATCGCGGCGACCGCCCCGGGCAGCAGCCCGCGCTGCAGGACGGCGCTGATGGTGGCCTGCCGGGCGTACTGGCGGGCCGCGCCGATGGCGAGCGCCACCCGGCGGCCGAGGTCCTCCACCAGCCCGGTGATCTCGTCGGGGAAGCGGGCGATGCCGGCCCGCCCGATGACCAGGGTGCCCAGCGGCCGCCCGCCGGCGACCAGCCGGTAGGCGAGCGCCGCGCCGGACCCGCCCAGCGGTCCGGCCGGCCAGGGGTAGGCGGCGGGCCCGGACCGCAACGGGTCGTGCGGGTGCGGCGGGTCCTTCTCCAGGGCCCGCCGCAGCTCCTCGATCCGGTTCTCGCTGCCGTGCCACACGCGGGCCGGGCCCGCCCCGCCGGCCCATCCGCCGCGGCCGGTGGCCTCGTCCTCCAGCCACACCGCGCACCAGTCCGCCAGCCGCGGCACGATGAGCTGCCCGGCGAGGGCGGCGACCAGGTCCTCGTCGAGCTGCCCGGCGAGCAGGTCGGAGGCCTCGGCGAGGAAGGACAGGGCGCCGCGGCCCAGCCAGTCGCGGTCGCCCTCGGCCCGCGGGGGCTCGGGGGCGAGCATCCCGGCGACCAGGAGCCCGCGCTCCAGGGCGTGCTCCTCCTCGGCGTAGGCCTCGATCTCCTCGCCGGCCGTGGCGTCCGTCGCGGCCAGCCGCGCCCACACCGTCTTGGACCCCGTGCGGTACGTCACCCCCCAGGCCTCCGCGAGCGTCGCGACGAGCCGCAGGCCGCGCCCGTACTCCGGTGTCTCGTACGCCGTCTCCGGCTCGCCGCCGCGCGGGGCGCGCGAGGGGTGGTGGTCGCAGACCTCGACGATCAGCACGCCGCTCTCCTCCAGCCGGCAGGTCAGCTCGACCTCGGTGCCGGCGTGGACCACGGCGTTGGTGACGAGTTCGCTGACGACCAGCAGGGCGTCCGCGGCGAGGCGGTCGGTGACGTGCTCGGTGCCGGGCAGGCCGAGGGCGCTCCAGTCGGCGAGCGCCGTGCGCACCAGGGCGCGGGCCGAGCCGGGGGCGACGGAGCTGCCGGGCAGGGTGGCGTGCGCCCGGGTGTGCGGCGGGGCGGACTCCTCCGACGCGTGCGCCGGCACCCCGCAAGCACGCACGAGTGTCTCCCGTTGCGTCGGAATGGCCCCCATGGACAGCTCCCCGGGCAGTTCGGACGAATACGCCTCAGTCGATGCCGACAGGGTGACAGACCGGACCCGTCCGTGAGCACCGAGTTACCGAAGTGGGCCGCCATGAGTGAGAACCGTGCTCCCCGCGTGGTCGAGGACGCGCCCGGAGACGGTCACATTCGGGCATCCGGGCCGCGTCCGCTCCGCGCCGCGACGGCCCCGGTCCGGGGCGGCGGCTCCGCGGGGGCGGCGGCCGGCGGACACGGGATCACGGCCGGATCCCCCGCGGCCCACGGCCGGGTCGCGGACCGGGGCCCGCGCCCCGGCCCCGAGACGCCTCGGCGGGCAGGCCCGGGCACGGGGCGTCCCCGGCCCCCGGAGGAACCGCACCGCCGCGGCCCCTCACCGGCGAGGTGACCCGTGCGTGTCCCCGCCGCTACCCCCGGCCGGGCCTCCCCCAGGAACGGGCCGGGGGACCGTCGGCCGGCCACGGTGCCCCGCGGCCGGCCGGCGGTCCCCCGGCCGCTCGTCACGCCTCGCGCGTCCCCTCGTACATCTCGTCGATCAGGTGCTTGTACTCCCGCTCGACGACGGGCCGCTTCAGCTTCAGGCTGGGCGTGATCTCGCCGTGCTCGACGTCGAGGTCGCGCGGCAGCAGCCGGAACTTCTTGATGGTCTGCCAGCGCTGCAGTCCCTCGTTGAGCTGCTTCACGTACCCGTCGACCATCTCGACCGTGACCGGCGCGGCGACGATGTCCGCGTACGGCTTGCCGCCCAGGCCGTTCTCCTCCGCCCAGCCGGTGATCGCCACCTCGTCGAGGGCGATCAGGGCGGTGCAGAAGTTCCGGTCGGCGCCGTGCACGAGGATGTTGGAGACGTACGGGCAGATCGCCTTGAACTGGCCCTCGACCTCGGCCGGCGCGATGTACTTGCCGCCGGACGTCTTGATCAGGTCCTTCTTGCGGTCGGTGATCCGCAGGTAGCCGTCGGGCGAGAGCTCGCCGATGTCGCCGGTGTGGAACCAGCCGTCCGCCTCCAGGACCTCGGCGGTCTTCTCGGGCAGCTTGTGGTAGCCCTCCATGATGCCGGGGCCGCGCAGCAGGATCTCACCGTCGTCCGCGATGCGCACCTCGGTGCCGGGCAGCGGCTTGCCGACGGTGCCGGTGCGGTACGCCTCGCCCGGGTTGACGAAGGAGGCGGCGGAGGACTCGGTGAGGCCGTAGCCCTCCAGGATGTGGATGCCGGCGCCGGCGAAGAAGTAGCCGATCTCGGGCGCGAGGGCGGCGCTGCCCGACACGCAGGCGCGCAGGTTGCCGCCGAAGGCCTCGCGGATCTTGGCGTACACCAGCGTGTCGGCGACCTTGTGCTTGGCCGACAGGCCGAAGGGGGCGCTCGCGGTGCCGGTGCGGCGGAAGTTGTCCTGGGTGACCTTGGCGTACTCGCGGGCGACCTCGGCGGCCCACTGGAAGATCTTGTACTTGGCGCCGCCGCCGGCCTTCGCCTTGGTCGCGACCCCGTTGTAGACCTTCTCGAAGATGCGCGGCACGGCCGCCATGTACGTCGGCCGCACCACCGGCAGGTTCTCGATGATCTTGTCGACCCGGCCGTCGACGGCGGTGACGTGCCCGACCTCGATCTGGCCGGAGGTCAGCACCTTGCCGAAGACGTGGGCGAGCGGCAGCCACAGGTACTGCACGTCCTCGGCGCTGACCAGCCCGGTCGCGGCGATCGCCTTCGCCATGTACGCCCAGTTGTCGTGCGGCAGGCGCACGCCCTTGGGGCGGCCGGTGGTGCCGGAGGTGTAGATGAGGGTGGCCAGCTGGTCCTTGGTGATCGCGCCGACCCGCTCCTTGATGAGCTCGGGGTCCTTCTCCAGCCGGGCCGCGCCCCGGCTCTCCAGTTCGTCGAGGGAGAGGACCCGGTCGCCGGTCTCCACGCCGGCCGCGTCGATCACCACGACGTGGGTGAGGCCGGGCAGCTCGGCCCGCTTCTCCTCGGCCTTGGCCAGCTGCTCGGCGTTCTCCGCGATGAGCACCTTGCTCTCGGAGTCCGAGAGGATGAACGCCGACTCCTCGGCGTTGGTCTGCGGGTAGATCGTGGTCGTGGCGGCGCCCGCGCACAGGATGCCCAGGTCGGCGAGGATCCACTCGACCCGGGTCGCGGCGGCCAGCGCCACCCGCTCCTCCGGCTGCACGCCCAGTTCGATCAGGCCGGCCGCGATGGCGTGGACGCGCTCGGCGGTCTGCGCCCAGCTCAGTCCCTTCCAGTCGTCCGGCCCCTCGCCGGAGGCGGACGGCACGGGGTAGCGGTAGGCCTCGGCGTCCGGCGTGGCCGCCACGCGCTCCAGGAAGAGGGCCGCCACGGAGGGCGGACGGTTCTCGATCAGTTGCTGTGTGTCGCTCACGACATCCTCCGGGGCCCGCGACGGTGCGGCTGGCTCAGGTGCGGCTGGGTTCACTCGCGCGCCGTTGTTTAACTCGCGAGTAACTATCGAGCAGGGATCAGAGTAAGGCCCGACCGGCCACCGCGTAAGACTTCGCGGCCTGTCACTTCCTACAGAGAGGCACCCGGTGGACGCACAGGGGCCCGCCGCGCTTTCGCGCGACGGGCCCCTGTTCCACCCGGTTCGGGCTGTAACCCACGGTAATCGGCGGCTACTTCTTGGCCTTGCCCGATCCCGCGCTGTCATCGCTGGACAGGACCGCGATGAAGGCCTCCTGCGGAACCTCCACGGATCCCACCATCTTCATCCGCTTCTTGCCTTCCTTCTGCTTCTCCAGCAGCTTGCGCTTGCGGGAGATGTCACCGCCGTAGCACTTGGCGAGGACGTCCTTGCGGATGGCGCGGATGGTCTCGCGGGCGATCACCCGGGAGCCGATGGCGGCCTGGACCGGCACCTCGAAGTTCTGCCGCGGGATCAGCTCCTTCAGCTTGGCGACGAGCCGGACGCCGTACGCGTACGCCTGGTCCTTGTGGGTGATCGCCGAGAAGGCGTCCACCTTGTCGCCGTGCAGCAGGATGTCGACCTTGACCAGGGAGCTGGACTGCTCGCCGGTGGGCTCGTAGTCGAGGGAGGCGTAGCCGCGGGTCTTGGACTTCAGCTGGTCGAAGAAGTCGAAGACGATCTCCGCGAGCGGCAGGGTGTAGCGGATCTCGACCCGGTCCTCGGAGAGGTAGTCCATGCCGAGCAGGGTGCCGCGCCGGGTCTGGCACAGCTCCATGATCGCGCCGATGAACTCGGTGGGCGCGAGGATCGTCGCCCGCACCACCGGCTCGTGCACCTCCGCGATCTTCCCCTCGGGGAACTCGCTGGGGTTGGTGACCGTGATCTCCTCGCCGTCCTCCATGGTCACGCGGTAGACCACGTTGGGGGCGGTGGCGATCAGGTCCAGGCCGAACTCGCGCTCCAGCCGCTCCCGGATCACGTCCAGGTGCAGCAGGCCGAGGAAGCCGACGCGGAAGCCGAAGCCGAGCGCGGCGGAGGTCTCCGGCTCGTAGACCAGCGCGGCGTCGTTGAGCTGGAGCTTGTCCAGGGCCTCGCGCAGCTCGGGGTAGTCGGACCCGTCCAGCGGGTACAGCCCGGAGAAGACCATGGGCTTGGGGTCCTTGTACCCGCCGAGCGCCTCGGTGGCGCCCTTCTGCATGCTGGTGACGGTGTCGCCGACCTTGGACTGGCGGACGTCCTTCACACCGGTGATCAGGTACCCCACCTCGCCGACGCCCAGGCCGTCGGCCGGCAGCATCTCCGGCGAGTTGGTGCCGATCTCCAGCAGCTCGTGCGTGGCGTTCGTGGACATCATCCGGATGCGCTCGCGCTTGTTGAGCTGCCCGTCGATGACACGGACGTACGTCACGACACCCCGGTAGGAGTCGTAGACGGAGTCGAAGATCATGGCGCGGGCCGGGGCGTCCTTGACGCCGACCGGGGCCGGGATCTCGGCGACGACCTTGTCGAGCAGCGCCTCGACGCCCAGACCGGTCTTCGCCGACACCTTCAGCACGTCGCCGGGCTCGCAGCCGACCAGGTTGGCGAGCTCCTCGGCGAACTTCTCCGGCTGGGCCGCGGGAAGGTCGATCTTGTTCAGCACGGGGATGATCGTGAGGTCGTTCTCCATCGCCAGGTACAGGTTGGCGAGGGTCTGGGCCTCGATGCCCTGGGCCGCGTCGACGAGCAGGATGGTCCCCTCGCACGCGGCCAGCGACCGCGACACCTCGTAGGTGAAGTCGACGTGCCCGGGGGTGTCGATCATGTTGAGGATGTGCGTGTTGCTCTTGTCGTGGGTCGGGGCCCACGGCAGACGCACCGCCTGGGACTTGATCGTGATGCCGCGCTCGCGCTCGATGTCCATGCGGTCGAGGTACTGAGCGCGCATCTGCCGCTGCTCGACCACACCGGTCAGCTGGAGCATCCGGTCGGCGAGCGTGGACTTGCCGTGGTCGATGTGCGCGATGATGCAGAAATTGCGGATCAGAGCCGGGTCGGTACGGCTCGGCTCGGGCACATGGCTAGGGATCGCGGGCACGCAGGGTCCTGATTCTTGAGGCGTCCGCAGTGTCTGCGGTCTCGGGTCGGATCGATACGTAGCTTCCATGGTCCCACGCGCGGGAGGCGGGGGACGGTTTGCCCCGGAACCAGCGGGAGCGAGCCCGGCGCGAGGGGCCGGAGCGGAGGCGTCCGGCGGCCGGTTTGGGCCGCCCGGAGGGCCGCTGCTAGTCTGGGTGGCTGTGTCTCATGCCCTCTCAGCGCGAGGCACGTCATCAAGAAATCACCTGGTAAATCACTCGGTACGGAACCCGGCATCTCCTTGCCCGGAGTGCTCCCGGCTCCGTGCCTGAACCTGTAGAGGCTCATTCGTGGCGAACATCAAGTCCCAGATCAAGCGGATCAAGACCAACGAGAAGGCGCGGCTGCGCAACAAGGCCGTCAAGTCCTCCCTGAAGACCGCGGTCCGCAAGGCCCGCGAGGCCGCTGCCGCGGGTGACGTCGAGAAGGCCACCGAGTACCAGCGCGCTGCCGCGCGTCAGCTCGACAAGGCCGTCTCCAAGGGCGTCATCCACAAGAACCAGGCCGCCAACAAGAAGTCGGCGCTGGCTCAGAAGGTCGCCGCCCTCAAGGGCTGAACCCCTTTCTGATCTGACCGGATCCCCCGCGGATCCAGCCGCCGGAAGGACCCAGGGCGGGCCCTCTCTCATCCGCCCCCGACCGGCACCCCGAGCTCGCCCGCGGCCTGCGTTCGCCACGCGGGGGCGGGCTCACCCGGCGTGAACCGAAGGCCCCGCCCGCCGCTCTTCCCCAGAGCGGCGGGCGGGGCCTTCGGCGTGTGCGGCCGGTGTCACCGCGCGTCGCGCCACGGAGGGGTGTCACGGAGGGGCGTCACGACCAGAAGTCGTCGCCCTGGTCCATGTCCTCGACGCACTCGTCGAGGTCGGTCATCTTGTCCCCGACGATCCGGAAGACGAGGCCTCCGTTCGCGTCGAGGTGCTTGCCGCCGCGGTCGGCGGTGAAACGGTGCACCGAGACGGCGTGCCCCCGCCCGTCGACGAACACGTTGAGCAGCTCGACCCGGAACGACCCGTCCGTCTCCGTGTGGAGCCGGCCGTAGTAGTCGATGATCGCGTCGATCCCCTTGTGGTCCCCCGCCAGCGGGTGGGAACCGGGCACGTGGTGCGTGCAGTCCCCGGTCATCATGCCGCGCAGGGTGTCCATGTCCCCCCGCTGGAACGCTTCGTAGCCCTGGCGGACGAGCATGGCGTGCGGGTGCTCAGCCATGACGGTCGCCACCTTCCCTAGTCCGGCGATGAACGGCTGATACGCCCGATTCTCCTCCGGTGCGGGCGAAGGGCTACTGGATCACGGGCCGGGGAAGGGCCGCAGGATCACGGAGGGCTGACGGATCACGGGAAGGGCTGACGGATCGTGGAAGGAGCCACCGGATCGGGGGTGGGGGAAGCTACTGAACCGTGGGGGCGGCGGCGTCGGAACCGCTGCTTCACGGACCCGGACGTCCGCCCCGGAGGGAGCGGCCACAGCGGCCGGCGGTCGCAGCGGAGCACCGGCTACCGCCCCCGGGACCTCGCCGCCCGCGCGATGGCCACCACTGCCTTCTCCAACGCGTACTCCGGGTCGTCCCCGCCGCCCTTCACACCCGCGTCCGCCTCGGCCACCGCCCGCAGCGCCACGGCCACCCCGTCCGGCGTCCAGCCCCGCATCTGCTGCCGCACCCGATCGATCTTCCAGGGCGGCATACCGAGCTCCCGGGCGAGATCCGCCGGCCGCCCGCCCCGCGCCGACGACAGCTTCCCGATCGCCCGCACCCCCTGGGCCAGCGCACTCGTGATCATCACCGGCGCCACCCCGGTCGCCAGCGACCAGCGCAGTGCCTCCAGCGCCTCCGCCGCCCGGCCCTCGACCGCCCGGTCGGCGACCGTGAAGCTCGACGCCTCGGCCCGCCCCGTGTAGTACCGCCCGACGACCGCCTCGTCGATCGTCCCCTCGACGTCCGCGCACAGCTGGGACACCGCCGACGCCAGCTCCCGCAGGTCGCTGCCGATCGCGTCGACCAGCGCCTGGCACGCCTCGGGCGCGGCCGACCGCCCGGCCGTCCGGAACTCCCCCCGCACGAACGCCAGCCGGTCCGCCGGCTTGGTCATCTTGGGGCACGCCACCTCCCGCGCCCCCGCCTTGCGCGCCGCGTCCAGCAACCCCTTGCCCTTGGCGCCGCCCGCGTGCAGCAGCACGAGCGTGATCTCCTCGGCGGGCGCCCCGAGGTACGCCTTCACGTCCTTGACCGTGTCGGCCGAGAGGTCCTGCGCGTTGCGCACGACCACGACCTTGCGCTCCGCGAAGAGCGAGGGGCTGGTCAGCTCGGCCAGCGTGCCGGGTTGCACCTGGTCGGGGGTCAGGTCCCGCACGTCCGTGTCGGCGTCGCTCGCCTTCGCCGCAGCCACCACCTCCTGCACGGCGCGGTCGAGCAGCAGCTCCTCCTGGCCCACGGCGAGCGTCACGGGGGCGAGAGGATCATCCTGAGCAGTCTTCCTGGCCATCGGCCCAAGCATCCCACGCACCACCGACATCACCGCGCGACGCCTTCCCCCGGGCTCCGGGCACTGCTCCCGCGGCACTTGCTCTCCTCGGCACTCCAGCCGCTGCTCGCCGACGGGCTCCGGCCGCTGCTCCCCACCCTGCGATGGGCCCCGACCCTTGCGCTCCCGGGCAAACTCCGGCGTTGCTTCCCCGGGCAGATTCCGGCGCTGCTCCCCCGGCGGACTCCGGCCGCTGCTCCCCGCAGGGGCGAGCCCGGCCCGTCACGCCAGGGGCGGTCGCGCGCCCGGCCGCCGCGCGGGCCCGGCGCTACGGTTCCTCCCGCCACCCCTCCCACTCCCCCGCGAACGCGTCCAACTCGCCCGGGTCCAGCCGCCCCGCCGAGTCCCGCAGCAGGACCAGCCACTGCGCGTCCTCCGCGTCGTCCTCCCCGGCCAGCGCGTCCCGCACCAGCCGCGGCTCCTCGTCGACCCCGAACCGCTCCCCCAGCGCCTCCGCGACCTCCTCCGCGGCATCACGGTCGGGCAGCACCAGCACATGTCGCACATCACTCACGGAGCCATTGTCCGGTACCCCCGACGGCACTCCGCCGGCCCGCCCCTCCTCCCTCTCCGCACCGGCCGGCCAAGGCCCCCGCAGCCCCGGCCGTACGCCCCGCACGACCGGCACCCACATCAGCCCTCCGCCCCAGCGCCCTCGCACGCCTGGCGCCCGCATCAGCCTTCCGGCTCGTCGGCACCCCGTACGACCGGCACCCGGTCCAGCTCGATGCCGAAGCGGTCCCGGTACACCGACCGCACCTCCTCGTCCGTCCCCAGCTCCTCTTCCCGCCGCGTCCCGTCGGCGGCCGTCACCGTGAGCCGGCGCCCGGCGAGCGTGACCCTGCCGCCGTCCTCCGTGACCCGCGAGCAGACCAGTGACCGGGTGAAGTGCGACGCCGGTGAGGTGGTGTGCCACCACGCCCCGGCCACGAAGTCGCCGAGCACCCGCGGCCGCACCTCCAGCCGGTACTGCGCCTTGCCGTCGCGGATCACGTCCAGGTCCGCGGCCTCGACCGTGTCGTGCCCGCCCCGCACCCCGGCCGCGTCCGGATCCGCCTCGACGACCCGGAACGTGCCGCCGGGATCCGTCTGCTCACCCCGCTCCCCGAACACCAGCGGGAAGTGGCTGTGGGCCCCGAAGCCTACGTCGGCGAGCCAGTCGCCCCCGTCCACCGTCCGCACCCGCAGCGCGAGGTGGTCGTACGGGATCCCGAGCCGGCCCCCGTCCCCGTACACCCGTGCCGCCAGCAGCGTGACCTCGTACCCCAGCGCGGTGAGCAACGTCCCGAAGGCGCCGTTCAGTTCGTAGCAGAACCCGCCCCGTCGCGCGTCCACCACCTTGTCCAGCAACCGCTTCTCCTCCAGCGCGATCTCCTCCCCCAGGTGGATCGAAAGGTTTTCGAACGGCACGGTCTGCAGATGGCGCAGGTGCAGCTCGCGCAGGACGTCGACGGTGGGCCACGCCGGCTGCTCGACTCCCAGACGGCGAAGGTAGGCATCAACCTGTGCGGAATTCATGCCCTCAGTCTCGCGCCACCCGCAACTGCCCGCCCTCACCGACGACCGCCAGGGCCCCGTCCCGGTCCGTCCGCAGCACGGCCGCTCCCCCGGCGCGCAGTGCCGCGAGCGTGCTGGGCGCGGGGTGGCCGTACGGGTTGTCGTCGCCGCAGCTGATGAGGGCCAGGCGCGGTGCCACCCGGCGTATCAGGTCGGGGTCCTGGTAGGCCGAGCCGTGGTGGGCGACCTTCAGCACGTCGACGCCCTCGGCCCGGGCGGCCGCAGGTGACCTCGCCAGCTCCTGCTGCGCCGGGGGTTCGAGGTCGCCGAGCAGCAGCAGGCGCAGCCCGGCGGACCGGACGAGCAGGGTGACGCTGGCGTCGTTCGGTCCCTCCGGTGCCGGCCGGGACCGGGGCGGCGGCCACAGCACCTGCCAGGACAGCCGCCCGGTGCGCCGCCGCTCCCCCGCGACGGCGTGCGTCACGGGCACGCGCCGGGCGGCCGCCTCCCTCCGGACGAACGCGGCCTGGTCCGCGGGCTCCTCGTGACCGGTGGTCTGGATCTCGCCGACCCGGCGTCCCCGCAGTACGCCGGGCAGACCCGCCACGTGGTCGGCGTGGAAGTGGGTCAGGACCACGAGCGGGATCCGGGTGATGCCGAGGGAGCGCAGGCAGCGGTCGACGAGCTCGGGATCCGGCCCGGCGTCCACGACCACGCCGGCGCCCTCCCCCGCCGCGAGCACCATGGCGTCGCCCTGCCCCACGTCGCACATCACCGACCGCCATCCGGGCGGCGGCCAGCCCGTGACGACCCGGCCCAGTGGGTGCGGCCGGACCACCACCAGCACCTGCAGCACCGCGCAGACGGCGCACCCCCAGGGATGCCCCAGCAACCGCCGTCCGGCCGCCAGGACCACGACCGTGGCGACGGCGAGCAGCGCCGCGCCCGCCCAGCTGCCCGGCCAGTCCACTCCCGCCCCGGGCAGCGCCGCCCCCGTGCGCGCGATTCCCGCGAGCCACTGCGCGGGCCAACTCGCGCACCAGGCCAGCGCCTTGGCCACCGGCATCGCCACGGGTGCCGCGGCCAGCGCCGCGAAGCCCAGCACGGTCGCCGGCGCGACCGCGAACTCCGCGAGGAGGTTGCACGGCACCGCCACCACACTCACCCGTGCCGAGAGCACCGCGACCACCGGAGCGCACAGCGCCTGTGCGGCCGCCGCCGCGGCCAGTGCCTCGGCCGGCCTCGGCGGCATCCCGCGCCGCCGCAGTTCCGCGCTCCAGCGCGGGGCGAGCGTGAGGAGGGCGCCCGTGGCGAGCACGGACAGCAGGAATCCGTAACTCCGCGCCAGCCACGGGTCGTAGAGGACCAGCAGCACAACGGCCGTCGCCAGCGCCGGGATCAGGGACCTGCGGCGTCCGGTCGCCAGTGCCAGCAGGGCCACGGATCCGCAGGCGGCGGCCCGCAGCACGCTCGGGTCCGGCCGGCACACGACGACGAACCCCAGGGTGAGCGCCCCACCGAGCACCGCCGTCGCCCGCAGCGAGATGCCGAGGCGGGGCGCGAGGCCGCGCCGCTCGGCGTGCTGCGCCAGGCCCAAAGGTCCGAGGAGCAGTGCCAGCAGGATCGTGAAGTTGGCCCCGGACACGGCCAGCGTGTGCGTGAGGTCGGTCTCCTTGAAGGCCTCGTCCAGCTCGGGCGTGATCCGCGAGGTGTCCCCCACGACCAGCCCGGGCAGGAGCGCCCGCGCGTCCGCCGGCAGTCCGTCGGTGGCCTCCCGCAGCCCGGCGCGCAACCGTCCGGCGAACCGCTGAGCGCCCGACGGTTCCCTCACCACCTGCGGCGTCACACGATCCCGCACCCGCAGCACGGCCGCGATCCGGTCGCCGTCCGCCAGCGGGGGTGCCAGGCGTGCGGTGAGCCGCAGGCGCGTCGAGGGCAGCAGTCCCAGCCAGGCGGACGGTCCGGAGCCGTCACCGGTCAACCGCCGCACATCCCCGCCCGGGCTCCCGGCGGCCCGGCCGGCCGCGCCGGTGCCGACGATCACCAGCACCGGGGTCCGCGTCACCCGAGCGGCTCCGCCCGCCTCCTCGACCCGTCGCACCTCGGCATTGATCAGCACGGCGGTCCGGGCCATGTGATCGCCCGTGACCTTCGGCCGGGTCAGCCGGGGATCGGAGGTGACCTCGACGTCCACGGTCACCGTCGCGTGCCGCCGGGCCAGGTCCGGTACGGGCCCCCGGCGCAGATCCGCCCCGTGCAGCCCGGCCGAGCCGGCGGCCGCGGCGACGCAGAGCAGCACGGCGGCCACGGCACCGGGCCCGGCGGCACGCGGCCCCACGCGAGGCCGCCGCACCGGCAGTGCTGCCGGTGCCGGGCGGTCCCCTGCCGGGCGCCACCGAACCGACAGCAGGACGACGGCCGCCACCAGGCACACCGCCACCACGCCCACGACCCGGCCGGGCGGCGCGTCCAGCGTCGACGCCGCCGTCGCCCAGGCCGCCAGCGCGGGAGGCACCAGCCGGAGGTCCGTCGGCCCCTCCTGGCGCGGACGGGCGGCCCCGAGCCGCTGCCCGGAGTCGGCGTGCACCGGCCGCCTGACGGCGGCCCCTCCCGAACCGGTCCCGGCCCTCGGGCCTCGGGGCGTCGCCCGTCGCGGCACGACGGATGCGCCGCTCATGGCCGTACGAGGTTCCGCAGGTCGGCGAAGCGGCGCTCGCCGATGCCGTTGACCTCACGCAGTTCGTCCACCGAGCGGAAGCCGCCGTGCTGCGTGCGGTAGTCGATGATGTGCCGGGCCAGCACGGGACCGACGCCCGGCAAGGTGTCGAGCTGCTCGACGGTGGCCGTGTTGAGGGAGAGGGGAGCCGCGGGGCCCGCCCCCGTCACCGGGCCACCGGCGACCGCGCCTCCCGGGCCCGTGCCCGGTGCGGTGCCGGGAGCCGGGGCCGGGGCCGGGCCGCCGACGACCACCTGCTCGCCGTCCACGAGGAAGCGGGCGCGGTTCAGGCCGTCGGTGTCCGTACCGGGCCGTACCCCGCCTGCCGCGCGCAGTGCGTCCGCGACCCGCGAGCCGGCCGGCAGGCGGTGGATGCCCGGCTCCCGGACCTTGCCGCTGACGTCCACCACGATCTCGGGCGCGGGCGCACCCGGTGACGCGACGCCCGGCGCCGCACCCGGCGCTGTCCGCGGCCCGTCCTCCTCCCGGCCCTGCCCGTCCGCCACCGCCCGATCCCCGTCCGGAACGACCGCGCGCACCACCTCGGGTGCCCGAACGGGTTCGGTCCGCCCGGCCCAGTAATGCTGCACGGCGAACCCGGCGGCCACGACGAGCACCACCGTCAGGGCGAGCACGCTCCGTCGCTCCAGACCGCACCTGGCCTGCAACCAGACCGGCATCCGCTCGCGCAGCGCCAGTCCGGCCCGCTCCCGCCAGCCCTCCGCCGGCACGGGGTCTCCTCCGGCATCCGCCGGCACAGGATCCGCTCCGGCATTCGTCCCGCCCTCCGCCGGCACACGGGCCGCTCCGGCATCCGTCCGGCCCTCCGTGTGAGCGGTCGGCGCCTCCGCGCCCTCGACGGCATCGCCGTCCGACCGGTCCGCCCCTCCCCTGGGGCGGCAGGACGGCACCGACCGGCCTGTCGGCCTCGCCGCGCACCCGTCCTCGCCCGGCGGTCCCGTGCCGGACTCCCGCCGCCCATCGACCTGTTCGTTCCCCGCGGCCCACTCCGCACGAGGAACCGGCTCGGCAGGCTCGGCCCACTGAGCCACCTCACCCTGCTCGGCCCACCGAGCCACTTCAACCTGCTCGGCCCGCCCTCCCTCCCCCTGCTCCGCCCTCCCCTCGAACAGCATCCCGGCCCGCCGCCGCAGCTCCTCCGCCGACGCGTGACGCCGCCGTGCCCGGCCGCGGCCGCCGCCGCGGAGAGGGGAAGCCTGCGCGCGGTGCCTGACCCTGCCGTCGGACGCGGGCGCCCGGCCCGGCCCACTCGTGACGGCCGCTGTGCGTGAACGTGATCGAAGTGCCATGCGCCGAGCATCGGCCACCCCGGCACCTTTGCGATGATCTTGGTCGATTCCCGGGGAAAACCACCGGGTTGTGGACAACTCCGTCACTCACACGAGTGACACCCAGCACCCGCCCGAGGACACCGCCACCCGCTTGGGGACACCGCCACCCGCCTGACGGACACCGCCCCCCACGTGACCGACACCACGAACGACACGAACACCCGCCTAAGCGACCTCAGCCACCCGCGTAAGTGACCTCAGCCACCCGCCTGAGCGACCTCAGCCACCCGCCTGAGTGACCTCAGCACGCGACGAGAACGCCGCGTCACCGAGCCGACACCACAACCCCCAGCAACCCAGGCCCGGTATGTGCCCCGATCACCGCCCCGACCTCGCTGACGTGCAGGTCGGCCAGCCCGGGCAGCCGGTCCCGCAGCCGGTCCGCGAGGGCCGACGCCCGGTCCGGGGCGGCGAGGTGGTGCACGGCGATGTCGACCTGGGCGGCGCCCGCCCGGTCGGCCGCGATCTCCTCCAGGCGGGCGATCGCCTTGGACGCCGTCCGCACCTTCTCCAGGGGTTCGATACGGCCGCCGGCCAGCTGCAGCAACGGCTTCACGGCGAGCGCCGAGCCGAGCAGCGCCTGCGCGGCACCGATCCGGCCGCCCCGGCGCAGGTAGTCGAGGGTGTCGACGTAGAAGTAGGCGGACGTGCCCGCGGCCCGTTTCTCGGCGGCCGTGACGGCGTCGTCCACCGTGCCGCCCGCCTCGGCCGCCTCCGCCGCGGCGAGGGCGCAGAACCCGAGCGCCATCGCGATCATGCCGGTGTCCACCACCCGCACCGGCACCGGCGCCTCGCGCGCCGCGACGACCGCCGCGTCGTAGGTGCCCGAGAGCTCGGCGGAGAGGTGGAGGGAGACGATGCCGGTGGCACCGGCCTCGGCGATCTCGCGGTAGGTGTCCGCGAAGACCTGGGGGCCGGGCCGCGAGGTGGTCACCGGGCGACGCTTCTGCAAAGCCTGGGCCAGCGAACGGGTCGAGATCTCGGTGCCCTCCTCCAGCGCGCGGTCACCGAGGACCACGGTCAAAGGCACCGCGGTGATGCCGTGGCGCTCCATCGTCCGGGCCGACAGGTAGGCCGTTGAATCGGTGACGATCGCGACATGGCGGGACATGAGCTGGAGGCTACCTGGCTCAGCGCCCGCGCGGCAGTCCGGCCCCGCCGCGCCGGAGCGCGCGCGACCGGATCAAGTGGTGCTCTCGGGGCGGGGCTTCTTCTGCCAGGGGTACGTGGGGCGCGCGGTCGGCGGGGTGATGGCGCGCGGTCGCGCGGGCTCCTCCGCGGTGCCGGACCGGGTCTGTCCGGCCTCCGGGCTGCCGGCGGCCGGGGCGTCCGGCCACGGCGGCGCGGCGGCCCCTCCCTGATCGGCCGAGCGCCCGGCGGACGGCTGGGACTCGGCGGTCGTCCAGTGCCGCAGTGCCCCGGCCTCCATGTCGATCTGCGCGCTGAGCGTGTCCAGGTCGTCGTCGGCGAAGCGGCGGGCACGGTCGCGGGCCGCCCAGCGCAGCGCGTCCGCCGACTGCGTGACGCGCTCGGTGCGCTCGCGCAGGCCGGGCAGCCGCTCGGCGAGCGTGGCGCGGTCCGGTTCGGACTCCAGGCGCCTGAGTTCGTCGTCGAGTTCGCGTCCGTGCGCGCTGAGCCGCTCGAAGAGGCCGAGGGACTCCTTGAGGGACTCGTCGTCGGCCGCGCCGGCCTGCAACGCGTCCTGGGTGGCGCGCATCGAGGTGCGCAGCCTCAGCCGCAGTTGGGCGATCTCGCCGCCGGGGCCGAGCTGCGCGAAGGACCTGGCGCGCAGCGTGTGGTCCTCGACCGTGCGGCGGGCCTGGCCGAGGGTGCGGTCCACGCCCCGCTTGGCGGCGCCGACGGCCTTGACCGTCGCATAGGTGCCGCCGAGCACGATCAACAGCATGAAGAGCAAGGCGAAGACTGCGATCACTTCCACGAAGCTCCTCCTCCGGCCGTCCGGCCCGCCGCGGCATCCGCCGCCGCACTCTCCACGGTAAACGCAACAGGCAGGCCCGGAGTTCCAGAAAAACCCCGAACCTGCCCGTAGGGGACCACCCCGAGCCCGGCCGGCACCGGCGCCGGCACCGCCTACGGCCCACGACGCCACCTGCCCCGGCATCCCGGACCCACACGTACCGCCGCACCGGCATCCACGCCGGGCGCCCCGGCACCGCAGCACCGGCACCGCAGCACCGGCACCCGGGCGCCCTCCGCCCGCGCCTACGCCGGGACGATGTTCACCAGCTTCGGCGCCCGCACGATGACCTTGCGGATGCCGGCCCCGTCCAGCGCGGCGACGACCTTGTCGTCGGCCAGGGCGGCCTTCTCCAGCTCCTCCTCGGAGATGGCCGGGGAGACCTCCAGCCGCGCCTTGACCTTGCCCTTGATCTGCACGACGCAGGTCACGGTCTCGTCGACCACGTACGCCGGGTCGGCCACCGGGAAGTCCCGGTGGACGACGGAGTCGGTGTGGCCCAGGCGGCGCCACAGCTCCTCGGCGACGTGCGGGGCCAGCGGCGCGATCAGCAGGACCAGCGCCTCGGCGACCGGCCGGGGCACGGGGCCGCCCGTCTTGGTCAGGTGGTTGTTCAGCTCGGTGATCTTGGCGATGGCGGTGTTGAACCGCATGCCCTCCAGGTCCGCGCGCACGCCGTCGATCGCCTTGTGCAGGGCGCGCAGCGTCTCCTCGTCGGGCTCGGCGTCGACGACGGTCGTCTCGCCCGTGTTCTCGTCGACGACGTTGCGCCACAGCCGCTGCAGCAGCCGGAACTGGCCCACCACCGCGCGCGTGTCCCAGGGCCGGGACACGTCCAGCGGGCCCATGGCCATCTCGTACAGACGCAGCGTGTCGGCCCCGTACTCGGCGCAGATCTCGTCCGGGGTGACCGCGTTCTTCAGGGACTTGCCCATCTTGCCCAGCAGGCGGGAGACCTTCTCGCCCTGGTACCAGTACGCGCCGTCGCGCTCCTCCACCTCGGCGGCCGGCACCGCGATGCCCCGGCTGTCGCGGTAGACGTAGGCCTGGATCATGCCCTGGTTGTACAGCTTGTGGAACGGCTCCGCGGAGGAGACGTGCCCCAGGTCGTACAGGACCTTGGACCAGAAGCGCGCGTACAGCAGGTGCAGCACGGCGTGCTCGGCGCCGCCGACGTACAGGTCGACGCCGCCGTGCGGCTGACCCTCGCGCGGGCCCATCCAGTACTGCTCGATCTCGGGGTCGACCAGCTTCTCGCCGTTGTGCGGGTCCAGGTAGCGCAGCTCGTACCAGCAGGAACCGGCCCAGTTGGGCATGGTGTTGGTCTCGCGGCGGTACCGCTTGGGACCGTCGCCCAGGTCCAGGGTGACGTCGACCCAGTCCTCGTTGCGCGACAGCGGCGTCTCGGGCTGCGTGTCGGCGTCGTCCGGGTCGAAGGTCCGCGGGGAGTAGTCCTCGACCTCGGGCAGCTCCAGCGGCAGCATCGACTCGGGCAGGGCGTGCGCGACGCCGTCCTCGTCGTACACGATCGGGAAGGGCTCGCCCCAGTAGCGCTGGCGACTGAACAGCCAGTCGCGCAGCCGGTAGTTGACGGTGCCTTCGCCGATGCCCTTGTCCTGCAGCCACTCGGTGATGCGCGCCTTGGCCTCGACGACGCCCAGGCCGTCCAGGGAGACGTCCTCGCCGGAGGAGTTCACCAGGGTCGCGTCGTAGGAGACGAAGGCGTCGTCCCAGGTCGACGTGTCGGTGCCGCGGCCGTCGGTCGGCTCGACGACGCACCGGACCGGCAGCTCGAAGGCCCGGGCGAACGCGAAGTCCCGCGCGTCGTGCGCCGGGACGGCCATGATCGCGCCGGTGCCGTACCCCATCAGGACGTAGTCGGCGATGAAGACCGGGATCCGCTCGCCGGTGACCGGGTTGGTCGCGTACGCGCCGGTGAAGACGCCGGTCTTGTCCTTGGCCTCGGCCTGGCGCTCGACGTCGGACTTGGCGGCGGCCTGCGCGCGGTAGGCGGCGACGGCCTCGGCCGGGGTGGCGTGGCCGCCGGTCCACACCGCATGGGTGCCCTCCGGCCAGGCGGCCGGGGTGAACTTCTCGACCAGCGGGTGCTCCGGGGCCAGCACCATGTAGGTCGCGCCGAACAGGGTGTCCTGGCGCGTGGTGAAGACGGTGATGTGCTCGCCGTCGATCGGGAAGTCGACGCGGGCGCCCTCGGAGCGGCCGATCCAGTTGCGCTGCTGCAGCTTGATGGCCTCGGGCCAGTCCAGCTCCTCCAGGTCCTCCAGCAGCCGGTCGGCGTAGGCGGTGATGCGCATGTTCCACTGGCGCAGCTTGGCCTTGAAGACCGGGTAGTTGCCGCGCTCGGAGCGCCCGTCGGCGGTGACCTCCTCGTTGGCCAGCACGGTGCCCAGACCGGGGCACCAGTTGACCGGCGCGTCGGAGGCGTACGCCAGGCGGTACTCGCCCAGGACCTCGGCCTGCTCGGCGGCGCTCAGCTCGCTCCACGCGCGCGTGCGGCCGTCCACGCTCGGCACGGCGCGCTCACCGGACGCGAACTGGGCGATCAGCTCGGAGATCGGGCGGGCCTTCTTCGCCTCGTCGTCGTACCAGGAGTTGAAGATCTGCAGGAAGATCCACTGGGTCCACTTGTAGTACTCCGGGTCGATCGTCGCGAACGACCGGCGCTTGTCGTGGCCCAGGCCCAGCCGGCGCAGCTGGGCCTTCATGTTCTCCATGTTGGCCTCGGTGGACACGCGCGGGTGCGTGCCGGTCTGCACGGCGTACTGCTCGGCGGGCAGGCCGAAGGCGTCGAAGCCCAGGGTGTGCAGGACGTTGTGGCCGGTCATGCGCTGGAAGCGCGCGAACACGTCGGTGGCGATGTAGCCCAGGGGGTGGCCGACGTGCAGGCCCGCACCGGAGGGGTACGGGAACATGTCCATGATGAACTTCTTGGGCCGGGCCACCGTCTCGGGGTCGCCCGCCAGGTCACCCTTGGGGTTCGGTGCCTCGTAGGTGCCCTCGGCGTCCCAGACGTCCTGCCAGCGTGCCTCGATCTCGGCGGCCAGGGCGGCCGTGTAGCGGTGCGGCGCTGCTTCCGCCGGCACGGCGGCGGCAGCGGGGTTCGTCTCGCTCATGATCCTCAAAGCTCCATCGATCGTCTCTGCCAGCGCCTGCGATTGCCAGGAAACGAAAAATCCCCTCGCACAGGAGGGGACGCCGCGCCGATTCCGACCGTCCGATTCGCCGGTGGTCGGTAGTGATCAGCGCGGCCCGCTAAGCAGAAGGCGTACGGCACGCATGGCGACAGGGTACCGCAGGCCCCGCGCGGGCGGCGACGCGCTTTCCCCCGGGGGCGCGCGACCCGGCCGGACTGGACGAAAGTCAAAGGTTACTTCGCGTAACGCCCGCTAAGGGACATCACAACGACCTCACAGCCTTTTGGTAACGGCGCAATAACTCAAACCTCGTACTCCTCGGTATGGACGCGGCTTAGAGTGCGGCACCGGGACCGCTTTCCCGAACCGCTCGGAGTTGCCCCCATGAACCCTCGTCGCAGTAACAGCTCGCTCCCCAAACCCGGCCGTTCGGCCTACGGGGCGGCGTCGGCCGCCGTCCTGCTCCTCATACCCGTGGTCGTGCTGGTCGGAGGCGACCCGGTCCAGCAGTTCCTGGACTTCGGCGCGGGCGTGCTGTCCCTCGTCTCCCTGAGCTGCTCCGTCATCTGGGGCCTGTTCGCCCAGGACCGGATCTTCCTCAACGCGCGCCAGCGGATCCTCGGGCAGGCGGTCCACCGGACGACCGCGGTCGCCTCGATCGCGTTCCTGCTGCTGCACATCACCACCAAGGTCGCGCTCGACCACACCCAGCTGATCGCCGCGGTGATCCCCTTCTCGCTCGGCTTCACCGGCACCGAGGGGCTCATCGGCCTCGGCTCCGCGGCCGGCCTGCTGATGATCTTCGTGGGCATCACCGGCGCGCTGCGCGGCGCCTTCGCCTCCCCCGCCCCCGTCGCCGCCCGCTGGCGCGCCATGCACATGCTGGCCTACCCGGCCTGGTGCGCGGCGCTGATCCACGGCCTCTACGCGGGTCGCGCGGCCAAGCCGGTCTTCGTCTTCCTGTACGGCCTGTCGCTGCTCGGCGTCATGGCGGCGCTCGCGCTGCGCGCCGCCCCCCGCCCGGTCAAGCGCCGGGTCGCCGACCGGATCGCCGCCCTGCTCGGCTCCGAGGAGCGCCCGGCCCGCGACGAGCCGGCGGAGGGCCGCGCCCGGGCCGCCGAGTCCGCGCTGCCGGGCTACGAGGGCCGGCGCGGCTCCGGGTCCCGCGGGGCGTCCGCCGAAGCGCCGTACGAGACGGCCGGGCGGTCCGCCGCCCAGGAGCCGGTGAACGGCTTCGCGGCCGCCTACCGGGCCGTGTCGACGCCGCCCCGCGGCGCCCGGCAGCCCTTCACGCCCGACCGGACCGCGCGCACGGACCTGCCGCCGGACATGCAGCCCACCCGGACCGTCCCGCGCGTGGACGGCGGCGCGAGCACCTCGGGCAGCTGGCCGATCCCGTCCCCGCCGCCCGTCGGCGAGGCCCCGCCGTCGGCCTACGACCCGCTGAACGACACCGGATACACCATCCCGGTCTATGACAATGCGGCCGCTTCGGGCTACGGCTCGAGTGATGTGTACGACACCGGTGAGACGAACGCCGCCTTCGGTACGTACAACCCGGACGACACCTACAACAACAGCGGTCCCGCCACTGAAACACTGCCCGGTGCCTCCTACGACTTCGGCGCACCGGGTTCGGGCGAACCTTGGAACACGCCTTCCGGAGGCTTTAAGTGAACGAGGCCCTGCCCGACGTACCCGAAGTCCGCGTGGTCGGTCTTCCCCAGCTCACGTCGGGCTTCGACCTTGTCGAACGGCTTGACCTGCCCATGCACCTGAAGGTGCACGGGCCGCTCGAACCACTGGGCGGCGAGCAGCTCGCGCAGCTCGCCGACCGCATCAACCTCAGGGGCCGCGGCGGCGCGGGCTTCCCCTTCCACAAGAAGCTGCGCGCGGTCGCCGAGTCGGCGATCAAGCGCGGCGTCCGGCCGGTCGTCGTCGTCAACGGCAGCGAGGACGAACCGGCCTGCCGCAAGGACACCGTGCTGATCAACCGCGCCCCGCACCTGATCCTGGACGGCGCGCTGCTGTGCGCCGAGGCGCTGGGCGCCCGCACGCTCGTGGTGGGCGTCACCCGGGAGTCCACGCAGCGCTCCATGGAGGCCGCCCTCGCCGAACGGGGCCTGAGCAACGGGCGCCGTTCGGCGCTCCGCGCCCGCGTGCAGCGCAATCCGGTCCGCATGGTCACCGGGGCGGCGGCCTCCCTGATCCGCTCCATCGACGGCGGCCCGGCCGTCCCGCCGGGCCGCAAGATCAGCGCCTCGCGGGCCGGCGTCGGCGGCGCTCCGACCCTGCTGTCCAACGCCGAGACGTTCGCCCAGCTCGCGATCGCCGCCCGCATCGGCCCGGAGCGCTACGGCAACACCGGCCTGTACGACGAGCCGGGCACCGTCATGCTCACGGTCTCCGGGGCGGTGGCGCGCCCCATGGTGATCGAGGTCCCCACGGGCGTGCCGCTGCGGTACGTCCTCCAGCTCGCCGGCGCCCCGCCGGTGCCGCAGGGCGTGCTGACCGGCGGCTACCACGGCAAGTGGATCGACGCGGCCACGGTCGACGAGGCGATCGTCTCCCGCAACTCCCTGGACGCGGTGGGCGGTTCGCTGGGCGCCGGCGCGATCCTGCCGATCAGTCAGGACACCTGCCCGCTGGGCGAGTCGCTGCGGGTGGCCCAGTGGCTGGCGGAGGAGAGCGCGGGCCAGTGCGGCCCCTGCTACCTCGGTCTGCCGGCCGCCGCGCGCGGCCTGGAGGACATCCTGGGCGGCGGCGGCCCGGCCGCCCTGGAGGCGCTCAAGCAGGTCGCCAAGAACGTGAAGCGGCGCGGCGCGTGCTCACACCCGGACGGCTCCGCGATGTTCCTGGAGTCGACCCTCAAGGCGTTCACCGACGACCTGGCCGCCCACGTCCTCGGCAACGGCTGCGGGCGGCCCGTTGAGGGCGTGCTGCCGCTCTTCGAGGGCGGCAGGGCCCCGACGGGCGTCCCGGGCGGCGCGGAGGCCGAGGAGAACGGCCCCAGCCGCCAGAAGATCTACGTCGACTGGACGCTGTGCCGGGGCCACGGCCTGTGCGCCGACATCCTGCCGGAGGTGTTCCAGCTGGGCGCCGACGGCTTCCCGACCGTGGCGCAGGCGTCGGTGCCGCGCTACGCCGAGGCCAAGGCTCTACGCGCGGTGCGCCGCTGTCCGGCCCTGGCCCTGCGCATCGAGGAGGACACCCGCGCCCAGGCGCCGTCGCGGAACCTGCCGGTCCTCTCCCAGGGCCGCGGCCGCCGGGCGCTGGGCCGCTGAGAACGCCGAGAACACGGACGGCGGGGCGTCTCACCGGAGACGGCCCGCCGTGCCGGCGAGGCGCCGCGTACCGCTGACGACACGTCGAAGGCGGGCCATCCTTCCGGATGACCCGCCTTCGACTTCTGTGGAGCTAAGGAGAATTGAACTCCTGACCTCCTGCATGCCATGCAGGCGCTCTACCAACTGAGCTATAGCCCCTTGCGGTGTTCCGCCCGGTTTCCCCGGCGGCGACGCCAACATTACACGGTCCACCCGGTGGAACACCAAATCGTTTCCGCCTCGCGCCGACATGGCCGCTCATGTCCGTTTCGCACGGCCCGTGGTGCGCACCGCCCCCGTGTCACGCGGTGACGAACGAGTAGAAGCGCTTGAGGGTGCAGTGCTCCTCCAGGAGCCGGCCGTAGATCGGCTCCCCCTCCAGCTCGCGGTACGTCTCGATGGGGTCGCCTTTTATGATCAGCGCCCGCGCGCACTCCTCGCACCAGTACTGGTACTCGGGATTGACCGGTTCCATGTCGCGGACGATCGGCGTGCCGCTGCCGCACCAGTCGCACTTCCGCCTGTGAGCACCCATCGATCAGCTCCAGCTGTGGCCGCAGGCCGTGCACACGTAGGAGACGCCGCCGTTGTCACCGAGGACCTGGGCGACGTGCGCGGAACCGCAGGAAGGGCAGCTGAGGCGGGTGGTCGTCCCCCGTGTCAACGCCGCTCCGAGGAGGTGGCCGACCTCCTCAAGGATGCTCGCAGGCATCGCAACTCCCTCCCGTCGGGCCGCGCCCCCTTCCGGCCGTTTGATTCTGCCACGACCGGACCAATACGGTCAGCGACGCCTCAGTACCAGTCCGGCCACGGCACCCGCCGTACCGCCCCGGGGCCGGCACGGACACGCACGTCATCAGCGCCTCCGCAGAGGTATACGCCTGTGGGGCCCGGGTGACTCAAGCCGGCCGGGAAGACGAAAAATCCCGTCCCCCTCGGGGGACGGGATTCCGGTCACCTGATCCTCGACGACTCGCGGGAGTCGATCTGTGGAGCTAAGGAGAATTGAACTCCTGACCTCCTGCATGCCATGCAGGCGCTCTACCAACTGAGCTATAGCCCCTGGTGTTCTTCCCGCTCGGCGGGGCGAACAAGAAGAACTTTAGCCTGCGACCTGCCGGAAAGTGAAATCCGGGTCCCGGGGCCGGCCGCGGGACCCGGACCCGGTCCGCCGGGCACCTCAGTCGTCGTCGCCGAGCACCGGTTCCGGCAGGGTGCCGGCGTTGTGCTCCAGCAGGCGCCAGCCGCGGGCGCCCTCGCCGAGGACGGACCAGCAGCAGTTGGAGAGCCCGCCGAGGCTCTCCCAGTTGCGGGGCTCCAGGCCGAGGAGGCGGCCGATGGTGGTGCGGATCGTGCCGCCGTGGCTGACCACGACGAGCGTGCCGTCGTCGGGCAGCTTCTCGACGTGCCGCAGCACCACGGGGGCGGCGCGGTCGGCGACCTCGGTCTCCAGCTCGCCGCCGCCCCGGCGCACCGGCTCGCCGCGCTTCCACGCGGCGTACTCCTCGCCGTGCCGGGCGATGATCTCCTCGTGCGTCAGGCCCTGCCAGACGCCCGCGTAGGTCTCGCGCAGGCCCTCGTCGAGGGAGACGTCCAGACCGGTGAGGGCGGCGAGCTCGGCGGCCGTGTGCACGGCCCGCTGGAGGTCGGAGGCGACGATCGCGTCCGGCCGCAGGGAGACGAGCAGCCGGGCGGCGCGGCGGGCCTGGGCGACGCCCGTCTCGGTGAGCGGGACGTCGGTGGTGCCCTGGAAGCGGCGCTCCACGTTCCAGGAGGTCTGGCCGTGCCGCCACAGGATGATGCGGCGGCCCCGGCCCGGCCGGTCGCCGGTCACCTCACCGGTGGCGCTCACCGCCACTCACCGCCCAGCTCCGCCGCCTCCTCCGCGGCCTGCAGCTTGGCGTGCTCCTCGGCCTTGCCGCGGGTCGCCCTGGCGTCCTCGGGCAGGTCGAGTTCGGGGCAGTCCTTCCACAGCCGCTCCAGGGCGTAGAAGACGCGCTCCTCGCTGTGCTGGACGTGGACGACGATGTCGACGTAGTCGAGCAGGACCCAGCGGGCCTCGCGGTCGCCCTCGCGGCGCACCGGCTTGGCGCCGAGCTCCTTCTGGAGCCGTTCCTCGATCTCGTCGACGATCGACTTGACCTGGCGGTCGTTGGGCGCGGACGCCAGCAGGAACGCGTCCGTGATGGACAGGACGTCGCTGACGTCGTAGGCGACGATGTCGTGCGCCAGCTTGTCGGCGGCCGCCTGGGCGGCGGTGGTGATGAGCTCGAGAGAGCGGTCGGTCGCGGTCACTACAAGGCTTTCCGTCGGCGGTCACTTGTCATCAAGGGTCTCACGGACCGCCGGGAGCACCGCGTGGGTTTCCCGGCGGCCGGCTACGACGACGGCTCGTAGTCCTGTCCGAGGACCACGGAGACGTCGGCGCCCGCGGTGGCGTCGCCCTCGGTGACGGAGCTGGTGGGCAGGCCCAGGGTCTTGGCGACCTCGGTGGCGTTCTCCTTGTCGGCGGCGTCGGCGTAGGTGATCCGGGAGGTCGCCCGGGCGGTGGCCGTGCCCCCCTCCAGGAAGGTGAAGCCGCCGTTGAGGAGGACCACGCGGGCGGCCTCCGTGGTGTCCTTCACACCGGTGGCGTTGCGGACGGAGACGCTGACGGCGGCGTCCTTGTCGGGGCTCTTGGCGGTCCCGCCGAGGACGTCCTCGACCACGCTGTCGCTCGCCTGGGCGCTGAGCGTGCCGTCGGTCTGCACGGGCAGCAGGGTGGTCCGGTAGTCGCCGCCCTTGGCGAGGTCGGCGAGCCGGGCGAGGAACGCGGCGAGGTCCTTGTCGGTCAGGGGCGGCTCGATGATCTGGCCGAGCGTCTGGACGGTGGTCGTGGCACCGTCCGGGTCGGAGGTCATCTTGCGCAGCACGCCCTGCATGACCTGCCCGAACCGCTCCAGCTGGGCATCGGGGGCCTCGCCGGGGGCGCGGTAGGTGGCGTAGGCGACGGCCATCTTGCCGCTGAGGGTCTGGTTCTCGCCCCGGTTGACCAGGGGGGCCTGGCCCTTCTTCCCGGCCGGGTCGGGGACGTCGGTGTTCGTGTCGATGTCGATGGTGCCGACCAGGTCGACGAGGATCTGGAGGTAGGGGGTGTCCAGCCGCCAGGTGCCCTCGATGTCGGTGCCCAGGACGGTGTCCAGGGCCTGGCGGGTGCCCTCGGAGCCGTCGTCCTCGACCGACTTGGCCAGTGTCGTGGTGGTGCCGTCGTCGGCGGTCAGGGCGAGGGAGTTGGGCAGCAGGACGGTGGTGCCCCGCTTGGTGGTGGTGTTGTCGACGAGCAGCGCCGTGGAGGTGCCGCCCTTCTTGGTGTCGTGCAGGTGGACGACGATCACGTCGCGCTTCTGGGCGCCCGTGGGCGTCGCCGTGTCGGTCTTCGGGCCGGACGACGACAGGCCCGGCAGCTTCCCGGCGTACCAGAGGTAGCCGACGCCGCCGACCGCGACCAGCGCCAGGACGACGGCCAGGGCGACCACGCGCGCGCGGGCGCGGCGCCGGGCCTCCTCGCGGCGCTCGGTGCGGTTCTCGGTGAACTTCAGCCAGTCGATGACGTCCTCGGAGTCGCCGTCGGGCTCCTCGACGAAGGCGAACTGCTCGGTGTGGTAGTCCCGGTCGTCCCCGGCCCGGCCGGCGGGCTCGGCGGCCTCCGGCCCGGCCGGCGGATCCGCCTGCTGCTGCCCCGCCTGCTGGCCGGCCTGCTGGGGACGGGCCTGCTGGGGGATGTAGGCGGTCTGCTCGGCGGTGCGGGGCTGCCCGCCGCCGGCCGCGGCCTGGCCGTACGGGTCGTAGGGGTCGTAGGGCGCGTTCCCGCCGCCGCCCTGGCCCCCGGTGCCGTACGGGTCGTACGGCGGGACCGGTGCCTGCCGGCCGGTGTCGTGGTCGTAGGGGGCGTACGGCTGCGCGGGCTGCTGCTGCCCCGTGGTGTACGGGTCGTAGCCGTACCCCTGCTCGCCGTGCTGCCCCGGCTGCCCGTACGGGTCGTACGTCTGCTGCTGGGTCTGCTGAGCCTGGACCGGGCGGTACACGGGCCGGCCGTACTCGTCGTAGCCGACGAGCTCGTACTGGTCGCCCCCGTACCCCGGGTCGTATCGGTCGTTCACCGGTGCCCCTCTCGGCTCACTCGCCGCGGTACAGCTGGCGCTTGGCGATGTAGCGCACGACTCCGTCCGGCACCAGATACCAGATGGGGTCGCCCTTGGCGACTCTCGCACGGCAGTCTGTGGACGAGATGGCGAGCGCGGGAACCTCCACGAGGGAGACGCCGCCCTCCGGCAGCCCCGGGTCGTTGAGGTGGTGGCCCGGCCGGGTGACCCCGATGAAGTGCGCGAGGGAGAAGAGCTCGGCACTGTCCCGCCAGGTGAGGATCTGGGCGAGGGCGTCGGCGCCGGTGATGAAGAAGAGGTCGGTGTCCGGGTTGAGGGCGCGCAGGTCGCGCAGGGTGTCCACGGTGTAGGTGGGACCGCCGCGGTCGATGTCGATGCGGCTCACCGAGAACTGCGGGTTCTCGGCGGTCGCGATGACCGTCATCAGGTAGCGGTCCTCGGCCGGGGAGACCGCGCGGTGGCTCTTCTGCCACGGCTGCCCGGTCGGGACGAACACCACTTCGTCCAGCTCGAACCGGGCGGCGACCTCGCTGGCCGCCACGAGGTGCCCGTGGTGGATCGGGTCGAAGGTGCCGCCCATGACGCCGAGGCGGCGCTTGCCGGTGTGCGCGGGGCCGTTGCCGGGGCCGCCGGTGAGGTCGGGCGCCGGGCGGCGCTCGGTGCCGCCCGCCGGGTCCTGCACCGGGTCGTCCGCCGGACCGGTAGGCATGTCCTGCTCTCCCATGCGTGCAGACCCTACCGGCCCGGCCCGCGGGCTCCGGCCTCCCCCGGCTCTCCCCGGCTCTCCGCCCGGGCGGGCGGACGGGCCGCCCACGGGCCGGGGGCGCCCACGGGTCCCGGCGGGCGGGGGACGCAGGCCGGGCTCAGCGGTCGCGGTTGAACCGGGTGGTGACCCAGAGCAGGGCCAGCAGGATGAACAGGGCGCCGCCGCCGGTGAGGTAGGGGCTGAGGCTCTCGTGGTTGCCGCCGTGCTCCTGGCCCTCGGCTGCGAGGGTGGCCAACTGGGCGGCGGTGCTGTGGAAGCTCATCTTCGGCAGGACCTTCACGTGTGGGCGGGACAAAGACGTCGGCTCATCGTAAGCGGCTCCCCCGGCGGCGATCACGCCGACTCCGCCCCGGGGAACCTTCGCGACCGCTCGGTCGTCCTTCCGTCCGTAGCCACGCGGCAGGAACCACGCGGTCAGCACGGAACCCACGACCATCACGACCAGGACGCCCCGGACGACCCGGAGCAGGTTTCCCGTCCCTCGCCGCCCGGCCGGGCCTCGCCCCGGGGACGTGGGGGACGGCACGAAGGGCCGCAGAGGTCCCACGACACGCACATGGGGGAAGACATGTCCGACGGCCACGAGCACGGGAGCGTGCCGGGCAGGCAGCGCAGGCGCTTCCCCGGCATCTCCTCGCGCGCGTACGAGCATCCGGCCGACCGTTCGGCCCTGGTGGCGCTGCGCAGGCTGAGCGGCTTCGACACGGTGTTCAAGGCCCTCAGCGGCCTGTTGCCCGAGCGCAGTCTGCGGCTGCTGTTCCTGTCCGACTCGGTGCGGGTCTCGGACCGGCAGTTCGCGCACCTCAACGACATGCTGCGGGACGCCTGCTACATCCTGGACCTGGAGAAGGTCCCGCCGATGTACGTCACCCAGGACCCGCGGCCCAACGCGATGTGCATCGGCCTGGACGAGCCGATCATCGTCGTCACCACGGGACTCGTCGAGCTGCTCGACGAGGAGGAGATGCGGGCGGTCGTCGGCCACGAGGTCGGGCACGCCCTGTCCGGGCACGCGGTCTACCGCACGATCCTGCTCTTCCTGACCAGCCTGGCCGTCCGGGTGGCCTGGATCCCGCTGGGCAACGTCGCGATCATGGCGATCGTGACCGCGCTGCGGGAGTGGTTCCGCAAGTCGGAGCTGTCAGCGGACCGGGCGGGGCTGCTGGTGGGCCAGGACCTGCAGGCGTCCATGCGGGGCCTGATGAAGATCGCGGGCGGCAACCACCTGCACGAGATGAACGTCGACGCGTTCCTGGAGCAGGCCGAGGAGTACGAGGCCGGGGGCGACCTGCGGGACTCCGTCCTGAAGATCCTCAACGTGCTGCCGCGCTCCCACCCCTTCACCACCGTGCGGGCGGCCGAGCTGAAGAAGTGGGCGCGGTCCCGCGACCACCAGCGGCTCATGGACGGCCACTACCCGCGGCGCGAGGAGGACAAGGACACCTCGGTGCGGGACTCCTTCCGGGAGTCGGCGACGAGCTACGCCGGTCAGGTGAAGAACTCCAAGGACCCGCTGATGAAACTGGTCAGCGACCTGGCGGGCGGCGCCGGCGACCTGGGCGACCGGTTCCGCCGGGGCTTCGGCGGCTTCACGGGCTCCCCGCCGAAGCCGCCGCGGGACCCCGAGGACGCGGGCCCCTCGGACACCGGCGACCGGCCCCCGCGCGAGGACGGCTGACCCCCGGGCCTACACCTCCGGCTGCGCGCTCGTCGCCAGGGAGCCGCACAGGGCCGTCGCGCTGCCCGTGGCGTACGGGTCCGTGCCGGCCGGGCCGCCCGCCTTGGCCGTCTGGCCGGCCAGGAGGGGGCGCAGGCGGTGGGTGGAGTCCTCGGCGCAGGCCAGCGGGCCGGCCTGGACGTAGGAGACGACGAGCTGGGCCTGGTGCAGGCGCAGGTCGTCGCGGTCGAAGCGGAAGTGCAGCTCGCGGCGGACGGTGAACAGCGACGCCTCGGCCCGGTCGCCGGCGCCGGCCGGCCGCAGCGCGTACACGAAGGTGTGGTCCGCGGTGACCTCCAGGGTGGAGGCGTCGGCCTCGGCGGCCTGGAGGGTGCCCTGGACCCGGATCTTCGGGTCGGCCAGCTCGGCCCGGGAGGTGTCCAGGCGGACGAGCCATCCCGTCGGCGCGTGCCGGCCGTCGGCGGTGGGGCGCGCGAAGCTCTGGTCGAACTGGTCGAGCTGGTCGGGGTCGAGCAGGACGCGCACGGAGCGGACCTGCCCGCCGGTGAGCACGTCCGGGTCGAGCGAGGACCGCACGATGTAGTCCTTCGCGGTGGTCAGCGCGGCCACCACCTGGCTGTCCGAGAAGTGCGCGGTGCGCCGGGAGGCGGGCAGCGGCACGCCCTCCGCCCCCACCCGGAACTGCGCGGCGGGACTGCGCGCGTACAGGCGTTCCACGTCGGAGGTGCCGGGCACCTCGCCCTGCGGGGCGAGCGGGATGACGGTCATCCGCAGGGGCTCGGCGGGCTCCGTGGCGGTGGGTGCCTGGTAGGGGTGCCGTACGCCCATGTAGACGGCGGTGCCGAAGGCCAGCGCGATCAGCACGACCAGGATCAGCACCTGCCGGGACAGGCCCCGGTGCGCCGGCGGGAGGCTGCGGACGGCGGGCGCGTGGTCGGAGATGCGCTCCTGGGCGGAGTACTCCTGGAGCCGGGCAGCGCGGACGAACGATTCGTCGAAGACGACGGACCGGTACTCGTCCTCACCGCCTCCCGGGGCTCCTTCGGGTGTCCCCTCAGGCGGGTCTCCAGGCCCTCCCATATCTTCAGGGTAGGTCGCCGGGAGTCCGGGTAAACGCCGGTCCGCGCGCCAAGTTCTGACAGGTCCTCACCCGGTGTGCCGCGGTTTCCGGCGGGCCCCGCTCACGGGGTGCGCGGGATCACCGGGACGGCCGGCTGGGAGTAGTCGGCGGACGCGGAGGGGGCCGCGGCGCTGCCCTGTTCCAGGCCGGTCGAGGCGGGCAGGGGCACCTGGTCCTCGCGGTCCGGGGACGCGCCCCGGTAGACGGCGGTGAAGGCCAGCGCGACCATGCCGATGCCCATCACGAGGGCGAGGATCCAGGCGACGGGCCGGTGCCAGCGGACCTGCTTGCCGTACGCCCCGCTGAGGCCGCGGCGGTCCTCCGGGACGTCGGGCCCGTCGAGGTCGTCGAAGTCGGGGTCGTGGCCCCAGCCGCCGGGTTCGTGGCCGAAGCCGTCGTCGTACCGCTCGCCTCTGGTGCGGGCCCGGCGGGCCTCGGCCTCGGAGGCTTCGGCTCTCGCCTGCGCGGCGGCCAGGAGGCGCTCGACCGCGGTCGGCTCGTGCACCACGGCCGCGCGTACGAAGGCCTCGTCGAAGACCACGGAGGCGAACTCTTCGTCCGACACCCCGCGGTCGTGGTCGTCGTCGGGCTCCCAGCCGTCAGGGAACGGCGTGCCCCCCACGTCCTCCGGCACGGATCCAGAGTAGACCTGGGGGGTCATTTTGGGCAGACGGTACGGAAATTCATCCGTCTGGTGAGACGGCTCGCGAGCGGCTGCGCACGGCGCGCACGCGGCCGCGGCGCACCACCCCTCCGGCCGCCTCAGCGCCGTACGTGCCCGTCCCCGGTGACGATGTACTTGGTGCTGGTCAGCTCCGGCAGGCCCATCGGCCCGCGGGCGTGCAGCTTCTGCGTGGAGATGCCGATCTCGGCGCCGAAGCCGAACTGGCCGCCGTCGGTGAAGCGGGTGGAGGCGTTGACGGCGACCGTGGTGGAGTCCACCAGCTGGGTGAAGCGGCGGGCGGCCTGCTGGGAGGTGGTGACGATGGCCTCGGTGTGGCCGGAGGTCCACAGCCGGATGTGCTCCACGGCCCGGTCCAGGGAGTCGACGACCGCGGCGGCGATGTCGTACGACAGGTACTCGGTCTCCCAGTCCTCGGCGGTGGCCTCCACCACCGTCGCCCGGGAGTCCTTGGCGTACGCCATCACGCGCTCGTCGGCGTGCACGGTGACCCCGGCGTCCGCGAGGGCGTCCAGGGCGCGGGGCAGGAACTCGGCGGCGATGTCCTGGTGGACCAGGAGGGTCTCGGCGGCGTTGCAGACGCCGACGCGCTGCGCCTTGGAGTTGATCAGGATGTCGACGGCCATGTCGAGGTCGGCCGCCGCGTCGACGTAGACGTGGCAGTTGCCGGTGCCGGTCTCGATGACCGGGACGACGGACTCCTGGACGACCGTGTTGATCAGCGAGGCGCCGCCGCGCGGGATGAGCACGTCGACCAGGCCGCGGGCGCGCATCAGCTCGCGCACGCTGTCGCGGCTCTCGCCGGGCACGAGCTGGACTGCGTCGGCGGGCAGCCCGGCACCGCCGACGGCGTCGCGCAGCACCCGCACGAGCGCGATGTTCGACCGGTACGCCGAGGAGGAGCCGCGCAGCAGGACCGCGTTGCCGGACTTCAGGCAGAGGGCGGCGGCGTCGACGGTGACGTTCGGGCGGCCCTCGTAGATGATGCCGACGACGCCGAGCGGGACGCGGACCTGGCGCAGGTCGATGCCGTTGGGCAGCGTGGAGCCGCGCACGACCTCGCCGACCGGGTCGGGCAGCGCGGCCACGTCGCGCACGTCGGCGGCGATCGCGCGGACCCGCTCCGGGGTGAGGGTGAGCCGGTCGACCATGCCCTCGCTCATGCCGTTCTCGCGGGCCTTGGCGACGTCCTGGGCGTTGGCCTCGACGATCTCGCTCGCGCGGACCTCCAGCGCGTCCGCGACGGCGAGCAGCGCGTCGTCCTTCTCGGCCCTCGGCAGCGGCGCGAGGGTCGCGGCGGCGGCCTTGGCGCGGTAGGCGGCCTGGGTGACCGGGGACATCGAGTCGTACGGCGAGAGCGTGGTCATGAGGGAAGGGTAGTGCGACGGACGGGCCCGTTCCCCGCTCGTTCCACACCCCGAGACGCCCGGGGCGCCCGGTGAGACGCCCGGATCAGAAGGGGTGGACGCCCACCGGGGAGGCCGGCGGCGGGCCGTAGCCCTCGGCGACGCGCTGGTGGTAGGTCGCGCGGTCGATGACCTCCAGGCCGACGATCTCCCAGGGCGGCAGGCCGGCGGTCTGGCGGTGCTCGCCCCACAGGCGCAGCGCCACGGCGGCCGCGTCGTGCAGGTCGCGGGCCTCCTCCCAGTAGCGGATCTCCGCGTGGTCGACCGCGTACCTGCTGGTCAGCAGGAAGGGGTGGTCGTGGGCGAGCTGTTCCAGGGCCCGGCGGACCTCCGGCAGCGGGGTCTCCCGGCCGGAGACGCTGAGGGTGACGTGCCACAGGCGCGGGGTGTCCGCCGGCTCCTCGCCCCGGAACCGGTCCCCGGCCGCCACGCTGGCCAGGGGGCGTTCCTCGCCGGCCGCCCGGGAGCCGGCACCACCACGGGACGCCGCCGCCCCTGGGCGCACTCGTCTCACGACGGCCTCCTTCACACAGCGGTGCTCTAGCGGAATTGTCCGTGAGACAAAGTTGGCAGCCCGCACGGGATCGCGTGGCGATTTCGCGGAACGTCCACCACCGGGACCGGATGTTTCCCCGGTTCCGGGCGCCCCCGCGGCGCCCGGCGGGCACCGGCGCGCGGGCGCCTACGGGTGCAGGATCACCAGGTCGTCCCGGTGGACGACCTCGCGTTCGTAGGCCGGCCCGAGGTCGCGGGCGAGTTCCCGGGTGGAGCGGCCGAGCAGCCGGGGGATCTCCTTGGCGTCGAAGTTGACGAGCCCGCGGGCCACCGCGCGCCCCTCGCCGTCGCGCAGCTCGACCGGGTCGCCCGCGCTGAACTCGCCCTCGACGGCGGCGATCCCGGCCGGCAGCAGCGACGTGCGGCGCTCCACGACCGCCCGTACGGCGCCGTCGTCCAGGGTCAGCCAGCCCTGCGGGGTGGACGCGTGCTGGAGCCACAGCAGCCGGTCGGCGGACCGCTTGCCGGTGGGGTGGAAGTAGGTGCCGGTGTCCTGGCCGGTGAGCGCGTCGGCCGCGTGGACCGCGCTGGTCAGCACGACGGGGATGCCGGCGGCGGCCGCGATCCGGGCGGCCTCGACCTTGGTGACCATGCCGCCGGTGCCGACGCCGGCCTTGCCGGCGCTGCCGATCTCGACGTGCGCGAGGTCCTGCGGCCCCGTCACCTCCGCGATCCGCGAGGTCCCGGGCCTGCTCGGGTCGCCGTCGTAGACGCCGTCCACGTCGGACAGCAGCACCAGCAGGTCGGCGCGGACCAGGTGGGCGACGAGGGCGGCCAGCCGGTCGTTGTCGCCGAAGCGGATCTCGTCGGTGGCGACGGTGTCGTTCTCGTTGACGACCGGGAGGGCGCCCATCGCCAGGAGCTTGTCGAGGGTGCGCGAGGCGTTGCGGTGGTGGGAGCGGCGGCTCATGTCGTCGGAGGTGAGGAGCACCTGGCCGACGCGGACGCCGTAGCGGGCGAAGGAGGCGGTGTAGCGGGCCACCAGCAGGCCCTGGCCGACGCTGGCGGCGGCCTGCTGGCGGGCGAGGTCCCTGGGGCGGCGGCGCAGGCCCAGCGGGGCGAGGCCGGCGGCGATGGCGCCGGAGGAGACGAGGACGATCTCCCGCTCCCCGCCGCTGCGCACCTTGGCCAGGACGTCGACCAGCGCGTCGACCCGGTCGGCGTCGAGGCCGCCCGACGCGGTGGTCAGCGACGAGGAACCCACCTTGACGACGATCCTGCGGGCTTCGCCCACGGCCTGCCTTGACCCTGCCACCTTGGCTTCTTTCCCCTCGTGTGCGTGCGGCTCCCCCGTCCGTGAATCTACGCGAAGGGGGTCACGCGGCGCGCATCGGTCCGGTCCGCGAACACGCTCCGCGCGGCGCCGCACCGCCCGCCGCCACGGCGGGGAAACCATTTCCAGACGCGGTGGCGTGAAATCGACGCATCCCCCTTACCATCAGTCGGCTGCTCGTGGCCCCACGGACACGCGCGTGTCGTCCGCAGGCGGGCGCGCGTTAACCCGGGCGCCCGTCCTGCGACGAATCTGGAGTGACCGCAGTGCCCCTACCCCTGCCCCGCCGCCGGCGACCGTCCGCGCACCGGCCGGACCCCGGCCGGCAGACGCCCGCGTCCGCCCCGACCGGACCGGCGCGGCTGCCGCGCCGGTCCACCGCCGTGCGGGCGCTCGTCGCCGCCGGCCTCGCCGCCGCCTTCGCCGCCCAGGCCGCGGGCGCGCTGCTGCCGCACCTGCCGCTGCTGCTCGCCGCGACCGTCCTGTCCCTGGCCGCCGAGGGCGTCCTGTACCGGTGGCAGCGCGGGATGCTGGCGCTGTTCGCCAAGTCGCACGCGGACGTCGGCGTGCGGCACGTCCTGCGGGACCTGCTGCTGGTGGTGGGGCTGCTGCGGCTCGGCGCGCAGGACCGCGAGACGCTGTACGCCCCGCTCGTCGCCGGCCTGCTCGTCTTCTACGGGCTGCACTGCGCGGTCCAGGCGGTGTCGGTGCTGGTGCGGCGCACCCGGACGCTGCCGGTGGTGACGCGCAACATCGACGCCTCGGCGCTGCGCCTGTCCCCCGCCCCGCACGTGCTGCTGCGCCGCCCCGGCGACCGGCTGCTGGTGTTCGGGCTGCCGGCGACGGCCGGGCTCTCGGTCACCGCGGCGGTCGACGCGCCCCGGTACGGCGCCCTGGGCCTGGCCCTCTCGCTCGCCCTGGCGCTGGCCGGCCTGGTCGCGCTGCTGCTGCGGCTGCTGCCGGGCCGCCGCCCGGCGGGCGAGCAGGAGGTGCTGGAGTGGTTCGACGCGTGGCTGGCCGCGTACCGGCCGACGGTCGGCCTGTACTTCTCCGGCGGGCCGTCCTCGGCGTACCAGGCGAACATGTGGCTGGAGCCGCTCGCACGGCTGGAGGAGCGGCCGGTGATCATCCTGCGGGAGCGGTTCATGGTGCAGAAGATCGCCGCGACCGACGTCCCGATCGTCTGCCTGCCGAAGGTGTCGACGCTGATGCGCCTGGAGCACTCCACGCTCCAGGTGCTGATCCACCCGTCGAACTCCGGCAAGACCTCGCAGGTGCTGCGCATCCCCACGCTCAAGCACACCTTCGTCAACCACGGGGAGAGCGACAAGCTGTCGTCGTGCAACCCGTACGCGAAGGCGTACGACGAGGTGTGGGTGGCCGGTCCGGCGGCGCGCGAGCGGTACGCGCTGGCCGACGTCGGGGTCGAGGACAAGGACGTGGTGGAGATCGGCCGGCCGCAGCTGGACGCCGTGCGGCCGTACGCGGGGCCGCCCGCCGGCCCGTACACGACCGTGCTGTACGCCCCGACCTGGGAGGGCTGGGACGGCAACCCCGGCAACACCTCGGTGATCGCGGCCGGCGAGAACCTCGTGCGGGCGCTGCTCGCCGACCCGGCCGTGCGGCTGCTGTACAAGCCGCATCCGCTGACCGGGTCGGTCGACCCGCGGGCGGGCGCGGCCGACCTGCGCATCCGGGAGCTGATCCGCGCGGCGAACCGGGAGCGGTCCGGGCCCCGTCCCGCCGACGACGGCGAGCTGGCGCGCCGCACCGCCGAGCTGGACCGGCTCACCGCGGCCGGCTTCCGGTCCGGGGCCGACCCGGTGGAGCGGATGCTGGCGCAGTCGGCGCCCGAGCCGGGGCGTGCCGGGGCGGTGGCACGGGCGACGGCCGCCTGGGAGGAGGCGTACTGGGCGTCGCTGCCGGAGTGGGAGCACCAGGTGGTCACGGACGCCCGGCCCGCGCTGTACGCCTGCTTCGACCGGGCCGACCTGCTGATCAGTGACGTGTCGAGCGTGATCAGCGACTTCCTGGCGAGCGGGAAGCCGTACGCGGTGGCGAACACCAGCGGGCTGTCCCAGGACGCGTTCCGCGAGGCCTTCCCGACGGTGGCGGCGGCGACCGTGCTGACGCCGGACGCGGCCGGGGTGCCCCGGCTGCTGGAGGCGGTCCGCGACCCGGCGAAGGACGAGCTGGCGGCCGCCCGCGCCGAGCTGAAGCTCCGCCTGCTGGGCCCGGCCGAACCGTCGTCCCAGGAGCGCTTCGGCGCGGCCGTGCGGGAGCTGTGCGCCGCGGCCCGCACCCGCCGGGCCAGGACGGCGCAGCCGCCGGCGGCGGAGTTGCCGGGCCAGCGGCAGGCGGCCGGTGCGGCGGGCCCGGTGGCCGCGCAGCAGCCGGGGAAGGCCCCGTAGCCGTTCCGCGCGCCGCTCAGACGCCCAGCGTCCGGCGCACCTTGCGGGCCGCCCGGCGCACGAAGGAGTCCGCGCCGCCCTCGCGGTAGCCGGGGTAGGCGCGGGCCTCGCGGGGCGACGCGAGGTAGACGGAGTCCGGGACGCCCGCGGCGGCGTCGCGGAAGTACGGGTAGGCCAGGTAGACGCGGCGGCCCCTCCTCTCCAGGAGGGCCGCCGCCTGCTTCCCGGAGCGGACGAACTCCACGACGTCGGGCAGCAGGTCGGCGCGCTGCTCGGCGACCAGGTGCAGGCGCAGCCGCTCGTGGACCTTGAGGCGGCGGGCGACGCCCTCCGTCCAGTGGGCGTCCATCAGCGGCTTGGCCAGCTCCAGCTTGTGCCGGCGGGTCTCCTCGCCGTCCTTGAGGTACTTGGGCCCGAACTGCGGCAGCAGCGTCACGGTGAAGGGCCGGACCATGAGCTGGTCGCGGCGGGGGCCGGCGGGCACGTGCTCGGCGATGAGGCGCATCAGGGCGCGCGCGGAGTCGAAGCGCAGGGTGTGGTCGCCGCTCCTGGTCACGTGCTTGCCGTCGTCGCGGCCCACCAGGTAGTAGCAGGTGTGGTCGGCGATCACGGAGACGCCGTCGGCCCGCAGGTACGCCTCCATCGTGAACAGCGCGTCCTCGCCGGTGAACAGCGACTCGTCGAAGCGCATGCCGTGCCGGGTCAGCAGCTCGCGGCGGAACAGCTTCTGGGCGCTCAGGGTGAACTTGATGTTCGAGGAGAAGACGTCGGTCCGCTCCAGCGTGCTGCCCCACATCGACTTGGGCGCCGAGCGGTTGACGCCCTCGACCCGGCCGAGCACGACGTCCGTGCCCGCGCGGTCCGCCATGGCGACCATCCGCTCCAGTGCCTCGGGGCCCAGCCGGTCGTCGGCGTCGAGGAAGAAGACGTACCGCCCGGCCGCCTTGCCCAGGCCGACGTTGCGCGGGCCGCTCGGCCCTCCCGAGTTGTCCTGCCGGATCACCGTCACGGGCATCGGGGCCCGGGCGGCGAACTCCTCCAGGCACTCCCCCGTGCCGTCCGTCGAGCCGTCGTCGACGGCGATGACCTCCATGCGCTCCGGGCCGATGGTCTGCGCCTCGACGGACTCCAGGCACGCGACCAGATACGGCATCGCTTCGTACGCCCCGATGATCACGCTCACATCAGGCTGCGTCACGTTTCCCCCTCGCCAACGGATATTTCCCCCCGTATCTCCTTATTCGCTACCTGGAAGACGGGTGCTCAGGGCAAGCGGTTGCCCCGAGCCGGTGGTGGAGTGAGTCACCTCACAGCCCACCGGGAGATACGGACGCGGACGCGGAAAGGGCTCGGCCCCCGGGGAATTGATTCCCCGGGGGCCGAGCCCCGTGCGTCCGTGCCGGAGGCGGGTCAGCCCGCGCTCACCCCGTCGGTGTCGCCGGCCTCCGCCGTCCGCTGCCCGGGCAGGGCGTCCGCCAGCTCGACGTCCGGGCCGCCGGCCGTGATCCGCGAGGTCTGGCCGAGGTTGCGCGTCTCGGCCTTCAGGGCGAGGTCCGCGACCGCGCCGTTGAACTGGTCGATGGACTTCGGCTCGTCCGGACCCAGCAGGTACCGCTTGAGCTCCTTGCGGTCCCCGGCCAGCGGGTCGGAGGCGGGGTCGCGGACCGCGGCGAGCAGCTCGCCGAGCTCGGCCGCGCTGTTGGTCAGGATCACCGCGGCGCGCACCGCCGTGTTCTGCCGCTTGAACTCCTCGGCGCCGAGCTCCGCGGAGTCGGTGACGGCGTACGGCTTGCCGCTGGCGATGAAGTCGGAGACCACGCTGGAGATGTCGGAGACCATCGCGTCGGAGACGTTGAAGCAGTCGTACAGGCGCGGCTGGGCGCCGGTGATGACGCGGTGCTCCCAGGTGGGGAAGGAGTTCCAGTACGCGGTGTTCCACTCGGCGCGCAGCCGGGCGATCTCCTGGTGCCGGGAGACGTCGACGATGCCGTCGCGGGTGGCCTCGGCCTCGTCGCCCTTGCCGGCGCCCGTGCCGACCAGCTCGGCGATCCGGGCCTCGATGCGGGCCAGCTCGGCCTTGGCGTGCGCCTGGGCGGCGGCGTCGGCGGTGAAGCGCGGGTCCGCGGCCCGCTCGGCGGCGGACTTCTCGACCAGGGCGGTGATCCGCTGGTGGGCGGCCTTGGCGTCCTTGCTGCGGGTGCCGGTGAACGGGTGCGGCTTGTACAGCACGCGCACCGGCGGGTCAGCCGTCACCAGGCGGCTGACGATGTTCTCGCCGGCCAGCAGGATCGAGGTGTTGCCCGGGTTGTCGTCCCAGCCCTCCCAGGTGGGGGCGTACAGGACCGTGGGTATGCGCCCGTCGGGGACGCCCTGCCAGGTCCGGATGGGGGCCAGCTGCGGGCGGCCGACCTCGACGATGTCGTCGTCGCGGACGCCGACGTCGGCGATGGCGTAGCGGTCGCGGCCCGCGCGGCCGGCGGTCCACACCTCGTCGTAGACCTTGCTGAACGGGTTGACGCTGGCGAGCTTGTCGCTGTCGCCGTGGCCGATGAAGACGTGCTTCATGGTGGGCACGCGCAGCAGGTGGATGTTCTTGCCGACGTTCGCCGCGTACAGCGCGACCCGCACCGTGGACAGGTCCATGTTCATCAGGTGCACCCCTCCGGGCACGCAGATGACGGGGACCGTGGTGGGCGCCAGGTTGTTCAGGATGACGCGCTCGCGCAGGATGATCAGCGGCTTGGAGTCCAGCTGCTCCATGGTCTCCAGCCACATGTTGACCTGGTAGGCGGAGTCCCGGGAGCCGGAGAAGTACAGCACGGTCTCCGGCCGGTACTCGCCCAGCCAGTCGTCGACGGCGGCCAGCACCGTCTCGGCCCTCGGCGGGACCTTGCGGCCCCGCACGTACGGCAGGAGCGCGAGGACGTACCCGGTGCTCAGGCCGAGGGTGACGCCGATGCCGAAGAAGCCGAACACGGCGGAGTCGGTGGCGGCGGAGACCACGATGCCGACGACCGCCGCGAGGTCGAGGTGCAGCATCTTCTCGGCGGAGCGGTGCAGCAGCCGGCGCGGCGGGGCGTCGGGGATGCGGACGCGGGAGGCCAGGTCGACGTTGCGGGTGGCGACCGGCATCCGGCGGCGGTTGCGGATCAGGGTGACCAGCGCGCCGTGCGGGGCCTGCAGGCCGTAGAAGGCGATGAAGCAGGCGATGGCCCCGTAGTAGATCAGGTTGTCCGCGAGGGACAGCCGGGCCAGCAGCAGGATCAGCAGCAGCTGCCGGATGAGGAAGCGGATCGACAGCCCGGCCCGCACCTTGCTGAGGCGGTTGATCAGGTAGCTGCCCTTGCGGTGCAGATAGTGGTCCGCCAGGTACGTCACGGCGGCCGCGGCCGCGAAGGCGGGAACGCTCGGGACGAGCGCGGCCAGCATGAGGACGGGGAAGCCCGCCACCATGAGGACCGCCGCGGCCAACTCGGCCGCGCTGCCCACCCGGGCGACGCGAATAGCGGTGGATATCACGGAGAAACCTGCTCTGAGAGGGGGAGTGCCGGTTTTGTTCTTCGATGCGGCTGGTCTGTGCGGTATTTACCAGTCGTACGGATTCAGGCCCCCGCGAACACCCGGTGAACGGATGTCCGCAGAGGCCTGAATTACGGAAGTCTATATACCGTCAATTATTACACGCCGTCCTGGCGGTCCAGCACGGAGGCCAGCGCCTGCTCGAAGCCGGACGCCTTGGCCGCGCCCGCCGTGGGGTCCTGCTGGCGGACGTCGATGACGTGGCCGGTCAGCTCGGACAGCAGCACGTCGAGCGAGGTGCGGGCCACGGCCTCGGAGGACAGCAGCGTGCCCGAGGGCTCCTGGCCGAAGGCCTTGGTGCGCATCGGGGTGGCGGTGCGCTCCGGGTTGATGCAGTTGACGCGGATGTCGTCGCCGGCCCACTCGTCGGACAGCGCCTGGGTGAGGTTCACCATGGCGGCCTTGGTGGAGGAGTACAGGCTGTACTCGGCGCGGCCGCGGGTGTAGCTGCTGGAGGTGTACAGCAGCAGCTGGCCCTTGGTCTCGGACAGGTACTTGTACGAGGAGCGCGCGATCTGCACCGGGGCCAGGTAGTTGACCTTCAGCGCCTCCTCGATGGTGGCGTTGTCGGTCTCGGCGAGCTTGCCTATGCGCAGCACGCCGGCGGTGTTGACGACGTAGTCGATGCGCCCGGTCTCCGCGTACGCCTTGGACAGCGCGTCGTCGACCTCCTCCGGGTTCTCCACGTGGGTGCCGGTGGTGGAGCGGCCCAGCGCGTACACCGTGGCGCCGTAGGACTCGGCGAGTTCGGCGATGTCCTTGCCGATGCCGTACGAACCGCCGAAGACGACCAGGGTCTTGCCGGTGAGCAACTCGCGGTAGGCCTCCTCGCCGTTCTGCTCGGGCGCGGCGGTGGAGGCGAGCTGGAACAGCTTGTCGGCGATGAAGACGTCGACGGGCTGGGTGACCTTCATGTTGTACTCGTCACCCGCGACGACGTGGATCGGCACGTCCGGCAGGTACTTGAGCACGACCGAGCAGTCGTCGGTGGCCTGGAAGTTGGGGTCGCCGGCCGCGACCTCGTAGGCCCGCTTGATCGTGGACAGCTTGAAGGCCTGCGGGGTCTGGCCGCGGCGCAGGCGGGAGCGGTCCGGGATCTCGGTGATGAACTCGCCGTCCTCGCCGTGGGTGCGCGTGACGATGATGGTGTCCGCGGACGGGATGGCGACGTCGACGGCCTGGTAGCGCTCCAGGGCGGTGACGCAGTCGTCGATGACGCGCTGCGACAGCAGGGGGCGCACGGCGTCGTGGAAGAGGACGTTGAGGTCCTCGCCCTCGGCCAGGCCCTCGCCGAGGGCGGCGATGGCGCGCTCGGTGGTCTCGTTGCGGGTGGCGCCGCCCTCGATGACCTTCTTGACCTTCCGGAACCCGGCCTTGGCGACGATCTTCTCGATGTCCGGCACGTAACCCGGCGCCATCAGCACGATGATGTCGTCGATCGAGTCGGCCTTCTCGAAGGTGGTCAGGGTGTGCTCGATGACTGCCTTGCCGGCGATCTTCAGCAGCTGCTTGGGGATCGACAGACCCACGCGCTGACCGGTGCCACCGGCCAGGATCACTGCGGTGGTACGGGGCTTGGCTATGTGCTGGGACACAGGTGACCTACCTTGGGGCGACAGGGGACTTGGAAATGGTCCCACTTGTGGTTACCGCAGTGCAAGGTGAGCGACCTTGGCTGCATATGTGCGCGCAACCTGTCATTCACCTTTAACTCCCGGTGACGGGCAAACGGTTCCCGGGGACGCCCCCGCATTTGCTGTGAGTAACTCCACAGCCGCGCGGATCGCCGTGCGTGACGCCGTGACGGCTCAGCGCCGCCCCAGCCGTTTCAGGCAGCGGTGACCGAGGACCTTGACCAGTTCCTTCGACGATGTCTGGTGAACGGTACGCCCCTTGACGGCCCCGGCCGCCGCGGCGAGCGCCCCGTACAGCGCGTGCGCGGCCACCCCGGGGTCGAGCCGGGGCTCGTCCGGCGCCGGGGAGGGGTGCGGCACCGGGGTCCGCGGGGCCGCCGCGGCGGGCTCCGGCACGGCGGACAGCAGCGCCGGGTCGCCGAGGACGCGGACCCCCGAGGCGCCGATCCGCCCGGCCGCCTCCGCGCCGAGCGCGGCGGCGGCCTCCACGGCCCAGCGCGGGGTGCGGATCCTCACATCCCCCGGCGTGGGACTGCACGCGTTCTTCATATGCAGCACCGCGCCGTTGCGCACCAGCCGGGAATACAGCCCGTCCGGCAGGCCATTACTGCGGAATTCCTTATTAAGATTCCGCAGCATTTCGGTCTCGGCGAGGGTAAGGGAACGATTCGCCGTGTCCGGGACCGGCTGCAGCAGATTCTCCGGGAGCCCGAGGAGCGCCTCGAAGGTCCGCAGCAGCCCGCCCCGGTCGCGGTCGTCGACCACGACGACGGTGACCCGCTCCGGCCCGACCGCCCGGGCCCAGCGCCCGACCAGCCGGTCGTGCCGGTGCCGCCGCCAGAAGCTGGGGGTGGGCTTGTCGTACGGGGCCTTGCGGAGCATGTGCTCCAGCCATTCCTCGTAGCCCATGCGCAGCCCGTTCTGCACGTACTGCTGCCACTGCGAGGGCAGGATCCGCACCAGCGGGCGCAGGGTGACCAGGACGTGCACGCGGTCGCCGCCCACCTGCCGGACGATCCGGGCGATCGTGTCCTCGTCCCCGGCGTCGGCGAAGAACTCGCTGCTCACCACCGAGGTCCGGTCGCCGGTCGCGTCCACCCGGCCGAGCAGCCGCGTCCAGTGCCGCTGGGTGGGCACCGGATCGCCGATCATCGCCGGGCGGGCGCAGGCGGCCAGCGCGGCCTCCATGGGGTGCCGGCTGTGCGCCGGGAAGGCGACGCCGTACGCCGGCATCGCGTCCTTCGCGGCGAACAGGGCGCCCTGGACGGCGGTCGTCCCGGTCTTGTGCGGGCCGATGTGCAGCAGGCGGGTGCCGGCGGGCAGCGGGGCGGGCCGGGCGGCGGTGGGCCGCGCGGGGGCGGCCGGGGCGGGGGTCGTGCAGTCCGTCTCCATGGTGAAGGGACGGTAGGAGGGGTTCCTGAGGCGGGGCTGAGAGGAGCCTGGGACCGCGATGAGTCCCGGGCTCCCCGGTGCCGTCAGGTGGGCGGCGTCACACGACCTCGACGCCGGGCCGGCCCGCCTCCACGCGCAGCCGGGCCAGGGTGGTGGCGGTGGCGGTCGGCTGCCGGACCGTGTCCACGATCCGCACCCGGGCGTCGATGCCGTCGCGGCGGACGTCGAGCAGGTGGTAGCCGCGGTGGGCGTCCAGCAGCTTCCAGTGCGGGTTGTCCGGCAGGCGCGGGTCCCACTCCCGGTGGAAGGCGGCCTGGTCCTGGTCGCCGTTGCTGGAGATGGAGGTGCCGACGAACTCGGCGCCGACGACGGCGGAGTCCGGGTCGGCGAAGTCCTCCTTCAGGTCGCTGATCATCGTCAGGTGCCGGTCCCCGGTGAGCACGACCGGGTTGCGCACGGACCTGAACTCCTTCAGGAACTGGTTGCGTTCGGCCTGGTAGCCGTCCCAGGCGTCGTAGAACCACTGCTTGCCCTCGCCGACCAGCAGGTCGGTCTCGGCCATCATGATCTGGGAGGCGATCAGGTTCCAGCGGGCGGGCGAGTCGTGCAGCCCGTCCAGCAGCCACTGCTTCTGCCGCGCGCCGAGCATGGTCAGGTCCGGGTGCTGCGCGCCGGCCTGGCTGGTGGCCTGGTCGCTGCGGTACTGGCGGGTGTCCAGCACGTTGAGCCGGGCCAGCCGGCCGAACTCCAGGCGGCGGTACATCCGGATGTGCGGCCCGTCCGGGATCGCGGTGGCGCGCACCGGCATGTGCTCGTAGTACGCCTGGTAGGCCGCGGTGAGCCGGGCGGTGAACGCGTCGTGCGGCTGCTTGTCGGGGTCCTGCGGGATCTCGCCGGCGAAGTCGTTGTCGACCTCGTGGTCGTCGAAGGTGACCACGAACGGCGCGTGGGCGTGCATCGCGGCGAGGTCCGGGTCGGTGCGGTACTGGGCGTACCGGTTGCGGTACTGCACCAGGGAGTACGGCTCGCCGGTGCCCTCGTGGCGGCGCAGGGCGGTCGCCGACGGCGTGGACTCGTAGATGTAGTCGCCGACGAACAGGACGATGTCCGGGTCCTGTTCCAGCATGTCGGCGTACGGCGTGAAATAGCCGTGCTGCCAGTTCTGGCAGGAGGCGAGCGCGACGCGCAGGGTGCCGCCGGAGCGGTGCGCGGAGGGCGCGGTGCGGGTGCGGCCGGCGGGCGAGAGCTGCCCGTCGGCGCGGAAGCGGTACCAGTAGGTGCGGCCCGGGCGCAGCCCGCGTGCGTCGACGTGAACGCTGTGCCCGTACTCGGGCCGGGCGTGGGCGGTGCCCCGGCGGACGACTCTCTTGAACCGGGCGTCCTCCGCGACCTGCCACTCCACCGGCACCACGCGGTCGGGCATGCCGCCGCCGTTCAGCGGGTCGGGGGCGAGCCGGGTCCACAGCACGACGCCGTCCGGCAGCGGGTCCCCGGAGGCGACGCCGAGGCTGAACACGCCGTCGGGCAGCGGGGTCTCGGCGGCCCGGGCGGCGGACGGCAGCCACAGCTGGGCGGAGGCCGCGGCGCCGAGCACCGCGGCACCGGCGGTCAGAAAGCGGCGTCGGTCGGGCGCTGCGGCCCCGTTCTCTCCGGTCATCGGCGAACTCCCCTGCTTCGCTGGCCTGTTGCGGACACTGCGAAGCTCGCCGTCCGGGCGGTCCGCCCGCTGAACACCGAGGATCGCGTGCATGACAAACAAGCAGACAACAGGGGACCCGCCGCGGCACGGCGACAACACGACAAACGCGAACTGGCCGCAACGGGTCTTACGGAACGTCACCTTCCGTCAGGGGAGGCCGCGCAGGGCCGTCAGTCGGCGAGGGACGCGCCGAACCGCGCTCCCGTCGCGGGCAGGCCCACCGTGCCCGCGCCGAACGTGGTGGAGCCGCTCGCGGTGATCCCGCCGGTGGTGGCGGAGAAGATCCAGATGCCGCCGTTGGCCGCGTTCTCCGCCGGGGCTCCGGCGACGAGCCCGTGCCGCCTGTCGCCGTTGGCGTCCACCAGGGCGGTCTCGGCGCCGAACCGGTCGGCCTTCTCCGCCGTGCCGGGCACCCCGGCGGTGTCCTGGCTGAAGGACTTGGCGCCGCTGCCGGTCAGGCCGCCCGCGCCGCCGCGCAGCACCACCACGCTGCCCGCGTCCGTGATGCCGCCCAGGTCCTCGCCGGGCAGCCCGGTCGCCACGTCGGGGTAGCCGTCGCCGTTGGTGTCGCCGATCGACAGGCCGCTGCCCATGCCGTCGCCGCGCTCGCCGGTGCCCGGCACGCCCGCGGTGTCCTGGTTGATCCACACCGGCTTGCGGGTGGCCGAGGTGCCGTTCGGACCGCCGTAGGCGACGATCACCGCACCGCCCCTGGTGGGCAGTTCGACGTCGCTGTCCATCGCGTCGCCGGAGTGGCCGACCACGATGTCGCCGTAGCCGTCCTTGTTCAGGTCGCCGATCTCGATCCGCTCGCCGCCGATGACCCGGCCCTGGCCGTCCTTCAGGATGCCCTTGGCCGTGAAGCCGTCCGGGCCGCCGGCCAGCAGGTCGACCGCCCGGGAGTCGCTCTCGTCGACGAAGGTGGAGCCGACGGCCAGGTCGGCGACGCCGTCACCGGTGACGTCGCCGACGGCGATGCTGTGGAAGCGGGACATGCCCTCGGGGTCGACGGTGAACGGCCTGGCGCCCGCCGCGCGGCCGTCGCGGGTGAAGGGACCGCGCAGCACGGTGCCGTCGCCCGGCGAGCTGTCGCTGCCGTACTCCTCGGCGAGCTGCACCAGGTCCGGGTTCTTGTCCCCGTCGACGTCGCCCACGCCGTACCGCATGCTCGAGTATCCGGCCGCCCCGGAGCGGTCCAGGACGGTGGGGGTGGCCGAAAGACCGGTGGGACCGCCCCAGTTGACGACGAGGAACTGTCCGTCGTAGCCCTCGATGAGGGACCACTGCACCGTCGACACCAGATCGGCGTAGCCGTCCCGGTCGAGGTCCGCGCTGCGCAGGTCGCTGCCGTACGCCGTCTGCGGCCTCAGCGCGTCCCTGTCGCGCCAGGGCAGCAGTTGCTTGCGCGAGACCGACAGGCCGCTCGCGGAGCCGTAGTGGACGCTGATCGCGCCGGCCTTCGCCAGGGTGCCCACCTGGGTGCCCGGGGCGCCGACCGCCAGGTCGGGGTAGCCGTCGCCGTTGAAGTCGTCGTGCAGGCGCTTGGTGCTGGGCGCGGCGGCGGCCGCTGCCTCCGGGGTGGCGGCGCCGGCCGTGGGCGCCGCCAGGGCACCGGCGGCGAGGACGACAACGGTGGCGAGGGCGAGCCGCCCGCGGCGGGAACGGCGGTGGGACGGCGGGGAGGTGTGCAGCGACATGCGGGTTCCTAGCGGTCGTGAGGTGCGGGAGAGGAGGTCGGGAAGGCGCCGGGCCCCGCCGGGGCGCGGGCCGGCGGGGCCTGCCGGAAAGCTCAGCCGGGGAAGTGGGAGCCCAGCGCGGCCCCGGCCGCGACCGTGCCGAGGGTGCGGGCGCCGAAGGAGAAGGAGTCCCGGGCGATGACGCCGGCCGGACCGGAGCGCAGCACCCAGACGGCGCCCGCGCCCGCGTCCTCGGCGGCCGCCGCGACCACCGGCTCCGCCCGGCCGTCGCCGTCGCCGTCGACGAGGTGGGTGGTGGCGCCGAAGAAGTCCTGCCGCTCGGCGGTGCCGGGCACGTCCGCGCTGTTCTGGCCGAGCACCGTGGTGCCGGCGCCGGTCGGCCCGTGCGGCCCGCCGGGCACGACGGCGAAGGTGCCGGCACGGCTCACCCCGCCGAAGCTCTCGTAGGGGTTGCCGGCCAGCACGTCGCCGTGTCCGTCGCCGTCCACGTCCCCCACCGACAGCGACCAGCCGAAGGAGTCGTCGGCCTCCTGGACGCCCGGGACGCCGGGCGTGTCCTGGGTGATGACCTGGGGGGCGCCGGAGGTCAGGCCGTGCGCACCGGCGTACCGGATCCGCAGGGAATTGGCGCCCAGCACCAGGTCCGCGCGCCCGTCCCCGTTCAGGTCGCCGAGGGCGAGGGCCCCGTGGGCGGGGGCGGCGAGTTCCCTGAGGAGGGTGAGCGGACGCACTCCGCCGCGGCCGCCGAGCAGTTGGTTGACCTGGTAGGTGTAGCCACCCTCGGGGTCCCTGTCGTACGCCCGGGTCACCGTGACCAGGTCGGTGGCGCCGTCGCCGTCGGTGTCCCCGGCCGCCACGTCGACCGTCAGCAGGTCGTCGTCGGCGAAGGCGACGCCGTCCTGGGTGCGCGAGGGCCGCCCGTCGCGGCCGAAGGGCCCGTACGTCACCCGGCCCTCGCGGGCCAGGTCCTGGTGCCCGTCGCCGTCGAAGTCACCGGCGACGGTCCGGTGGGCCTGGTGGCGGCCGGTGCCCTCGGCGGGCAGCACCTTCCCCGCGGTGAAGCCGCCGGGGCCGCCCCACAGCACGGTCCGGTTGCCCTCCCGGGCGAGGCCGCCCTGCTCCCACCGCTCCCCGCTCGCGGCGACCACCAGGTCGGTGAAGCCGTCGCCGTCGAGGTCGGCGGCGGTGAGCCGGCTGCCGAACCGGTCACCGGCCTCGACGGTGCCGGGCACCCCCGCGGAAGCCTGCGTGTGGACCGTGCGGGCGGCGGGGCCGAGCCCGCGCGGGGAACCGTACAGCACCGCCACGTACCCGGCGTCCGCCTTCCCGCCCACCGTGGCGTGCGGGGCCGCGACGGCCAGGTCCCCGTACCCGTCGCCGTCGAAGTCCTGGCGGACCTGCGCCGCGGCGGCGGGCCGGGCGTGCGCCACCGGCACGACGGCGGCGGTGGCGCTGAGCAGGGCGAGCGCGACCACGACGGTACGCCGGGCTGCGCCCCGTACGGGCTCGGACACGTCGACTCCGGGGATCGGGAGGGCGGTTGACCGCGGCGGGACCCCGGTCTCCGTCCGGGACCAAGATCCTCACCGCACGCCCCGTACGACTCCCTACCCCCGGACTTGGTTGCCCTGGAGTACGCCGCGAGTTCGCCCGGCCTTCACCCGGCGCGGCGCGGCGCTCCCCGCGAGGCGCCGCCTAGAACGGCTCGAAGTCGTCGAACTCCCGCTGCGCCTCGTCCCGTTCGGCCTGCCGGTCGCGCCTGCGCTGCGCGGCGGGCCGCGCCTCGTCGAGCCGGTGGTCCTCGCCGCGGCGGCCGAGCATCTCGGCACCGGCCATGACGGACGGCTCCCAGTCGAAGACGACCGCGTTCTCCTCGGGTCCGATGGCGACGCCGTCGCCGGACCGCGCGCCGGCCTTCATCAGGGCCTCTTCGACACCGAGCCGGTTGAGCCGGTCCGCGAGGTAGCCGACCGCCTCGTCGTTGTTGAAGTCGGTCTGCCGCACCCACCGCTCGGGCTTCTCGCCCCGGACGCGGAACAGCGGCTCGCCGCCGACCTCTTCGCGCGTGACGGTGAAGCCCGTGTCGTCGACGGCCTTCGGGCGGATGACGATCCGGGTCGCCTCCTCCTTCGGCCGGGCGGCCCGCGCCGAGGCGACCAGCTCGGCCAGCGCGTACGACAGCTCCTTCAGCCCGATGTGCGCCACCGCCGACACCTCGAAGACGCGGTAGCCGCGCGCCTCCAGGTCGGGCCGCACCATCTCGGCCAGGTCCCGGCCGTCCGGCACGTCGACCTTGTTGAGGACGACGAGCCGCGGGCGGTTGTCGAGACCGCCGTACTGCCGCAGCTCCTCCTCGATGACGTCGAGGTCGGAGAGCGGGTCGCGCTCGGACTCCAGCGTCGCCGTGTCGAGCACGTGCACCAGCACGCTGCACCGCTCCACGTGGCGCAGGAACTCCAGCCCGAGCCCCTTGCCCTGGCTGGCCCCGGGGATGAGCCCCGGCACGTCGGCGACCGTGTAGACGGTCGAACCGGCCGTCACCACGCCGAGGTTCGGGACGAGCGTCGTGAAGGGGTAGTCGGCGATCTTCGGCTTGGCGGCGCTCAGCACGGAGATCAGCGAGGACTTGCCGGCGCTCGGGTACCCGACCAGCGCCACGTCGGCGACGGTCTTCAGCTCCAGCACGACGTCCCGCACGTCACCGGGCTCGCCCAGCAGCGCGAAACCGGGCGCCTTGCGCCGCGCGGAGGCGAGCGCCGCGTTGCCGAGCCCGCCCCGGCCGCCCTGCGCGGCGATGTACGACGTGCCGTGCCCGACCAGGTCGGCGAGCACGTTGCCCGCCTTGTCGAGCACCACGGTCCCGTCGGGCACGGTCAGGACCAGGTCCTGGCCGTCCTTGCCGGACCGGTGGCCGCCCTCGCCGGGCTTGCCGTTGGTGGCCTTGCGGTGCGGGGAGTGGTGGTATTCGAGGAGGGTCGTCACGGACTGGTCGACGGTGAGGATCACGTCGCCGCCGCGTCCGCCGTTGCCGCCGTCCGGGCCGCCGAGCGGCTTGAACTTCTCACGGTGGACGGAGGCACAGCCGTGGCCTCCGTTACCCGCGGCGACGTGCAGCTCGACGCGGTCCACGAAGGTGGTCATGGTGGGGTGCCTCCAGAGACGTAAAAGAGTGTTTCCTGCTTAACACGCGAAAGGCGGACCCGCCTTCCCGACCGGGAAGTGAGGTCCGCCTCGCGAACGTGCGTGGTCGGCCCGGTCAGGCGACCGGAACGATGTTCACGACCTTGCGGCCACGGCTGGTGCCGAACTCCACGGCACCGGCCTGCAGCGCGAACAGCGTGTCGTCGCCGCCGCGGCCGACGCCCGCACCCGGGTGGAAGTGGGTGCCGCGCTGGCGGACCAGGATCTCACCGGCGCTGACGACCTGACCGCCGAAGCGCTTCACGCCGAGGCGCTGAGCGTTGGAGTCACGACCGTTACGGGTGGACGATGCGCCCTTCTTGTGTGCCATCTCTCCTCAGTCCCTTACTTCGCAGCCGCGGGGATCTCAGTGACCTTGATCGCCGTGTACTGCTGGCGGTGGCCCTGACGACGGCGGTAGCCGGTCTTGTTCTTGTAGCGCAGAATGTCGATCTTCTGGCCCTTGTGGTGGTCCACGACCTCGGCCTGGACCTTGATGCCGGCCAGCACCCACGGGTCGCTGGTCACGGAGTCGCCGTCAACGACGAGCAGGGTCGAGAGCTCGACCGTGTCGCCAACCTTGGCAGTGGAAATCTTGTCAACCTCAACGATGTCGCCGACAGCAACCTTGTGCTGGCGACCACCGCTGCGCACGATGGCGTACACGCGGACTCACTCTCTTCGCTCGGGGAACGGCACCCCCGCAGGCCAGCCGCCCGGCATGCGGACGGCCTCTCCTGGGCGCCCGGCGCCCGGGAGGATGAGGTTTACGGGGATGTGGCGCGTCAAGGGACACGCCGACCGACGGTCAAGGTTACGGGCCCGCGGCCGAGGGGGTCAAACCGGGCCGGGGTCCGCGGGTGTGCGACCGGTCACGCCGGCCGCGGGTGCGCGGCCGGCGACCCGGCCGCGGCCCGGGGCGTACGCGCGCACCCGTGTGCCCGCGTACGCCCCGGCGGGCGTCAGCCCTCGTCCGTGGCGGCCGCGACGGACGGTGCGCTCTGCTGCGCCGCCGCGGTCTTCCTGGACGTCGTCTTCTTGGCCGCCGCCTTGGTGGCGGTCTTGGCGGCCGTCTTGGTGGCCGTCTTGGTGGCCGTCTTGGTGGCCGTCTTCGCCGCCTTCTTGGCCGTCGCCTTCTTGACGGCGGTCTTCTTCGCCGCCGTCTTCTTGGTGGCGGCCTTCTTGGCCGTGGCCTTCTTCGCCGTCTTGCGGGCCGCCGCCTTCTTGGCCGGAGCCTCGGCCGCCTCGTCGTCGGCACCGCCCTCGGCGGGCGCCGCCTCGGCCGGGGCCTCGGAGGTCTCCGCGGACACCGGGGTCTGCGGGGTCTCCTCGGCCGGTTCGGCGGCCGGAGCGGCCTCCTGGACGGGCTCCTCGGCCCGGCCGCGCTCGCCCTTGTCGTCCGCCGGGGCCGACGGGACGACCAGGACGGCCGCCTCCTCGGACGCGGTGGGCGCGGTGGGCTTGCGCACGGCGCGGCGGCGCGGGCGGGCCGGGGCGGCGCTCGGCGCGGGCGCCTCGGCCGTCTCGGCCTGCTCCGCCGGGGCCTCCTCGGCCTGCGCCGGGGCGGCGGCGGGCTCGGCGACCGTCACCACGGCGGCCTCGGCCCCCGCCGGCGAACCGGCCGGAGCGGACACCTTGCGGACGGCCCGCCGCCGGGTACGGCCCTTCGGCGCGGCCTCGTCGGCGGCCGGAGCCGCGGCGGGGGCGGCCTCGGGAGCCTCCGGGGCGACGGCCTCGGCCTGGGCCTCGGCCTCCGGCGCCTCGACGACCGGGTCCTCGACGGCGACCGGCTCGGCGTGCGCCTCGGCGGCCGGCTCCGGCCGCACCGGGCGCGCGGCCTCCTCCTCGGCGGTGACGTCCTGAGCCGTCGGCGCCGCGGCGCGGGTCTCCTCGGCCCTCGCCGTCCCGCCCCTCGGCGCGCCCGCCGGAGCGGACGCCCGGCGGCTGGTCCGGCGCCGCGAACGCCCGCGGGAGGCCGCGGCCTCCGCCTCGGCGGCGCTGCTGTACAGCTCCTCGTCGGGAGCGAAGTCGGGTGCCGGGAGCGCGACCGGCTCGGCCACCTCCGCGACGACCTCGGCCTCGGTCTCCGCCTCCTCCTCGGCGGTCTCGACGGCCGCCTCGTGCTCGTGCGGCTGCTCGGCGGCACCGGCACGGGCGCGCTTCTTGCGCTTGCCGCCGCCACCGGCGGAGCTCGGCTGCTCCATGTGGACGATGACACCGCGGCCGTTGCAGTGGACGCAGGTCTCGGAGAACGACTCCAGCAGGCCCTGGCCGACCCGCTTGCGGGTCATCTGCACGAGCCCCAGCGAGGTCACCTCGGCGACCTGGTGCTTCGTGCGGTCCCGGCCCAGGCACTCCAGCAGGCGCCGCAGCACCAGGTCCCGGTTGGACTCCAGCACCATGTCGATGAAGTCGATCACGATGATGCCGCCGAGGTCGCGCAGCCGCAGCTGGCGCACGATCTCCTCGGCCGCCTCCAGGTTGTTCCTGGTGACCGTCTCCTCCAGGTTGCCGCCCTGGCCGGTGAACTTGCCGGTGTTGACGTCGATGACGACCATCGCCTCGGTCCGGTCGATCACCAGCGAACCGCCGCTGGGCAGCCAGACCTTGCGGTCCAGCGCCTTGGCGAGCTGCTCGTCGATCCGGTACGTGGCGAAGACGTCGACCTCGGAGGTCCACCGCTGCAGCCGCTCCGCGAGGTCCGGCGCGACGTGCGAGACGTACCCGTGGATGGTCTGCCAGGCCTCGTCACCGCTGACGATGACCTTGGAGAAGTCCTCGTTGAAGATGTCGCGCACGACCCGGACGGTCATGTCCGGCTCGCCGTACAGCAGCGTCGGCGCGTTGCCGTTCTTGGCCTTCTTCTGGATCTCCTCCCACTGCGCCTGGAGCCGCTCGACGTCACGGCGCAGCTCGTCCTCGCTCGCGCCCTCGGCGGCGGTGCGCACGATGACGCCCGCGTCCTCGGGGACGATCTTCTTGAGGATCGTCTTCAGCCGGGACCGCTCGGTGTCGGGCAGCTTGCGGCTGATGCCGGTCATCGAACCCTCGGGCACGTACACGAGGTAGCGGCCCGGCAGGGAGACCTGGCTGGTCAGGCGAGCGCCCTTGTGACCGATCGGGTCCTTGGTGACCTGGACGAGGACCGACTGGCCCGACTTCAGGGCGGACTCGATGCGGCGCGGCCCGTTGGCCATGCCGAGGGCCTCGAAGTTGACCTCGCCGGCGTACAGGACGGCGTTGCGGCCCTTGCCGATGTCGATGAAGGCGGCCTCCATCGAGGGCAGCACGTTCTGCACCTTGCCGAGGTAGACGTTCCCGACGTACGAGACCGCCTGCTCCTTGTTGACGTAGTGCTCGACGAGGACGTTGTCCTCCAGGACGCCGATCTGCGTGCGGTCGCCGTGCTGGCGGACGACCATCACGCGCTCGACGGCCTCGCGGCGGGCCAGGAACTCGGCCTCGGTGATGATCGGGACGCGGCGGCGGCCCTGCTCGCGGCCTTCCCGGCGGCGCTGCTTCTTGGCCTCCAGGCGGGTCGAGCCCTTGATGGACTGCACCTCGTCGGACGGCTCGGCGGCCTTGCGGGGCTCGCGGACCTTGACGACGGTGCGCTCGGGGTCGTCGGCGGAGGGCTCGGCCTCCGGGCCCGCGTCACCGGCGCGGCGACGCCGGCGGCGACGGCGGCGGCTGCTGCTGGACCCGGCGCCGGCGCCCTGGTCGTCGCGGTCCTCGCCCGTCTCGTCGTCCTCGGTGTCCTCTTCGACCTGCTCGGCGGTGTCCTCGGCGTCCTGGGCGACCTGCTCGGCGGCGACCCGCTCGGTCTCGTCGTCGGACTCGTCGCCGTCGGTGTCGCCGTCGGCGTTCTCGCCGCGCCGGCGGCGGCGGCCGCCACGGCGACGGCGGCGGCGCGACCCGCTGCCCTCGGTCTCGTCCTGCTCGTCGCCCGCCTGGTCCTCGGCGGCCTCCTCGGCCTCGTCCGCCTCGTCCTCGACGGAGGTGTCGGCCTCGGGCTCCCGGGCCTCGGGCTCGGCGGTCCGGGCCTCGGGCTCGTCACCGGCGCCCCGGCGCCGACGGCGGCGGCGCGTCCCGGCGGGCTGCTCCTCCGGGAACTCCTCGGTCTCGTCGGGCTCCTCCGCACCGGCGGCCTCCGCCGCGGCTTCGGCGGCGGCCCGCTCCGGCGTCTGGAACCTCGGCTCGGTGAACACCGGCGGCTGGAACACCGCGACGGCCGGGCGGGCCGGACGCGGCGCCTCGCCCTCGGCGGCGGGCCGCGCGGGCTCGGAGAAGCCGGTGGCGGCCCGGCGCACGGCGCGGCGGCGCGCACGGCGCGGGGCGGCGTCCTCGCCGGACGCCTGGGCGGCGGGGGCCTCGGTCGCCGGGGTCCCGGTCACTCGGGTGTCGGTCACGGGGGTGTCGGTCACGGGGGTGTTCGCCTCCTCGGCGGACGAGGAGGTCGCGGCGGACGGCGCGGCGGTTTCGGCGGACGCCGGGGCGGTGCCGGCCTGCGCGGACGCGGCGGCGTCAGCGCCTTCGGCGGTCTCGGCACCGGCGGGCGCGGACACCCGGCGCGTCGCCCGGCGACGGGTCCTGCGCGGAGCGGCCTCCTCACCGGACTCACCCGGCTCCACGGCCTGCGCGGCCTCGGCGGTCTGCGCGGCCTCGGCGGCGGCCACCGGCTCCCGCGCCCCGGCACCGGCGACGGCAGCCGGAGCCTCGGCGGACCCGGCCGCGGGCTCGTCGGTCTCAGCGGTCTCCGCGGTCCCGGTCGGCTCGGGCGCACCGGCGGGCGCGGACACCCGGCGCGTCGCCCGGCGACGGGTCCTGCGCGGAGCGGCCTCCTCACCGGACTCACCCGGCTCCACGGCCTGCGCGGCCTCGGCGGTCTGCGCGGCCTCGGCGGCGGCCACCGGCTCCCGCGCCTCGCCGCTCGCGACGGCGGCCGGGGTCTCGGTGGACCCGGCGGCCTCGGCCGGCGAGGTCACGCTGCGCGTGGCACGGCGCCGGGTACGCCGGGGAGTGGCGGCTTCGGCGGACTCGGCGGCGGCAGGCGCGGCGGTACCGGTCTCCTGCGGGGCCTGCGCGTCGGACGCGGCGGCCGTGCTCACCGGCACGACGGTCTCCGCCGCCTCCGCGGCGGCCGGCGATCCGGCGGGCGCGGACGCACGGCGGACCACCCGGCGGCGCCGGCGGCCGGCGGGCGCACCGTCGGCCTGGTCGTCCTTCTCCTCGGCCGTCGGGGCCTGGACGGCCTCTCCGGCCTGGGCGTCCGCCGCGACGGTCGCCTGGGTCTCCTCGGTCGCCTCGGCCTCGTCCGTCTCGGCGAGGGCTTCGGCGGACTGCGCGGCCGGTATGGCCGGCGTCACGGTCTCCACCGGAGCGTCCGAGGAGGCCGCGGGCGGACCCGCCGGGCGGGACGCGGCACGCCGCCGCCGGCGCGGCGGCAGGGTGTCGCTCGGAGTGTTCTGGTCGGAACCCTGAGTGGGTTCGGTCGGCTCGAGCATGCGGGCATTTCTCCCGTCAGGCTCCCGGGCGCCGCGCCTGGTCCGGCGATGCCGGTGACGTCCGCGGCTCGCGCGATGCGCGGCTGCCGCCGTCCGGGGCGCGGGCGCCGCTCGGGAGCTCTCTGTGTCCTGTCTCGCCGGTTCCGTACGCCGAATGCGCACGGCCTGGCGAAAGTCTTCTGGTGGGTGCGCTGCCCGACCCAGGTGGCTCCCGAGTTCGAGGGCGGCGCTACGACGCCCGTCCCTACGCGGGACCTTCCTTACGCCGGTGCCGTCGCGGCGGCAGTGGCGCCGGCCGTGTGCGGCTCGGTCGCTGCTGCCTCGCGGTCGGGCGCGAGCGGGTCGGTCACCGTGCCGGTCTCTTCATCGAACAGCCCCTGCGCCAGCCTGGTCACCGCTGCGGGGACCGGCGGCGCCAGGTCGGCCACGGCGCTGAGACCGGACAGGACGTCGTCGGGTCGTACGGCAGGCGTCACGTGCCGAACAACCAGCCGCAGTATCGCACAGGGCTGGTCGGTCGGCCTATCAGCCCGCGAACCGTGCGTTTCCGAGGCGTCGAGGCTTTCCAGGCTCACGACGGCGGGCCGGGCGTCGAAGGTGCGCACGCCGTTCTTGGTCAGGCGCTGCACCTCGACGGTCCCGGCCGCGTTGAAGGCCTGCACCGCGCGGTGGGCCTCGGCCGGGTCCACGCCGTCCAGCCGCAGCTCCCAGACGGAGGCCGTCAGCCGGTCGGCGAGCCCGGAGGTCCGGGCCTCGACCGCCTCGATCACGTCGAGCCCGGCGGGCAGCGACTCGTCGAGGAGGACCCGCAACTGCTCCGGGTCACGCGGCTCGGTGAGCGCGATCTCCAGATACTCCGCCTCACTGCCCGTGCCGGTGGGTGCGGCATTGGCGTACGACACCTTCGGGTGCGGCGTGAACCCCGCCGAGTAGGCCATCGGCACCTCGGCGCGGCGCAGCGCACGCTCGAAGGCGCGCTGGAAGTCACGGTGGCTGGTGAACCGGAGGCGGCCGCGCTTGGTGTAGCGCAGTCGGATGCGCTGCACCGCGGGTGCGGGCGGCGGGCCTTCGGGCTGTCGCTTGCCCAGTGTCCTAGTCCTTCGTGAGAGCGGTCGTACTGCTACCAAGAGTACGTGTCCCGCGGCCGACAGGTTCCCGCCGGTCCGCGATCCGACGTCCTGCGGGTTCCCCGAAGAGCGTCCGGCTCACGTCCGCGCGGATCTGCCGGGCCGTCTCCCGGGCGGCGGCCAGGGCCTGCCGGACGGCCCGTCCCGCGCCGCGCGCGGCCTCGGCGGCGGGCCGCAGGACCGCGTCCCGGACGACGTGCCCGACGGGGGTCAGCACGCTGCGGTACACCCGTCGCGCCGGTTCCACGAGGATCCACCGGAAGAGGGTCGCGAGGAACCGCCCCACGGCGAGCGAGAGGTGCCCCGCGATACGCCACGCGTGCCCCAGGGCGTCCCGGACCTCCCGTCCCACGACGCCGAGCACGCGGCCCACGGGCGCGAGGACCCAGCGCCACACGGCGAGCGCCGGCAGCACGAACAGGATCCGGGCGGTCCGGTACAGCGCGGCACCGACCCCGGTGATCAAGGCGCTCACCAGCCACGCGATCCCCCGCGCGCACCACACGGCCGCCCGCCCGACCGGCGCGAGGACCCACGTGTACAGCCACCGCGCCGGTACAACGACCAGGTGCCGCACGAGCCACGCCACGGCCGTGTAAGCGCCCAGGCCGAGCGCGGCGAGAACGGCGCCGGTCCCCTTGAGGACCCACAGCAGCGCGTGCCCCGGGGGCGTGAGCACGTGCGCGTACACCCACGCCAGCGCGGCGCCGACGCCCCGCCCGGCCCGCACCAGGGCGCGCCCGGCGGGCGTCAGCACGGAGCGGTGGAGCCACCCGGCGGGTACGACGACGAGCACGTGCCCGAGCCGGGCCAGTACCGTGCCGGCGGGCACGACGACGTACCGCCAGAGCCCCGTGAACGGCAGGACGAGGACCGCCCGGCCGAGCCACAGCAGGGCACGCCCCAGCGGCCTGAGCAGCGTGTCGACGAGGAACCGCCCGGTCACGACGAGCGCGTCCCACACCATCCGCACCGGCACGACCAGCACGAGGACCACGATCCGCACCGGAACGCGGATCGCGGCGGTCAGGCACCCCTCGGGCGAGCCGTGCGGCTCGCCGCCTCCGGGGCGTGCGGGACGGCCGGCGGACGGTTTCTGCAGATCCATACCGTCGTAGACGCCTCGGCGGCCCGTCCGGATCCCGGGCCGCGCCGTCGGGTCCGCTCGTCCACGACGTCCCCCCGGAGCCGCCGCCTAGGGCACCCGCAATTCCGCCGAGATCCGCTTCCCGGTCCCGTGCGGCGTGACGGTCAGCCGCGCGCTGAGGGCCTGGGTGATCTCCAGGCCGTGTCCACCGACGCGCGCGCCGTCGCGCGGCTTGACCTGGGGCAGCGCCCCGGAGGTGTCGAAGACGCCGATCCGCAGCCACGTGCCGTCGGCCGACATCTCCAGGAGCATCCCGCAGGGGCCGGGAGCATGCCGTATCACGTTGGTGACCAGTTCGCTGACCACCAACTGCGCGTCCTGCAGGAACCGATCGGGTATATCACGAGGACCGGAGTCACGGACGCGGACGAGGAAGTCGTGGGTGGCTCTCCGTGCCTCGGCGACGGTGAGCGTGCGACTGTCCCAGGTGGCACTCCACCTGAGCTCGCCGTGTCCGCGTGGCCCTCGTTCATCCGGCGCCTGCTTCCTAAGCGGGATGACCATGGGATACGCCCTATTTGTTCGCTCTTGTGAATTCTGGGCTGATCTTCTGCCCCTCGCTTACCCTCGCCCACGCGCCTTAGGCCGTTCAAGGCCCGTATCGGTGACCACACGGGCGGGCCGAATGACCTACAGGAAGGCAGGAAGGTACGCGAAGCGGACGAGCGGGCCGCGGCCGGCCTCCGCCGTCCCCGGGGGCCGTCCGCCGTGCGGCGAGGCGGCCGGTGGGGAGCACGGTGACGCGTGCGGTCGGCCACCGGATGCCGGTCGAGCCCCCTCCCCGGCGGGGGGAGAGGGCTCGATCGGCCGTGCGGTCGCCCGGCGGGCGGGAACGTGCGGCAGCCGCACTCAGTGCGTGTGCCCGCTCGGTGCCGGTGCCGCGTTCTTCACCGTCAGCGGCAGCAGCTTCTTCCCGGTCGGGCCGATCTGGATGTGCGTGTCCATCTGCGGGCAGACACCGCAGTCGAAGCACGGCGTCCAGCGGCAGTCCTCGACCTCCGTCTCGTCGAGGGCGTCCTGCCAGTCCTCCCAGAGCCAGTCCTTGTCCAGGCCGGAGTCGAGGTGGTCCCAGGGGAGGACCTCCTCGTAGGTGCGCTCGCGGGTGGTGTACCAGTCGACGTCGACGCCGAAGGGCGCGAGCGCCTTGTCGGCGCACTGCATCCAGCGGTCGTACGAGAAGTGCTCGCGCCAGCCGTCGAAGCGGCCGCCGTCCTCGTAGACCGCCCGGATGACCGCGCCGATGCGGCGGTCGCCGCGGGAGAGCAGGCCCTCGACGATGCCGGGCTTGCCGTCGTGGTAGCGGAAACCGATGGAGCGGCCGTACTTCTTGTCGCCGCGGATCTTGTCGCGCAGCTTGGCCAGGCGCGCGTCGGTCTCCTCGGCCGAGAGCTGCGGCGCCCACTGGAACGGGGTGTGGGGCTTGGGGACGAAGCCGCCGATCGAGACGGTGCAGCGGATGTCGTTGGAGCCGGAGACCTCGCGGCCCTTCTGGATCACGCGGGTCGCCATGTCGGCGATCTGCAGGACGTCGTCGTCGGTCTCGGTCGGCAGGCCGCACATGAAGTACAGCTTCACCTGGCGCCAGCCGTTGCCGTAGGCCGTCGCGACGGTCCGGATGAGGTCCTCCTCCGAGACCATCTTGTTGATGACCTTGCGGATGCGCTCCGAGCCGCCCTCGGGCGCGAAGGTCAGACCCGAGCGGCGGCCGTTGCGGGTGAGCTCGTTGGCCAGGTCGATGTTGAAGGCGTCGACGCGGGTGGAGGGCAGCGAGAGGCCGATCTTGTCGTCCGTGTAGCGGTCCGCGAGGCCCTTGGCGATGTCGCCGATCTCGGAGTGGTCCGCGGAGGAGAGCGACAGCAGGCCGACCTCCTCGAAGCCGGTCGCCTTGAGGCCCTTCTCGACCATGTCGCCGATGCCGGTGATGGAGCGCTCGCGCACCGGGCGGGTGATCATGCCCGCCTGGCAGAAGCGGCAGCCGCGGGTGCAGCCGCGGAAGATCTCCACCGACATGCGCTCGTGGACCGTCTCGGCGAGCGGCACCAGCGGCTGCTTCGGGTACGGCCACTCGTCGAGGTCCATGACGGTGTGCTTCGACACGCGCCAGGGAACGCCCGACCTGTTGGGGACCACACGGGCGATCCGGCCGTCCGGCAGGTACTCGACGTCGTAGAAGCCCGGGACGTACACCCCGCCCGTCTTCGCGAGGCGGAAGAGGACCTCCTCGCGGCCGCCGGGCCGGCCCTGCGCCTTCCACTCGCGGACGATCCGCGTCATGTCCAGCACGGCCTGCTCGCCGTCGCCGATGACCGCCGCGTCGATGAAGTCCGCGATCGGCTCCGGGTTGAAGGCCGCGTGACCGCCGGCCAGCACGATCGGGTCGTCGACGGTGCGGTCCCGGGACTCCAGCGGGATGCCGGCCAGGTCCAGGGCGGTGAGCATGTTCGTGTAGCCGAGCTCCGTGGAGAAGCTCAGGCCCAGTACGTCGAAGGCCTTCACCGGGCGGTGGCTGTCCACCGTGAACTGCGGGACGCCGTGCTCCCGCATCAGCGCCTCCAGGTCCGGCCACACGCTGTAGGTGCGCTCGGCGAGGACGCCGTCCTGCTCGTTCAGGACCTCGTAGAGGATCATGACGCCCTGGTTGGGCAGTCCGACCTCGTAGGCGTCCGGGTACATCAGGGCCCAGCGCACGTCACAGGAGTCCCAGTCCTTGACCGTGGAGTTGAGCTCTCCGCCGACGTACTGGATCGGCTTCTGCACATGCGGGAGCAGTGCTTCGAGCTGTGGGAACACAGACTCGGCGGCTTCGGCAGGCATCTCGCGCAACCTTCGTGTGCTGACAGGGGTGACCATCTAGCCTAACGCGGCCGGAGAGGTCCCCCGTACCTCACAGCGCGGCCCGCTCCTCCACCGCCCGCCACGCCCGCGGCAGCCGCGCCTCGGCCTCCCGCGCGCGCTGCTCCTCGCGCTCGTGGAGCACCCCGTACGCGAAGGCGCTCTCGCCCGCCGCGTGCGCCCGGCCGGCCAGCTCGCGCAGCGCCTCGCGGGCCATCACGCTGTCCTGGTGGTCGCCGAGGAGGGACTGGAGCGACTTCGCCGGCGCCACCAGGGCGGCGGCGCGCTCGCCGAGCGCCGGGGCGGCCGCCTCCGCCGCGTAGCGGGCGCGCTTGGCCTGCTTGCGGGCCTCGTGCAGGGCGAGGTCGCGGTCCTGCCCCGGCGGCAGCGCCAGGGCCCGCTCGACGCGCGCGGCCAGCCGCCGGACCTCCTTCCGCACGGCCTTGGCGAGGACCTTCTCGGGCCGGCCGGAGGCGGCCTTCCGCAGCGGCGGTGCGCCGGTCAGGGCGTCCAGCGCGTCCAGCAGCGCCAGGTACCGCCCGCCGTCGAGCACGGCGATCAGGCGGCCGCGGGACCCCTCGGTGCGCTCCGCCGACCAGCCGCGCAGGCGGGCGCGCACGGGGCCGGTGGACACGGTGCCCGGCAGCGTGTCCAGGGCGGCGGTCAGGCGGTCGGTGAGCACCTCCTGGTCGCGGACGGCGCCCAGTTCGCCGGCCAGCCACTTCAGTTCCCCGCCGACCGGGTCGGTCGCGGCCCGGTCGAGCACCGCGGCGTAGGAGCGCAGGGCGCTGCGCAGCCGGCGGGTGGCCACGCGCATGCCGTGCACGGCGTCGTGCAGGTCCCGCCGCACGGCCGGGTCCAGCTCGACGATCGCGTCCCGCTGGGCCCGGACGTACGCCAGGACGTGGTCGCCGGCCGTGACGGGACCGCCGGGCCGGGCCTGCGGCGCCGGGCGCCCGTCGTCGGTGCGCGTGCCCGGCCCGGAGCCTGTGCGGCGGTGCCCGGGTGCCGTCTCCGCCAGGGCCCGGGCCAGCTTGGAGGGGGACGCCGACGGCCGGGCGCCCGCCGCGCGGAGCCGCTGCTCCACGGTGTCGAGGAAGGCCGGGTCCGCGTCGTCGGCGAGTTCGACCTCGATCTCGGTCCAGCGTGCGGTGCCGCCGTCGCCGGTGAGCCGGTCGGCGCGGACGGTGTCGAGGCTGACCTCGGCGAGCAGCCGGCCGTCCGCGTCGACGAGGTGGCGGACGTCGCGGTCGGACCGCAGCCGGACGACGGGCAGCAGGTCGGCGCCGCGCACGCGGGAGCGGACCAGCCCGGCGAGGTCGCCGGGGACGGTGTCGGAGAGCGGGGCGCGGATCTCGTCCCGCACGTCGGGCGCGACGGGGAGCTTGAGGTGCCAGCCCGCGTCGGAGCCGCCGGTGCGGCGGCGCAGGGTGACGGAGGCGGCGGCCAGGCGGGTGTCGGCGGTGTCGTAGTAGGTCGCGTCGAGGTGGACGAGGCCCTGGTCGAGGACGGCGGCGACGCCCGCGACGCCCGCCAGGTCGGGCAGCCGGCCGTCCTCGGACGCGTACTTCCGCTCGATCTCGCGCTTGGTGTCCGCCATGGGGCCGAATCTAGCCGGGCCGGGGGCCGGGCGGCAGGGGCCGCCCGGCCCCGCTCACGCCGACATCGGCCGTTGCACCCGGATCGACTGGAGCAGCCCGACCGCTATCCACACGGCGAACATCGACGATCCGCCGTAGGAGACGAAGGGCAGCGGCAGGCCGGTGACCGGCATGATGCCGAGGGTCATGCCGATGTTCTCGAAGGTCTGGAAGGCGAACCAGGCGACGATGCCGGCGGAGACGATCGTGCCGTACAGGTCGCTGGTCTCCCGGGCGATGCGGCAGGCCCGCCACAGGACGACGCCGAGCAGCACGATGATCAAGCCGCCGCCGATGAAGCCGAGCTCCTCCCCGGCCACCGTGAAGACGAAGTCCGTCTGCTGCTCGGGCACGAACTGGCCGGTGGTCTGCGAGCCCTTGAAGAGGCCCGAGCCGGTCAGGCCGCCGGAGCCGATGGCGATGCGGGCCTGGTTGGTGTTGTAGCCGACGCCCGCCGGGTCGAGCTCGGGGTTGGCGAAGGCGGCGAAGCGGTTGATCTGGTACTCGTCGAGCACGCCGAGCTGCCAGACGGTGAGCGCGCCGGCCAGGCCCGCGCCGAGCAGTCCGAAGACCCACCGGTTGGAGGCCCCGGAGGCGAGCAGCACACCGAGCACGATGACGACCATGACCATGACCGACCCGAGGTCGGGCATGAGCATCACGATCAGCATGGGCACGACGGCCAGGCCGAGGGCCTGCACGACGGTGCGGTGGTCGGGGTACTGCTTGTCGCCCGCGTCCACCCGGGCCGCCAGCAGCATCGCCATGCCCAGGATGATCGTGACCTTGACGAACTCCGAGGGCTGGAGCGAGAAGCCGCCGCCGATCTGGATCCACGAGTGGGCGCCGTTGATCGTGGAGCCGAGCGGGGTGAGCACCAGCAGGATCAGGAAGACCGACAGGCCGTACAGGAACGGCACGGCCGTGCGCAGGGTGCGGTGGCCGACCCAGACCGTGCCGGCCATCAGGGCGAACCCGATCCCGGTGTTCAGCAGGTGCCGCACCAGGAAGTAGTACGGGTCGCCCTGGTTGAGCTCGGTGCGGTTGCGGGTCGCCGAGTAGACGAGGAGCGAACCGATCAGCGACAGGGCCGCCGCCGACAGCAGTATCGGCCAGTCCAGTCGGCGGGCCACCGAGTCGCGTGCGAGGATCCGCGTCCAGCCGGAGCGCTCGGGGCCGTACCCGGAGACCTGGAAGCTGTTCACGCCGCCGGTCATGTGGGCATCCTCCGGCTTCCCCGCCCGCGCCGCCGCCTTCGGGTGTCACGGTTCTCCGGCGACGGCGGCGCCGCCGTGGCCGCCGGCTGCGTGCTCGCCGGGGCGTTCTCGTCCTTCTTCTCGGCCCGCTGGTCCTTGGCCGGGTCCTTGGAGATCTTCGGGGCGGTGATGGTGCCGTCCGTCCTGACCTTCGGCAGGCTCTTCTGCGGGGTGGGCAGCAGGGCCTTCTTCTCGTCGATCTCCCCTTCCGGGGAGACGCCGTACAGCGCGTTGTAGATGTTGCGGACGGCCGGGCCCGAGGCGCCGGAGCCGGTGCCGCCCTGGGAGATCGTCATGACGATCGCGTAGTCGTCGGTGTAGGTGGCGAACCACGAGGTGGTCTGCTTGCCGTAGACCTCCGCCGTACCCGTCTTGGCGTGCATCGGGATCTCGTCCTGCGGCCAGCCGCCGAACCGCCAGGCGGCCGTACCGCGGGTGGCGACTCCCGCGAGGGCTTCGTCTATCTCGTCGCGGGTCTTCTTCGTCATCGGCAGCTTGCCGCGGGCCTGCGGCTTGATCGGCGTGACCTGCTTGCCGTCGGCGCTGAGGATCGCCTTGCCGACGGTGGGGGTGTAGAGCGTGCCGCCGTTGGAGATGGCCGCGTAGATGGTGGCCATCTGGATGGGGGTGACGAGGGTGTCGCCCTGGCCGATGGAGTAGTTGACGGAGTCACCGGCGCGCAGGCGGTTGCCTTCGAGGCAGTTCTCGTAGGCGATGCGCTGGGCGTAGTCGCCGTCCTTCTTGCCGGTCTTGCACCAGGCGTCCTTGTTGGCCTTCCAGTAGTCCAGCTTCCACTGGCGGTCGGGGACGCGGCCGGTGACCTCGTTGGGCAGGTCGATGCCGGTCTCCTTGCCGAGGCCGAACTGGTGGGCGGTCTTGTAGAACCAGTCGTTGGCGTTCTTCTTCGGCTTGGTGCCGCCGTCGCGCTTCCACTCCTCGTGGGAGAGCGCGTAGAAGACGGTGTCGCAGGAGACCTCGAGCGCGCGGCCGAGGCTGATCGCGCCGTGGTTCTGGGACTCGAAGTTCTTGAAGACCTGGCCGCCGATGGAGTACGAACTGGAGCAGTTGTAGGGGCCGTTGAAGGAGTAGCCGGCGTTGACCGCGGCGGCGGTCGGGATCACCTTGAAGATGGAGCCGGGCGCCGACTGGCCCTGGATCGCGCGGTTGAGCAGCGGGTAGTTGGACTTCTTGCCGGTGAGCGCGGCGTAGTCCTTGGCGCTGATGCCGCCCACCCAGGCGTTGGGGTCGTAGGTCGGGTTGGACGCCATGGCGACGACCCGGCCGGTCCTGGCCTCCATGACGACGACGGCGCCGGAGTCGGCCTTGTAGGTGGTGCCGGTGTTGCGGTCGTGCTCCAGGCGGGCCGCCTTCATCGCCTCGTTCAGCTCGTACTCGGCGACCCGCTGGACGCGGGCGTCGATGCTGGTGACGAGGTTGTCGCCGGGCTGGGCCGGGTCGGCCTCCGCCTGGCCGATGACGCGGCCGAGGTTGTCGACCTCGTAGCGGGTGACGCCCGCCTTGCCGCGCAGCTCCTTGTCGTACTCGCGTTCCAGGCCGGAGCGGCCGACCTGGTCGGAGCGCAGGTACGGCGAGTCGGTGTCCTGCGCCTTCTGCAGCTCCTCGTCGGTGACGGGCGAGAGGTAGCCGAGGACCTGGGCCGTGTTGGCCTTGCCGGGGGCCGGGTAGCGGCGCACGGCCTGGGGTTCGGCGGTGATGCCGGGGAAGTCCTCGGCGCGCTCGCGGATCTGCAGGGCCTGCTTGGGGGTGGCCTCGTCGGTGATGGGGATCGGCTGGTACGGCGAGCCGTTCCAGCAGGGCTGCGGCGTCTTGGCGTCGCACAGCCGGACCTTGTCCATCACGTCCTTGGGCGTCATGCCCAGCACGCCGGCGAGTTTGGTGAGGACGGCCTTGCCGTCGTCCTTCATCTTCAGCAGGTCGGTGCGCGAGGCGGAGACGACCAGCCGGGTCTCGTTGTCGGCGAGGGCCACTCCGCGCGCGTCCAGGATCGAGCCGCGCACGGCGGGCTGCACGACCTGCTGGACGTGGTTGCCGGAGGCCTCCTTGGCGTACTCGGCGCCCTGGCGGATCTGCAGGTACCACAGGCGTCCGCCGAGGGTGCCGAGCAGGGAGAGGACGAGGACCTGGATGACGACGAGCCGGATCTGGACCCGTGGACTTCGCCCGGTCTCGGGAATGTTGGTCACTGCGGCTGCCTCCCCCTCTCAGTGCGTGGACGAGTGTGCGAATGCGGGTGGTGCGAGGACGGGTACTGCGACTGCGGGTACTGCGACTTCAAGTGCCGCGACTTCGGGTGCCGCGCTTTCGGGTCCTGCTCCTGCAAGTGCCGCGGCTTCGGGCGCCGCGCATACGGGCGCTGCGTCCACGGGCGCTGCCGGAAGGACCGGCGCGGGAACGGGCGGCACCTGAGCGGAGGGCTCCTGGACCGGCGCCGCGTCCGTGCGTCCGGCGGACGGGCACCCGCGTACGACGGATGAACGGCGGGGCCGCGGCCCGGGGTTCCTCCCGGCCTCACCCGTCCGGGTGAAACTGCCTGCGGTCACAGCCGCTTGACCCCCTTGATGCGCCCGGCGCGCGCCACCCGTGCCCGGGCCGCCTTCACCTTGAGCCCGTTGCGCTGGCCGCCGATCCGCAGGCCGGTGCCGCCGGAGAGCCATCCGGAGGAGATGTCGGCGGCCTTGGCGGAGGTGCTCTCGGCGAGCGGGTCGTTCTCGGCGCGCCGGGCCAGGGCCATCACGCCGGGCACCACGAACGGGGCGAGCAGCAGGTCGTACAGGGCGGCCGTGAAGAGCAGACCGCCCAGGCCCACGTGGCGGGCGGCGGTGTCGCCGACCAGGGCGCCGACCCCGGCGTACAGCAGGGTCGAGCCGATGGCCGCGGCGACCACCACGACCATGGGGCCGGTGGCCGACTTGACCTGGCCGCTCTCGGGTTTGACGAGGCCGGCGAGGTAGCCGATGACGCACAGCACCAGGGCGTAGCGGCCGGCCGCGTGGTCGGCGGGCGGGGCGAGGTCGGCGAGCAGTCCGGCGCCGAAGCCGACGAGGGCGCCGCCGACGTGCCCGTACACCAGCGCGAGGCCGAGGACGGTGAGCAGCAGTATGTCGGGGACGGCGCCCGGGAGGTGGAGGCGGGCGAGGACGCTCACCTGGATCACCAGGGCGACGACGACCAGCGACGAGGAGAGCAGGATCCGGTTGACGCGCATGGGCTGACAGCTCCTACTGCTCTTGCTGGGTCTGGCCGCCGGCGGACCGGTCCTGGCCGTCGGCGGACGCCCCGGGGTCTTGCGCGCCCGGGGTCACGGTGACGGTCACGGTCGGCCGGGGGGTCGGCTTGGGCTTGGCGGGGAGCACCGTGTCGCGCGGGTCCTTCTCGGGGGCCCGGACGACGACGCCGACGATGTCGAGCTTGGTGAAGCTGACGAACGGCGTGACGTACAGGGTCCGGGTCAGGTCGCCGCCGGAGGGGTCGACGCGGGAGACGATGCCGACGGGCACGCCGGGCACGAACGGCTTGTCGGCCTGCGATCCGAAGGTGACCAGCCGGTCGCCCTTCTTCACCTCGGCCTTGCCGTTGAGGAGTTCGACGCGCAGCGGGCGGTCGCCCTGCCCGGAGGCGAAGCCGAGTTCGTCGCTGCCCTCCATCCGGGTGCCGACGGTGAAGTCGGGGTCGCTGGCGAGCAGCACGGTCGCGGTGTCGGGCCCGACCGTGGTCACGCGCCCCACCAGTCCGTCGCCGTTGAGGACGGTCATGTCGCGCTTGATGCCGTCGTTGACGCCGACGTCGATGGTGATGGTCCAGGAGAAGCCCTGCGCGGCTCCTATGGCGATGACCTGGGCGCCCTTGATGCCGTACTGGCCCTGGCCGGCGGTCTTCAGCATCGCGTCGAGCTGCTTGAGGCGGCTGCGGCTGCGGTCGTCGCTGCCGAGGCGGGCCTTGAGGGCGGCGTTCTCCCGCTCCAGCCGGGCGAGCCGGTCGTGCCGCTCGCCGGAGTCCCGGATCGCGGAGACGGCGTTGCCGATGGGATCGACCGCGGTGGACACCCCGTTCTCGATCGGGCCGAAGACCGTGGCCGCGGCCCGCCGGGCACCGTCGACCGGTGAATCCTCCCCGCCGCGGATGTCCACCGTGATCAGCGCGAACGCGATGGCGATCAGCAGCACCAGGAGCAGCCGGCTCTCTCGTGTGTCCCTCACGTGCGGCGGCCGTGCCTTCCTCGTCGAGAACGGGTATGAGGTGTCGGGGTGTTCAGATGTGCGTGCGGGATCGGAGCCCGTCGTGGGGGGAGCTCACCATGGAGGGAGCATATGCCTCCATACCAACGGTCCGCCGTACGAGAGGAGTCCATCCCGTACGGCGGAACCGAAGAGTTACCTCATCTGCGCGGCTGGGCGTCCAGCACCTGCTGCAGCGCCTCGAACTCCTCGACGCACTTGCCGGAGCCCAGCGCCACGCTGTCCAGCGGGTCCTCGGCGATGTGGATCGGCATGCCGGTCTCGCGGCGCAGCCGCTCGTCGAGCCCGCGCAGCAGCGCCCCGCCGCCGGTCAGCACGATTCCCCGGTCCATGATGTCGCCGGACAGCTCCGGCGGGCACTTGTCGAGGGTCGTCTTGACGGCGTCGACGATGGCGTTGACGGGTTCTTCGATCGCCTTGCGCACCTCGGCGGCGGAGATGACGACGGTCTTCGGCAGCCCGGAGACGAGGTCCCGGCCGCGGATCTCGGTGTGCTCGTCGGTGTCGAGGTCGTACGCCGAGCCGATCGTGATCTTGATCTGTTCGGCCGTCCGCTCACCCAGCAGGAGGGAGTACTCCTTCTTGATGTGCTGGATGATCGCGTTGTCCAGTTCGTCGCCCGCCACCCGGATGGACTGGGCGGTGACGATGCCGCCGAGGGAGATGACCGCGACCTCCGTGGTGCCGCCGCCGATGTCGACCACCATGTTGCCCGTGGCCTCGTGGACCGGCAGGCCGGAGCCGATGGCCGCGGCCATGGGCTCCTCGATGATGTGCACCTGGCGGGCGCCGGCCTGGGACGACGCCTCGATGACGGCGCGGCGCTCGACGCCGGTGATGCCCGAGGGCACACAGACCACGACCCGCGGGCGAGCCAGGTAGCGCCGCTTGTGGATCTTCAGGATGAAGTAGCGGAGCATCCGCTCGGTGATCTCGAAGTCGGCGATGACGCCGTCCTTCAGCGGGCGTACGGCCACGATGTTGCCGGGCGTGCGCCCGATCATCTTCTTCGCTTCGGCACCGACCGCGAGGATGCCACCGGTGTTGGTGTTGATCGCGACGACGGACGGCTCGTTGAGTACGATCCCGCGACCCCTGACGTACACCAGCGTGTTGGCGGTCCCGAGGTCGACAGCCATGTCACGGCCGATGAACGACATTGAGTTCCCCATCAGGATTCGTCTGGCCTTCCCGTGAGCTTTTGAGGGCTTTTCAGGTCGGCGTGGTGGGTGCTGTGACGTGCTGGCATCCATCGTAGACGCGCCTGCACGAACACTGCGGGAGGGTCTCCGCCATTGTCAGCAGATGCCGCACGGGTCCGCTTCTGGAGACGGGCGTTCGGGGACAGTCGTTCCCTCGATCGCCACGGCATATGCCAGAAGTCCGGGGGCAGTCGGGCCACCGGACTTCCGCCGCCGACGGACGCTACGCGCGCCCGGGGAAGAAGATCTTGACCTCGCGCTCCGCGGACTCCTCCGAGTCCGAGGCGTGGATCAGGTTCTCGCGGACGATGACGCCGTAGTCACCGCGGATGGAGCCGGGCTGCGCGGCGATCGGGTCGGTGGGGCCGGCCAGCTGCCGCACGCCCTCGATGACCCGCTCGCCCTCGACGATCATCGCCACGACCGGGCCGGAGGACATGAAGGCCACCAGCGGCTCGTAGAAGGGCTTGCCCTTGTGCTCGCCGTAGTGCTGCTCCAGCGTCTCCTGGTCCAGCGTGCGCAGCTCCAGCGCGGTGATCTGCCAGCCGGCCTTGCGCTCGATGCGGCTGATGATCTCGCCGGTCAGGCCGCGACGGACGGCGTCGGGCTTGAGGAGGACGAGGGTGCGCTGGCTCACGACGGGACTCCTTGGAATCAAAGGTGGTGCGGGAGCACGAGAGTACCGGGCGTCCCCGCGCACCTGTTACGCAGCGTCAGGCTGGTCGGCCTGGGCGGCGAATCTGGCCTTCGCCTCGTCCACCTTCCTCCCGAAGTGCACCGAAGCCCACCACAGCACGGCGAACAGCGCCCCCATGAAGAACATCATCGGGACGAAGACGCCGGAGGCGATCAGCGCGATCTGCAGGGCCCAGCCGAGGGCGACCCCGCCGGGCCGGGTGACCAGGCCGCACAGCACCACCGACAGGAACATGGCGACGCCGCACACCGTCCACACCGTGGCCGTGGACAGGTCCGGGTCCTTCATCGCGACGAGCCCGGCGAAGCCGATGATGAAGAACTCGCCGATCAGGGTCGAGGAACAGAGCGTACGCATGGTGGGACCTCAGCCCTTTCCCAGGAGCAGTCGGGCCTCGCCGACGGTGATGACGGAGCCGGTCACGAGCACGCCGCCGCCGGCGAACTCGCCCTCCTCCTCGGCGAGCGTGATGGCGGCCTCCAGCGCGTCGGGCAGCCGCGGCTCGACCTGGACGCGGTCCTCCCCGAACACCTCGACGGCGATCGCGGCGAGCTCGTCGGCGTCCATCGCGCGGTGGCTGGAGTTCTGTGTGACGACGACCTCGGCGAAGACCGGCTCGAAGGCCTCCAGCAGCCCCCGGACGTTCTTGTCGCCGCTGGCGCCGACGACCCCGACGAGCCGGCTGAACTGGAAGGCCTCCCCGATCGCCTCGGCGGTGGCCCGCGCGCCCGCCGGGTTGTGGGCGGCGTCCAGCACGACGGTGGGCGAGCGCCGGACGACCTCCAGCCGCCCGGGCGAGGCGACGGAGGCGAACGCCTTGCGCACGGTGTCGGCGTCGAGCTGTCCGGCCCGCTGCGCGCCGACGCCGAAGAACGCCTCGACGGCGGCGAGCGCGACGGCCGCGTTGTGCGCCTGGTAGGCGCCGTGCAGGGGCAGGTAGATGTCGGTGTACTCGCCGCCCAGGCCGCGCAGGGTCAGCACCTGTCCGCCGACGGCGACCTGCCGCGCGACGACCCCGAACTCCAGCCCTTCGCGGGCCACGGTGGCGTCGGCCTCCACGGCCTTCTTCAGCAGCACCTGCGCCGCGTCGACCGGCTGCTGGGCCATGATCACGGTCGCGCCCCGTTTGATGATCCCGGCCTTCTCGGTCGCGATCTCGCCGGTCGTCGACCCGAGCCGGTCGGTGTGGTCCAGGTCGATGGGCGTGACGACGGCGACGTCCCCGTCGATCACGTTGGTGGCGTCCCAGCTGCCGCCCATGCCGACCTCGACGACGGCGACGTCCACGGGCGCGTCGGCGAACGCGGCGTACGCCATGCCGGTGAGCACCTCGAAGAAGGACAGCCGGTACTCCTGCTGCCCGTCGACCATCTCCACGTACGGCTGGACGTCCCGGTACGTCTCGACGAACCGCTCGGCCGGGATCGGCGCGCCGTCCAGGCTGATGCGCTCGGTGATGGACTGCACGTGCGGCGAGGTGTACCGGCCGGTGCGCAGCTCGAAGGCGCCGAGCAGGGCCTCGATCATGCGGGCGGTGGAGGTCTTGCCGTTGGTCCCGGTGATGTGGACCGACGGGTACGACCGCTGCGGCTCGCCGAGCACGTCCATCAGCGCGGCGATCCGGCTGACGGAGGGCTCCAGCTTGGTCTCGCCCCAGCGGGTCGCGAGCTCCGCCTCGACCTCGCGCAGGGCCGCGTCCACCTCGGGGTCCTCGGGCCGGGCGGGCACGTCGGCCTGGGGCGGGCCGCCCTGGGTGCGCAGGGTGCGGCTGCCGGCCTCGATGACCGCGAGGTCGGGGTCGCGGGTGGTCTCCTCGGAGATGATCTCGTCGAAGGAGTCGAGGGGGTCGGGCTGGTCGTCGGTGCCGGGGATGTCGCTCACGCCGCCCAGTCTACGGAGCGTCGGTGACGAAGGCGGGGGCGGCTCGGGCCGCGGTGCGGGTACGGCTCGTCGCGCGGTTCCCCGCGCCCGGTGAGGGACGCGCAGGCCCCCGGTGCCGGGAGGGCACCGGGGGCCTGCGCGCGTGCGCGGGAGGCGGCTACGCCTGCGGCAGCCTCTCCAGCTGCGCCTGGATCCGGGCGATGTCCTCCTCCGCCTTGGCCAGGCGGGTGCGGATCTTCTCCACGACCGGCTCGGGCGCCTTGGCGAGGAACGCCTCGTTGCCCAGCTTGGCGGTGGCCTGCGCCTTCTCCTTCTCGGCGGCGGCGAGGTCCTTGGCCAGGCGCTTGCGCTCGGCCGCGACGTCGATCGCGCCGGACAGGTCCAGCGCCACCTCGACGCCCGCCGCCGGCAGCGTCGCCGTCGCCGTGAAGGACTCGCCCTCCGGCTGCAGGCGCAGCAGCTGGCGGATGGCCGCCTCGTGCTTCGCCAGGGCGGTGCCCTCCAGCGCCAGCCGGGCCGGGACCCGCTGGCCGGGCTGGAGGCCCTGGTCGGCGCGGAAGCGGCGGACCTCGGTGATCAGCGACTGGAGGGTCTCGATCTCCCGCTCGGCCTCCGCGTCGCGGAAGCCGCTGTCGGCCGGCCACTCGGCGATGACCACGGACTCGCCGCCGGTCAGCGTGGTCCACAGGGTCTCCGTGACGAACGGGACGACGGGGTGGAGCAGGCGCAGGGTGACGTCGAGGACCTCGCCCAGGACCCGCTTGCTGACCTCGGCGGCCTCGCCGCCCTCCTGGAAGGTGGTCTTGGACAGCTCGACGTACCAGTCGAAGACCTCGTCCCAGGCGAAGTGGAACAGGGCGTCGGACAGCTTCGCGAACTGGTAGTCCTCGTAGAACGCGTCGACCTCGGCGACCACCGAGTTCAGGCGGGAGAGGATCCACCGGTCGGTGGGCGACATCCGCGACGCGTCCGGCAGCGGGCCGGCCACCGTGGCGCCGTTCATCAGCGCGAAGCGGGTGGCGTTCCAGACCTTGTTGGCGAAGTTGCGCGAGCCCTGGACCCAGTCCTCGCCGATCGGGACGTCGACGCCCGGGTTGGCGCCGCGCGCCAGGGTGAACCGGAGCGCGTCGGAGCCGTACTTGTCCATCCAGTCCAGCGGGTTGACGACGTTCCCGAAGGACTTGGACATCTTCTTGCCGTTCTGGTCACGGACCATGCCGTGCAGGGCGATGGTGTGGAACGGCGGGGTGCCGTCCATCGCGTACAGGCCGAACATCATCATCCGGGCGACCCAGAAGAAGAGGATGTCGTAGCCGGTGACGAGGACGGAGTTCGGGTAGAACTTCGCGAGCGACTCGGTCTGCTCGGGCCAGCCCAGCGTGGAGAACGGCCACAGGCCGGAGGAGAACCAGGTGTCCAGGACGTCGGAGTCCTGGCGCCAGCCCTCGCCGGACGGCGGCTGCTCGTCGGGGCCGACGCAGACGACCTCGCCGTCCGGGCCGTACCAGACGGGGATGCGGTGGCCCCACCACAGCTGGCGCGAGATGCACCAGTCGTGGAGGTTGTCGACCCAGTCGAAGTACCGCTTCTCCATCTCCTGCGGGTGGATCTTGACCTTGCCGTCGCGGACCGCGTCGCCGGCGGCCTTGGCGAGCGGGCCGACCTTGACCCACCACTGCATGGACAGGCGCGGCTCGATGGTGGTCTTGCAGCGCGAGCAGTGGCCGACGGAGTGGAGGTAGGGCCGCTTCTCGGCGACGATCCGGCCCTCGGCGCGCAGCGCGGCGACGATGGCGGAGCGGGCCTCCAGCCGGTCCAGGCCCTGGAAGGGGCCGTGGGCGGTGATGACCGCGTGCTCGTCCATGATCGTCAGGGCCGGGAGGTCGTGGCGCTGGCCGATCTCGAAGTCGTTCGGGTCGTGCGCGGGGGTGACCTTGACGGCACCCGTGCCGAACTCGGGGTCGACGTGCGCGTCGGCGACGACCGGGATGCGGCGGCCGGTCAGCGGCAGCTCGATCTCCCGGCCGACGAGGTGGCGGTAGCGCTCGTCGTCCGGGTGGACGGCGACGGCGGTGTCGCCCAGCATCGTCTCGGCGCGGGTGGTGGCGACGACGATGGAGTCGTCGCCCTCGCCGTACCGGATGGAGACGAGCTCGCCGTCGTCGTCCTGGTACTCCACCTCGATGTCGGAGATGGCGGTCAGGCAGCGCGGACACCAGTTGATGATGCGCTCGGCGCGGTAGATCAGCTCGTCGTCGTAGAGCCGCTTGAAGATGGTCTGGACGGCCTGGGACAGGCCCTCGTCCATCGTGAAGCGCTCGCGCGACCAGGCGACGCCGTCGCCGAGGCGGCGCATCTGCCCGGAGATCTGCCCGCCGGACTCGGCCTTCCACTGCCAGACCCGCTCGACGAACGCCTCGCGGCCCAGGTCGTGGCGGGACTTGCCCTCCTTGCCGAGCTCCCGCTCGACGACGTTCTGCGTGGCGATGCCGGCGTGGTCCATGCCGGGCTGCCACAGCGTCTCGTAGCCCTGCATGCGCTTGCGGCGCGTGAGGGCGTCGATGAGGGTGTGCTCGAAGGCGTGCCCCAGGTGGAGCGAGCCGGTGACGTTCGGCGGCGGGATGACGACGGTGTACGGCGGCTTGTCGCTCTTGGCGTCCGCCTCGAAGTAACCCCGTTCTACCCAGCGCTCGTACAGCTTCCCCTCTACCTCGGCCGGCGTGTACTGGGTCGGCAGTTCGGTCGTGGGCGCTGTCTGCGGCTGCTGAGTGTTCTCGGTCACGGGGGTCAGTTTAGAGGTGTCACGGCCCCGTCCCGAAACGCGTTTCCTTTGTAACGGTGCGGCCCCCCGATGCCATGGACACGCTGTGTCTGCGCCAGGATGTCCGGAACAGGCAAGCATCTGGAGGGGAACCCAGGAATGAGCTACAACCAGCCGGGCCCGTACGGCGGGCAGCCCCAGCAGCCCGGGCCGTACGGCCAGCCGGGACCCTACGGCCAGCCGCCGCAGGCTCCGCAGCCCGGCTACGGCTACCCCCAGCAGGCACCCCCCGCCCAGCCCGGCTACGGCCACCCGCAGCAGGGCCAGCCGGGCTACGGCTACCCGCAGCAGCCCCCGCAGGGCGTCCCGCCGCAGCAGCCCCCGTACGGCCAGCCCCCCTACGGCCAGCCTCCGTACGGCGTGCCCCAGCCCCCGGCGGCGGGCGGCGGCAAGAAGACCGGGCTGATCATCGGCGCGGTGGCGGTCGTGGCGGCGATCGGCGTCGGCGCGTACTTCGTGCTGGGCAGCAGCGGCGCGGGCGGCGGTCTGGAGGACGACGGCGCCCACAAGCTGTCGACGCCGGCGACGGTGCTCACGGAGTACAAGCGGGTCGGCGAGGGCAACAAGTCCAGCGACACCGACACCGCCGAGGACATGGCCAAGAGCGGCGTGAAGGACGGCACGGCCGTCGTCGGGCAGTGGTCGACCGCCGACTTCAGCGGCTACGACCCGCAGGACCCCTCCACGCTCCCCGACCAGTCGGAGCTGCTGACCGCCAAGGGCATCACCATGGTGGGCGGTTACGGGAAGATCGACGACCCGCAGGCGGTCCTGGACAAGTTCTTCGCCTCCATCCAGAAGGAGATCAAGGAGAGCTCGACCGGCGACACCGGCGGCATGCAGAACGCGGAGCTGGTCGGCGACCCGGAGGAGGTCGAGATCGACGGCGCGGTCGCCAAGTGCCAGTCGACCAGGAGCACCAACGGGCTGACCAAGAAGCAGTCGACCGACTGGTTCTGCGCGTGGGCCGACTACAGCACGGTCGCCATGGTGTCGCCCGGTGACAACAGCGGCACGGGCGTGCCCAAGGACGCCGCGGTCGACATCACCGGCAAGCTGCGCGAGCAGGTCCGCGTCAAGTCCTGACGCGGAGGCGGCGATGACGAAGGGGCCCCGGTCGGTCGACCGGGGCCCCTGTCACGTGCGGGTCACGCCGTCTTCTGCTCCCCCGGCCCCCGGCCCCGCGCGTCGCGCGGGATCAGGGTCGGGTTGACGTTGGACAGGACGACGTCGGCGGTGATGACGACGCGGGCGACGTCCTTGCGGGACGGGACCTCGTACATCACGCCCTGGAGGACCTCCTCCATGATGGCGCGCAGGCCGCGGGCGCCGGTCTGGCGGAGGATCGCCTGGTCGGCGATGGCCTCCAGGGCCTCGCGCTCGAAGTCCAGCTCCACGCCGTCGAGTTCGAACAGGCGCTGGTACTGCTTCACCAGCGCGTTGCGCGGCTCGATCAGGATCTTCAGCAGGGCCTCGCGGTCCAGGTTGTGGACCGAGGTGATGACGGGGAGACGGCCGATGAACTCGGGGATCATGCCGAACTTGACCAGGTCCTCCGGCATGACCTCCTCGAACTGGTCCTTGGACTCCATCTCCCGCTTGGAGCGGATCTGCGCGCCGAAGCCGATGCCCTTGGCACCCGCCCGGGCCTCGATGATCTTCTCCAGGCCCGCGAAGGCACCGCCCACGATGAACAGGACGTTCGTCGTGTCGATCTGGATGAACTCCTGGTGGGGGTGCTTGCGCCCGCCCTGCGGCGGGACGGAGGCCGTGGTGCCCTCCAGGATCTTGAGCAGCGCCTGCTGGACGCCCTCGCCGCTCACGTCGCGCGTGATCGACGGGTTTTCACTCTTCCGCGCGACCTTGTCGATCTCGTCGATGTAGATGATCCCGGTCTCGGCCTTCTTGACGTCGTAGTCCGCCGCCTGGATCAGCTTCAGGAGGATGTTCTCGACGTCCTCGCCGACGTACCCCGCCTCGGTGAGCGCGGTGGCGTCGGCGATGGCGAACGGGACGTTCAGCATGCGCGCGAGGGTCTGCGCGAGGAGGGTCTTGCCGGAGCCCGTGGGGCCCAGCAGCAGGATGTTGGACTTCGCCAACTCGATGGCGTCGTCGCGGCTTTGGGCGCCGCCGTTCTCGCCGGCCTGGACCCGCTTGTAGTGGTTGTACACCGCGACCGACAGGGCCTTCTTGGCGGCCTCCTGGCCGACCACGTAGCCCTCGAGGAACTCGTAGATCTCGCGGGGCTTCGGGAGCTCCTCCCAGCGGACCTCGCTCGTCTCCGCGAGTTCTTCCTCGATGATCTCGTTGCAGAGGTCGATGCACTCGTCGCAGATGTACACACCGGGCCCTGCGATGAGCTTCTTGACCTGCTTCTGGCTCTTGCCGCAGAACGAGCACTTGAGCAGATCGCCGCCGTCACCGATGCGTGCCACGGTGTGCTTCCCCTTCGCCTGGGAGACGCCTGGACGTCAACGTCCAGCGGCTCCTGGTGCTGCCTTATGTCCGACGGTACCTTGCCGGGCCCCCCGTTCGGGCCCCCCTTGGCACGGTTCGCTTCGACGTGGACCGTGCCGCGCCCTGCCAAGGGGCGGCCGACAATACTCCTGTACCCCGGGTTACCGCAGAGTGGCGTTGTCCATCTTGCGGGTGGTGATGATCTGGTCGATCAGGCCGTACTGCAGCGCGTCCTCGGCGGTGAGGATCTTGTCGCGCTCGATGTCCTCGCGGATCTTCTCGATCGTCTGGGTGGAGTGCTTGGCCAGCATCTCCTCCAGCTGCGAGCGCATCCGAAGGATCTCGTTGGCGGCGATCTCCAGGTCGGAGACCTGGCCGCGGCCGGTCTCGCTGTAGGGCTGGTGGATCAGCACGCGGGCGTTCGGCAGCGCCATGCGCTTGCCCGGCGTGCCGGCGGCCAGCAGGACGGCGGCGGCGGAGGCCGCCTGGCCCATGCAGACCGTCTGGATGTCCGGCTTCACGTACTGCATCGTGTCGTAGATGGCCGTGAGCGCCGTGAAGGAGCCGCCGGGGCTGTTGATGTAGATCGAGATGTCCCGGTCGGGGTCCATCGACTCCAGGCACAGCAGCTGCGCCATGACGTCGTTGGCGGAGGCGTCGTCGATCTGGACGCCGAGGAAGATCACGCGCTCCTCGAAGAGCTTCGCGTACGGGTCGTACTCGCGGATGCCCTGGGAGGTGCGCTCGACGAAGCGCGGGATGACATAGCGGGACTCGGCCGCGGGGCCGGTGTACTGGGCGCGCGCGCGGTCGTAGAGGCCGTTGCCGGGGAAGTCGTTCACAGTGTCTCCTGAAAGAGGCTGAGGCGGTCGGCTGGGGCTGTCGGGGGCCCGCTGGGCCCCCGGAGGGACTCACAGGGCCCCACGGGGCCGCACAGGCCCCGTGGGGGCGTCTCAGGCCCCGGTGCCGCCGCCGCCCGGCATGCCGGCGGCCGTGGCGATCACGTCGTCGATGAGGCCGTACTCCTTGGCCTCGAAGGCGTCGAACCAGCGGTCGCGGTCCGAGTCGCGGGTGATCTGCTCGACCGTCTGGCCCGTGTGCTGGGCGGTGAGCTCGGCCATGCGCTTCTTGGTGTGCAGCAGCCGCTCGGCGTGGATCTTGATGTCCGAGGCCGAGCCGGCCAGGCCGGCGGAGGGCTGGTGGATCAGGATCTCGGCGTTCGGCAGCGCGAAGCGCTTGCCGGGGGTGCCCGCGCTGAGCAGGAACTGGCCCATGGAGGCGGCCAGGCCCATGGCGATGGTCACCACGTCGTTCTTGATGTACTGCATGGTGTCGTAGATCGCCATACCGGCCGTGATGGAACCGCCGGGGCTGTTGATGTACAGGTAGATGTCCTTGTCCGGGTCGGAGGCAAGGAGCAGAAGCTGTGCGGTGATCTTGTTCGCGATGTCGTCGTCGACCGGCTGGCCGAGGAAGATGATCCGCTCGTTGAGCAGCCGGTTGTAGACCTGGTCGCCGAGGCCACCACCGATGGAGGGCTCGCCGGCGGCGGAGGGCATCAGATTCGTCACGTATCCACCTGCTCGTCTTGCGACGGCGCCGGGCCGTCTCACGTTGTTCTGCGTATTCATGGACCCTAACGCGGGGGTCCCTCCGGAGAATCCCGTAGCGGGGGCTGTTCGCCGGGGGCGTAGCGCCGGTCGGGACGACGACGGGCCCCGGGTCAGACATCTACCCGGAGCCCGTCTCGCGTCACGATGAGCCTGCGGCTCAGCCCTCGTTCTTCTCCTCGGCGGCCTCGGCGGCCTCGCCGGACTCGGTGTCCGCGGCCGGGGCCTCGGCGGCCTCGTCCTCGTCCTCGTCGTCCAGGTCGACGATCTCGCCGTTGGTGTCCTTCACCGTGGCCTTCTCGACCACCGCGGCCAGCGCCTTGCCGCGGGCGACCTCGCCGACCAGGAGCGGCACCTGGCCGCCCTCGACGACCGCCTGGGCGAACTGGTCGGGGGACATGCCGGAGGAGGCGGCGCGCCGCATGAGGTGCTCGGTGAGCTCCTCCTGGTTGACGTTGAGCTTCTCCTGCTTGACGAGCTCGTCGAGCACGAACTGGGTCTTGATGCCCTTGATCGCGGCCTCGCGGGTCTCGGTCTCGAACTCCTCGGCGGTCTTGCCCTGGATCTCCAGGTACTTGTCGAGGGTGAGGCCCATCTGGCCGAGCTGGTGGTGCTCCAGGTTGTGCTTGCGGGTGTTGATCTCGTCCTCGAGCAGCTTCTCGGGGACCGGGACCTCGACCAGCTCGAGCAGCTTGTCCAGGACGCGCTCCTGGGCCTGCGTGGCCTGGTCGTACTGCTTCATGTTCGCCAGGCGCTTGCGGCTGTCGGCCTTCAGCTCCTCCAGCGTGTCGAACTCGGAGGCGAGCTGCGCGAACTCGTCGTCCAGCTCGGGCAGTTCCCGCTTGGCGACCTGGGTGACCTTGACGGTGACCTCGGCCTCGCGGCCGGCCGCCGAGCCGCCCTTGAGCTCGGAGGTGAAGGTGGCCTCCTCGCCGGCGGACAGGCCCTTCACGGCGTCGTCGATGCCTTCCAGCAGCTCACCGGAGCCGATGGTGTAGGAGACGTCCTTGGCGATGCCGTCCTCGAGGACCTCGCCGTCGACCTTGGCCTCCAGGTCGACGGTGACGACGTCGCCGTCCTCGGCGGCGCGCTCCACCGGGGAGGTGGACGCGAAGCGCTCGCGGAGCTGCTCGACCGACTTGTCGACGTCCTCGTCGCTGACCTCGACGGCGTCGACCTCGACCTCGATGCCGGAGTAGTCCGGGATCTCGATGGCGGGGCGGATGTCGACCTCGGCGGTGAAGTTCAGCGTCTCGCCGTCCTTCAGCTCCGTGATGTCGACCTCCGGCTGGCCCAGCGGGCTCAGCTCGGCCTCGTTGACCGCCTCGGTGTAGAACTTCGGCAGCGCGTCGTTGACGGCCTCCTCCAGCACGGCACCGCGGCCGAACCGCTGGTCGATGACCCGGGCCGGGACCTTGCCCTTGCGGAAGCCCTTCACCGTGACCTGCTGGTTGATCTTCTTGTACGCCGCGTCGAGGCTGTCCTTGAGCTCCTCGAAGGGCACCTCGACAGTGAGCCGAACCCGAGTCGGGTTCAGGGTCTCCACGGCGCTCTTCACGGTTCGGTCTCCTTGTGGCTGACTGCTTGGGTTCTGCCGGGGCCAGAGCGGCCCGGCGGATTTCGCCGCCCGGAGGACTGCAGACACTGAGACACACGGGCGTGCAGCTTGCATAGTAACGGCAGCGGGTACACGGCCCAAAAGGCGATCACCCGAGGTGATCAGGTGGCTGGTCGGGGTGGCGGGATTTGAACCCACGGCCTTCCGCTCCCAAAGCGGACGCGCTACCAAGCTGCGCCACACCCCGTCTGGTGCGAGACGTAGGGTACATGCCGCCGGGCCGCGGGGCCGCCGCAATTCCCGGGCGCCCGCACGGCCGGGACCCGCGGCGGAGAACGGGGTGTGCGGCACCGGGGGGCGACCCGCTACGATGCCTTCTGTGCCGCGGTCGTCCGACCTGCGGCGCGCTGTGTGCGGGCGTAGCTCAATGGTAGAGCCCCAGTCTTCCAAACTGGCTACGCGGGTTCGATTCCCGTCGCCCGCTCTGTGCTGGTCACCGGGCCCGGTTCCGTCTCGTGCGGAACCGGGCCCGGGGCGTTTTCCGGGTGCCGGCGGGCCGCCCCGCCCGGGTCACAGGCCGCGCGCGTCGACCGTGTAGACCGAGCGGGTGCCGTAGGGGACGTACAGGGCGTCGCCGACCGCCACGATCCGGGCGCCGGTGGTGACGAGGTCGGCGGCGCCCGGGCCGTCGTCGCGGCCGGGGCGGGTGGCCTCGACCTCGCCGGTGCGGGTGTCGAGGGCGGCCAGACGGCCGCTCGGGGACGCGAAGTACACCCGGTCGCCGGATACGGTCGGCGGGCCCTGCTGCTCGACCGTGGAGTTGGTCTCCCACAGGGTCCGGCCGGTCCGCGGCGAGACCGCGCGGACGCTGCCGCCCGCGCGGGTGAGGAAGACGGTGCCGCCGGCCAGGTGGGCGTCGGCGTCCTCGGGCTGCGCCTCGGCCAGGCGCAGGACGGTGAGCACGTGCGTGGAGACGTCGATCAGGGTCAGGCGCCGGTCCGCGTGGTACGCGTCCGCGAGGACCAGGCGGTCCCCGTCCCGGCCGAGCAGGTCCACGACGCCCGTGGCCACGACCGTCCAGCGGGGCTTGCCGGTGGCCGTGTCGAGCTCGGAGACGCGGGTGCGGGACGCGTCGCGCCGGTCCAGGTCGTTCGCGCAGACGAGGTAGACCCGTTCGCGCGCGGTGCGCAGCAGGCAGACGTCCGCCGACCGCGGCAGGGGACGCCGCCAGCGGACCTCGCCGGTCCCGGCGTCCAGCAGGGCGTACTGCTCGCCCCGGTCGCCGTGGACGGTGACGACGCCCTCGGGCACGGCGACGGCCTGTCCCTGTTCGCTGTCGGGGGCGGTGGCCGATTCGCCGTGGCCGGTCCGGGTCCGCCACAGCTCCTTGCCGGTGCCGGCGGCCAGGGCCACGACCGAGTAACGGGTCACCGCGGTGTCGTTCGTGTTCGGCTCCTCGGCCTCGTAGGCGTAGACGTGGCCGGCGCGGGTGCCGATGACCGCGCCCTCCGCGCCGGAGGCGCCGTCGGGGGTGGGGTCCACGGGCCGGGACCAGGTGTTGCGGCCGTCGGCGAGGGCGAAGCGGGTCGCCATGAGGTCCGCGCCGGCGCACACCAGGGAGGTGCCGACGGCGGCGCAGCCGGCGAAGGCCCCGCCCGAGGTGTAGGTGCCGTCCACGGTGACGGGGGCCTTCGCCCCGGCCGCCCAGGGCCGCCAGCCGTCGGGCAGGTCGGCCGGGGCCGAGGACGCCGCCGGCCCGGGGGTGTCGTCGCGGGTCAGGACGGAGACGGTGGCGGCCGCGGTGGCGAGGACGACGGTCAGCACGGCTCCGGCGAGCAGGAACCGGCGCCCGCGGTGGGCGGCCGGGGCCCCCGCGGGCGGGGCGTCCACGACAGACGGGACGTCCGCGGCGGGCAGGGTGTCCGCGGCGGGCGGGGTGTCGGCGGCGGGCGGGGTGCTCCCGACCGGGCGGGCCGGCCCGGCGGGCCGCGGGCGGGACCCGGGCGGGCGGCCGTCGCGCAGCAGGGCGAGGAGCTCGTCGGGGGTGGGGCGGGACGTGGAGTCCTTCTCCAGGCAGCGGCGCACGACGGGGAGCAGCGCGTCGGGCACGCCGTCGAGGCCGGGCTCGCCCTCGACGACCCGGACGGCCGTCTCGTAGGGGCTCGGGCTGTCGAAGGGGCCGCGTCCGGTGGCGGCGTACGTCAGGACCGAGCCGAGGGAGAAGACGTCCGCGGCCGGGCCGACGTCCTGCGGGGCGGAGAACTGCTCCGGGGACATGAAGGGCGGGGTGCCCATCACCCGGCCGGTCTGGGTGAGGACGTCGGAGGCGGCGAACTCGGCGGCGCGGGAGATGCCGAAGTCGATGACGCGGGGGCCGTCCTCGGCGAGCATCACGTTGGCCGGCTTCAGATCTCTGTGGACGACTCCGGCGCGGTGGATGTCGCGCAGCGCCTCGGCCAGTCCGGCGGCCAGTTCGCGCAGCGCGGGCGGGGGCAGCGGTCCGTGGTCGCGGACGTGGGTGCCGAGGTTCTTGCCGGGGATGTGGAGCGTGGCCATCCAGGGGCGCGGCGCGTCGGCGTCCGCGTCCACGACGGGAGCGGTGAAGGCGCCGCTGACCCGGCGGGCGGCGGCCACCTCGCGGCGGAAGCGGGCGCGGAACTCGTCGTCGTCGGCGTACTGGCCGTGCACGATCTTCAGGGCCAGGCGGCGGCCGGAGGCGGAGCGGGCCAGGTAGACCACGCCCATGCCGCCGGAGCCCAGGCGGTCCTCGACGCGGTAACCGCCGACCTCCGCCGGATCCGACTCGCGCAGCACCATGTCCGCACGCTCCCCCCGTCACGCACCGTCCCCCGGACGGGGTCGAGCGTATCCGGGCGCCGCGGGAGGCCGGGCACCGCCCGGTGCGCCGGGGGCGGCCGGTGTGCCGGGGGCCGGTGTACCGGGGGGTGGCCGGCGGGCCGGCGAGGTCCGGTCAGAAGCTGATCGAGTTGATCGTTTCCGCTATCGAGTTGAGGAACCGGTTGATGGACGGGGCCATGCCGGTCGAGGCGAGGAAGAAGCCGAAGAGCACCGCGACGATCGCCGGTCCCGCCTTGAGGGACCCCCCTCTCATCAGCACGATCAGGATGATCGCCAACAGCAGCACCACAGACAGTGAAATGGCCACAACTGATCACACCCTCGGTCGGTCCGCTCTCCCGGCCCGGGGACGCAATCCCGCGCACCCCGCCAGAACCATCGTGCCACCAACGCGCCCGCCCTATGCGGCGGCTGACGCAACGTCCGGGTCGTCGTGTCGGCGCCCCGCGTGCGGCTCCACGCGCGCGTGTGCAACAGTCGTGTTCCGCACAGCAATTCGAAGAGACCTTCCCCGAAGGAATTCGACCGGATCGTTTCCACCTCCACACAACGCGTCCGCAGAGAATTCGAATTGCGGTCCCGGACACGCCGGGACACCTGGAGGCAGGATCGCGAACGGCGCGGAACGGGACATTCCACCGGAGTCGGCTGCTGGTCTTATGCACGGCTTGTCCGGATGAATCACGACAACCGGGGCGCGTGCGCCGGACACCGTCCGCACCCCCGGCGGTGTGTCGGCCGTCACGTCGGCCCGCCTGTCAACTCCTCGGAAAACGGGGTACCCGCAGCGAATAGCACAGGAATGACGTCGGGCGTTTTACGAATACCCGCAGACGACGCTAGGGTGCCTCAGATGTTCCACGCTGCCTCGTCCCCCGCAAGCGCAGCGAGGTCCCGGATGTCCTCCCCCCGTTCCTGGCGGGAGGGCCTGTGACGAACTCGCTGCGACCGTACGGCCACCGCAGAGCACCACTTCCCCCGGCACAGTCGCCGGCCGACGGAGTACCGAGCCCGCGTGCGCCGCAAAGCACGCAGAACAAGCAGAACGGCAAGCAGCGCGACGCGTTCTTCGACAACGCCAAGTACCTGGCGATCGTGCTGGTGGCCATGGGCCACGCCTGGGAGCCGCTCAAGGGCGACAGCCGGATCCTCGAGGCCGTCTACCAGGTCGTGTACGCGTTCCACATGCCGGCGTTCATCATCATCTCCGGCTTCTTCTCGCGCAGTTTCGACATGCGCCCCGACCGGCTCAAGCGCCTGATCACCGGCGTCGCCGTGCCCTACGTCGTCTTCGAGACCGCCTACCCGCTCTTCAAGCGCCTCATCGCCGACGACCCCCACCAGGACATCAGCCTCCTCGACCCCTGGTACCTCACCTGGTTCCTGTGCGCCCTGTTCATCTGGCGGCTGACCACGCCCGTCTGGAAGCTGGTGCGCCACCCGCTGCCGATCGCGCTCGGCCTGGCCATGGTGGCCTCCGCCGCGCCGGAGATCGGCGACGACCTGGACCTCCAGCGGGTGCTGCAGTTCCTGCCGTTCTTCGTGCTGGGTCTGTCGATGAAGCCCGAGCACTTCCACCGGGTGCGCACGCGGTCGGTGCGGATCGCGTCGGTGCCGGTGTTCGCCGTCGCGCTGGCCGTCAGCTGGTGGGCGGTGCCGCGCATGAACACCGCCTGGTTCTACCACCGCGACGCCGCCCAGGAGCTGGGCGCGCCCTGGTGGACCGGGCCGGTCATGGTCCTCGCGCTGTTCGGCTGCTCGCTGGTGCTGACCGCCTGCTTCTTCGCCTGGGTGCCGCGCCGCGCCATGTGGTTCACCGCGCTCGGCGCCGGCACGCTCTACGGCTACCTGCTGCACGGCTTCCTGGTGAAGGCCGGCGACTACCGGGGCTGGTTCGAGCACCCGGTCCTGCACCACCCGGCCGGCGAGGTCGCCGTCACCCTCCTCGCGGCCGTCGCCGTGACGCTGCTGTGCACCAAGCCCGTCCAGCGGGTCTTCCGGTTCGCGATGGAGCCGAAGATGGAGTGGGCCTTCAAGCGGGACGCGGCGGAGCTGGCCCGCGAACGGCAGACCGCCGAGCGGCGGGAACGCGAGAAGGTCAGCGTCTAGGCACCGGCTCTCCCCGGCTCGTCCCCCGGACCGAGAAGTGCGCGCATCCGCGCGTACTTCTCGGTCAGTCGTTTCCGGGTGGCCTCGTCCAGGACCGCGAGGCGCGCCGGGTCGGCGTTGTGCGCCAGGTCCGCCTCCTTCACCAGCAGCGCGCCGGGCGTGGCGAGGATGCGCGCCGCGTAAGCCTCGGGCGGTTCCCCGGCCCGCTTGGTGACCGCGAGGACGATGTCCTTCGTACGGCGGCTCAGCGCCGCCCCGCGCAGCCACCGCTCGGAGAGCGCCGCGTCCTCGACGGCGTCGTGCAGCCAGGCCGCCGCGATCTGCTCCTCGTCCCCGCCGCGGGCCCGGACCCCCTCCGCCACGGCGCGCAGGTGCTCGGCGTACGGCCGCCCCGCCTTGTCGGTCCGGCCGGCGTGCGCGGCGCGGGCCAGGGCCTCGACCTCGGGCAGGGACAGCGGGGTTCGGGATGTCGGGGTCACTCCCCCAGTGTGACCCGCCGGCCGCGCGCGGTCAGCGGGACGCGGCGGCCGTGGGGCCTTCCCGGCAGATGAGCAGCAGCGCCCGGTCGTCGTTGACGTCCTTGGCGACCGCCTCGATGAGGTGCCAGGCGGCGCCGTGGAAGCCGCCCGCCACGTAGCGGTCGGCCTCGCCGGTGAGGCGGTCGATGCCCTCGACGATGTCGCGCTCGGCGGTCTCCACCAGGCCGTCGGTGAACAGCATCAGCACGTCGCCGGGGCGCAGCGAGCCCTTCACCGGGTCGAACTGGGCGCCGTCGTACACGCCGAGGAGCGGGCCCTCGGCCGCCTTCTCCTCCCAGCGGCCGCTGCCCGCGCTGAGCTGGAGGCCCGGCGGGTGGCCGGCGGAGTAGAGCTCATAGTCGCCGGAGTCCAGGTCGAGCACCAGGTGGATGGAGGTCGCGAAGCCCTCCTCCCAGTCCTGGCGCAGGAGGTAGCCGTTGGCGGCGGGGAGGAAGGCGTGCGGGGGCAGGGAGCCCAGCAGACCGCCGAAGGCGCCGGACAGCAGCAGGGCGCGCGAGCCGGCGTCCATGCCCTTGCCCGACACGTCCGTGAGCACGACCTCCAGGGTGCGTCCGCCGTTGGTCCGGGCCGCGACCACGAAGTCGCCCGAGAAGGACTGGCCGCCGGCGGGCCGCAGGGCCATCTCCCGGTGCCAGCCGTCCGGCAGCTTCGGCAGCTTGCTCTGGACCCGGATGCGTTCGCGCAGGTCGAAGAGCATGGTGCCGCCGCGCCGCCAGGGCACGCCGACCCGGCTGCGGAACTGGGCGACCAGCAGGCCGAAGAAGCCGCACGCGGCGACGACGAGGACCACGCCCGGGGTGACCCGGGACGGGCCCTCGGTGTACGGCCCGAGCCGCACCGACTCCACGATGAGCGCGGTGGCCGCCGCCGCGTACAGGCCGAGCAGGCTCGCCGGGCGCAGCAGCAGGCCGCCCGCGACGATCGGCAGGACCAGCGCGGCCGGGGAGAACCACACCGAGTTGGCGAGGGTCGCGGCCGCGATGAGCGGGATGGTCAGGAACAGGCCCGCCAGGGCGACCCAGTCGGAGCCGTCGCCGCGGAAGTAGTCGACGGCGGCCCGGCGCATGCCGACGCGGGCCCGGTGCCACTGCTTCTTCCACCGGGCCGTGAACGTCTCGGCCGCCGCGCGCCGTTCTCGTCCTGCTGCCATTAGTTCGGGACCCTATCCAGCGGAGCAGCCGCTTGGCACGGGAGGTCCCACTTGTCCCCCGTCCGGGGACGGACTTCACAGGCGGGACCGGACGACGAGGTGCGCGGGGCCGGCGGGAGCCGCCGGGGAGCCGCCGGGGAGCCGCCGGGGAGAAATTGCCTCGCCATGTCGCGCGGCGCGCTGGTAGGCATGGCCCATGGCCACAGACGCGAGCGACCAGGTGACCGAGCTGCGGGTGCTGCGGCAGGACGAGTGGGACAGGTGGTACGACACCCTGCTCCGGGCCTTCGGCGGGGTGCCGGAGGCGGCCGAGGAACGGGAGCTGTGGAACGCGCTGACCGAGCACGACCGTTCGCTCGGCGTCTGGGACGGGGACGACTGCGTGGGGACGGCGGGCGCCTTCACGTTCCGGGTGACGGTGCCGGGCGGTGCGCGGGTGCCGGCCGCGGGCGTCACGATGGTCGGCGTGGCCGCCACGCACCGGCGGCGCGGGGTGCTGACCTCGATGATGCGGCGGCAGCTGGACGACGTGCGCTCCTGGGGCGAGCCGCTGGCCGTGCTGACGGCCTCCGAGCCGGCGATCTACGGCCGGTTCGGGTACGGCGCCGCCACCTTCCAGCTGAGCGCCGAGATCGACACCGACCGGGTACGGCCGGCGGTGCCGGACGGCACCGATGACGTACGGGTGCGGTACGCGGCGCCCGCCGACGTGCTCGACGCGTGCGAGGCGGTGTACGCGCGGCTGGTGCCCGCGCGGCCGGGGATGCTGGAGCGGCGGCCCGGGTGGGAACGGGTCGCGCTGCTCGATCCCGAGGGCGGGCGGGACGGGGCGTCGCCGGTGCAGTGCGTCGTCGCCGAACGCGGCGGCGCGACGGCCGGGTACGCGCGGTTCCGGGTGAAGCCGAGCTGGGGACCGGCCGGGCACGAGGGCACGGTGATCCTGGAGGACATCGCCGCGCTGGACCCGGCGGCGGACGCGGCGCTGTGGCGGTTCCTGTTCGCCCTCGACCTGACGAGCACCCTGGTGGTGCGGCGGCGGCCCGTCGACGACGCGTGGCAGTACCTGGTGTCCGACATCCGGCGGTGCCGGACGTACGTGCGGGACGGTCTGTACGTCCGGCTCGTGGACGTGGGGGCGGCGCTGGAGGCCCGGACGTACCAGGCGCCGGTGGACGTGGTGTTCGAGGTGGAGGACGCCTTCTGCCCCTGGAACGCCGGGCGGTGGCGGCTGACCGGGGACGCCAAGGGCGCGTCCTGTGCGCGGACCACCGACCCGGCCGACCTGGCGCTGTCCGTCCGGGAGTTGGGGGCGGCGTACCTCGGGGGCGTGAGCCTGGCGGCGCTGGCGGCGGCCGGGCGGGTGCGGGAGCTGCGGCGGGGGGCGCTGGCCGAGGCCGCGGTGGGGTTCGGCAGCGCGGTGGCGCCCTGGCTGCCGTACGGGTTCTGACGCCGGGGCCGCGCGGCGGGCCGGGTCAGGCCTTCTGGCAGGTCGGGCACCAGAAGAGGTTGCGGGCGGCGAGGTCGGCGGTGCGGATGCCGCCGCCGCACAGGTGGCAGGGCTGGTGGGCCCTGCGGTACACGTACACCTCGCCGCCGTGGTCGTCGACGCGGGGCGGGCGGCCCATCGCCTCCGGGGTGTGCTCGGGGCGGACGGTGTCGATGCGGTTGGTGCGGACGCCCTCGCGCATGAGCGCCACGAGGTCCGCCCAGAGGGCGTCCCATTCGGCGGGGGTGATGTCCCGGCCCGCGCGGTACGGGTCGATGCCGTGCCGGAAGAGGACCTCGGCGCGGTAGACGTTGCCCACGCCCGCGATGACCTTCTGGTCCATGAGCAGGGCGGCGATCGTCGTGCGGCTGCGGGAGATCCTGCGGTAGGCGGCCCGCGGGTCGGCGTCCGGGCGGAGGGGGTCGGGGCCGAGGCGGTCGTGTATCGCCTGCTTCTCGGGGTCCGTGATCAGGGCGCAGGTGGCGGGGCCGCGCAGGTCGACGTACGAGGCGGCGTCGGCGAGGCGGAGGCGGACGGTGTCCGTGGGCGGGGGCGCGGGGGCCGGGCCGAAGGTCACCTTGCCGAACAGCCCCAGGTGGATGTGGATCCAGGAGGCGGCGAAGCCGAGGAAGAGGTGCTTGCCGTGGGCGTCGGTGGTGTGCAGGGGGGTGCGGTCCAGGAGGGCGGCGGCGTCGGAGAACTTGCCCTGGGGGCTGGTGACGCGGAGGGGGGTGCCGGTGGCGAAGGCGGCGGCGTAGTCCTGGGCCAGGCGGTGGATCGTGTGCCCTTCCGGCACGGGGTGCTCCTCTTCTGTGGTCCCTCTGCCCGCCCGCTTCCGGGGCTCCGCCCCCTGCGCCCGGGGCGCAGGGGGCGACCGGGTCTACTGCTGCGGGTGGTGCGCCGGGATCGGCGGCAGGTCGCCCGTCGTCTCGTAGCCCTCCAGCATCTCGATGCGGCGGACGTGGCGCTCGTCACCCGAGAACGGGGTGTTCAGGAACGTCTCGACGAACTTCGTCGCCTCGTCGAGCGTGTGCATGCGCGCGCCGACCGCGACCACGTTGGCGTTGTTGTGCTGGCGGCCGAGCTCGGCCGTCTCCGCGCTCCAGGCGAGGGCCGCACGGACGCCCTTGACCTTGTTCGCGGCGATCTGCTCGCCGTTGCCCGAGCCGCCGATCACGACGCCGAGGGACTCGGGGTCCGCGGCGGTCCGCTCGGCCGCGCGGAGGCAGAAGGGCGGGTAGTCGTCCTGGGCGTCGTAGATGTGGGGGCCGCAGTCGACGGGGTCGTGACCCGCCGCCTTCAGCCACTCGACGAGGTGGTTCTTCAGTTCGTAGCCGGCATGGTCCGAGCCGAGATACACGCGCATGGGACGAGTGTGACACGGGTGTTTCCGGGCATGCGCGCCGGGTGCCGGACCGGAAAAGTGTGAGGCCCGCCATAGAACCTCAGGGAAACCTCAAGTAACAATCTGGATTCAGAGGTTCAAGAATTCCTCCACCTCCGTTTCACTGGTCCAGCTCGTACGCCGCTCGTACACCGTCCGTACGAGGCCCGCACCACCCCTGTGCGGGAAACAGCTCCCCCGGCGCAAAGGAAATCCGTTCCATGACCTCGCAGCCGACAACGAAGACGGCCGCCGGCGGCCAGGGAGGCCCCGGCAACCCCGGCGGCTCCCAGGGATCCGGCTCCCCCGGAGCGCACGGTTCCGGGCTCCAGGCCGGGCTCAAGAACCGTCATCTGTCGATGATCGCCATCGGCGGCGTCATCGGCGCCGGTCTCTTCGTCGGATCCAGCTCCGGCATCGCCACCGCCGGACCCGGCATCCTCCTGTCGTACGCCCTCGTCGGCACCCTCGTGGTGCTGGTGATGCGGATGCTCGGTGAGATGTCCGCCGCCAACCCGACGTCCGGGTCGTTCTCCGCCCACGCCGACCGGGCGCTCGGCCCCTGGGCCGGGTTCACCATCGGCTGGCTGTACTGGTTCTTCTGGGTCGTGGTGCTGGCCGTGGAGGCCACCGCGGGCGCCGTGATCCTCGAAGGGTGGGTCCCCGCCGTCCCGCAGTGGGCGTGGGCGCTCATCGTGATGGTGGTGCTGACCGCCACCAACCTGGTCTCCGTCGGGTCCTACGGCGAGTTCGAGTTCTGGTTCGCCGGGATCAAGGTCGTCGCCATCGGCGCGTTCATCGTCGTCGGCGGGCTCGCCGTCTTCGGCGTGCTGCCCGGTGTCGACAGCGAGCAGGCGGGCCTGTCCAACCTCACCGAGCACGGCGGCTTCCTGCCCAACGGGCCCGGCGCCATCCTCACCGGTGTACTGCTCGTCGTCTTCTCCTTCATGGGCAGCGAGATCGCCACCCTGGCCGCCGGCGAGTCCGAGGACCCGCAGCGCGCCGTCACCAAGTCGACCAACAGCATCATCTGGCGCATCGCCGTCTTCTACCTCGGGTCGATCCTCGTCGTGGTGTCCCTGCTGCCGTGGGACAGCGAGGAGATCGCCGAGAAGGGCTCGTACGTCGCCGCCCTGGACTCGCTCGGCATCGCGCACGCCGGTCAGATCATGAACTTCATCGTGCTGACCTCGGTGCTGTCCTGCCTCAACTCCGGGCTCTACACGGCCTCCCGCATGGCCTTCTCGCTCGGCGAGCGCGGGGACGCGCCGAAGGCGTTCGCCCGGACCACCGGCCGCGGCGTGCCGCGGACCGCCATCATCGCGTCGGTGGTCTTCGGCTTCGTCGCCGTGTTCTTCAACTACAAGTTCCCGGACACCGTCTTCCTCTTCCTGGTCAACTCCAGCGGTGCGGTGGCCCTGTTCGTCTGGCTGGTGATCTGCTTCTCGCAGCTGCGGATGCGGAAGATCATCCAGGCGGAGGCGCCGGAGAAGCTGGTCGTGCGGATGTGGCTGTACCCGTACCTGACCTGGGCGACGGCCGCGCTGATCGTCTTCGTCCTCGGCTACATGCTCACCGACACCGAGCACGACGGACGCAAGACCGTGCTGCTGTCGCTGCTCGTCGCGGCGGTCGTGCTGGCCGTCGCCTTCGTGCGGCAGAAGGCCCGCGGGGCGCGGGCGGCGGACGCCGCCGAGGCCCGCGACGAGGTCCCGGCCGGCTGAGCCGCGGCTGGAGCGGCCGTCCGAGGGGCCCGTGGCGCGCGTGCGCCGCGGGCCCCTCGCGCGTGCTCACGGAAGCGCGGAGCCCCTCCCCTCGGATCCGGATCCGCCCGTACGTCTCCGGGGCCGCGGACAGCGGGGCCGGTGGCGGAGGGCGGGGAGGGGCGAGCCAGCCCGGGCGGGGAGGGGCGAGCCGGTCCGGGGCGGCGTCGAGCGGGACGCGTGGGCGCCGGGCACGGCCGGGGCCGTGCCGGGCCGTGCCGGGCCCGTCGCGGCGGGCGCGGCCGCTGTGCGGCGAGCGCGGCCGCTGTGCGGCGGTCACCTCCGAGGCCGGCGGCGGGCCTGAGGCCGGCGGCGGGCCGTCCGAGGAGGCCGGAACGGCAGGGAAAAGGCCCGCCGGGCCGACGTCGCGTCGGCCCGGCGGGCCCCTTCCAGCGCGTCACGGGACCGGCGGTCCCGGACGTCGCCTCAGCGCTTGTCGGCGAACTTCCACGCGGTGGGCAGCACGCCCATCGCCAGGGCGGCCTTGAGGGCGTCGCCGATCAGGAACGGGGTGAGACCGGCCGCGATCGCGGCGGTCGCGGACATGCCGGTGGCGAGCGCCAGGTAGGGCACGCCGACGGCGTAGATGATCGCCTCGCCGAGCAGCATCGCGCCCGCCGTGCGCCACACCGAGCGGTCGGCACCGCGGCGGGCCAGGGCACCCACCACGGTGGCGGCGAGGATCATGCCGAGGATGTAGCCGAAGGACGGGGCGGCGGCGCCGGAGGTGCCTGCCGCGAACCACGGCACGCCCGCGATGCCGGCCAGCGCGTACAGCGCGAGGGAGAGGAAGCCGCGGCCCGCGCCGAGGGTCGTGCCGACGAGCAGCGCGGCGAAGGTCTGGCCGGTCACCGGGACCGGGGAGCCCGGCACGGGCACGGAGAGCTGGGCGGCGAGGCCGGTGAGTACGGCGCCGCCGAGCACGAGCGCGACGTCGCGGACGCGGGAGGAGGGGAGCAGGTCGGCGAGGACCTGGCCGGTGCGGACGGGGGCGGCAGCGGTGCTCATGGGGACTCCGCAGGGGCGAGGGCAGGTTGGGACACGGTGACGCTATCCCAGCGTGTCCATGCCCATCACCGTCAGTGGTCGACAAAGGGGCGAACGCGGGTTTGGTGGGCTCCGGACAAAGGTGCGCGGTTACACCCGGCACGGCGTGATGCCGGTCACTGCGCCGGGGTGGTTCCGGCTACACGGGCCGTGTTCCGGGCCTCTGTAGGTTTCCCCCAAAGGCCCGGCGGCCGTCTCGCCCGTCGGTCGCCCGCTGGGCAGCGGCGGACGGCTTTGCTAGCGTCGGACGCATGGTTGCCCAGGCCCGGTACTTCTCCTCGCGTCGCTACGTCGACCTGCGACGCCAGGGCACGGCCACCTGTCGCCGCCCGGTGTAGGCGGGGCGGAGGCGATCCGGCTCGCCGCATCACGGCGCAGTGTCGGACCGGCTCCCGAGGAAGATTCCCATGCCCCGTACCGCGGCTCCCCTTCTGACGTCCCCCTTCCCCCGTGTCGCCGACCGCGACCGGCGCCGTACGAGCGCCAGTGTCCTGCTGCGGTCCGTGCTGGAGCACGGGCCGGTCGCGCGCAGCACCCTCGCCCGGCTGACGGGCCTGTCGCCGGCGTCGGTGACCGACTACTGCGCCCGGTTCGCCGAGCTCGGGCTGATCCGCGAGTCCGCCGCGCCCCGGCGGTCCCGGGGCGTGGGCCGGCCGCACCTGCCGGTCGACCTCGACGACTCCCGGTTCGTGGTGGGCGGGGTGCACGTGGCGGTGCCGTACACCACGGTCGCGCTGCTCGATCTGCGCGGACGGGTGGTGGCGCGGCGGGAGTTGCGGCACACGAGCACCGATCCCGCGCGGGTGCTGGCGCGGGCCGCCGACGGGCTGGCGGCGCTGCTCGCCGGAGCCCCCGGCAGCCGGCCCCTGGGGGTCGGGCTGGCGGCCGGCGGCTGGGTGGACCGGGACTCCGGGACCATCGTCGAACACCCGCTGCTGGGCTGGCGGGAGGTGCCCGTACGGGAGGTGCTCGGCGCGCGCACCGGGCTGCCGGTCCACGTGGACGGGCACGCGCGGGCCCTGGTCGACGCGGAGCGGCTGTTCGGGCGGGCGCGCGGCGGCCGGAGCGTGCTGCACCTGTTCGCCGGCAACGTGGTCGACGCGGCCTTCGCCACCAACGACGAGGTGCACCACGGGCCGCGCTCGCAGGCGGGCTCCATCGCGCACCTGCCGCTCGCCGGCGGCACCGAGCCGTGCGATTGCGGCCGGACCGGCTGCCTCCAGGCCGAGTTGAGCGAGCGGACGCTGTGCCGGCGGGCGCGGGAGGCCGGGGTCGTCGACGGGGTGAACCCGATGCACGTGGTCGCCGCGGCGGCGGACGGCGACCCGGTGGCCGTGCGGCTGCTGACGGAGCGGGCGCGGATGGTGGGGCGGGCGGCGGGGCTGCTGCTGGACGTGCTCAACCCGGAGCGGGTCGTCGTCACCGAGGTCGGGTCCCTGTACCGCGCGGACTGCCTGGCGGCGCTGCGCGAGGAGGTCGGGGCAGAGCGTTCCGCGTCCGTCTTCCCGATCAGTTTCCCGGATTCCGTGCTGGCCGTGGCGGGCGGCGCCGTCGCTTTGGACGTGCTCTACCGGGACCCGCTGGGCGTGTCACCTGAGGCGAATTAATTCAGAAACTCGGAATGTTGACAGGAGCCGAGCATGGCCGGGAACATCCTGCTCATGAGCTGTCGCACTCTCTGTTGCTGACACCCCGGCGCGCCCGGGGCGCGTCCTTCTGACTGCCTTTCACGGTGTTTTCACATTCCTGGGCCCACTGCGCGCGCCCGGAATTCCTCCTGCTTTCCCACTGCTTTTTCCCTGGGGGTTCTCCCATGCCTGATCGCCTTGCCGGCGGCGTCGACCGGCGCCTGTTCCTCACCTCCCTGGCCGGGGTGGCCGCGGCCGCGGCCGGTCTCACCGGCTGCGCGCAGAGCAACGCCGCCACCGGCGCGAAGGGAGCCTCCGCCGCCCCGCTCGCCACGAAGGTGCCCCCGGGCACCAGCCTGAAGATCGCCTCGTACCAGAACGTCCAGCAGCTCCAGTTCAAGCTCGCCAAGCTGCCGGAGCTGCCCTTCGAGGTGGCCGGCTGGCTGAACATCGGCGCCGGCCCGGACGTCATCAACGCCTTCCGCTCCGGGTCCCTGGAGCTGGCGAACAACGCGGGCATCCCGCCGATCCAGGCGCACTACCAGGGCTTCGACGCGAAGATCGTCGCGATCAACATCACCCGCAAGCCCAACTACCTCTTCGCCACCAGGCCCGGCAGCGACATCCGTGCGGTCGGCGACTTCAAGGGCCGCAGGCTGGCCTTCTCGCAGGGGCAGGCCCAGGGGGTCGTGCTGCTGCGGGCGCTGAAGAAGGCCGGACTGGCCCACGACGAGGTGGAGCTGGTGCCGCTGACCAGCAACCAGTTCCTCACCGCGCTGCAGTCCGGCCAGGTCGACATCGCCCCGCTCGGCAACCAGCAGGCGCCCGCCTACCTCCAGCAGTACGCGTCCAAGGGCGCCCGCGTCATCACCACCGACGTCGTCGACCTGCTGAACCTGCTGTGGGCGCCGGCCGCCGTGCTGAACGACCCGGCGAAGGCCGCCGCGATCGCCGCGTACATCCCGCACTGGGCCAAGGGCCAGGTCTGGCAGTACGAGCACCCCGACCTCTGGAACAGGGAGTTCTACGTCAAGACGCAGAACCTCACCCTCGCCCAGGCCGAGGGCATCAGCGCGCTCGCCAACAAGCCGCTGTTCCCGCCGGACTGGAAGGAGGCCATCGCCTGGGAGCAGGAGACGGCCGACCTGCTCGCGGAGGGCGGCTTCGTGAAGCGGTTCGACGTGGGCCGGCTCTTCGACCACCGCTTCGAGGCCCTCGCCGCGCGGGCCGTCCCGGCGGAGTACCGGAGGTGACCGCCGTGACCACGACCGTGAGCGAGGCGCCCGCCGCCCCCGCCCCGGAGGGCCGCCGGGTCCGCAGGCGCCGCTCCCTCGCCCCCGGCCGGCGGCTGCCCGCCGCCCGGTTCCTCGGACCCGTGCTGCTGCTCGCCCTGTGGGCCGCCGCCTCCGCGGCCGGCGCCCTGGACCCGGCGGCGATCCCCGCGCCCTGGACGGTCGTCGGGACCGGCGCCCACCTGTGGACGGACGGCACCCTGCCCGACGACGTCCTGACCTCACTGCAACGCGCGGCGAGCGGCTTCGTCCTCGGGCTGACCGGCGGCATCGCCCTGGCGCTGGCCGCCGGGCTCAGCCGGACCGGGGAGGCGCTGATCGACGGGACGGTGAACCTGAACCGGGCGATCCCCACCCTCGGTCTGATCCCGCTGTTCATCCTGTGGCTGGGCATCGGCGAGACCTTCAAGATCGCCATCATCGCGATCGTCGTCTACATCCCGATCTACCTCAACACGCACGCCGCGCTGGCCGGCATCGACCACCGGTACGTCGAACTCGCCGAGGTGCAGGGCCTGTCGCGGCCGGCGTTCATCCGGCAGATCGTCGTCCCCGGCGCCCTGCCCGGCTTCTTCGTCGGACTGCGGCTCGGGGTGACCGGTTCCTGGCTGGGCCTGGTGGTGCTGGAGCAGATCAACGCCACCAGCGGCCTCGGCTACATGATGTTCCAGGCGCAGAACTACGGCCAGACGGACGTCATCCTCGTCGGCCTGGTCGTCTACGGCGTCTTCGGCCTGGTCTCCGACAGCACGGTCCGCTTCATCGAACGGAGGGTGCTGTCGTGGCGCCGCACACTGAGCAACTGACCCGTCCCGCCGTCCGGCTGCGCGGCCTGACCCGCTCCTTCGACGGGCGCACCGTCCTCGACGGCATCGACCTGGACCTGCCCGCCGGGCAGTTCACCGCGCTGCTCGGGCACAGCGGCTCCGGCAAGAGCACGCTGCTGCGGGCGGTGGCGGGCCTGGACCACGAGGTCACCGGCAGCGGCGAGCTGACCGCCCCGGAGCGGGTGTCGGTGGTGTTCCAGGACTCGCGGCTGCTGCCCTGGCGCCGGGTCCTCGACAACGTGCTGCTGGGCGCCGAGGGCCGGGACGCCGGGAGGCGCGGCCGGGACGCCCTGGCCGAGGTGGGCCTCGCGGGGCGCGAACGGGCCTGGCCGAGCGAGCTGTCCGGCGGCGAGGCGCAGCGCGCCGCCCTGGCCCGCTCCCTGGTCCGGGACCCCGAACTGCTGCTCGCCGACGAGCCGTTCGGCGCCCTGGACGCGCTGACCCGGATCCGCATGCACGGCCTGCTGCGGCAGCTGTGGGAGCGGCACCGGCCCTCGGTGCTGCTCGTCACCCACGACGTGGACGAGGCGATCGTGCTCGCCGACCGGGTCCTCGTCCTGGAGGACGGCCGCATCGGCCTCGACCTGACCATCGACCGGCCGCACCCGCGCTCGTACCGGGACCCGCTGCTGGGCGAGTACCGCACGCGGCTGCTCGCCGCCCTGGGCGTGACGGAGGACCACGCATGACCCGCCGACTGCACCTGAACGCGTTCCTGATGAACACCGGCCACCACGAGGCGTCCTGGCGGCTGCCGGAGAGCGACCCGTACGCCCACGTGCGGCTGTCGCACTACGTCGGGCTGGCCCGGACCGCCGAGCGCGGCACCTTCGACTCGCTGTTCCTCGCCGACAGCCCCCAGCTGTGGGGCAGCGTCGCCCAGCGCCCGGCCGGCGCCCTGGAACCGGTCACGCTGCTCACCGCCCTGGCGACGGCCACCGAGCACATCGGCCTGATCGCCACGGCCTCCACCTCGTACAACTCGCCGTACAACCTGGCCCGCCGGCTCGCCTCGCTGGACATCATCAGCGACGGCCGGGCCGGCTGGAACATCGTCACCACGGCGGGGGCCGAGGCCGCCCGGAACTTCGGCATCGAGCACGAGCCCGCGCACGCCGACCGCTACGCCCGGGCCGCCGAGTTCCTCGACGTGGCGCTGAAGCTGTGGGACAGCTGGGAGGACGACGTGATCGTCGCCGACAAGGCGGCGGGCGTCTGGGGCGACGACGCCAAGGTGCACCCGCCCCGGCACAGGGGCACGTACTTCGGCGTCGAGGGCCCGCTCAACGTGCCGCGCAGCCCGCAGGGCCACCCGCTGCTGGTGCAGGCGGGCTCCTCCGAGGACGGCAAGCGGTTCGCGGCCCGCTACGCGGAGGCCGTCTTCACCGCCCAGCAGACCCTCGCCGACGCGCAGGCCTTCTACGCCGACCTCAAGGCCCGCACGGCCGCCGAGGGCCGCGACCCGGACCACGTCAAGGTGCTGCCCGGCATCGTCCCCGTCATCGGCTCCACGGAGGCGGAGGCCCGGGCCGCCGAGCAGGTGCTGGAGGACCACATCGTGTACGCGCACGGGGTGAGCCGGCTGGAGGGCCTGCTGCACCTGGAGCCCGGCACGCTCGACCTCGACGGCCCGCTCCCCGGCGACCTGCCGCCGGAGGACGCCATCGAGGGCGCCAGGAGCCGCTACACGCTCGTGGTGGAGCTGGCCCGGCGCGAGCGGCTCACCGTCCGGCAGCTCATCGGGCGGCTCGGCGGCGGACGCGGGCACCTCACCTTCGCGGGGACGCCCGAGCAGGTCGCGGACGCCATCGAGACGTGGTTCACGCAGGGCGCCGCCGACGGCTTCAACATCATGCCCGCGGTGCTGCCCTCCGGCCTCGACGCCTTCGTCGACCACGTCGTGCCGCTGCTGCGCGCCCGCGGCCTGCTGCGCACCGCGTACGGACCGCGCCGGACCCTGCGGGAGCGCTACGGCCTGCCCCGCCCCGTCAACCAGCACGTCGCCCGCCCCGCCCTCGTCTGAGAGGAACCCCTGTCATGAGCATCGAGATCCGTAAGATCACCGCGCACATCGGCGCCCAGGTCTCCGGCGTCGACATCGCCAAGCCCTTGGACGAGGAGACGGTCGCCGCGCTCCGCGAGGCCCTCAACGCCCACAAGGCGCTCGTCTTCGACGACGTCGACCTCGACGACGAGGGCCAGCAGGCCTTCGCCCGCCACTTCGGCGAGCTGACCACCGCCCACCCGACGGTGCCGGCCGTCGAGGGCGCCCCGAACGTGCTGCCCGTGGACAGCGAGCAGGGCAGCGCCAACCACTGGCACACCGACGTCACCTTCGTGCTGAACCCGCCGCAGGCCAGCACCCTGCGCAGCATCACCCTCCCGCCCTACGGCGGCGAGACCCTGATCGCCAGTTCCGCCGCCGCCTACCGCGACCTGCCGGAGCCGCTCAGGCGGCTGGCCGACACCCTGTGGGCCGAGCACACCAACGACTACGACTACGCGGTGCCGGAGGAGGAGATCGACGAGGAGCGGGCCGCCCAGCGCGCCCGGTTCACGTCGATCACCTACCGCACCGCGCACCCCGTGGTCCGGGTGCACCCGCTGACCGGGGAGCGCGGGCTGTTCATCGGCGGGTTCGCGCAGCGGATCGTGGGCCTGTCGGCGGGCGAGTCCCGCAAGCTGCTCGACCTGCTCCAGGCCTACGTCACCCGCCCGGAGAACGTCCTGCGCCACCGCTGGTCGCCGAACCAGCTGGTCCTGTTCGACAACCGGATCACCCAGCACTACGCCATCGACAACTACGACGGACGGCCGCGCCGCCTGAACCGGGTGACCGTCGCGGGCGACGTGCCGGTCGGCGTCGAGGGCAAGGAGAGCTACGCGATCGAGGGCGACGCCTCGCACTACACCCCGGTCGCCGCGTGACCGGACGCGCGCGCCGCGGTCCGGTCGCCGGGTGACCGGACGGTCGCGCCGCACCCCGGCCGCCGGGTGACCGGACGGTCGCGCTCCGCACGGCTCGCGTCCACATGATGGGACGCTTCTCCGCCACGGCGGCGAGGCGTCCCAGACTGGCGGCGTTTTGCCGTCTACGCATTGGACGAGCCGCGCCCATGCCCAGCACCACCCCCACGTCACCGGCGACGCAGGACGGCGTCACCCTCTCCCACGGCCTGAAGCAGCGCCACCTGTCGATGATCGCCCTCGGCGGCGTCATCGGCGCCGGCCTGTTCGTCGGCTCCGGCGCCGGCATCGCCGCCGCCGGCCCGTCGATCGTCCTCGCCTACGCCCTCTCCGGCGTCCTCGTGATGCTGGTGATGCGGATGCTCGGCGAGATGTCCGCCGCGTATCCGTCCTCGGGTTCCTTCTCCGCGCACGCGGAGCGGGCGATCGGCCCCTGGGCCGGGTTCACCGCGGGCTGGTCGTTCTGGGTGCTGCTGTGCACGGCCGTCGGCCTGGAGGGCATCGGCGCCGCGAAGATCGTGACCGGCTGGCTGCCGGGCACGCCCGAGTGGGCGTGGGTGGCGCTGTTCATGGTGGTGTTCTGCGCCGCGAACCTCGCCGCCGTGAAGAACTTCGGCGAGTTCGAGTTCTGGTTCGCCGCCCTGAAGGTCGGCGCGATCACGCTCTTCCTCGTGCTCGGCGTGCTGGCGATCGCCGGCGTCCTGCCCGGCACGGACTCGCCGGGCGCGAGCCACCTGACCGGCGAGGGGGGCCTGCTGCCCAACGGCGGCGAGGGCCTGGTCGTCGGCCTGCTCGCGTCCGTCTTCGCCTACGGCGGCCTGGAGACGGTCACCATCGCGGCGGCCGAGTCGGAGAACCCCGTCCGGGGCGTGGCGAGCGCGGTGCGCACCGCGATGTGGCGCATCGCGGTGTTCTACATCGGCTCCATGGCCGTCATCGTCACCCTCGTCCCCTGGGACGCGCAGGAGGTCGTCGAGAAGGGCCCGTACGTCGCCGCCCTGGACGAGATCGGCATCCCGGGCGCCGGGCAGCTGATGAACGTGGTCGTGCTGGTGGCCCTGCTGTCGGCGATGAACGCCAACGTCTACGGCGCCTCGCGCATCGCGTACTCGCTGGTGGAGCGCGGGCAGGGCCCGAAGGCGCTGGGCCGGGTGTCGGGCGGCGTGCCGCGGGTCGCGGTGCTGGCCTCCTCGCTCTTCGGTTTCCTGTGCGTGCTGCTGAGCTACTGGCGTCCCGACGACGTCTTCGCCTGGCTGCTGAACATGATCGGCGCGGTGATCCTGGTCGTCTGGATCTTCATCGCCGTCTCGCAGCTGCGGCTGCGCCGCCGGCTGGAGCGGGAGGCGCCCGGGAGGCTGACCGTGCGGATGTGGGCCTTCCCGTGGCTGACCTGGGTGGCGCTGGCCGGCATGGCCGCCGTCTTCGTCCTGATGGCCCGGGAGCCCGGCACCCGCGTGCAGCTGTACTCGACCGGCGCCATGACGCTGGTCCTGGCCGCGATCGGCTACGCCTGGCAGCGGGCGCGCGCCAGGGACTGACCGCCCCCTCCGGCACCGCAGAGGCCCCCGCGTGACGCACGCGGGGGCCTCTGCGCGTGCCCGGGGCTCGTCGCCTGCCCGGACCTCTTCGCGTGCCGGTGGCCTGTTCCGTGCGTTCCGGGCACCCCTCCGCACCCTCTTGCCGCTAGCATGCAGTTGCAAGCTTTTTGCAATAAGAGGTTCGGAGGGGACCCGTCATGCCCGTCTACACGCTGCCCGACCTGCCGTACGACTACGCGGCACTCGCGCCCGTCATCAGCCCCGAGATCATCGAGCTGCACCACGACAAGCACCACGCGGCCTACGTGAAGGGCGCCAACGACACCCTGGAGCAGCTGGCCGAGGCGCGGGACAAGGAGCAGTGGGGGTCGGTCAACGGCCTGGAGAAGAACCTGGCGTTCCACCTGTCGGGGCACATCCTGCACTCGATCTACTGGCAGAACATGACCGGCCCGAAGGAGGGCGGGGGCGAGCCGCTCGCCGCGGACGGCGTGGGCGAGCTGGCCGACGCGATCGCCGAGTCCTTCGGGTCGTTCGCCGCCTTCAAGGCGCAGCTGTCCAAGGCGGCCGCGACCACGCAGGGCTCCGGCTGGGGCGTGCTCGCCCACGAGCCGCTCAGCGGCCGGCTGATCGTGGAGCAGGTCTACGACCACCAGGGCAACGTCGGCCAGGGCGCCACGCCGATCCTGGTCTTCGACGCCTGGGAGCACGCCTTCTACCTGCAGTACAAGAACCAGAAGGCCGACTTCGTCGAGGCCATGTGGCAGGTCGTCGACTGGCAGGACGTGGCCCGCCGTCACGCGGCGGCCGCGTCCCGCCCGGACGTGCTCCTGCAGGCCCCTTGACCGGCGCGTCCTGAGCGTCCTGCCTCGTGATCGTCTTCTCACCCTTCACGCGGGCAGGCGGAAGAGAGGCGAGCCCCCGCGGGGACGGGACCCGCGGGGGCTCGCCGCGCGCGGCGGGGATCACGGCTTGCGGCCCAGACCCCCGTGCTGGCCGATCGGCGTGGCCGGCGCGCCCGGCTCGGGCCGCCACAGCGGCACGGAGACCACACCGGGCTCCACCATCTCCAGCCCCTCGAAGTAGGCCTCGATCCGGTCCACCGGCCGCAGGAAGTACGGCACCGCGCCGGTCTCGTTGTAGCCGTCCTGGGCCGCCTCGTAGTCCGGGTCGGTGCCCCGCGAGCCGTCGTTGACGCACAGGTAGCTGCCGGAGGACAGCCCGGCCAGCAGACGGCCGACCAGCTCGCAGGCCTTCCCGTGGTCGGCGACGTGCCCCAGGATGCCGCTGAGGATCAGGGCCGTCGGGCGGCTCAGGTCGAGCGTCCCGGCGGCGGCCTCCAGCACCCGCTCGGGCTCGTACAGGCTGAGGTCCTCGTACGCCGTCGCGCCCTCGGGGGTGGAGGTGAGCAGGGCGCGGGCGTGGGTGAGGACCAGCGGGTCGTTGTCGACGTAGACGACGCGCGACTCGGGGGCGAGGCGCTGGGCGACCTCGTGGGTGTTGTCGACGGTCGGCAGACCGGTGCCGACGTCCAGGAACTGCCGTACGCCCGCCTCCCGCACGAGGTAGCCGATGCTGCGGCCGAGGAAGGCGCGGCTGCTGCGGGCGATGGTGACGATGCCCGGGAAGACGGCGGCGTAGGCGTCCCCGGCCTCCTCGTCGACGGGGTAGTTGTCCTTGCCGCCCAGCCAGTGGTTCCAGATCCGGGCCGAGTGCGGCACGGAGGTGTCGATCTGCGTCATGGGGGGTCTGCCTCCGGGGTCGGTTCGCCACCGATCCTCCTACGGCCCGGCCTCACGCGCACGGCACATTGAGGGACATCAGCGCGACGGAGCCGTCGGTGACGCGGAGTTCGGTGATCGCCGCGTTGCGCAGGCGCGGGAGGACGCGGCGGTACTCGCGCAGCGGGATGTGCAGCGACCGGCACAGCACCAGGCGCAGCAGGGTGTTGTGGGCGACGACCAGGACGCGCCCGCCGGGGTGGGCGGCGGCGATGCGGTGCAGGGCGGCGGCGCCGCGGGCGGCGGCCGCGGCGGGGTCCTCCGCGCCCGGGAAGGCGTGCGCCACCGGGTCGGCGCGGTAGGCCCGCGCGTGCTGCGGCTCCTCGGCGGCGAACTCGGCGAGGGTGCGGCCCTCCACCACGCCGAAGTCGCATTCGCGCAGGTCGGGTTCGCGGTGCGGGGTCAGCCCCAGCGCGCGGCAGGCGGGGTCGGCGGTGGCCGTCGCGCGGGACAGCGGGGAGGTCCACACCGCGTCGACGGGGTGCGCGGCGATCCAGCGGCCGAGGGCCTCGGCCTGGGCGCGGCCGGTGTCGGTAAGGGCGATGTCGCTGACGCCGGCGTAGCGGTTCTCGGCGTGCCAGACGGTCTGCCCGTGGCGGGCGAGGAGGAGGGTCGTCATGAGTGCGAGGTGTCCTGGTGGAGGCGGGTGCGGGCGTGGGCGGCGACCGGGGCGGGCAGCCAGCCGCGCGCCTCCAGTGCGTCGACGAGGCGAGCGTACGGCTCGGCGAACCGCTCCGTGCGGTCCCTGCGGGGCTCCACGACGGTACGGACGCGGACCATGCGGTCGGTGAGGTCGGCGAGCGCGAGGGCCGCGGCCGGCCCCGGCACGGCCACCGCGCCGGACCCCGCGCTCGCGCCCCCGGGCCCGGGCACGCCGGTCCCGCCCCCGGCGCCGGGCGTCCGGGCTCCGGGCCCGCCGCCCGCGCCGGACCTCCGGGCATCACGCCCGTCCCCCGCGCCGGACCTCCGGGCATCACGCCCGTCCCTCCCGTCCCGGCCGATCGCGCCGTCCCACGGCGGGCCGTCCGCGCCGGGGGGCGCGCCGGTGCGCGGTCCGGTGTCCGCGCCACTCCCCGCGCCCCCGGCGGCCGGCCCCACCCGAGTGTCCCGCGCGCTCCCGGCGTCCGCGCTCCCCGCCGGCCCGGTCCCCCCTCCCGCGCCCGCCCCCGCTCCCCTGCCGGGCCCGGCGCCGGGCCCGGACGCCCCGCCGCGGGCCGGTCCCCCGCCGGACGGAGCACCCGCGCCCACACCGGGGCCGGCCACGGGCCGGGGGCCGGGGCCGGGGCCGTCCGAAGGCCCCGGCCCGGTCCCCGGCCCGTCGCCGAGCCGCGCGGTCAGCACCCCGTACGCCGCCAGGGCCGCCATGCCCAGGGCCGGTTCCGGGTGTTCGGGGACGCGGGCCGGGCGGGCCAGGATGTCGGTGCGGAGCTGGTTCCAGTAGGCGCTGCGGGCGGCGCCGCCGGTGAAGGCGAGCGGGCCGTCCAGGGGGGCGCCCAGGTGGTGCAGGTAGTCCAGGCACAGGCGTTCCACGAGGCCGACCCCTTGGAGCAGCGCGGCCCACCGGTCGGCGTCACCGGCGGGTTCGCCGAGCAGGAAGGGCCTGGCGTCCGGGGCCAGGAACGGGAACCGCTCCCCCGGCGACACCAGCGGGTAGGCCACCGCACCGGACGGTTCGAACGCCGCCGCCCGTCCGTCCATGGCGGCCGGGTCCGCCCCGGGGAAGGCCGCCGCCAGGGCCCCCGCCCCCACGCTCGACGCCCCGCCGGGCAGCCAGGTGCCGTCCGGCGCGCGGTGGTTGTAGACGACGCCGGACGGGTCGAGGACGGGATCCCGGGCGGCGCCCTTGAGGACGAGCGTGGTGCCGAGCACCGTGTTCCAGGAGCCGGGCCGCAGGGCGCCCGCGGCGATCTGGGCCGCGCAGCCGTCGGTCATCCCGGCGACCACCGGCGTGCCCGCGGGGATGCCGGTGGCGTCGGCGGCGGCCCGGGAGACCTCGCCGAGCGGGGTGCCGGGCGGGACGACCCGGGGCAACAGGCCGGGCGGGACGCCGAGTTCGTCCAGGGCGGCCTCGGGCCAGGCGTCGCGCAGCGGGTCGTAGCCGGTCTTGAGGGCGTGGCTGGAGTCGGCGGGGGGCGGCTCGCCGGTGAGGCGGGCGACGACCAGGTCGGGCTGGTGGGCGAGGCGGAGCCGGGAGGCGGGCGTGCGGCCGCCGCCGTGCTCCGCGGCCAGCCACAGCGCCTTCGGCAGCGCCCAGGTGTCCTGCACCGCGATCCCGGCCCGGCGCGCCCGCGCCGCCTGCGCCGCCGCCCGGCCGTCGTCGTACATCAGCGCGGGGCTCACCGGGTGTCCCGCGCCGTCGGTCAGCAGGACGGTCCCGGAGGTGCCGCACACCGCGAGCCCGCCGATCGGCACGCCCGGCAGCGGGGCGAGGGCCGAGCGGGACGCCGCGCACACCGCCTCCCACCACCGCAGCGGGTCCTGCTCGTGCCGCACCCCGTCCCGCCGCCCGGCCAGCGGCGCCGCTCCGGCGCCGAGGACCGTGCCGTCGGCGGTGACGACCAGCACGCGCACGCCCTGCGTGCCGAGGTCGATCCCCAGCCACCCCTCGTCGGTCATCCCGGCCCCTCCCACACCTCGCACACCGGCTTGTGAACTTCTCACTCTGCTATGGGATTTCCGCGTGCGCGAGGGATTGACGCCCGACTTCTCCCGCTCCACGCTCTGTTGGCGAGCCGACTCGACGTGTTACCCAGACCGGCCCGGACCGACGGAGGTCACGGATGGACACGCACGTGCACGACCGCCGGCGCTTCCTCGCCCTGGCCGCCGGGGCCGCCGCCCCGCTGCTCACCGGCTGCGGCGCCGGGTTCGGGGGGAACGCGCCCGAGCGCGACGGCTCGGCCGCCGACGACGTCACCGGCTCCTTCGACTGGAGGCGGGAGAAGGGCACCACCGTCAAGGCGCTGCTGAACAAGCACCCGTACACGGACGCGCTCCTGGCCGGCCTGAAGTCCTTCACCGAGAAGACCGGCATCGAGGTCGAGTACGACGTCTTCCCCGAGGACAACTACTTCGACAAGCTCACCGTGGACCTGTCCAGCGGGCGCGCCTCCTACGACGTGTTCATGCTCGGGGCGTACATGGTCTGGCAGTACGGGCCGCCGGGCTGGCTGGAGGACCTCGGGCCCTGGATGCGCAACCCCTCGGCCACCGGCGACGAGTGGGACCGGGCCGACTTCTTCCCCGGCCTCCTCCAGGCCGGCCGGTGGTCGCTGAAGGCGGGCGACCCGCTCGGGCGGGGCGGGCAGTACGCGCTGCCGTGGGGCTGGGAGACCAACGTCGTCGCGTACAACACCGAGGTGTTCGGCAGGCTCGGGCTGCGGCCCGCCGAGACCTTCGACGAACTGCGGGACCTCGCGGCCACGATCAAGCGGAAGGCGCCCGGCGCCGGCTTCGACGGCATGTACGGGATCGCCGTCCGCGGGTCGCGGAGCTGGGCGACCATCCACCCCGGCTTCATGACGATGTACGCCCGCAACGGGCTGAAGGACTTCACCGTCGAGGGCGGCAGGCTCACCCCCGCCATGAACAGCCCCGAGGCGGTCGCGTTCACCGCGGACTGGGCCCGCATGGTCCGGCAGGGCGGGCCGCCGTCGTGGACGTCGTACAGCTGGTACCAGTGCTCCGGGGACCTGGGCGCGAAGAAGGCGGCGATGCTGTTCGACGCCGACACGGCCGCCTACTTCCAGGCCGTGCGGGGCGCGAGCCCCGCCTCCGGGAAGATCGCCTTCCACCCCGGGCCGAAGGGACCGGACGGGTCGCTCGCCACCAACATGTGGGTCTGGTCGCTCGGCATGAACGCCAGGAGCAGGAGGAAGAGCGCCGGCTGGCTGTTCCTGCAGTGGGCGACCGGCAAGGAGCACCTGCGCGAGGGCGCGGTCAGGCACCACCACATCGACCCGGTGCGCAGGTCCGTCAGCCGGGACGCCGCCTACCGGGACAAGATGCGGCATCTGCCGGGCTTCCTGGAGACCTTCGAGACGGTCGTGGACCGGACGAGGATCCAGTTCACCCCGCAGGCGCAGTTCTTCGACGCCACCACCAGCTGGGCCGCCGCCCTCCAGGAGATCTACGGCGGGAAGAACGCCCGGTCGGTCCTCGACGCCCTGGCCGACGACCTCGCCGGCACGGTGGGCTAGCGATGGGGCGGCGGCGCGCCCTGCGCCCGTACCTGCTGACCGTCCCGGCCCTGCTGCTGACCTGCGGGATCCTCTACCCCTTCGGACTGGGGCTGTACTACACGCTGTTCGACTTCTCGGCGAGCAAGCCGCGGCCCGACATGGTGGGGTTCGGCAACTACGCGGCCGTCCTCGGCGAGGAGGCGTTCTGGAACTCGGCGTGGGTCACCGCGGTGTACGCGGTCGGGGCCGCCGCCGCCGAGACGGTGCTGGGGGTGGCCGTCGCCCTGCTGCTGCACCGGTCCAGCCGCGTCGGCCGGGTCCTGGAGAAGGTCCTCATCCTGCCGCTGATGATCGCCCCGGTGATCGCCGCGATCATGTGGAAGCTGATGCTCCAGCCGTCGGTGGGGGTGGTCAACCACCTGCTGCGGCCCTTCGGGCTGGGGGACGTGCAGTGGACGGACACCCCGGCCGGGGCGCTGCTGTCGTCGATCGCCGTGGACGTGTGGGTCTACACGCCGTTCGTGGCGGTCCTCGCCCTGGCCGGGCTGCGGTCCCTGCCCGCCTCCCCCTTCGAGGCGGCGGCCGTGGACGGGGCGGGCCGGTGGTACACCCTCCGGCGGCTGACCCTGCCGATGCTGTGGCCGTACGTGCTGGTCGCGGTGATCTTCCGGTTCATGGACTCGCTGAAGGTGTTCGACATCATCTACGCGCTCACCGAGGGCGGACCCGGCGACTCGACCGTCGTGCTCCAGATCCGGGCGTACCTGGAGGCGATCCGCTTCCAGCGCTACTCGTTCGGGATCAGCTACACGATCGTGCTGTGGGCCGTGGTGTACCTCGCCGCGACGGTGCTGGTGCGGCACCTGGGCAGGATCCAGCGGCGGGCGGCGGAGGTGGCCGCGTGACCGGCAGGAGAAGCCCGCTGGGGTGGCTGGCGGACGCCGCCCTGATCCTCTACTTCGTCTTCGCCCTGTTCCCGATCGCCTGGATGGCGATCCTCTCCCTCAAGCCCGCCGACCAGCTCTTCAGCACCTACTTCTCCTTCTCCCCCACGCTCGACGGGTACCGGACCGTCCTCGGCGGCAGCGAGGGCGTCCCCTTCGTGCGGTTCTTCGTCAACAGCCTGGTGGTGTCGGTGGGCGCGGTGGCGCTGTCGCTGGCCGTCGGCCTGCCGGCGGCGTACGCCTCGGCGCGCTGGCGGTTCCGGGGCTCGGAGAACCTGATGTTCACGCTGCTGTCGTTCCGCTTCGCGCCCGAACTGACCGTGATCATCCCGCTGTTCGTGCTGTACCAGGAGCTCGGCCTGTTCGACACGTACGTCGGCATGGTCTGGGTGCTGCAACTGGTCACCCTGCCGCTGGTGGTGTGGATCATGCGGTCGTACTTCGCCGACCTCACGCCCGAGCTGGAGCAGGCGGCGCTGCTGGACGGGCACAGCCGCACGCGGGCCTTCTTCGGGGTCGCGCTGCCGCTGGTCAAGCCGGGGATCGCGGCGGTGTCGCTGCTCGCCTTCGTCTTCGCCTGGAACAACTTCGTCTTCCCCCTCGTCCTGACCTCCAGCGAGGCCCAGACGGTGACCGTGGGCGCGCTGTCCTTCCTCGGCGGGGACCGGCCCAAGTACCACCTGACGGCCGCGGCGGCGCTGGTCTCCGTCGTGCCGCCGCTGCTGCTGGCGCTGACGATCCAGCGGTACCTGGTGCGGGGACTGTCCTTCGGGGCGGTGAAGTCGTGATCGCGCTGCGCGGGGTGCGCAAGGCGTTCGGGAGGACCGTCGCGCTGGACGGGCTCGACCTGGAGGTCCGCGAGGGCGAGTTCTTCTGCCTGCTGGGCCCGTCCGGCGCCGGCAAGACGACGACGCTGAAGACGGTCGCCGGGCTGGAGCGGCCCGACGCGGGCAGCGTGCTGCTGGACGGCGAGGACATGGCCGGGGTCGAGCCGTACGACCGGGGCGTGGCGATGTGCTTCGAGAGCTACGCCCTGTACCCGCACCGGTCGGTGTACGACAACCTCGCCTCGCCGCTGCGCTCGCCGCGCCACCGCCTGCCCGCCGCCGAGGCCCGCGACCGGATCGGCGCGGTCGCCGGGCTGCTCGGCATCGGCGGGCTGCTGGACCGGCCGGTGGACCGGCTCTCCAACGGCCAGCGGCAGCGGGTCGCCCTCGGCCGGGTGCTGGTGCGCCCCGCCCGGGCGTTCCTCCTGGACGAGCCCCTCTCCCACCTCGACGCCAGGCTGCGCCAGCGGATGCGGGCCGAGCTGAAGGCCATCGGCGCCGTGCGGCGCACGACCACCCTGTACGTCACCCACGACGCGGTGGAGGCGCTGGCGCTCGGCGACCGCGTCGGGGTCATCCGCGACGGGCGGATCGTGCAGACCGGCACCCGGGAGGACGTCTGGCACCGGCCCTGCGACACGGAGGTCGCGCGGGCCTTCGGACGGCCCCGGATCAATCTGCTGCCGGCGGCGGTGACCGAGACCGGGGTGCGGACGGACGGCGGGGCCGACCTGCCGGTGCGCGCCGAGGCGCCCGCGGGCACCGAGGTCCTGGTCGGCGTACGGCCCCGCGATCTCACGCTGCACGGGGAGGGGCACCGGCTCACCGGCACCGTGTACGTCACCGAGGTGCTCGGGCGGTCCGTCGAGGTCACCGTGCGGCTCGGCGGGCAGCGGGTGTCGCTGGTCGCCCCGCGCGCCGACGCGGCCCGGCTGCGGCCGGACGACCCGGTGGGACTGTCGGTCCGGCCTGAGAACCTGCTGCTGTTCGAGGCCGACCGGCCCGGACGCCCAGGACGACGGATCGGGAAGAGCGCGCGATGAGCAGCAGCAGCGGTGGCGCACAGCGGGGACCGGCGGCCCGGCAGGCCGCCGTGGCCGAGCAGGTGCTGGCGGACGGCTCGGCGACGGCGGCCGAGCTCGCCGAGCGGTTCGGGGTGAGCCTGATGACCATCCACCGGGACCTCGACGAGCTCGAACGGCAGGGCGTCGTACGGAAGTTCCGGGGCGGGGTGACCGCGCAGCCGTCGGGGGTGTTCGAGTCGAACGTGCAGTACCGGCTGAAGACCATGCGGGCGCAGAAGGCCGCCGTCGCCGAGCGGGCGCTGGAGCTGGTCGAGCCCGGCACGGCGATCCTGCTGGACGACTCCACGACCGCCCTGGAGATGGCCCGCGGGCTGCGCCTCGGCGCGGTCACCCCGCTGACGGTCGTCACCAACTTCCTGGAGGCGATCAACCTGCTGTCGGGCCGGCGGGGCATCCACCTGATGGCGCTCGGCGGCGACTACGACCCGCTGCACTCCTCCTTCCTGGGCGTCTCCTGCGTGGAGGCGATCGGGCAGCTGCGGGTGGACGTGTGCTTCGCGTCGACGTCGGCGGTACAGGGCGGTCACGCCTACCACCAGGAGCAGCACATCGTGTCGGTGAAGCGGGCGATGCTCGACTCCGCCGCGCGCAACGTGCTGCTGATCGACCACACCAAGCTCGGCCGGACCGCCCTGCACCGGGTGGCTCCGCTGTCCCGTTTCGACCTGCTCCTGGTGGACGACGGGGCGTCGGCGGAGGCGCTGCGGGACCTGGACGAGCACAAGGTCCGCTACGAGGTTTGCGCGACGAGGGGCCGCCATGACGGAACTGGAGCTACGTGACCTGCGCAAGACCTACCGGGCGCGGGGCCGCCCGGCGGTGGAGGCCGTCCGCGGCCTCGACCTGCGCCTCGGGTCCGGGGAACTGCTGGGACTGCTCGGCCCGTCGGGCTGCGGCAAGTCGACGACCCTGCGGATGATCGCCGGACTGGAACCGGTGACCGGCGGGGACATCCTGGTCGGCGGGGCGCCGGTGACCGACCGGCCCGCCCGGCGGCGGAACATGGGGGTCGCGTTCGAGAACTACGCGCTGTACCCGCCGCTGACGGTGGCGGAGAACCTGGCGTTCGGGCTGCGGGCGCGCCGGCGCTCCGCCCGGGGCGACGTCGCGCGCAGGGTCGCGGAGATCGCCGAGCGGGTGGGGGTGACCGGTCTCCTGGACGCCCGCCCGGCCGGACTGTCCAGCGGCCAGAAGCAGCGGGTCTCCCTGGCCCGCGCCCTGATCCGGGAACCCGACGTCCTCCTCCTCGACGAGCCGCTCTCCCACCTCGACGCGGCCGAGCGGGACACCACCCGCCGCGAGCTCAAGCGCATCCAGCGGGACCTCGGCCACACCACGATCCTGGTCACCCACGACCAGGAGGAGGCCCTCTCGCTCGCCGACCGGATCGCCGTCATGAGGGACGGCCTCATCCGGCAGCTCGGCACCCCGTACGAGATCTACGACAGCCCGGCCGACGTGTTCGTCGCGGACTTCGTCGGCGAGCCCGCGATCAACCTGCTGCCCGGGACCGCGGACGGCGACGGGCACGCCCGCCTCTCCGGCACCGTGCGGCTCGCGCTGCCGGTGCCGGTGGCGGCGGGCCGGGAGGTGGTGGCCGGGGTGCGCCCCGAGGACCTGTCCCTCACCGGCGGGGACGGCCTGCCCGCCGAGGTGGTCGCCCACGAGCCGCTGCCGGAGACGGGCATCGCGACCCTCGCCCTCGACGGGGTCGACCGGCACCTGGTCGTCCTCACCGCGCCCGGGGTGCGGCCGGCCCCCGGCGACCGGGTGCGGGTCGCCGCCGACCCCGGCCGCACCCATGTCTTCGACGCCGAGACGGGAGAGGCCCTGCGATGACGGACGACCTGGTGCGTGTCGTGGCCGCCGGTGACCACTTCGTCCTGCCGTCGCTGATCGCCCGGGCGGTCGGCCGCGAGGTGGGCGAACGGGCGGTGTCCGTGCGGGAGGTGACGCTCGGCTGGCCGCTGGAGCCGTTCGGGCCGGTGGCCGAGGTGCAGGAGGCCAGCGACGCCGAGGACGCCCTGATCGGGGCGCTGGCCGGGGCGCGGGCGCTGGTCACGCAGATGGGCCCGGTCACCGGGCGCGTCCTGGCGGCCTGCCCGGACCTGCGGCTGGTGGTGGTCTGCCGGGGCGGCCCGGTCAACGTGAACCTGGACGCGGCCCGGGAGCGCGGCGTGCGGGTCTGCTTCGCGCCGGGCCGCAACGCCGCCGCGACCGCCGAGTTCACCGTCGGCCTGATGCTCGCGGTGCTGCGCCGCATCCCCCAGGCCCACGACCTGCTGGCCCGGCGGGGCAGTTGGGAGGGGGCCGCGTACTACACGTACGAGCACGGCGGTCTGGAGCTGGAGGACCTGCCCGTCGGGCTGGTGGGGTACGGGGCCGTCGGCAGCCGGGTGGCGCGCGTGCTGTGCGCCTTCGGCGCGCGGGTGATGGTCCACGACCCGTACGTGCGCGGCGACGTCCACGGGCTGCGCGTGGCCGCGCTGGACGACCTGCTGCGCGCCTCCCGGGTCGTCACCCTGCACGCCCGCCTCACGCCCGGGACGCGGGGCCTGATCGGCGCCCGCGAGCTGGCGCTGCTGCCGCGCGGCGCGGTGGTGGTGAACGCGGCGCGCGGCGCGCTGCTCGACGAGGACGCGCTGTGCGACGCGCTGGGCAGCGGGCAGGTGTCGGCGGCGGCGCTCGACACGTACGCGCGGGAGCCGGTCCCGGCGGACTCCCGCCTGTTCGCGCATCCCGACCGCGTGGTGCTCACCCCGCACCTGGGCGGGGCGAGCCGCGCGGTGGCGGAGAAGGCGGCGCTCATCGCCGCGCGGGAGGTGGGGCGCTGGGTGCGCGGCGAGCCGCTGGCGCACTGCCTGATCTGAGCCCTCCGGCAGCCGGCCCCGCGGCGCGGCGGCCGTCCGAGCGAGCCCCGAGGAGTGCGTCATGTACGTCGGTGTCGATGTGGGCACGTCCCTGGTCAAGGCGGCGGCCTTCGACGGCGCGGGACGGCAGCGGGACGCGGCCGCCCGCCCGTTGGGGCTCGCGCTGCGCGGCGGGTTCGCCGAGCAGGACATGGAGGAGGTGTACGCGGCGGTCGTCGCCGTGCTGGAGGAGCTGACGCGGCGGGTGCCGGAGCCGGTGGAGCTGGCCGGGCTGACCGGGCAGGGCGACGGGCTGTGGCTGGTGGACGCCGCGGGCCGCCCGGTGCGGCCGGCGGTCTCCTGGATGGACGGCCGGGCGCACGGACTGCTCGGCCGGTGGCTGGCGGACGGCACCGTCGAGGCGGTGTTCCGGCGCACCGGCAGCGCCCTGTTCCCGGGCTGCCCCGGTCCGCTGCTGGCCTGGTTCGACCGGCACGAGCCGCGGTCCCTCGACGCCGCGGCCGCCGCCCTGTCCTGCAAGGACATGGTGTTCCGGCGGCTGACCGGGGCGCCGGCGGCGACGGACGTGTCGGACGCGTCGGTGCCGTTCCTGGACCCGCGCGCCCGGACGTACGACGACCGGGTGGTGGAGCTGCTCGGTCTGGCGCACCGCCGCCGCCTGCTCGCCCCGGTCAGCGACCCGCTCGCCACGGCCGGGGCGCGGGGCGAGGGCCTGCCCGCCGGCACCCGCGTCGCGAACGGCCCGTACGACCTGCCCGCCTGTGCGCTGGGCGCCGGGGTGACGGCTCCCGGGGACGGGCTGCTGATCGTCGGCACGTGCCTGGCCGCCCTGGTCGCCACCGAGGACCTGGACCTGGGCGGCGAACCGGCCGGGGCCCACCTCTCCACCGACCGTCCCGGCCACTGGCTGCGGGCCATGCCCGCGATGGTCGGCACGGCGGCCCTGGACTGGGTGCTGTCCACCACGGGGGTGCCCCACCGGGAGGTGGACGGGCTGCTGGCAAAGACCCCGCCGGGCGCGCACGGCGTGCGGGTGCTGCCCTACTTCGCGCCGTCCGGGGAGCGCGCCCCGTTCGTCGAGCCGCGCCTGCGCGCCGAACTCACCGGGGTGTCCCTGGAGTCGACCAAGGGCGACCTGATCCGCGCCACCTGCGAGGGCATCGGCTACGCCGCCCGGCACTGCCTGGAGGCGGCGGGGCTCGACGGGACCCTGGCGGTGTGCGGCGGCGGCACCCGCTCCGCCGCCTGGACGCGGCTGCTCGCCGACGTGCTGGGCCGCCCGCTGCGGCTGGTGGAGGGCGAGGTGGGCGCGCGGGGCGCGGTGCTCGCGGCGGCCGGGCGGTACGGGGTGGCGCTGGACGCCGCGGCGTGGACGCGGCCGGCGGCGGTGGTCGAGCCGGACCCGGGCCGGGCGGCGTACTACGCCGAGGGCTACCAGGAGCACCTGGCCCGGCTGGCGGAGGCGCGGGCCCGGGCCTGAACACCCGTGCGGACGGGCGCCGGCCGCATGTCGGGGTCGCGTGCGCGCAGGACGCGCTGTACTACGGACCGGGGCCGACGCGGTGGTGGCCGGCTTCCCGATCTGGCGGTACTGCCGAGGAGGCGTTGATGAGGACGCGCACGCTGTCGTGCCCCACCTGCGGAACCATGCAGGTGTTCAGGCCGCTCGACGACGAGGAGCGGGCGGCGCTCCGCGCGGAGCACGGTGACCGGTACTACGTGGACTGGTACTGGCGCTGCACCGCCCAGGGCTGTCTGTCGTACTACCGCCACCTCCGGATGAGCGACGGCGGCCTCCTCCCCGAGCGGTTCCGCGCGGAGGAGGCCGCCGGTCCGGAGTGACCCGGGGGCCGCCGCGGCTCAGAGGTTGCTGAAGTCGGGGCCCTTGGTGCGGGTGCGCTTGATCTCGTAGAAGCCGGGGACCGAGGCCACGGCGAGGGTGCCGTCCCACAGGCGGGCGGCCTCCTCGCCCTTCGGGGCGGGGGTGACGACCGGGCCGAAGAAGGCGATCTGCTCGCCGTCGGCGCCGGGCACGGCGATGATCGGGGTGCCGACCTCCTGGCCGACCTTCTCGATGCCCTCCTTGTGGGAGGCGCGCAGCTGCTCCTCGTACGGGGTGTCGTCCCAGTGGTCCATGAGCGAGGCGGGCAGGCCGACGTCCTCCAGGGCGGCGGCGACCGTCTCCTTCCCCGGGCCCTGGCCCTGGTTGTGGAAGCGGGTGCCGAGCGCGGTGTAGAGGTCGCCGAGCACCTCGGCGCCGTGCTCCTCCTGGGCCGCGATGACGACCCGGACCGGGCCCCACGCCGTGGTGGCGAGCATCTCCCGGTACTCCTCGGGCAGCTCGTCGAGCTTGTCCTCGTTGAGGACCGCGAGGCTCATCAGGTGCCAGCGCACCTCGATGTCCCTGACCTTCTCCACTTCCAGCACCCACCGGGACGTCATCCAGGCCCAGGGGCACAGCGGGTCGAACCAGAAGTCGACGGGGGTCTTCTGCGACATGTCTCTCCTCGGAAGGCGTTTCCCGGGGAAACACCGCCGGCCGTCCCGGCCATTCCCGGCCGCCGGGCGTCAGGTGCACATGGCAGGATCGGTCCTGTTCAGCCGTCCCCCACGACATCCGTGCGACATCCGAGGGAGTGCCACCCGTGCCCGGTGAGAATCTGTCCCGCGACGAGGCCCGGGAGCGGGCCGCCCTGCTGTCCGTCGACGGGTACGAGGTGTCCCTCGACCTGAGCTCGGCGGTGGGCGAGGAGAGCGGCGAGGGGCCGCGCACCTTCCGGTCCGTCACCACCGTCCGGTTCCGCTGCAACGAGCCGGGCGCGGCCTCCTTCGCGGACCTCGTCGCCCCGAGCGTGACCTCCGTCACCCTCAACGGGCGGGACCTGGACCCCGGCCAGGTCTTCGACGGCTCCCGGATCCTGCTGGAGGACCTCGCCGCCGACAACGAGCTGGTGGTCGACGCCCGGTGCGCCTACTCCCGCACCGGCGAGGGCCTGCACCGCTTCGTCGACCCGGAGGACGGCGAGGTGTACCTGTACACGCAGTACGAGCCGGCCGACTCCCGCCGCGTCTTCGCCAACTTCGAGCAGCCCGACCTCAAGGCCCCGTTCCGCTTCGAGGTGCGGGCGCCGGAGGGCTGGACGGTGTGGAGCAATGGGGCGGGCACCCGGGCCGCCGACGGGGTGTGGCGGTTCGCGGAGACCAAGCCGATCTCGACGTACATCACGTGTGTCGTGGCGGGTCCGTACCACCACGTGACGGACACCTACACGCGCACCTTCGCCGACGGCACGACGCTGGAGATCCCGCTCGGCGCGCTGTGCCGCAAGGGACTGGCCCCCCACTTCGACCCCGAGGACGTCTTCCTCGTCACCAAGCAGGGCCTGGACTTCTTCCACGACCACTTCGACTACCCGTACCCGTTCGGGAAGTACGACCAGGCGTTCGTGCCGGAGTACAACCTCGGCGCGATGGAGAACCCGGGGCTGGTGACGTTCCGCGAGGAGTTCATCTTCCGGGGCAAGGTGACCCAGGCGTCCTACGAGGGCCGGGCCACCGTGGTCCTGCACGAGATGGCGCACATGTGGTTCGGCGACCTGGTCACCATGGAGTGGTGGGACGACCTGTGGCTGAAGGAGTCCTTCGCCGACTTCATGGGCACGTTCTCGCTGGTCGGCGCCACCCGCTTCGCCAACGGCTGGACCACCTTCGCCAACCGCCGCAAGGCGTGGGCGTACCGGGCCGACCAGCTGCCGTCCACGCACCCGGTCACGGCGGACATCCGCGACCTGCAGGACGCCAAGCTCAACTTCGACGGCATCACGTACGCCAAGGGCGCCTCGGTGCTGAAGCAGCTGGTGGCGTACGTCGGCCGGGAGGCGTTCCTGGAGGGCGCCCGGCGCTACTTCAAGCGGCACGCGTACGGCAACACGCGCCTGGGCGACCTGCTGGCGGTGCTGGCGGAGACCAGCGGCCGGGACATGGGCGCGTGGGCGCGGGCGTGGCTGCAGACCGCCGGGGTCAACACGCTGACCCCGCAGGTGCTGCTGGCCGCGGACGGCCGGATCGACGAGCTGGCCGTGGTGCAGGAGGCCGCCGAGTCGCACCCCGAACTGCGCCCGCACCGGGTCGCGGTGGGCCTGTACCGGCGCACCGCCGCCGGGACGCTCGAACGGTACGCGCGCGCCGAGCTGGACGTGGACGGGCCGCGCACGGTCGTGGCGGAGCTGGCCGGCGCCGAGGCGCCCGAGCTGGTGCTGGTCAACGACGACGACCTGACCTACTGCAAGATCCGCTTCGACACGACCTCGCTGGCGACGCTGCGCGCGCACCTGGGCGCGGTCACCGACCCGCTGGCGCGCGCGCTGTGCTGGTCGGCGCTGTGGAACATGACGCGGGACGCGCTGCTGCCGGCCCGGGACTTCGTGGACCTGGTGCTGCGGTTCGCGGGCCGGGAGGACCAGATCGGTGTGCTGCAGATGCTGCACGCCTGGGCCCGGTCGGCGCTGGTGCACTACGCGGCGCCCGCGTGGCGCGCGCAGGGCGCGGAGCTGCTGGCGGAGGGCGCGCGGCGGGAGCTGCGGGACGCCGAGCCGGGCAGCGAACACCAGCTGGCCTGGGCGCGGTTCTTCGCGGCGGTGGCGTCGGCTCCCGCCGACCTGGAACTGCTGGGCGGGCTGCTGGACGGCACGGCCGCCTTCGACGGACTGGTGGTGGACCAGGAGCTGCGCTGGGCGTTCCTGGAGCCGCTGGCCGCGCACGGCGTCGCCGACGAGGCCGTGCTCGCCGCCGAACTGGAGCGGGACGACACCGCCTCCGGCAAGCGCCACCAGATCCGCTGCCTGGCCGCCCGCCCGTCGCAGGCGGTCAAGGCGCAGGCCTGGGCGCAGGTCGTGGAGTCCGACGCGCTGTCCAACGCGCTGGTCGAGGCGACCATCTCGGGCTTCGCGCAGCCCTCGCAGCGCGCGCTGCTCGCGCCGTACGCGGAGAAGTACTTCGCGGCGATCGAGCGGGTGTGGAACGAGCGGTCGATCCAGATCGGCATGGACGTGGTGCGGGGCCTGTTCCCCGCGCTCCAGGACTCGCCGGCGACGCTGGACGCGACGGACGCCTGGCTCGCCGCCCACCAGGACGCGGCCCCCGCCCTGCGCCGCCTGGTCCTGGAGGCCCGGGACGACCTGGCACGGGCGCTGCGCGGACAGGCGTGCGACTCCGCGGCCGGCTGACCCGTAGCTTTGGCCTGAACTTGGGCCGTCGGTGACCGTTACGAAACGCGGGCAATGAGGCCGTAACCCCTGGTCCACCCCTGGGCGACCAGGGGTTTTCGGCATCCGAACACCTGTCCTTTAGTACATGCTTGTCCGCATTTGTCGACGGATGTGTAACAGCGGTTAGCGGACCGGCCGAAGGCGGGAAAGTGCCGGTCATGAACCACAACACCCCGCTCTCCCCCCGCCCCCCGCACCGCCTGTCCGGCGGCCGGCTCCGCGTCGTGACGGTGGCGCAGCTGCGGGCGCACGGCGTCCCGGCCGCCGAGACGGCCGAGCAGTGCCGCGTCGGCGGCCCCTGGCAGCAGCTCCTCCCGGGCGTGGTGCTGCTCCACCCGGGCCCGCCGACCAGCGAGGAGCGGCTGCACGCGGTGCTGCTGTACGCGGCGCGGGAGCGGGGCGGCGCGGTTCCCGCCCAGCCCGGCGCGGACGGGGCGCCCGTGCCCGCCTACGCCGACGTGATGATCACCGGGCTCGCCGCGCTCACCCTGCACGGCTTCGCCTCCGCTCCCCCGCTGCCGTCGCTGGAGGCCCTCGACGTCCTGGTGCCGCGGCTGCGCCGGCTGCGCTCGACGGGCTGCGCGCGCATCGTGCGCGCCGCGGCCCTGCCCGTCCCCGAGCAGGTCACCGGGCTTCCGGTGGCACCGGTGCCGCGGGCGCTGGCCGACGCCGTGGCCGGTCTCCCGGACGCGGCCACCGTGCGGCGGCTGCTGACGGAGGCGGTGCGCGGCGGCCACTGCGAACCGTCGGCGGTGGTGCGGGAGCTGAACCAGGCCCGGCTGCTGAGCCGCCCGCACGTGGTGGAGGCGGTGGACTCCCTGCTGGCCGAGGGCCGGGCGATCGCCGAGAGCCGGCTGTACCGGATGGTCCGCGAGTACGGCCTGCCGGACCCGGTGTGGAACGTCGACCTGCGTCTGCCGGGCGGCCCCCACCTGGGCGGCCTGGACGCCTACTGGCCCGAGCAGGCGGTGGCGGTCGAGCTCGACACCCGCGCCCCGCGGCAGGACGTGCGGGAGGAGGACGACGCCCTGTGGTCGGAGTACGCCCGCAAGCGCGAGCACCTGGAGCGGCTCGGGATCACGGTCGTGCACATCACGCCGCGCAAGCTCCGTGAGGGGATCGAGCAGCAGGCCGCGGTGGTCCGCACGGCCCTGATGGCGTCCGGCGACCGCGATCCGGCCGCCCATGTCGTGGTCCTGCCCCGGTAGTGACCGGCCGGGGCGGCACCAGGAGGGGAGAGGAGGGGCCGCCGGGTTCGCCCGGCGGCCCCTCCTCGTGCGCCGGCGGGCCGGCCTCAGCCCTTCTTGAGCACGAGCTCGGTGTTGCGGTCCCGCGGGTCGCCGGCGAGGTCCTGGCGGGCCCCGGGGGCGTTGAGGGACAGCTCGCGGTAGAGGGCGGCCAGGCCGGTCTGGGAGAGGTCGGCGAAGTCCGTGCGGTGCGGGGCGGCGGACTCGACGAGGGTGGTGAACAGGGAGAGGGTGCCGTCCTTGTTGTCGGCCAGCTCGATGACGCGGGCGAGCTGGGGGTGGTCGACGTGGGAGGCGGTGGAGATCTCCCAGAAGGAGCGGCCGTCGGACCGGGCGTGCGGGGTGATGACGTTGCGGTGGATGTGGCCGTTCACCCAGGCCAGCACGTTGCGGTGGCGGCCGAGGAGGGCGAGGACGTCCTGGCCGGTGTACCGGCGTTCGTCCGGGCGGGCCGGGTCGGGGCGGGTGTTGCGCATGGTGGTGCTGGTGTGGTGGCTGAAGATCACCGCGTAGGCGTCCTTGTGCCAGCGCAGGGTGCGCTCCAGCCAGCGCAGCTGGGCCGCGCCGAGGGAGCCCTCGTAGTGGCCGCCCGGGTCGGTGGTGTCGAGGCTGATGCCGATGACGTCGTCGGCGATGCGGAAGGCGTAGTACTGGGTGCCGGCCTCCAGGTTCGCGGAGGAGTAGCCGTGGCCGACCGGGCCGAGGCCCCGGTGGGCCGGGTCCAGGTGGGCTCTGAGGTAGTCGGCGGGGGTGAAGGGGGCGCGCCGGGGGTCGGGGGTGACCGAGCGCATCTGCCGCGCGTGCGCCTTGAGGAACTCGCGGTACTGGACGCCCCGCGGGTCCTTCGCCTTCTTGATGGCGTCCTGGAGCTTCTTCGCCTCGGCGGCGGGCACGCTCATCAGCTTCTTCCCGCCGACGGCGAGGTCGGTGAGGAAGGAGTCGCCGTGCGAGGCGTAGCAGCCCAGCGGCATCGAGTCGTGGTTGCCGACCGTCGAGTACCAGGGCAGGTTGAGGCCGGGGCTGCGGACCTCCCGGACCGCGGCCTTCAGGAAGCCCTCCAGGTGCGGGAAGCCGAGCTGCTTGTCGGCGTCGCGGACGGCCTCGTCGGGCTGCCAGTACAGCTTCAGGCCGCTGTTCTGGACACCCTCGTACCGGCGCGGGTCCCCGGTGTTCGGGACGATCCGCCCGCCGCTCATGACGGTCAGGAACCACTCCAGTTCGGAGCGGGCGTTGTTGTCGGTGTTGTCGCCGGTGGTCATGGCGAAGTGGAGCGGGGCGCCGGTGACGGGCGCGCCGCGCAGCGCGTTGATCCGCTCCACCAGCGCGATCGCGCCCTGCACGGTGAGCGCCTCCTGCGGCCGCCAGGCGTGCGGGTCGGCGGAGCGCAGGTACTCCAGGCGCAGCGGGTGCTGGGTGTCGATGATGTGCAGGTCGGTGAGCTGCACGAACGCGGCGAGCGCGGTGCGGCGGGCGGCCCGGCCCGACTTCGGGGCGGCCAGGTCGCCGCGCACGACGCGCTGCCAGCCGGGGCCGTCGCCGAGGCGGCGGTAGCCCGAGCCGGTCCGCGGGGTGGCGACGGAGGCGAGGGTGGTGCCCTGGGTGTACGGGGCGAGCGGTGCGGCCGGCGCCTGCCGTGAGGAGGCGAGCACGGACTGCGCCTCGGCGGCCCCGGTGGCGGCCTGGCTGTCGCTGGGGCGCAGGGCGTAGCCGGCGCCCGCGGAGAGGGCGACCGCCCCGGTGGCGGCGAGGACGGAACGACGGTGGATCCCAGTGGAGCCGGCGACTGAGCGTGTGCGCGCCATGCGCTTCTCTCCCCGAGTGCGAACGCGTCGGCAGTGGTCACGGGGCGCTCACGGCGCGAACGTCCCGCTCTCACTGGATCGTTGGCATCGGGGATGGCCTGCGTGTGAACGCGGCGGCAACGCGCAGCGCCGATCACCGTACGTGGATCTCGGCCGACCCGGCGCGTACCCGACCGCTCCCGCGGCGGCCGGGAAGCGGTCATTGCGCGTTCATCTTCCGGGGTACCGGCCTACGTTCCGGGCGGTGCCGCCCGGCCGTCCGCCGGCCGCTCCCGCCACAGCCGCAGCGCGATGTCGACGAGGGAGACCCGCACCAGCCCGGGGACGGCGGCCAGGTCCTGCCAGGCGGCGAAGTCGGTGGATCCGCCGACCTCGTGGCGGAGTTCGCCGCCGGTGACGCGGCCCTCGTAGACGAGCCGTACGGCGTGGTGGTCGACGGGGCGGCGCCCGAAGCGGCCGCGGAAGGTGTGGCGCCGCGAGTCCACGCCGAGCAGCCCCGTCACCGTGATGCGGTAGCCGGTCTCCTCCTCCACCTCGCGCCGCACGGTGTCGTAGGGGTCCTCCCCGTGCTCCATGCCGCCGCCCGGCAGCACCCACTCCCGGGTGCCTCCCGGGGCGGGCGAGCGGGCCAGCAGGACCTGGTCGTCACGTACACACACGGCGTAGGCCGCCACCCTCAACGTCTCGCGCACTCCCGGACGTTAACCCGCCGGGGCCGGATCGGCAGGGGGGTGCGCGGGTGCGGACCAGCGCAACGGGACGGCGCACGGGAGTTCGGCGGCCTCCCGGAGCGTGCGGCGGATCCGGCGCTCCCCGTCCGCGGCGCACTCCGCCCCCGTCCACGGCGTACTCCGCGGCCGTCCGGAGCCGCCGGCCACCGCGCCGCGGCGTCCCGCCGCTGCGCCCGCGCGTGGGACGCCCGACCCGTCGGCCCGGCGAGACCTTCGCCCGACAATGCCCCCTGGTGGGGCACTTGCCGCTTTCAGGCCTCATCTCCCTTTTGCGGATCGCGGGTTTTCCCCATACATCCATTTCAATTCGGCCAACCCTCGCCAAACATCCGCCCTTTGGGTAAGGCTGAGCGATCGTCCGGGATCGCGTTCCGGACCGAGGGCGACCAGGACCGCTCAGGCCCGGTCGCTCGCCGCTCGTTCCTTTACTTCCAAGGGATGCCGATGACCCTCACCCCCCAGAGCGACCCGATACCGGGCGCGAGACGCGTGGCGCGCATCGCCGTGGCCGCGGGTCTCGTCGCAGCGCTCTCCGCGGCCGCGCCGATCCCCCTGGCGCTCGCCGCCGACGGTCCCTCCACCGCCGTTCCGGCCGACACGGACGTCAAGTCCGCGCACGCCAAGCTCGGTGCGGACGACGCGGACCTGCTCGCCGAGGCCAAGGCCGAGGGCGACAAGAACGTCACCATGATGATCGCGACCGCACCCGGGCAGACCGAGCGGGTCGCCGAGGAGCTGGACGCGGTCGGCGGCTCGCTGGTCGGCAAGACCATCGACAAGCTCGGCTACGTACGGGTCACGGTTCCGACCGGCAAGGCGGACAGGACCATCGAGGCAGCGCAGAAGCTCTCCTCCGTCCAGGCGATCGACCTCAGGCAGGAGATCAAGCTGGACGACCCGGTCCCGAACGGCAAGAACGCCGAGGGCACCGCGGCGGCGGGAGCAGGATACGCGGCGCCCGACAAGAACACCCCTGCCGCCAACCCGTACAACCCCTCCTTCGAGACCGGCGCGGTCTCCTTCGTGGAGGACCACCCGAAGTACGACGGGCGCGGCGTGACCGTCGGCATCCTGGACTCGGGCGTCGACATCGCCCATCCCGCGCTGCAGAAGACCACCACCGGTGAGCGCAAGATCGTCGACTGGGTGACGGCCACCGACCCGGTGTCCGACCGTGACGGAACGTGGCTGCAGATGACGGGTTCGGTGGCCGGTCCGGTGTTCACCGCCGGAAGCCGCACCTGGCAGGTGCCCGCGGGGTCCTTCCAGTTCCGGACGTTCGCCGAGTCGGCGACCGTCGGCGGTGACATGGCCGGCGACCTGAACCGGGACGGCGACAAGACCGACGTCTGGGGCGTGCTGTACGACCAGGCCGCCGGAACCGTCCGGGTGGACCTCGACGGCAACGGCGACTTCACCGACAACGAGGCGATGAAGCCGTACAAGGACGGCTTCCAGATCGGCTACTTCGGCGTGGACAAGCCGGACACGCCGGTGGCCGAGCGTGTCCCCTTCGTGGTCGAGATCCGCAAGGACGTCCCCTACAACGCGGCCGGCGCCAAGGCGGACTACGTCAGCATCGGCGTCATCACCGGCCGGCACGGCACCCACGTCGCCGGTATCGCCGCCGCGCACGGCCTGTTCGGCGGGAAGATGAACGGTGCGGCGCCCGGTGCGAAGGTGGTCTCGTCCCGTGCTTGCACCTGGTCCGGCGGCTGCACCAACATCGCCCTGACCGAGGGCATGATCGATCTGGTCACCAAGCGCGGCGTCGACATCGTCAACATGTCGATCGGCGGCCTGCCGACGCTGAACGACGGCAACAACGCCCGTGCCCGCCTCTACACGCGGCTCGTCGACGAGTACGGCGTCCAGCTCGTGATCTCCGCGGGCAACTCCGGTCCCGGCACCAACACCATCGGCGACCCCGCCCTCGCCGACAAGGTGATCTCCGTCGGCGCCTCCGCCTCCAAGGAGACGTGGGCCGCCAACTACGGCTCGGTGGTGGAGAAGAAGTACGCGATGATGCCGTTCTCCTCGCGCGGTCCGCGTGAGGACGGTGGCTTCGCCCCGACCATCACGGCGCCGGGTGCGGCCGTCAACACCATCCAGACCTGGGCGCCGGGCGCCCCGGTCGCCGAGGCGGGCTACTCCCTGCCGCCCGGCTACGGCATGCTCCAGGGCACCTCGATGGCCTCCCCGCAGGCCGCCGGCGCCAGCGCGCTGCTGCTGTCCGCCGCCAAGCAGCGGAAGATCGACCTCTCCCCGCTCACCCTGCGCACCGCGCTGACCAGCACCGCCCGCCAGATCAAGGGCGAGCAGGCGCACGAGCAGGGCGCCGGCCTGATCCGTATCGGGCAGGCCTGGGACGCCATCAAGGAGGGCGCCACCGCCCACGACTACACCGTGAAGGCCCCGGTCGACACCGCGCTCGACCAGCAACTGGCCACCCCGGGTTACGGCAGCGGCCTCTACGACCGCGAGGGCGGCCTGAAGGCCGGACAGAAGAAGACGTACGAGGTGACCATCACCCGTACCACCGGCCCCGACCGCCCGCTGCGGCACGAGCTGGACTGGAAGAACAACGACGGCACCTTCCGTCTCCTCGGCGACGACGACGTCGTGCTGCCGCTGAACCAGCCGGTCACCGTCAAGGTGCAGGCCAGGACGAAGACCGCGGGCGTGCACAGCGCCGTCCTCGAGGCGGACGACGAACGCACCGAAGGCGTCGACAAGCAGATCCTCGCCACGGTCGTCGTCGCACACGAACTGGCGAAGCCGTCGTACTCCTTCGCCGCCTCCTCCTCGGTGCAGCGCAACAGTCACGTCTCGTACTTCGTCTCCGTCCCGGAGGGTGCGAAGACGCTGGAGGTCGCGCTCGGCGGCCTCAAGGAGAAGAGCCAGACACGGTTCATCTCCCTGCACCCGCACGGCGTTCCCGTCGAGAACTCCGCGACCACCTTCTGCTACCCGAACTACACCAACCCGGACAACACCTGCCGTCCGGACCTGCGGACCCACACCGATCCGCAGCCGGGCGTCTGGGAGATCGAGGTGGAGTCCCGGCGCACCTCGCCCGACCTCGACAACCCGTTCGAACTCAACGTGTCGGTGCTGGGCACCGCCTTCGCCCCCGAGGTGACCACCGTTCCCGAGGCGCGTGTCGGCACCCCGGCCACGGCCACGTGGACCGTGACCAACGGCTTCGCGGCCCTGGAGGGCAAGCTGGAGGGCGGCTCGCTCGGTTCGGCCGCACTGGACACGCCGGCCATCGGCCACCAGCAGGCGCGTACGACGACGGTCGAGGTGCCGGCGGGCACGGAACGGCTGGACGTCTCCATCGGCAAGGTCTCCGACCAAGGGGCCGACCTCGACCTGACCGTGGTCAAGGACGGGGTCACGGTCGGCCAGTCCAACGACGGCGACTCCGAGGAATCCGTCAGTCTGACCAAGCCGGCCGCCGGTACGTACACGATCCGGGTGGACGGCTACAGCGTGCCGTCCGGTACGACCACGTACTCCTACCAGGACGTCTACTTCACCCCCGCTCTGGGCTCGGTGAACGTCGACTCCACCGGCCCGGTCTCGCTCGCGAGCGGCGCCTCCGCACAGATCTCCGCCGAGGTCCTCGCCAAGGCGGCCGGCCCGGCGGGCCGGCAGTTCTTCGGCGAGGTGCGCCTGGTCAACGCCCGGGGCAGCGCCGCCGGCCTGGGCACGGTCGTCATCGAGAAGGTCACCGGCTGACGTCGGCGTGCCGCACACGGTGAGGGGCGGGTGCTCCCCTGCGGCACCCGCCCCTCACCCGTCCCCGCGCCCCCCTCGGCGCGCGGGGACACACCGGCCCGCCCGTGCTCACTGCCCCACGGACAGTGCCCACCGGACCCCGGAACCGGCGGTCACCCGGATCACGGCGTCCTCACGGGCCTTCTTCAGGGCGATCTGGTTGTAGGTGCTGCTGACCTCGTGGGCGACGCACTCCAGAGGGAAGCTCAAGCCCACGGGCTGCAGTTCCACCGTCAGCGTGCCCTGGCCCCGGCAGTTGACGGCGATGGAGACCGGGCCGCTTCTCACCCCGCCGTCCAACGGGACGAGCCGGTTCCCGCGGGCGTCCGCCACCGATGTGATCACCTTCCCGTCGACGACCCGGGGCGCCTCCGTCACTGTCTCGCCCTCGATGTGCTCGGCCCGGCCCGCGGGCTTCCGGGACTCCGTCGACGGCGTGCTCCCCGGCGCCGTGGACCCGGCCGCACCCTCCCGTCCCGAGCCGTCCCCCGTGCAGCCGGCGCTCACCGCCACCGCCAGGCAGACCGCCGCGAGCAGGGCGGCCCGGCCGGGGCCGCGGGCGCTCAGGACTCCCACAGGTACCAGCCGACCTTCAGAGGCGTGTAACTGGTGATGGTCTTCTTCGTCGAGGTCTGGCAGTTGTCGTAGATGCGGTAGCTGACACCGGTGTTCTTCAACCGGTAGACGCCGTACTTGGCGTTGGTCGTCGTCTTCGACGGGGTGTCGACGCTGATTTTGTTGCCGAGCTTGGCCGTGAGCGAGGCCGACAGGTTGACGTCGTACTTCTGCTCGATCTTGCCGATCATCGCGTCGATGCTGACCGTGAGCCCCGCCGTGACACTGACGCCGACCGAACCGCTCACCTCGGAGGTGAACGTCGACTTGGCCGTGCGTGAGGTGCCGTTGTAGTTGGAAAGGGTCGGGCCGACGCCCTTGTGGTACTGCTTGCCCTTGCTCTGCGGCGTGTAGACCTTGACGGGATCGCAGTACTCGCGGTCGGGCTTGTCCGTGGGCTTGCTCGGGGCCGGAAGCTCCAGGTCCTCACCCGGCTCCGCGCCGGGCTCCTGGGTGACCTCGTCCGCGGGCACGTCGACGACGTCCTCCTCCGGTTCCGCCGGCGGCTCCGTGCCGACCACGATCTCGTCGACGGCCGGGTCCGTTCCGTCCGCGTAGGCGGTGACCGGTGCGACGGCGGCCAGCGTGGTGGCCGCCGCGACCGTGACGGCGACCCGGGTGGCCTTGCGCCAGACGGATCTGTACGAGGACTGAGACATGCGTGAACCCCCTGATGAGAGCGGAAACTGGAAACCGGGGAAGAAGCGGAACCCGCTGCCCGCCTGCCGGTGGCTCCGACACTAGGCCCGCCCGGTGCCCGCGGACCTGTCTGCCGCCTGGCACACGGGGGCCATGGCCGGGGGCTGCCAGCATGCTCACCCCAGCGGATTCGTACGGACGATCGGGTACGGTCGGCCACCTGACCTGACCAGTCTTCGACCTTGGGGGGAACCGTGCTGGAGACCATCGGCATCGACCGACCCGCCCACGACGTCTACCGGACCCTGCTGCTGCACCCGTCGTGGACCCTGGAGGACGTCGCCCGGGACACCGGCCTCAGCTCCGCCGAGGTGCGCTCGGCACTCGACCGCCTCACCCAGCTGTCCTTGCTGCACGAGGCCGCCGACCACCAGTTCGTTCCCGTCAGCCCTGATGTCGTCCTCTCCCCGCTGCTGCTGCGCAGGGAGGCCGAACTCGACGAGCAGCGAGCCCGGTTGTCCCGGGAACGTGCCGCACTGGCCGCCCTCACCTCCGAGTACGCCGCTCTGGCCACGGGCCGCGACGACAGCGGTGTGGAGAGGCTCGAAGGTGTCGAGGCGGTCCGGGTCCGGCTGATGGAACTGGCGCACCGGGCCGAGACCGAGGTGTGCACGTTCGTGCCCGGCGGGGCGCTCAGCTCCGCGGCTCTCGAGGCGGGCAGGCCGCTCGACGAGCAGAACCTGGAGCGCGGGGTGCGCATGCGGACCGTTTACCTGGACAGCGTCCGCAACGACTCGGCGACCGTCGAGTACGCCACCTGGCTCGCCTCCGTCGGCGGCGAGACCCGTACCGTGCCCACGCTCCCCATGCGCATGATCCTGTGCGACCACAAGACGGCCGTACTGCCCATCGATCCTGACGACAGCAGGGCGGGCGCTCTGCTGATCCGCTACCCCAGCATGGTCCGGGCACTGGAGGAACTCTTCGACCTGGTGTGGGAGAGTGCGCGGCCGCTCGGCACGGCGCCGCGGGACCCCTCGGTGGAGGCGCCGACCGATCGAGAGGCGGCCCTGCTCAAGATGCTGGCGGCGGGTCTGACCGACGAAGGGATCGCCCGGAAGATGGGCGTCTCCCTGCGCACGGTCCGCCGCAACACGGCGGACCTCCAAAAGCGCCTCGGGGTGCAGAGCCGGTTCCAGGCGGGTGCCGAGGCCGTCCGGCGCGGCTGGTTGTGACCGCATCGGCCCCGGCGTGACCGTCGCCCGGGCTGTTGGCCTCTCCTTGCCATGACCGGGAGCTGTCAGGTGCGGTGCGTCGGCCCGGCCGCGTGCCGTGCCTAGGGTCGGGCGGGTGTACGCAGTCAAGGTCGTCCTCCTGCCCTCGCCCGATCCCGCCGTTCCCGACGGTCCCGACCCGCCGGCGGGCATGCCCGGTGACCGATGGCTCGGCGAGATCGCCGACCGCACCCGAACCGACCCGCAGCCGGGCATCGCTCACGTCTCGATGGCCCGGTGGGGCTCACGCCTGGTGAGCATGACCTTCGTCGAGGCCGCGACCCTCGACGAGGCCCTGATACGGGCCCGGACCGGCTGGGCTCGGTGGCTGAGCCTTCCGGGGCTGCTGTCCGGCTGGGTGCTCGGGGACTGCGCGCCCGACCGCTACCTGAGTTCCGGCCGGCAGGAGACGCCTCCGGCACGTGTCTGGCATGACGATGCCATGTCCACCTGAGGCCAGCCCGGACCTGCTGACACCGGCAGACGGCATGAGCATGATCGTGGTCGGCGCGTGCTCGCCGACCGGAAACCAAGAGAGACAGAGGCACAGGATGAGACACATCAACGGGCGAGCCGTCCGGACCGCCATCGGCACCGCGGCGGCCACCGCCGCACTGGCACTCCCCCTGGTACTCGGAGGCGGCCAGGCTGCGGCCGCTGACGACACCCTCGTCCTGCAGGCCGGGCAGGACGTCACCGTCGTCGGCACCGATCCCGAGGTGCCCGAGGAGCCGGTGTTCCCGAAGCCGAAGGACCCCGGGGAAGGCAAGGGCAGCTGGGTGTGGGACAAGGAGAAGCCGTAAGGCCCGGATCAGGGCGGTAAGGGCCGTCCGCGGACAAAGGGGCGGGTGCCGGGGGGCACCCGCCCCTTTCCTGTGCTCGGGTCGGGAGACTCCGGGCGTCGTGGCCGGGCCACGCCTACTGACAGCCCAGTTCCCTCGCCCTCGGCAGTTCCCCCAGGATCCGGGCCCGCTCGCGGGCCACGTCCTCCTCGCCGGCGGCCAGGGCGTCCGGGACGGCGCCGTCCCGGCCGAGGACGACCAGGACCTCGTCGCCGACGCGCAGGGCGGGGTGGACGCCCTCCGTCCTGACGAAGGAGACCTCGTCCGTCGACCCCTGCTCCGGCAGGTAGGTCCGGGTCACGTCGAGGGTGACCCGCTCCCGGCCGGTGCCGGGCACCGGTTCCACCGCACCGACCGTGCCCTCGGCGACCAGCCGGGCGCAGGCCAGGTGGCCGGGGCCGGCGTAGGAGGACCGGGCCTCCTTGGCGCTGCCGGCGTCCGCCTGGCTGCCCCCCGCGCCGTCGGTCCCGCCCCCGGACCCCGCCACCAGCCATCCCAGACCGACGACCGCGGTGGCGGCCGCGGCAGCGGCGGCGGTGCGCAGGGCGAGGGCCAGGGGGCGACGGCGGCGGGGCCGGGCGGGGAGCGGGCGCACCGGGGCGAGCCCGGACGCCTCCGGACCGGGCGCGGGTCCGCCTCCGGCCGCGGCCTCCGGCGCGGTCGAGACCGAGGCCGAGGCAGCGGCCGGTGTCCCGCCGTCGTGCGCCAGCGCCTCCCCGATCAGCCCCAGCTGGGTCCGGAGCACGGCGACGTCGGCGGCCGCGGCACGGTGCGCCGCCGTGAACTCCGGGTCCCGCGCGGCCTGCGGGGGCAGTGGTTCGTCCAGGAGCGCGGCCATCAGCGCGTCCACGCCGCCGTACACGGGGCCTTCGTGGGCCACGCCGCCGGACGCCGCGCCCTCGTGCGCCACACCGTCGCGCCTCACGCCGTTGCGCCTCACACCGTCGCGCCTCACGCCGTCGTACGGCGCGCCGTCGCGCCTCACGCCGTCGCGGCCCACGTCCTCGCGGCTCACGCCGTCGGGACCGGGCTCGTGCCGGCCGTCGTCACGGGCGGTCACCTCACACCACCTCGTCCTCGTGCAGGCGGGCCCGCAGGGCCCGTACCGCCGTGTGCAGCCGGCTCTTGACCGTGCCCTCCGGGACGCCGAGCTGCTCGGCGATGGAACGCACCGGCAGGTCGGCGTAGAACCGCAGGACGACGACCTGGCGCTGGGCGTCGGGCAGCCCGTCCAGGCCCTGGGCGACGGCGACCGACAGCACGCTGGTGTCCTCCCCGGAGGGGTGCTCCAGGTGCCGCAGGGCCGCCAGCCGCTCCCCGAGCCGCTCCTGGCGGCGCTTGGCCCGGTGCCAGTCCATGGCCAGGTTGGAGGCGACGACCGCCGCCCACGCCGAGACGTCCCGCGGCGCCTCCTGCCCGCTCGCGGCCCGCTCCAGCAGCCGCAGGCGGACCTGCTGCACCCCGTCCGGCAGGTCCGCCTGCGGCACCCCGCCCAGGGCGAGCACCGCCCGCACCCGGCGCTCCTGGGCCGCGTCCAGCGGGTCGCCGGCCGGAGCCGTCCCGCCGTCCGCGTCCGCCCTCCGGCCGCGCCTGGTCCTTCCGCGCAGCACCAGCCACCCCCCTCACCGTGTTTCCCCTACGACGCCGCACCGGGGCGGAACGTTCGGCCGGCGTCCGAAGCGCACCGAGGCGTACGTCACACCTCCGTATGCCGGACGGCGCGCCCGGGCAGGCGAGCTTGCGGCGCGGGCCGCCCGGCGGGCTAATTCCTCCAGCTCAGCGGGGGTGCGGCCGGACATCCGCTACCGTCGGCCGGGCCGGGCCGTCCCATTCCCCGGGCACCGGGTCCAAAAAACTGGACAGGTTGCCCGTGGTCGGCCGCATGATGGAAAGAGCCTCGGTCGGGCAACACGCACGCCAAGAGACAGGGAGTCGCTGTGAGGGTCGGAATCGTCGGAGCCACCGGTCAGGTCGGCACGGTCATGCGCAGGATCCTCACGGAGCGCGACTTCCCCCTGGACGAGCTGCGGCTGTTCGCCTCGGCCCGCTCGGCCGGCACCGTCCTGGACGGCGTGACGGTGGAGGACGCGTCCACCGCCGACTACAGCGGCCTGGACATCGTGCTGTTCTCCGCGGGCGGCGCCACCTCCAAGGCGCTGGCCGAGAAGGTCGCCGCGCAGGGCGCCGTCGTGATCGACAACTCCTCCGCCTGGCGCAAGGACCCCCAGGTGCCGCTGGTCGTCTCCGAGGTGAACCCGCACGCGATCGCCGACCGCCCCAAGGGCATCATCGCCAACCCGAACTGCACGACGATGGCCGCGATGCCGGTGCTGAAGCCGCTGCACGCGGAGGCGGGCCTCGAGGCCCTGGTCGTCGCCACGTACCAGGCGGTCTCCGGCTCCGGTCTCGCGGGCGTCGCCGAGCTGCACGGCCAGGTGCAGAAGGTGGTCGCCGACGCCGACAAGCTCACCCACGACGGCGAGGCCGTCGACTTCCCGGAGCCCGGCGTCTACAAGCGCCCCATCGCCTTCAACGTGCTGCCCTTCGCGGGCAACCTCGTCGACGACGGTCTGAACGAGACCGACGAGGAGCAGAAGCTGCGCAACGAGTCCCGCAAGATCCTGGAGATCCCCGGGCTGAAGGTCTCCGGCACCTGCGTGCGCGTGCCGGTCTTCTCCGGCCACTCCCTCCAGGTCAACGCCCGCTTCGCCCGGCCGATCAGCCCCGAGCGCGCGACCGAGCTGCTGGCCGGTGCCGAGGGCGTCGTCCTCACCGACATCCCGACCCCGCTCCAGGCGGCCGGCAAGGACCCCTCGTACGTGGGCCGCATCCGCCGGGACGAGACCGTGGAGAACGGCCTGGCGCTGTTCATCTCCAACGACAACCTCCGCAAGGGCGCCGCGCTGAACGCGGTGCAGATCGCGGAGCTGGTGGCGGCGGAGCTGGCCGCGAAGTAGCACGTCCGGTGTCGGCGGGGGCGGTCGTTCCGGACGGAGCGGCCGCCCCTCGCCGTGCGGGGAGCGCCGGGGCAAGGGCGCCGGCGCGAGGCCGCTCAGGGCCTGCGCACCTCGTACAGGAAGCAGCCGTACTCCACCGCGCGGACGTGCACCAGCGCCACCGCGGGGTCGGCGAAGGCCTCCGCGAAGGCCGGCTCGAAGTCCTCGGGGTTCCGGACCAGCCGTCCGCCCAGGATGCGCCCGTCGATGCCGTAGCGGCGGACCGTGCGGTGCGAGCCGGTGAAGGGCAGGCCGTCGTCCCGGGGGCCCTCGCACTCCCCGGCGTGGACGAAGACCGGGCCCTGCTCGTCGTACGGGCCCGGGTCGGCGCCCGTCGCGGCGGCCCAGCGGCGCAGCGGCGCGTAGGAGACGAGGGCGATCCGCTCCCCCGGCGCGCTGCGCCGCAGGCAGCAGCGCAGCGGGGCGCCGCCCTCCGGGTCGGTGACGGGGACCGCCGGGCGGCCCGCGTCGTCGGTGTCCCGCAGCTCCTCCAGGACCCGCGGTGCGATGGGCTGTGCGGTGTGGGTCGTCATACCGCCAGGCTCGCGCCCGCCGCCGCGGAGGACCGGCGGGATCGCGACGTCGCGTTCCGGGCGGCGGGCCCCGCCCCGGCCGTACCGGCCGACACAGGGGTATCCCCACGGAAAGCCCACGTCGTCGCCTGATCCCGGCCTCCCGTGGAAGGATGGCGCAACCCACACATAACGAGGAGATGACCGCGTGCCTGGCACAAACCTGACTCGCGAAGAGGCGCAGCAGCGGGCGGAGCTGCTCACCGTTGACTCGTACGAGATCGATCTCGACCTCTCCGGCGCGCAGGAGGACGACACCTTCCGGTCCGTGACCACCGTGCGCTTCGACGTCTCCGCCGAGAAGGGCGCGGAGTCGTTCATCGACCTGGTGGCCCCGGCCGTCCACGAGGTGACGCTCAACGGGGACACGCTCGACCCCGCCGAGGTGTTCCAGGACTCCCGGATCGCCCTGCCGGGCCTGCTCCAGGGCCGCAACATCCTCCGGGTGGTCGCGGACTGCGCGTACACCAACACCGGCGAGGGCCTGCACAAGTTCGTCGACCCGGTCGACGACCAGGCGTACCTCTACACGCAGTTCGAGGTGCCGGACGCCCGCCGCGTGTTCGCGAGCTTCGAGCAGCCCGACCTGAAGGCGACCTTCCAGTTCACCGTGAAGGCGCCGGAGGGCTGGACGGTCATCTCCAACTCGCCCACCCCGGAGCCCCGGGACAACGTCTGGGTCTTCGAGCCGACCCCGCGCATCTCGACGTACATCACGGCCCTGATCGTCGGCCCGTACCACTCGGTGCACAGCGTGTACGAGAAGGACGGCCAGTCCGTGCCGCTCGGCATCTACTGCCGGCCCTCGCTCGCCGAGTACCTCGACTCCGACGCGATCTTCGAGGTCACCCGGCAGGGCTTCGACTGGTTCCAGGAGAAGTTCGACTACGCGTACCCGTTCGCGAAGTACGACCAGCTGTTCGTGCCGGAGTTCAACGCGGGCGCGATGGAGAACGCGGGCGCGGTGACCTTCCGCGACCAGTACGTGTTCCGCTCGAAGGTGACGGACGCGGCGTACGAGATGCGCGCCGAGACCATCCTGCACGAGCTGGCCCACATGTGGTTCGGCGACCTGGTCACCATGGAGTGGTGGAACGACCTGTGGCTGAACGAGTCGTTCGCCACCTACACGTCGATCGCCTGCCAGGCCGCCGCGCCCGGCTCGAGGTGGCCGCACTCGTGGACCACGTTCGCGAACTCGATGAAGACGTGGGCGTACCGGCAGGACCAGCTGCCCTCCACGCACCCGATCATGGCGGACATCCGCGACCTGGACGACGTGCTCGTCAACTTCGACGGCATCACGTACGCCAAGGGCGCCTCCGTGCTCAAGCAGCTCGTCGCCTACGTCGGCGAGGACGAGTTCTTCCGGGGCGTGCAGGCGTACTTCAAGCGGCACGCGTTCGGCAACACCCGCCTGTCCGACCTGCTGGGCGCCCTGGAGGAGACCTCCGGCCGCGACCTGCGGACCTGGTCGAAGAAGTGGCTGGAGACGGCCGGCATCAACGTGCTGCGCCCCGAGATCGAGACGGACGCCGACGGGGTCGTCACCTCCTTCGCGGTCCGCCAGGAGGCCCCGGCGCTCCCCGCGGGCGCCCAGGGCGAGCCGACGCTGCGCCCGCACCGCATCGCGGTCGGCCTGTACGACCTGGACGAGGCGTCCGGCAAGCTGGTGCGCGGCGAGCGGATCGAGCTCGACGTGGACGGCGAGCTGACGGCCGTCCCGCAGCTGGCGGGCAGGCGCCGCCCGGCGGTGGTGCTGCTGAACGACGACGACCTGTCGTACGCGAAGGTCCGCCTGGACGAGCGGTCGCTGGCGTTCGTCACCGAGCACCTGGGCGACTTCGCCGAGTCGCTGCCCCGCGCGCTGTGCTGGGCGTCGGCCTGGGACATGACCCGGGACGCGGAGCTCGCCGCCCGCGACTACCTCTCCCTGGTGCTGTCCGGCATCGGCAAGGAGTCCGACATCGGTGTCGTGCAGTCGCTGCACCGCCAGGTGAAGCTGGCGATCGACCTGTACGCCGACCCGGCCGCCCGCGAGGACCTGCTGGCCCGCTGGACGGACGCGACGCTGGCCCACCTGCGGTCCGCCGCGCCGGGCGGCGACCACCAGCTGGCGTGGGCCCGGGCGTTCGCGGCGACGGCCCGCACGCCGGAGCAGCTGGACCTGCTGGAGGGCCTGCTGGCCGGGACGCAGACCGTCGAGGGGCTGGCCGTGGACACGGAGCTGCGCTGGGCGTTCGTGCAGCGGCTGGCGGCGGCGGGCCGGTTCGGCGAGTCGGAGATCGCGGCGGAGTACGAGCGGGACAGGACGGCCGCCGGCGAGCGTCACGCGGCGACCGCCCGCGCGGCCCGCCCGACCGCGGAGGCCAAGGCGGAGGCGTGGGCGTCGGTCGTGGACTCCGACAAGCTGCCGAACGCCGTGCAGGAGGCGGTCATCGGCGGGTTCGTCCAGACCGACCAGCGGGACCTGCTGGCACCGTACACGGACCGCTTCTTCGACGTGGTCAAGGACGTGTGGGAGTCCCGTTCCCACGAGATGGCCCAGCAGATCGCGGTCGGCCTGTACCCGGCGGTCCAGGTCTCCCAGGAGACCCTGGACAAGACGGACGCCTGGCTGTCCTCCGCCGAGCCGAGCGCGGCCCTGCGCCGCCTGGTCTCGGAGTCCCGGGCGGGCGTGGAACGCGCGCTGCGGGCGCAGCGGGCGGACGCGGCGGCCGCCGCGCGGCAGGCGTAACCCGCCGTACGACGGCGAAGGGGCGCCCGGTCTCCCACCGGGCGCTCCTTCGCCACGCCGGGCGCTCTCTCGCCACGCCGGGCGCCCGCTCCCCTGTGGCGGGCGCCCCGCGCGGTCCGGTCAGGGGCGGGCGCCCGGCTTGTCCACGACACCCCACGCGGCCCGGGCCGTGATCACCCAGCCGTCGTCGTGGCGCGGTGCGGGGCTGAGGTTCCCCGGGGCGTCCTCGGGCGGCTCCATCGGCGTGGTGTGCTGCTTCTGCGCCAGGAAGACGTACGTGTCCGGGTCGAAGAACAGCGACTGTTCGCCCTGCCAGCCCGCGGCGGAGGGCTTCTCGTAGTACACGCTCACGCTGATCGCCGCACGTCCCAGGGGGTCCTTCACGCCCTTCTCCACCCGGGCCCCGGGGATCTTCGCCAGGGCCCGGAACAGGCCCGCCTGCACCTTCGGCGGGATGAGCACCGAGCGGTAGAGCACGCTGATCTCCCGCCAGTCGCGCTCGGCGCGCGTCTCCCCCTCGACGGCGCCGATCGCGGCCTCCTCACGGATGCGCCGCATCATCCGGTCGGGATCGCTCGGCAGCGTGGCCAGGAAGCGCCAGAACTGCCGCTGGGAACGGTCGTCGTAGCCCTGCTCCTTCCACTTCTCCTCCTGGTTGGGGCCGTACCAGACCCGGAGTTCGTCCGGGTCGAAGCCGGTGACGTCGCCGGCGGGCGGGATGCCGGGCAGCCGGGCGTGGCCGGTGCCGTCCCAGCGGGTCCACTCCTCGGAGGTCCGCGGCTCGCCCCGCACGAAGGCGGTGGACTTCTCGTACACCCACTGCTTGGGACCCGGTTCGGTGACGGGGTGCTTCTCCACGGTGGCGGCGGCCAGTTCCAGGGCCTCGGCCGAGGCCCGCGCCGACAGGACCTGCCGGCCGGGCGGGGCGCCGGCGGGGGTGTCGTCGGGCAGCGACACGAGGACCCCGCCGGTCACGGCGAGGGCGGCGGTCGCGACGGCGCCCACCAGGACGGTCCTGCGCCGCGGCGGGGTGGCCGGGGGCGCGGCGGTCTCCCGGCGGAGCGCCTCGGTGAGCCTGGCCCGCCCGGGTGCGAGCCGGCCGGCACCGGGCAGGGGGGCGTCACGGCGCAGGGAACGGAGGTCGGACAGCTCGTTCATGCCGGGTCACCTTCGTGTAGAGGGGCGTCGAAGGGGGAGCCGTGGGCGCCGCCCGTCGCGGCGCGCAGCTTGCGGCGGGCCCGGTTGAGCCGGGAGCGGACGGTTCCCACGGGGATGTCGAGGGCCTGGGCGATCTCCTGGTACGTGAAGTCGGCCCAGGCGAACAGCAGCAGCACGTGCCGGTCGCCCGCGGAGAGCCCGGCCAGCGCCTTGGCCAGGGGCCGCGAGGCGGCCTGCGCGGCGACCCGGTCGTCGGCGGAGTCGGTCCAGCTCTCGGCGACCGGGTCGGTGCCGGTGCGGGCCAGGATCTTCAGGGCCCGGACCTCCTCGCGGCGGTGACGGCCGATCTGCTTGGCGGCGATGCCGTGCAGCCAGGGCCGGACGCCGGCGCGGTCCGGGTCGAAGCGGGCCCGTATCCGGAAGGCGGTCAGGAACGTCTCCGCGGTGACGTCGTCGGCCGCGTCCCGGCCGAGCCGGCGGGCGACGTACCGGTGGATGGCGGGCGCGTGGCGGTCGAACAGCGCGGCGAAGCGCTCGGGCTCGCCGAGCGAGGCGGCGAGGAGCGCGGCGTCCGTGTCCGCGCCCGTGTCCGTGTCCGTGTCTGCGCTTGCATCTGCGGCGGCGGCTGGGGCGGCGTCGGTCGGGGCGGGGCCGGTGGTGCCGGCATCGGTCGGGGCGGGGCCGGTGGTGCCGGTGTCGGTCGCGGCGCCGGGGCCGTTCGCGGTGGCGCCGCGTCTCGGGGCGGGCCCGCGACCGGGCGCGGTGCCGTCGCCGCCGGCGGTGTCGCCGCCGGGGGTGCCGTGCTCCGGGGCGGGGCGGCACGGGGAGTCAGTCATGGAGGTCCGTCTGGTCGGTGGCGGGTGGTCGTGAGGGGCCGGGGCGGCCGGATGGGGCAGCGTTCACCCGTACTTGCCGTCCGGCGGCCGGCCGGTTCACGGCCCTCCCGCGGACCGGCCGGCCAAACCGGCCGCGGTGTCCCGGGGACCGGCCGGCGCCCGGCCCGGCCCGGCGCCCTGCCCGGTCCCCCGCGCACCGCCGCGACGGCGTGCCGCACCGGCCGGTCCGCCCCGGGTCCGCGCGTCACGCCGCCCGCCCGCCGGGCGTCGCCGCGTGCCCCCGGCGGAGGCCGGACCCGGCGGGGAGACCGAGCGGTGCCGCGTCCGGCCCCTTCCGCCGCGGTCCGGCCTGCCCCGCCACCGTGGCCGCGAAGGCCAGCACCATGCCCGCCACCTGCACGGCCGTCAGCGCCTGCCCGAGCGCCGCCCAGCCGACGACGGCGGCGGTCAGCGGGGACAGCGGGCCCAGCAGGGTGACCTGCGTGGCGGTGAGCCGGCCGATGCCGCGGAACCACAGCCAGTACGCGACGGCGGTGTTGGCCAGCGCCAGGTACAGGTGGCCGCCGATCGCCGGGGCGTCCAGCGCGGGCGGGACACCCTCCACCCCGAGGGCGAGCGGCGCGACGAGCAGGCCGCCGGCGGTCAGCTGCCAGCCGGTGAGGGCCAGCGGGCCGACGCCCTCGGGGCGCCCCCACCGCTGGGTGAGCACGGTGCCCGCGGACATCGCGGCGGTGGACCCGAGGGCCGCGAGCACGCCGAGCACGTCCGGCGCCCCGGCCGACGTCAGGACGACGAGGCCGACGCCGACCGCGGCCGCGACGCCGGCGAGCAGCGTCCGCGGCGCCGGCCGCTGCCCGAGCAGCAGCGCGGAGAGGCCGATCACGCACAGCGGCCCGACCGAGCCGACGGCCGCCGCCGTGCCGCCGGGCAGTCGGTACGCGGCGAGGAACAGCAGCGGGAAGAAGGCGCCGATGTTCAGCGCGCCGAGCACCGCGGCCTTCCCCCACCACACGCCGCGCGGCAGCACCCGGGCGGCCGCGAGGAGCACCAGTCCCGCGGGCAGGGCGCGCAGGGCGGCGGTGGACAACGGGCGGTCGGCCGGGAGGAACTCGGTGGTGACCGCATAGGTCGTGCCCCAGGAGACGGGGGCGAGGGCGGTGAGGGCGACGAGCGGGGCACGGCGTGCGGGGCGCATGGGAGATTCCCCTCCGGTTGGATCGACCCTAAGTAGCTTAGCGCTAAGCAACTTGCTGGCAAGCAAGTTGCGGGTGTTCCGGAGGCGTCGGATACTCGCTCCATGAGCGAACGTCCCGACCAGCGCACGGACCCCGTCGACGCGATCGTCGGCCAGTGGGCGGAGGTCCGGCCCGACCTCGACACCGCGGGCATGGAGGTCTTCGGCCGCGTCTTCCGGCTCGCGCGCGCGATGGGCGACCGGCTGGAGAAGGTGTACGCGAAGTACGGCGTCTCGCGCGGGGAGTTCGACGTCCTGGCCACCCTGCGCCGCTCCGGCGAGCCCTGCACCCTCTCGCCCCGCCAGCTCTCGGCGACGCTGATGCTCACCACCGGCGGCATGACGGGCCGGCTCGACAAGCTGGAGCGCGCGGGCCTCCTGCGCCGCTCCCCCGACCCGCACGACCGCCGCGGGCTCCAGGTGACCCTCACCGGCAAGGGCCTGGACCTGATCGACGAGGCGGTCGGCGCGGGCGTCGCCGTCCAGACGGAGGCGCTGTCGGCCCTCGACGACGAGCAGGCCGGCCACCTGGCCGGCCTGCTGCGCACGCTGCTGCTCTCCACCGAGAGGTAGCCGGGGAGAACCGGGGGACGACCGGGCGCGCGGGCCGGGCCCGGAGACCGTCCGGCCCGTCCGGCCCCGGCCCGCCCCCGGTCAGCCCACGTGGGCGGCGACGGCCGCCTCGACCGCCCCCGGGTCCCCCGCGTCGGACGCCCAGGCCACGTACCCGTCCGGCCGTACCAGCAGGGCCGTACGGCGGTCGCTCGCCCACTGCTCGACGGCCAGCCGGTCCTCGCGGCCGTCCGGCGCGGCGCCGCCCCGGGGCGCCTCGCTCCCCCGCGGGGTGATCAGGACGAACCGGCCGCCGCGCAGGGCCTCGTACAGGCGGGTGCCGCCGGCCAGGGCGATGTCGGGGGCGCGCAGGCCGGTGAAGCGGTGGGAGCCGCGCGGGGCCGGGTAGCGGTAGCCGATGCCGGTGACCTGGCCGAGCGCCCGGCGCTGCGCCGGGCCGACGGTGTCGAGCACGGCGGCGACGGCGGTGCGCAGCGCGATGGTCCAGGGCCGCTTGGCCATGGCGGCGCGCACGATGCCGCCGCTGCTCAGCAGCACCGCCCTGCCGATCGGGTGGCGTTCGGCCTGGTAGGTGTCGAGGAGGGCGTCCGGGGCGTGGCCCCGCAGGACGGCGGCCAGCTTCCAGCTCAGGTTGGCCGCGTCCTGCAGGCCGGTGTTCATGCCCTGCGCGCCCGCCGGGGTGTGGACGTGGGCGGCGTCCCCGGCGAGCAGGACGCGGCCGGCCCGGTAGGCGGGCGCCTGCCGCTCGTCGCTGTGGAAGCGGGACATCCAGCGGGGGTCGTGCATGCCGAAATCGCGGCCCAGCGCCCGCCGGGTGGTCTCCCTGATCTCGTCGAGCCCCACGGGCGCGTCGTCGGGGAGGTCGCGGCCGCGGTCCCAGCAGATGACGCGGTGGTAGCCGTCGCCGAAGGGCACGACGAAGGCGAAGGCGTCGCCGACGGCCTGGAAGGTGAGCAGTTCGCCGGGCTCCTCGGTGACCCGTACGTCGGCGAGCATGACGGAGCGGATCACCGAGCGGCCCGGGAACGGCAGCCCGACCGCGTCGCGCACGGTGCTGCGCATCCCGTCGGCGCCGACGACGTACGCCGCGCGCATCTCCCGCGCGCCGCCCGGCCCGCGCACCCGCAGCGTCACGCCGTGGGCGTCCTGGGCCAGCCCGGTCACCTCGGTCCCGTACCGGAACTCCGCCCCGGCCTCGACGGCCCGCCGCTCCAGGACCGCCTCCACCTCGTACTGCGGCAGGACCAGGATGTGGTTGAAGCGGGAGGGGAGCGCGGACAGGTCGAGGCTGAGCCGGCCGTAGAGGCGGAACCGGCCGAGCCGCCGCCCCACCCGCTCCAGCTCGTCGGCGACCCCCCGGGCGTCGAGCTGCTCCAGGGTGCGGGCGTGCAGCACGAAGGCGCGGGAGAGGTTGCCGGCGGTGTGCGGGCGCCTCTCGACGACGGTGACGGGGATCCCGGCGGCGGCGAGGTCACCGGCCACGAGCAGGCCGGTGGGGCCGGAGCCGACGACGATCACGGTGCCTGCGGTCTCGTTCATCAGGGCCTCCCAGGGCCGGCGTACGGAAGCCAACGGCTGTTGGCCAACGCTCGTTGACCAACGTACGACGGCCGCCGTCCGTCGTCAACGCTTGTTGGCAAACGTGTGTTGACCTACGCTCGCCGGTATGTCCGACAGCAATCCCGACGCCCCCTCCCGGCGCTCCGACACCACCCGTGCCGCCATCCTGGAGGCCGCCCGCGAGCGCTTCGCCGCCGACGGCTACGAGCGGGCCACCATCCGCGCCATCGCGCGGGACGCGCGGATCGACCCGTCGATGGTGATGCGCTACTACGGCACCAAGGAGGGCCTGTTCGCGGCCGCCGTCGCCGTCGACCTGAAGCTGCCCGACCTCGGCGCGCTGCCCCGGGAGGAGGCCGGCCGCACCCTGGTGACGCACTTCCTGGACCTGTGGGAGCGCGACGAGGTCCTCACCGCCCTCCTGCGGGTCGGCGCCGCCGGGCAGGCGGGGGCCGAGCGCATGCAGGGGGTCTTCCGGGAGCAGCTGCTCCCCGTCGCCCGCCGGGTGTGCCCGGACCCCGGGCAGGCCCCGGTCCGGGCCGCGCTGCTCGCGAGCCAGCTGCTGGGGCTGGCGCTGACCCGGTACGTCCTGCGGATCCCCCCGGCCGTGGCGCTGGGCCGCGAGGAGATCGTGGCCTGGCTGGCCCCCACCGTGCAGCGCTACCTGACGGCGCCCGGCCCGTGACGCACGCACGAGGGCGCCGTCGGGGACGTACGCACGGGCGGTGTGCGCGTACGTACGTCCCGACGGCGCCCTCGGAGCGTGCACGGCGGTGCGGACCGGGCCGCGGGCCCGGCCGGACGACCGGGTCAGGCCTTGGCGTCGGCCTTGGTCCGGAGGTTGGAGCTGGTGACGTCCTTGCGCTGGTGGGACTTGTCCAGGACCATCACCAGGCCCGCGATGACCGCGAACAGCGCGATCGGGGCCACGACGAACAGACCCAGCGTCTCGATGACGCTCAGGCCCGGACCGGGGTCGTCGCCGTCGTCGCGGGTCAGCGCGAGCGCGGGGGACGACATGAGCAGCATCATCAGCGTCGTACCGGCGGCCAGGGCGCCGGCGCGCAGGGCGTTCTTCTTGTCCACGGTGCAAAAGTAGCGAACGCCGGCGGGAGGCGCGCGCCCGGGGGTGCCGTAGAGGCCGACGGGGGGTGTGAGCGGGGGCGCCCGAGAGGCGCCCCCTTCAGCCCCGCTCCCCCCGCGCCCCCTGTCCGCCCTCCTTCAGGACGTCCATCAGGGCGTGCAGCCGGGGGGAGGCCGCGAGGTCCTCCAGGGGCATCGGGCGGCCCTGCGCGTCCGCCAGGGGGAGCCGCCAGTTCGGGTACTGGTCCCAGGTGCCCGGCAGGTTCTGGGGGCGGCGGTCGCCGACCCCGTCGGGGAGCCAGACCCCGACCATGCGGGCCGGGGTGCGCAGCAGGAAGCGGTGGACGGCCTGGATCTCGGCCTCCTCGGAGGAGGCGTCCGTGCCGCCGGCGCCCTGGAGCAGGCCCAGCCGGGTGAGCTCCTCCAGCCACTCCGCGGTGTCCGCCGCCGCCTCCGCGCGTTCCTCCTCCAGCGGGCGGGTCAGCAGGCCGAGGCGGTCGCGCAGGTCGACGTGCTCGCCGGTGAGGCGGGCCGCGGTGGGCGGCAGGTCGTGCGTCGTCGCGGTGGCCAGGCAGTCGGCGCGCCAGTGGTCGGGCGGCAGGGGCCGGCCGTCGCCCTCCCAGTCCCGTTCGAACCACAGCACCGACGTGCCGAGCACCCCGCGCCGGCGCAGCTCCTCGCGCACCCCGGGCTCGACCGTGCCGAGGTCCTCGCCGATCACCGGCGCCCCGGCCCGGGAGGCCTCCAGGACGAGGGCGGCGAGCATGGCCTCGGCGTCGTAGCGGACGTACGTGCCCTCCGTCGGCGGATGGCCCTGCGGCACCCACCACAGCCGGAACAGGCCCATGACGTGGTCGATGCGCAGCGCCCCGGCGTACCGGAACAGCGCCCTCAGCAGCGCGCGGAAGGGCGCGTAGCCCGACTCGGCCAGCCGGTCGGGGCGCCAGGGCGGCAGCCCCCAGTCCTGGCCGCGGGCGTTGAAGGCGTCCGGCGGGGCGCCCACCGACATGCCCGCCGCGAAGTGGGTCCGCTGCGCCCAGGCGTCGGCGCCGCCGGGGTGCACGCCGACCGCGAGGTCGTGCACGATCCCCACCGGCATGCCCGCCTCGCGCGCGGCGCGCTGGGCGGCGGTGAGCTGGCCGTCGGTGAGCCAGGCGAGCCGCGACCAGAAGTCGACGCGGTCCAGCAGGCCGTTGCGCGCGTGGGTGGTGTCGGCCGAGCGCGGGTCGCGCAGGCCCTCCGGCCAGTCGTGCCAGTCCGGGCCGTGCACCTCGGCGAGCGCGCACCAGGTGGCGTGGTCCTCCAGGGCCTGGCCCTGCTCGGCGAGGAAGTCGCAGTAGGCGGCGCGCCGGCCGGGACCGAGCGGCACCCGCAGCACCTCCTCCAGCGCCTCCCGCTTGAGCTCCCAGACCGCGTCCCGGTCGATCAGCTCGCCCTTGCCCAGCACCGCCTCGCGCAGCCGCCCGGCCCGCTCCAGCAGGGCCCGCACCCGGTCGCGGTCCTCGACGTACGCGAACTCGGGGATCTCCTCGACCCGCAGGTGCACGGGGTCGGGGAAGCGGCGCGAGGACGGGCGGTACGGGGAGGGGTCGGTAGGGGCGCCCGGCACGGCCGCGTGCAGCGGGTTGACCTGGACGAAGCCGGCGCCCAGCACGCGGCCCGCCCAGGCGGCCAGCTCCCCGAGGTCGCCGAGGTCGCCCATGCCCCAGGAGCGGCGGGAGAGCAGGGAGTAGAGCTGGACGAGGAGTCCGCAGGAGCGTGCCGTGGGGGTGGGCAGGCGGGGCGGGGCGACGATCAGGTGCGCCCGGGCGGTGCGGCCGTCGGGGGCCGTGGCGGTGACCCGGTGGACGCCGGGCGGGAGGTTCTCGGCGGAGGCGCGGGTCTCGCCCTGCTCGGTGTCGATGCGCAGCCGGGTGCCGTCGGGCAGCGCGGCCAGCGCGGCGGGGACGCCGTCGCTCCAGCCGGCGACGGTCGGGGGCAGCAGGCGCTCGCGCAGTTCCCGCTCGCGGGCGGTGAGCGCGGCGCGCACCGCGTCGGGGGTGCTCGCGTCGACGCCGAGGGCGGCGAGGGCCAGGGTGACGGCGGTGGCCGAGGCCGCGACCGTGCGGTCCGGCGACGGGCTGTAGGAGGTGGCCACGCCGTGCAGGGCGGCGAGCCGGGTCAGGTCCTCGGTGCAGGGCTCGGCCGGGCGGGGCGCGGTCATCTAGTGCTCCGGGCGGTACTGGCCCGGGAGGGCGGGGGCGAGGCCGGAGGGGTCGGGGGAGGCGTCGGACTCGCTGGTCAGCGGGGCGCTGTCGGCGAGCGGCGGCTCGCTGGTCAGGGGCTCGGCGTCGGGCAGCGGGGGTTCGCTGGTCAGGGGCGCCTCGGCGCAGCTGCCCTCCGCGCTGAAGACGCACAGCGGCAGGCCGTCGGCCGCGGCGGGCGGCTCCGCCGCGGGTTTGGAGGGGGAGGGGAGGGGGAGGTGTGCGGGTGCAGCCACGGGGGCCTCCTTGTCGGGCACGGCGTCAGGACGGTCATCGCAGCCCTACCCAGCGGGCGCGACAACAGACGCCCCCGGACGAGCAACATGCCCTTACTTCCATTTTCACCCCGAACTCCCCCTTCGGACCGGGACAAAAGCGTCACAACGGCCACTCCCGTTGACACGTTCACCTCGCCAATGGTGGGCTCGATCCCTCCCTGACCACGATCCGCGGCGGGCCGGCCCCGGCCCCGAACCACCGCCGGAACGGCCTTCGAACGGCCGGTCGAGCCACCAGGAGGGGGCCTGTGCAGCCACGGCGCGGGAAGAGGGCGGCCGCCCTCGCGTTCGCCGTCGTCGCCGGAACCCTGGGCGCCGCCCCGTCCGCGGCGGCGGCCCCGCCCGTCCCCGGCCCGGCCGCGTCCCCGGCCGACCCGGCCGGCACGGCCGCGGACGTCCCGGTGTGGCCGCGCCCCCACGTCCTGCGCGGCCGGAGCGCCCCCGTCCCCGTCACCGCCGAGGTCGCGCTGCTCACCGACGCGGCGGCCGACCCGTACGCCGTGGAGGCGCTGCGGGACCTGCTGCGGCGGGCCGGGGCGCGCCGGATCACCTCCTCCCCCGCCGCGCCGGGGGCCCTGGTGGTCCGCGCCCGGACGGACGCCCCCGGCGGCGACGCCCGGCACGCCCTCCCGCCGGGCGGCTACCGGCTGACCGTCGGTCGGGGCGCCGTCTCCCTCACCGGGACCGGACCGGACGGGCTGTTCCACGCCGTGCAGAGCCTGCGGCGGCTGCTGCGCCCCGACGGCGCCTTCACCGCGGTCGACGTGGAGGACTGGCCCGGCACCGCCGTGCGCGGCGTCACCGAGGGGTTCTACGGACGGCCCTGGACGCACCGGCAGCGGCTGGCCCAGCTCGACTTCATGGGGCGCGCCAAGCTGAACCGGTACCTGTACGCGCCCGGCGACGACCTGTACCGGCAGGCCCGCTGGCGGGAGCCGTACCCGGCCGCGCGGCGCGCCGGGTTCCGGGAGCTGGCCGAGCGGGCCCGCCGCAACCACGTCACGCTCGGCTGGGCGGTGGCCCCGGGCCAGGCGATGTGCTTCGCGTCGGACGCCGACCTGCGGGCGCTGACCCGCAAGCTGGACGCGATGCGGGCGCTGGGGTTCCGGGCCTTCCAGCTCCAGTTCCAGGACGTCAGCTACAGCGAGTGGCACTGCGCGGCGGACGCCGAGCGGTTCGGCTCCGGGCCCGGGGCGGCGGCGCGGGCCCAGGCGCGGGTGGCGAACGCGGTGGCCCGGCACCTGGCCGAGCGCCACCCCGGCGCGGCCGCCCTGTCGCTGATGCCGACCGAGTACTACGAGGACGGCCCGACCGCGTACCGGCGGGCGCTGGCCGCCGCCCTGGACGAGGACGTGGAGGTGGCCTGGACGGGGGTCGGGGTGGTGCCCCGGACCATCACCGGGCGGGAGGTCGCCCAGGCGCGGGCCGTGTTCGGGCATCCGCTGGTCACCATGGACGACTACCCGGTCAACGACTACGCGCCCGGCCGTCTCTTCCTCGGCCCCTACCAGGGCCGCGAACCGGCCGTCGCCGCCGGTTCCGCCGCCCTGCTCGCCAACGCCATGGAGCAGCCGGAGGCCTCCCGCATCGCGCTGTTCACCGTCGCCGACTTCGCCTGGAACCCGCGCGCCTACGACCCGCACGAGTCCTGGCGCGCCGCGATCGCCGACCTGGCGGGCGGGGACGCCCGGCGCGCGGAGGCCCTGGCCGCCCTCGCCGGGAACAACGCCTCCTCGGTCCTGGGCGGCGAGGAGTCGGCGTACCTGCGTCCGCTGACGGCGGCGTTCTGGCGGGACCGCGCGGCGGGCGGCACCGGGGCGGCGCGGCGGCTGCGGCACGCCTTCGCCGTGCTGCGCGAGCTGCCGCGGCGCCTGTCCGGCACGGGCCTCGCCGCCGAGGCCGCCCCGTGGACCGAGCGGCTGGCCGGCTACGGCGCGGCGGGCACCACGGCCCTGGACATGCTGGACGCCCAGAGCGCCGGGGACGCGGCGGCGGCCTGGGCGGCGTACCGCCGGCTGGGCGGGCTGCGGGCGCGGCTGGAGCCGGCCCGGGTCACGGTCGGCGCGGGCGTCCTCGACCCGTTCCTGCGGCAGGCGCAGAAGGCGTACGAGGCGTGGGCGGGCATCGACCACGAGCCGCCCGGGGACGCCGGCGGCGCGGCCGGCACCCGCACGCTGCGCTTCGGGCGGGAGCGCCCGCTGTCCGCCGTGACGGTGCTCGGCGAACCCGGCGCGGGCGGGGCCGTCGAGGCGCACGTGCCGGGCGAGGGCTGGCGGCGCGTCGGGGAGCCGGCGCCGGCGGGCGCCACCGAACTGCGCACCGGCCTGCGCGCCGACGCGGTCCGCGTCACCGGCCCGGCCGCCGCCGGGGTACGGCACCTGATCCCGTGGTTCGCCGACTCCCCCGCCGTGTCCCTGGAGCCGGCGCGCGACGCGGTGGACGCGGAGACCGGCCGCACCACGCGCGTGACGGTGCGGCTCGTGTCGCGGCGCCCCGCCGACGCCCCCGGCAGGCTCACGGCCCACGCCCCCGACGGGGTGCGGGTCCGGGTGCCCCGGACCCCGCTGACCGTCCCGCGCGGCACCCCGGTGGACGTCCCCGTCGAGGTGACGGTGGAGCGGGGCACACCGATGCGGTCGTACGGCGTCCGGCTCGCGTTCGGGGGGACGACCCGCACGCTGACCGTGCGCGCCGTGCCGCCCACCGGCGGGGCGGACCTGGCGCGCGGCGGCCGGGCGAGCTCCTCGGGCGACGAGACGCCCGACTTCCCGGCGGCCGCGGCCGGCGACGGCGACCCGGACACCCGCTGGTCGTCCCCGGTCGACGACGGGGCCTGGTGGCAGGTCGAGCTGGAGCGGCCGGTGCGGCTGGGCCGGGTGGAGCTGCACTGGCAGGACGCGTATCCGTCGGCGTACCGGGTCCAGGTGTCGGCGGACGGGCGCCGGTGGCGGACGGCGGCGGCCGTGCGGGACGGCCGGGGCGGGCGGGAGACCGTCCGCATGGACGAGCGCGACGTGCGCTTCGTGCGCGTGCAGGGCGAGCGGCGGGCCACGCCGTACGGGTACTCGCTGTGGTCGGTGGAGGCGTACGCCGTCACCGGCTAGCGGGACCGCGGGCACCGTCCGAGGTCTTACGGTCCTCCGCGGTTCTCCGCGATTCTCCGCGATTCTCCGCGATTCTCCGCGGCAGACTATTCACTCAGTACATGTACTGAGTACATAATGATCGCCATGAGCACCCGCCACATCCTGCTGGGGCTGCTCGCCTCGGGTCCGAGCCACGGTTACGACCTCAAGCGACGCCACGACGAACGTTTCCCGCAGGCCCGTCCGCTGGCCTACGGGCAGGTCTACACGACCCTCCAGCGCCTGGTCCGCGACGGCCTCGCGCGCGTCGAGGGCACCGACTCCGACGGCGGCCCCGAACGGACCGTGTACCGCGCGACCGACGAGGGCGGGCGCGAACTCGCCCGGTGGGCCCGGGAGACCGCCCCGCCCGCGCCCTTCGTGACGAACGAGATCTTCGCCAAGGTCGTCGTGGCGATCCTGTCGGGCGGCGACCCGGCCGCCTACCTGCGGGCCCAGCGCGCCGCCCACATGGCGCGGATGCGGGAGCTCACGGCGGTGAAGGCCGCCCCGGGCGCCGACCTGGCGACCGTGCTCTCGGCGGACTACGCCCTCAACCACCTCGACGCCGACCTCCGCTGGATGACGACCACGGCGGACCGGCTCACCACCCTGACCGCGGAGGTCGACGCGACATGAACAGCCCAGTGCCGCTCCTGGCGGCCCGTGCCCTCACCAAGGCGCACGGCAGGACCGAGGCCCTGCGCGGCGCCTCGGTCACCCTGCACGCCGGCGAGATCCTCGCCGTGACCGGCGCCAGCGGCAGCGGCAAGTCGACGCTCCTGCACTGCCTGGCCGGCATCGTCCGCCCCGACGCCGGCTCGGTGGTCTACGCCGGCCGGCGGCTGGAGGAGCTGCCGGAGAAGCGGCTGAGCGAGCTGCGCCGCACCGCGTTCGGGGTGGTGTTCCAGTTCGGCCAGCTCGTCCCGGAGCTGACGGCGCTGGACAACGTGGCGCTGCCGCTGATGCTGGGCGGCGCGGGACGCGCCGGGGCCCGGGAGCGGGCCGGTGAGTGGCTGGAGCGGTTCGGGGTGCGCGGCCAGGCGGAGCTGCGGCCCGGCGAGATGAGCGGCGGGCAGGCGCAGCGGGCGGCGCTGGCGCGGGCCCTGGTCACCGGCCCGGAGGTGGTCTTCGCGGACGAGCCGACGGGGGCGCTGGACTCCCTGGCGGGCGAGCAGGTGATGGCGGCCCTGACGCACACGGCCCGCGAGGCGGGCACGGCGGTGCTGCTGGTCACGCACGACGCCCGGGTGGCGGCGTACGCGGACCGGGAAGTGGAGCTGCGCGACGGCGCGGTGGCCCCTCAGGAGGTGGCCGCGTGAGGGCCCTGCGGTCCGACCTGCGCCTGGCCTGGCAGCTCACCCGCGGCTCCGACCGCGGCGAGTGGTGGCGGGTCGGGCTGACGGCGGCGGGCGCCGCCCTGGCCACCGGCCTCGCGCTCACGGCCGTCGCGCTGGCCTCGCTGCGCGGCCAGTACCGCGTGCCCGTCGCCGCGGGCCTGCTGGACCAGCCCGGCACCCGCTCCGGAGTGATCATCGCCCTGCTGCTCCTGCTGGTCCCGGTGCTCGGGTTCCTCGGGCAGTGCGCCCGCATCGGTGCCGTGCACCGCGACCGGCGGCTGGCCGGGCTGCGGCTGGCCGGGGCCTCGCCGTGGCGGGTCCGGCGGATCGCCGCGCTGGAGACCGGCCTGGCCTGCCTGCTGGGCTCGGCGGCCGCCACCGCCGGCTCGGTACCGGTCCTGCTGGGCTCGTGGGACCGGCCGCCCGTGCCGGCCTGGGCGGGCATCGCGCTGACCGCCCTCGCGGTGCCGGTGCTGGGCGCCGCGGCGAGCGCGCTGGCGCTGCGCCGGGTGGTGGCCTCGCCGCTGGGCCGGGTGCGACGGACCGCCGCCCCGCGCTCGGGCCGCGGTCCGGCGCTGCTGTTCCTGGCGGGGGCGCTGCCGGTCGGGGCCGTGGCCCTGCTCGCGGTGACCGCCACGTCCGCCGGCGGGCCGAACGGGCCCGGCGGAAAGGTGCCGCTGGCGGTGGCCGGCCTCCTCCTGCTGACCGGCGCGGGGGCGGTCTGGCTCTGCGGCGCCACGGCGCGGCTCGCCGAGCGGCTGCTCGCGGCCCGGGCCCGGTCGGCGGCCGTGCTGATCGCGGCGGAGCGGCTGCGCGACGACCCGTGGGCGGCGGCCCGGACGCACGCGGCGGTGCTGCTGGTGACGCTCGCCGGCACCGCGTTCGCGGGCGTCCGGCAGGTGCTGCTGGAGGTCCTGCGCTCGGACAAGCACCTGTCGGAGAACACCGCGCACTACACGACGGGCCTGGACCTGACCGCGGCGGCCCTCGTGGCCGGGCTCGTCATCACCCTGTCCGGCCTGGCCGTCGGCACCGCCGAGTCGCTCGCCGGCCGGCGCCGGGGGCTGGCCGCCCAGGTGGCCGCCGGGGTGCCGCACGCGGTGCTCGGCCGGGCGCTGCTGCTGGAGACCGCGCTGCCGCTGGCCCCGGCGGTGCTGCTCGCCGGGACCGGGGGCGCGGCCGTCGGCCTGGGCTACGCGGCGCTCGCCGACGGCGGCGGCTGGTCGGCGCCGTGGGCGGCGCTGCTGGTGCCGGTGGCGGTGTACGCCGCGTGCCTGCTGGCCGCGGCCACCGCGCTGCCGCTGCTGCGCCGCACGGTACGCCCGGCGGAACTGCGCTACGCCTGAGGCGCGCGGGGAGCGCCGCACGACCGATCGGCCCCGGGGGAACGGGGGTTCCCCGGGGCCGGTCCACGGCCCCGCGGGCGCGGTCGTCCCGGCCCGCGCCGGGATCGGCCGCGCGGGCCCGCGCGGGGACCACGAAGGCCCGGATCGCCGTCAGGCGGAGATGCCGTCGATCCGGGCCAGGGCGTCGTCCGCGCCGTACGGCTGCAGGTACGGCAGCCAGCGCGGGTCCCGGTGGCCGGTGCCGATGATGCGCCAGGCCAGACCGGTGGGCGGAGCGGGTTTGTGACGCAGCCGCCAGCCGATCTCGCCGAGGTGGCGGTCGGCCTTGACGTGGTTGCAGCGGCGGCAGGAGGCCACCACGTTGTCCCAGACGTGCTTGCCCCCGCGCGAGCGCGGGATGACGTGGTCGACGCTGGTTGCGACGCCACCGCAGTACATGCACCGGCCGCCGTCGCGCGCGAAGAGCGCACGGCGGGTCAGAGGAACGGGCCCCCGATAGGGGACCCGGACGAATCGCTTGAGCCGGACCACGCTGGGTGCGGGGACAGTGACGGTCGCGCTGTGCAGATGGGCGCCGGACTCCTCGAGGCAGACGGCCTTGTTCTCGAGGACGAGGACGAGCGCGCGGCGGAGCGGTACGACGCCGAGTGGCTCGTACGACGCGTTGAGGACCAGGACATGCGGCACGGATGCCTCCTTGTACGCCGGCGGCGCGTGGCTCGCGCCGGGACGATCCGTAGTCAGTCTCCCCTCAGGCCTGGTGGAAGCGCCACCATGTCCCGGTAACGGGCTGGGAGTGTTTTCGACCACACCCTGATTCATCCCCCGGACCGTGGCCTGTTCAAGCCCGGGTGAGTCCGGTCTCTCCTTCGCAGATCCGGCAGGAAGACACACAATGCCCCGTTAGTGTGGTGGTTCTGCCCGTCCGGTGACCTTTCCGTGACCTCGACGACGTTGACGATCCCTGACCACGCACCGGGGCAGACCGCTGCACCTGGAGGTACCTGCCGTGTCCTTGCCCGCCGTCCCCCTGGCCGCCGGCGCGTCGCCGTCGCCGTCCTCCACCGAGACGCAGGCACCGGTGGTGCCCACGCTCCAGGACGCCCAGGAGAGCGCGACGAACGCCGCCGGCTGGGTCGAGCAGAACTGGTCGACCTGGCTCGCCATCGGCCTCAGGGTGCTGCTGATCGTGGTGATAGCCGCGGTGCTGAGGGTCGTGGTGCGGCGGGCGATCACCAAGCTGATAGACCGCATGACCCGGACCGTGCAGGCCGTGGACGGCACCGCGCTGGGCGGTCTGCTGGTCAACGCCGAGCGCCGCCGCCAGCGCTCGCAGGCCATCGGCTCGGTGCTGCGGTCGGTGGCGTCCTTCCTGATCGTCGGCACCGGCGCGCTGATGGTCCTCGGCACCTTCCAGATCAACCTGGCCCCGCTGCTGGCCTCGGCCGGTGTCGCGGGCGTGGCGATCGGTTTCGGCGCGCGCAACCTCGTCACGGACTTCCTGTCCGGCGTGTTCATGATCCTGGAGGACCAGTACGGCGTCGGCGACACCATCGACGCGGGCGTCGCCTCCGGCGAGGTGATCGAGGTCGGCCTGCGCGTGACCAAGCTGCGCGGCGACAACGGCGAGATCTGGTACGTCCGCAACGGCGAGGTCAAGCGGGTCGGCAACCTCTCGCAGGGCTGGGCCACGGCCAACGTCGACGTCACGGTCCACTCCGGCGAGGACCTGGACCGGATGAAGGCCACCCTCGACGAGGTCGCCGACAGGATGGGCAAGGAGGAGCCCTGGAACGAGCTCCTGTGGAGCCCGATCGAGGTGCTGGGCCTGGACTCCGTGCTCCTGGACTCGATGGTGGTGCGCGTCTCGGCGAAGACGATGCCGGGCAAGTCCCTGACCGTCGAGCGCGAACTGCGCTGGCGCATCAAGCGCGCGTTCGACGCGGCGCACATCCGGATCGTCGGCGGCGCCACGGTCCCGGCCGACGAGGAGCCAGCCCCCGACCCGACGGCGGCGGTCGCGCCCCCGTCGGTGTACGCCAACACCTCCTCCCCGCAGGCCGCGGCGGCCTCCCCGCTGACCCCGCCGAGCACCACGAAGTAGCGGCACCCGCTCCGCACGCCCCCGCGGGCGACGATCCCGTCGCCCGCGGGGGCGTCCTCTTGACGCCCCCTTCGCGCCGGGCCTACCGTCTCCGCAACCGAAAGGAAACTTTCCTTACAGTTGCCGCCCCCGCGACCCCGGGAAGCCGGGCGGCGAAGGAGAGGCAGGTGGCGACCCCGTGGCAGGAAACACCGGCACTCCGGGCACCCCGCGCGTCCTGCGCGCCATGAACGACCGCGCGGCGCTCGACCTCCTGCTGGAGCACGGTCCGCTGTCCCGCGCCCGGATCGGCCGGCTCACCGGCCTGTCCAAGCCGACCGCCTCCCATCTGCTGGCCCGCCTGGAGGCGGCGGGACTGGTCCTCGCCGGCGGCACCACCGAGGGCCGCCCGGGCCCGGGCGCCCGGCTGTACGGGATCAACCCGGCCGCCGCGTACGCCGCCGGACTCGACGTCACCCCCGAGCGCATCGTCGCCGCCGTCGCCGACGTCACCGGCCGCACGGTCGGCCGCTGCGAACGGCCCGCGCCCGGCCGGCGCGCCGGCACCCCCGTGGTGCGGCAGGTCACCGACGCCCTGGACGGCGCGGTGAAGGCGGCGGGACTGGTCCGCGACGACGTCCGGCGCCTCGTCATCGGCACGCCGGGCGCCTTCGACCCGCACACCGGCCGGCTGCGCTACGCCTCCCACCTCCCCGGCTGGCACGCCCCCGCCCTCCTCGACGAACTCGCCGCCGCGCTGCCCGTGCCGGTCGAGTACGAGAACGACGTCAACCTCGCCGCGGTCGCCGAGCAGCGCCTCGGCGCGGCCCGCGGGCACGCGGACTTCGTGCTGCTGTGGAACGAGGCGGGCCTGGGCGCCGCCCTGGTCCTCGGCGGCCGGCTGCACCGCGGCTGGACCGGCGGCGCCGGCGAGGTCGGCTTCCTGCCCGTGCCGGGCACCCCCCTGGTCCGCCGGGTCACCCGGGCCAACAGCGGCGGCTACCAGGAACTGGCCGGTTCCCGGGCCGTGCTGCGGCTGGCCCGCGAACTCGGCGTCGAGGACATCCCGCGGGGCCCGTGCGCCGAGGCCGCCGCGGCCCTGGTCGCCCGCGCCGCCGCCCGCGAGGACGAGCCGCACCGGCGGCTGCTGCGGACGTACGCCACCCGGCTCGCGACCGGTCTGGCCTCCCTCGTCTGCGTCCTCGACCCCGAGCTCGTCGTCCTCGGCGGCGCCTGCCTCACCGCGGGCGGCGAGGTGCTGCGCGCCCTCGTCCAGGCCGAACTGGAGGAGCTGGCCGCCTCCCGCCCGCGCCTGGTGATGGGCGGCGTCCGTGAACACCCCGTGCTGCGCGGCGCGTTGGAGAGCGCCCTGGCCGCCACCCGCGACGAGGTCTTCGACACCTCGCGCTGATCACCGGACGCGGCCCGGCCGCCCCGTCCCCGCCCGGCCCCGCACACCCGTACCGCGCACACCCGTACCGCGCACACCCGTACCGCGCACACCCGTACCGCGTACATCCGTACCGTCCCCGGGAGACCTCGCCATGCCCGAGAGCCAAGGACGCGCACCGCACCGGCCGGAACCTCGCCCCGGCCGCCACCGTGCCGGTGACAACCCCCGTGACCCCCGTGTTCCCCGGCGCCCGGAAGGCGTTGTCCGAGGGTGGCACGCTCACCGGACCGAAGGGTCGGACGCATGAAACTCACCGTGGTCGGCGGAGGTTCGACCTACACCCCCGAACTGGCCGACGGCTTCGCCCGGCTGAGGGACACCCTCCCCGTCGGCGAACTGGTCCTCGTCGACCCGGCGGCGGACCGCCTCCGCCTGGTCGGCGGCCTGGCCCGCCGCATCTTCGCCCGGCAGGGCCACCCCGGCCGGATCGTGCTGACCGACGACCTCGACGCGGCGGTCGACGGCGCCGACGCCGTCCTCCTCCAGCTCCGCGTCGGCGGCCAGGCGGCCCGCGAGCGGGACGAGACCTGGCCCCTGGAGTGCGGCTGCGTGGGCCAGGAGACGACCGGCGCGGGCGGCCTGGCCAAGGCGCTGCGCACGGTCCCGGTCGTCCTGGACATCGCCGAACGCGTCCGCCGCCGCAGCCCCGACGCGTGGATCATCGACTTCACCAACCCGGTCGGCATCGTGACCCGGGCCCTGCTCCGGGCCGGTCACAAGGCGGTCGGCCTGTGCAACGTGGCGATCGGCCTCCAGCGCAGGTTCGCCGCGCTGCTCGGCGTGGCACCGGCCGCCGTGCACCTCGACCACGTGGGCCTCAACCACCTCACCTGGGAGACCGGCGTCCGCCTCGGCGGCCCCGAGGGCGAGGACGTCCTGGCGGACCTGCTGGCCCGGCACGGCGACGCCCTCGCCGCCGACCTGCGCCTCCCCCGCCCCCTCCTGGACCGCCTGGGCGTGGTCCCCTCCTACTACCTGCGCTACTACTACGCCCACGACGAGGTCGTGGCGGACCTGCGGACGAAGCCCTCCCGGGCGGCCGAGGTGGCCCGCATGGAACGGGAGCTGCTGGCCCTGTACGCGGACCCGTCCCTGGACGAGAAGCCCGCCCTGCTGGCGCGGCGCGGCGGCGCCTACTACTCGGAGGCCGCGGTGGACCTGGCGGCGGCCCTGCTCGGCGGCGCCGGGACGCCGAACCAGGTGGTGAACACGTACAACCGGGGCACGCTGCCCTTCCTCCCCGACGACGCGGTGATCGAGGTGCAGGCGGCGGTGGGCCCGCAGGGCGCGGTCCCCCTCGCCGTGGCCCCGCCGGACCCGCTCCTCGCGGGCCTGACGGCGCACGTGACGGCGTACGAGGACCTGGCCCTGCGGGCCGCCCTGCACGGCGGCCGCGACCGCGTCTTCGCGGCGCTGCTCGCCCATCCCCTCGTCGGCCAGTACGCGTACGCCGACGCCCTCGCCGACCGGCTGATCGCGCACAACCGGGAGTACCTGGCGTGGGCGTGACGGGCACCGTCCTCGCCGTCGACGCGGGGAACAGCAAGACCGACGTCGCGGTCGTCACGCGGGACGGGGACGTCCTGGCCACGGCCCGCGGCGGCGGTTTCCGCCCGCCGGCCGTGGGTGTGGCGGCCGCCGTCGGCACGCTCGCCGGGGCGGTGGGCCGGGCCCTCGCCGCCGCCGGGGTCCGCCCGGTCGACCACGTCTCGGCCTGCCTGGCCAACGCGGACTTCCCCGTCGAGGAGGAGCACCTGGCCGCCGCGCTGCGGGACCGGGCGTGGGGCGCGACGGTCACCGTCCGCAACGACACCTTCGCCCTGCTGCGGGCCGGCGTCACCGAGCCGCGCGGGGTCGCCGTCGTCTGCGGCGCCGGCATCAACTGCGTCGGCATGCGCCCCGACGGCCGCACCGCCCGTTTCCCGGCCATCGGCCGCGTCTCCGGTGACTGGGGCGGCGGCTGGGGCCTGGCGGAGGAGGCGCTGTGGCACGCCTCCCGCGCGGAGGACGGCCGCGGCGAACCCACCCGGCTGGCCCGCACCCTCCCCGCCCACTTCGGCCTGCCGTCCGTGCTCGCCCTCGTCGAGGCCCTGCACCTCGGCCGGATCCCCGGGACCCGCCGGCACGAACTGACCCCCGTCCTCTTCGCCACCGCCGCCGGCGGCGACCCCGTCGCCCGCGCGCTCGTCGACCGCCAGGCCGGCGAGGTGGTGGCCATGGCGACGGTCGCGCTGACCCGGCTGGACCTGCTGGAGGAGGAGACACCGGTCCTGCTCGGCGGCGGCGTCCTCGCCGCCGGGCACCCGCAACTGACGGACGGCGTCCGCGCCTTGCTGGCCGCACGGGCCCCCAGGGCGGTCCCCCGGGTGGTCACCGCCCCTCCGGTCCTCGGCGCGGCCCTGCTGGGCCTGGACCGCCTGGGGGCGGACGCGCGGGCGCGGGAGCGGGTGCGGGCGCACTTCGCCCCGTGACCCCGGGCCCCGTACCAGCCTTTGGGAACCGAACGGATTCCCGCCGCGTATTCATGAGCGGGAGTGGTGCCGGGCGTCGATCGGATCAAGATCAAGCCAAGGCCGGTGCGGATGTCGGTCACGGCAGCGATACTTGCGGCGACGGATGGCCACGGGGGAGGTCAGCAGTGACGCAGACGCCGACGAGCAGCACCGCACCACCGGGTTCCGCCCTGCCGGCCGTACCGGCGCAGCCGTCGCCGCCGCCGGCCCCGCTCCCCGCCGCACCGCAGGGCGCCCGCCGCACCGCCTTCGCCGAGGGTCTCGACCGCCTGCGCGCGGCGGCCACCACGGAGCCGGGCCGCCTGCGCATCATCGGCGCCGTCCTCGCCCTGCTGGTCCTCGCCTTCGGCGCGGTCACCGCGTGGGAGACCACCGACCGCGCGGCCGCCGCCGACGCCGTGCTGACCAGCAGTCAGCCGCTGAGCTCCGACGCGGCCGACATCTACCGCTCCCTGGCCGACGCCAACACCGCGGCGTCCAGCGGCTTCCTCGCCGGCGGCCAGGAGACCGCGGCGACCCGGGACCGCTACGAGTCGGACATCCGCACGGCCGCGGCGAAACTCGTCAACGCCGCCGCCAACTCCGAGCCCGACTCCCCCTCGGCGGCGACCATCACCAAGCTCAACCGCCTGCTGCCGGAGTACAAGGGCCTGGTCGAGCGCGCCCGCACCTACAACCGCCAGGGCTTCCCCGTCGGCGGCGCCTACCTGCGGTACGCGAACGAGAAGATGCAGCAGGAGATGCTCCCGGCGGCGGAGGACCTGTACAAGAAGGAGAAGCAGCGCCTGCGCGCGGACTACGCGGACGCCACGCCCTACCCGTGGGCGGCCATCGCCCTCGGCGTCGCCGCGCTCGCCGCGCTCGCCTGGGCCCAGCACCGCACCTACCGCCGCACCAACCGGGTCCTGAACCACGGCCTGGTCGCCGCCACGGCCGCCGCCGCGGTCGTCCTGCTCTGGCTCGTCGCCGGCCACAGCCTCGCCCGCGCGGGCCTGCACGACTCCTACGACCACGGCATCCGCTCGCTGAACGTCCTGCACGACGCCCGCATCGCCTCCCTGAAGGCCCGCGGCAACGAGAACCTCACGCTGGTGGCCCGCGGCGCCGAGACCAAGGAGGTCGGCGGCGAGGTCCGCGACGCCTACGACCACGACTTCGAGCAGAACATCGACAGGCTCGGCGCCGGCCTGGCCGAGGCCGCGCGGCTCGCCGACGACGGCGACGGCCGGAAGCCGGTGGACACGGCCGCCGGGAACATGACGGAGTGGAAGAAGCGGCACGCGTCGGCCCGCGCCCAGGACGAGAACGGCAACTACCAGGCCGCGCTGGACAAGGTGATCGGCGCGCGGGGCGCCACCGGCGAGTGCTTCGACGGCGTCGACGGCAGCCTGGCCGAGGCGATCGGCCACGAGCAGCGGGAGTTCAGGCTGGCCGCCGGGGACGGGCGGGACGCGATGACCGGCCTGCCGGCCGGCGCCGCCGTCCTCGCCGTGCTCGGCGCGGCCGGCGCGCTGCTGGGCATCGGGCGCCGGCTGTCGGAGTACCGGTGAGAGGGGAGCACGGACCGGTGGGAGGGGGCACGCGCATGGACGCACGGCGGATGCGGGCCGGCCTGAAGGGCTGGGGCGGGGTGGGGGCGATGGCGGCCGTCTGCGCGCTGGTCCTGGCCTGGGCGCTGCTGCTGCCGGCCGGAGGCCACACCGCGCGGGACGACGGCGCCGGCGGCCCCGGCGCGGCCCGGGTCCAGCAGGCCAGGGCGCCGGAGGACTGCCCGGACCCGGAGAAGCAGACCCTGTCCCCGTCCGCCGCGGACGGCCCCACCATCGAGGCGATCAAGAACCGCGCCGGCGGGAAGCGCAAACTGGTCGTCGGCATCGACCAGAACAGCTACCGCTGGGGCTACCGCGACCCCAACGGCGGCTCCTCCGGCGAGCTGGAGGGCTTCGACATCGACCTGGTCCACCGGATCGCCGAGGACATACTCGGCGACCCGGACGCGGTGCAGTTCAAGGCGATCCCCACCGACCAGCGCATCACGGCGATCCAGCAGGGCCGGGTCGACATGGTCGTGCGCACGATGACGATCAGCTGCCAGCGGATCGAGAAAGTCGCCTTCTCCGCGCCCTACTTCAGGACCGGCCAGCAGGTGCTGGCGCCCAAGTCCTCGTCCGTCACCGGCTACGACGGCTCGCTCGCGGACAAGGAGATCTGCACGGCGGAGGGGTCGACCGCGCTCAGCACCCTGCAGGAGGGGCAGCGGCAGAACAAGCTGCCCGCCTCCGCCGACCTGTCCACCGTCGTCCCCAACCAGCTCGACTGCCTCGTGCGGCTCCAGCTCGGCGAGGTCGACGCCGTGGTCACCGACGGCGCCCTCGCCGCCAGCCAGGCCGCGCAGGACCCGACGGTCGAGCTCAAGGGCGTGCCCTTCACGACCGAGTATTACGGCGTGGCGATGAAGAAGGACGCGGACGACCTGGTGCGCCGGGTCAACCGGATCCTGGTGGACTACCGCGAGGACGGCGACGGCTGGCAGGCGTCGTACGAGAGGTGGCTGTCGGCGACACTGGGCGAGGACGCGTCGACGTCGGAGCCGCCGGCGCCGAAGTACCTGCGCGAGAGCTGACCGGACGCCGGCGCGCGACCGGGCAGGCGGCAGGCACCCGGACCGCCGGGCCTCCCGGAACCACCGATTCCCATCCACGAAGACCGGACCACAACACGCAGCGAGAGGTGATCGATGGGCGTCACGGGATCCACCGGGCCGGTGATGGACCGGGACGAGGTGGACCGTGCGCTGGCGCGGCTCGGCGCGGAGCACGAGGCGATCGAGACCTCGCTGCTCGCCCTCCAGGACCACGCGGGCCGCAGACTGCTGGAGGGCGCCGAGCTGACCGGCGTCACCCGGGAACGCTGGACGGCCACGGAGGCGTCGATCACGCTGCTGTGGACGTACTTCGACGCGTACACGGGCGCGCTGCGCACCGCCCGCGGCATCCGGGCCCGCCGCCGCTGGTCCAGCCGCGAGGACCTGGCGGAGCTGACGGAGCTGCTGCGCGGCGAGTCCGTCACCGTCGCCGGGCCGGCGGCCGCCACGGCCCACGCGCCCACCCTGCACGCCACGGCGAACAAGCTCAGCGAGCGCTTCTCGCTCGGCACCCTGGTCGACCGGATGAACGACCTGTACGCGCGCTCCCTCGACATGGTCGTCGCCGCCGACGCGGTCTGGTCGGCGCTGCCCGCCCGCATCGATCTCCTGGCCGCCGAGCTCCAGCGCACCCGGCAGCTCGCGCACTCGGTGGGCGTGCGCCCCGGTGAGCACCCGGCCGGCGACGACCTGGAGCGCATCACCCGCACGCTGACGAGGTTGCGCGAGCAGGTGGTGTCCGACCCGCTGGCGTTCTGGGTGCCCGCCGAGGGCAGTTCGGCCCCGGGCGGCGGCCGGCCCGACACGACGGTGTACGACCGGGAGGCGCGCGCCCTGGAGGACGTCCGCCGGGAGATCGACGCGGTGCTGACGGTGCGTCAGGACGCCGAGAAGCGGATCGTGCGGCTGCGGGACGTGCTGTCGCGCGCGGACCGCACGCTCGCCGAGGCGCGCACCGCGCGCGGCGAGGTCCTCGCCAAGATCGCCGCGACGGAGGTGCCGGTGGTCAGCGGACCGCCGACCGCGCTGCAGGAGCAGCTGGCGGCGGCCGCCGAGTACCGCAGGCAGGCCCAGTGGCACCGCCTGTCCCCGCTCCTGGAGTCCCTGGAGCAGAAGGCGGAGGACGAACTGCTGCGCGCCCGCGAGTCGCTGACCGCGGTCACCGCGCCCCTGGCGGTCCGCGCCGAGCTGCGGGGCCGCCTCGACGCGTACAAGGCGAAGGTCGCCCGGCACGGGTTCGCGGAGGACCCGCTGCTGGTGGAGCGGTACGAGAAGGCGCGCCGCATGCTGTGGAGCGCGCCCTGCGACCTGCGCGCCGCCGAGCAGGCCGTGCTGCGCTACCAGCAGGCGGCCGCCGAACTGCTGGGCTCCGCGCCGCGGGTGCCCGGCCAGGGCGGGCCCGGGGACCGCGGGGAGTGAGGCGCGTGAGCGACGAGGGGGAGGCAGCGTCATGAGTCAGGCACAGAACCCGCCACCGGGCCGGGAGCCGGGCCCTGCCCCGGGTGGGCCGCGGCAGGCCTGCCAGCGGCCGGGCTGCGACGGCGCGTACGAGGACGTGGGCGGCGGCGAGCTGTACTGCGACACCTGCGGGCTCGCCCCGGTCGTCTCGGGGTCCGGCGCGGTCGGCTCGGCGCCGACCGGTGTCACCGCCGGCGGCAGGGGCTCGCGCGGCTCGGCGGGCAGCGGCAGCTCCCGCTCCAGCGCCCGCAGCGCCCGGACCTCCTCGCAGTCGTCGAAGTCGCGGCGCTCGGTGTCGGGGCGGCTGTCGCGCTCCCTGTCCGGGCGGTCCACCGGCCGTTCCGTCTCGGTGCGCAGCTCGGGTTCCGTCGCCGGGTCCTCCGTCCGGGGCCGCCTGGGCGCCGGGCTGGTGCAGGTCCCGCCGATCCCGCGGCCCGATCCGCGCGCGATGGTGCTGGACGACCCGGAGGTGCCGGAGCGCAAGCGGTTCTGCTCGCGCTCGGACTGCGGGGCGCCGGTGGGCCGGGCCCGGGCCGGGCGCCCCGGGCGCACGGAGGGCTTCTGCACCAAGTGCGGCCACCCGTACTCGTTCGTCCCGAAGCTGCGGGCCGGCGACATAGTGCACGGCCAGTACGAGGTGGTCGGCTGCCTGGCGCACGGCGGTCTGGGGTGGATCTACCTCGCCGTCGACCGGGCGGTCTCCGACCGCTGGGTGGTGCTCAAGGGCCTGCTGGACACCGGCGACCAGGACGCGATGGCCGCCGCGATCTCCGAGCGGCGGTTCCTCGCGGAGATCGAGCACGCCAACATCGTGCGGATCTACAACTTCGTCGAGCACCTGGACCAGCGCACCGGCTCCCTCGACGGCTACATCGTCATGGAGTACGTCGGCGGCAAGTCGCTCAAGGAGATCGCCAACGCCCGCCGCACCCCGGAGGGCAGACGCGACCCGCTGCCGGTGGAGCAGGCCTGCGCGTACGGCATCGAGGCGCTGGAGGCGCTCGGCCACCTGCACACCCGCAACCTGCTGTACTGCGACTTCAAGGTCGACAACGCCATCCAGACCGAGGACCAGCTCAAGCTGATCGACATGGGCGCGGTGCGCCGCATGGACGACGACGAGTCGGCCATCTACGGCACGATCGGCTACCAGGCGCCGGAGGTCGCCGAGGTCGGCCCGTCGGTGGCGTCCGACCTGTACACGGTCGCCCGCACCCTCGCCGTCCTCACCTTCGACTTCCAGGGCTACACGACCGTCTACGCCGACTCCCTGCCCGACCCGGACCACATCGAGGTGTTCCGGCAGTACGAGTCGTTCTACCGCCTGCTGGTCCGCGCCACCGACCCCGACCCGGGCCGCCGGTTCGCCTCCGCGCAGGAGATGGGCGAGCAGCTGACGGGCGTGCTGCGCGAGGTGGTCTCGCTGCAGACGGGCCGCTCCCGGCCCGCCCTGTCGACCCTGTTCGGCCCGGAACTGCGGCTCACCGACACGGAGTTGTTCCCGCGGCTGGACGGCGAGGTGTCGCGGCTGGGGGCACGGGCCGTGCCGGACGGCGGGAAGGGCGCCACCGCGCCCGCCGCACCGGGAGCCGCCGGAGCGCCGGGCGGCGCCCTCCCCGCCGGTGCGCCGGGCCTCGTCAAGCCCGTTCCCACGCCCGCCGCCGCCCTCGCCCTGCCGGTGCCCCTGGTCGACCCGTCCGACCCCAACGCGGGGTTTCTGGCGGGTCTGATGACCTCCGCTCCGGCCGAGCTGACCGGCGCCCTCGCGGCGGCGCCCGCCCCCTCGATCGAGACGCGGCTGCGGCAGGTCCGGGCCTGGCTGGAGACCGGCGACCGGTCCGCCGCGCTGCGGCTGCTGGCGGCGCTGGAGGAAGGGCGGCCCGACGACTGGCGGGTGGTCTGGTACCGGGGCGTGGCCGCGCTGGTGACCGGCGACCACGAGGGCGCGGCCCTCGCCTTCGACGCCGTCTACGACGCCTTCCCCGGCGAGATCGCGCCCAAGCTGGCGCTCGGCCTGTGCGCGGAGGTGCTGGGGCAGCTCGACAACGCCGCCGAGTACTACCGCCTGGTGTGGGCGACCGACCCGAGCTACGTCAGCGCCGCGTTCGGCCTGGCCCGCGTCCAGCTCGTCACCGGCGACCGGCGGGGCGCGGTGCGGACCCTGGAGTCGGTGCCGGAGTCGTCCATCCACTACACGGCCGCGCGCGTGGCCGCCGTCCGGGCGCGGCTGCGGCAGCGCACCGCGGCGGCCGGTGACGTACCGTTCCTGGACGACCTGACCGCCGCCGCCGGACAGGTCGAGGCCCTGGAGGCGTACGGTCTGGACCCGGCGCGCCGCGAGGAGTTGGCGGCCGAGGTCCTCGGCTGCGCGCTGGACTGGGTACTCTCCGGGGGCCGGGGTTCCGTCCCTCCCCCGGGCTCCCCCCTCCGTCCGGGCGGCGGGGACCCCCGTGCCGCAGGGGGACGGACGCTGCTCGGCAGCGGCCTGGACGAGCGGGGCCTGCGTTTCGGGCTGGAGCGTTCGTACCGGACGCTGGCCCGGCTCGCGCGCAGCGGCGAGGAGAGGATCGACCTGGTGGAACGAGCCAACCGTTACCGCCCCCGGACGTGGGTGTAGTTGATGTCGCAGATGCCCCGGCTGTCCGCCTGCCCGAGCTGCGAGGAACCCCTCGAATCGGGTGACCGTTTCTGCGGCGCGTGCGGATACGACCTGTCCGCCGTGCCCGCACGGCCCGAGGACAACCCGACGATCGCCATGAACGGCACGGCGCCGCCCCCGGCTCCGCCGGGCCCCGGGTACACCGGACCTCCGACGGCCCCACCGCCGGCCGGCCCGTGGTGCGGGCCCGCCGGGCCGGAGGGCCCGGCAGCACCGGCAGCACCGGCAGGACCGGAAGGCTGGGCCGGACTTGCAGGGCCGGGTGGCTTCACCGGGTCCGAAGGCTCAGCCGGGTCGGAAGGCTTCGCCGCGCCGGGTGGCTCCGCGGGGCCAGCAGGGTCGGCCGGACCGGCAGGACCGGAGAGCTGGGCCAGGCCGGAAGGCTTCGCGGCGCCGGGTGGCCTTGCCGGGCCAGGTGGCTCCACCGGACCGGCAGGGCCGGAGAGCTGGGCCGGGCCGGAAGGCTTCGCCGAGCCGGGTGGCTCCGCCGGACCGGCAGGGTCGACCGGGCCGGCAGGGCCGGAAAGCTGGGCCAGGCCGGAAGGCTTCGCGGCGCCGGGTGGCCTTGCCGGGCCAGGTGGCTCCACCGGACCGGCAGGGACGGAAAGCTGGGCCGGGCCGGAAGGCTTCGCCGCGCCGGGTGGCTCCGCCGGACCGGCGGGGTCGACCGGGCCGGCAGGGCCGGAAAGCTGGGCCGGGCCGGAAGGCCGTACCGGGCAGGAAGGCTCCGCCGGGCCGGAGAGCCCTTCCCGGCCGGGAGGCTCGGCCGGCCCGGAGGGCTTCGCCGGGCCGGAGGGCCCCGCCGTCCCCGAGGCACCCGCCGGGCCCGCCCCAGCGGCGCCGCATGCCGCGGGCGGGGAGCCGGGCGGTTCCCCCCTGCCACCGCAGGCCCCGCCTCCCCCCGCCCCCGCGCAGGCGGAACCCTGGGGTCCGTCCCGGGCCCACCAGCCCGGTGCCGCACCCCAGCAGCCGCACGCGCCCGGCACGGCACCCCCGCAGCCGCAGGCGACCGGCACGCCCCACTCCTCCGCGCACGGCTCCCCCGTGCCGCCGCCCCCGGCCCCGCCCGCCGCCCCGCCTGCGGGCGTCACCGTGCCGCAGCCCGCGGCCGCCCCGGCCCCGGCCGTCTCCGAGGTGCGTTTCGACCGGCCGCCGCAGCCGGACGCGCACGGGCCCCACCCGCACGGGCCGGACGCACACGGGCCCGGCACGCTCCCCACCCCTGCCGTCCCGCCGCAGCCGGGCGGCTCTCCGCAGCCCGACGAGTACCCGCTGCAGGCCCCGGACCCGCGGGTGGCCACCGACCTGGCGGCGCAGACCGCGGCCGGCGGCAAGGTGTGCGTGGCCTGCCGCGCGGGCCACGTGGACCCCGACGGCTACTGCGAGAACTGCGGCCACGCCCAGCCGCGCGAACGCGACCACATGGAGCAGGAGTCCGGTCCGGTCGCCGCCGTGAGCGACCGCGGCCTGCGCCACCACCGCAACGAGGACGCGTTCGCCATCGGCTGCACCGCCCTGCCCGACGGCTCGCCCGCCTCCGTGGCCGTCGTCTGCGACGGCGTCTCCTCGGCGACCCGCCCGGACGACGCCTCCCTCGCGGCGTCGAAGGCCGCGAGCGAGTCCCTGCTCGCCGCCCTGCCGCGCGGCACGCACCCGCAGCAGGCGATGCACGAGGCGATCGTCGCCGCCTCACGCGCCGTCAACTCCCTGGCGGACGAGCCCGCCACGGCCCGCGAGCACGCCCCCCACCAGAACGCCCCGGCCTGCACCCTGGTCGGCGCCGTGGTCACCGCCGGCCTGCTGGTCGTCGGCTGGGTCGGCGACAGCCGCGCCTACTGGGTGCCGATGGACCGCGCCTCGCCTCCGGCCCGGCTCACCGAGGACGACTCGTGGGCCGCCCAGATGGTCGCCGCGGGCCTGATGAGCGAGGCCGAGGCGTACGCCGACGAGCGCGCCCACGCGATCACCGGCTGGCTCGGCGCGGACGCCTACGAACTGGAGCCGCACACCGCCTCGTTCAAGCCGGACCGCCCGGGCGTGGTCGTGGTGTGCACGGACGGCCTGTGGAACTACGCCGAGGCGGCCGACGAGATGGCCCGGGCCGTGCCCCTCGACGCCGCCGCGCGCCCGCTGCACGGTGCGCGCGTCCTCGTCGGCCACGCCCTGGACGGCGGGGGCCACGACAACGTAACAGTGGCCCTCGTGCCGTTCCCCGCACCGGCGCAGGGGGCAGGATCGGCCTGAGGCCGCGTACGGGGACGCCTCGGCGGACCGGAGGGGACCGGTCCGCTCATCGTCGTCGCCCCGCTCCGGCGGGGGGCTACCAAGGGGGATCGAAGCAGGCATGGCCAATTTCTCGAAGTCGAACGTGCCGCAGTTCTCGGTGGACGTGTACCAGAACGAGTACCTGCCGGAGGGCGGCCGCGAGGTCAACGCCATCGTCACGGTGACCGCGACCGGCGGCGGCACCATCGGCAGCGCGGTCACGGCGCCCCACCTGTACGGGCCCGGCCGGGGCCCGTCCGCCGCCGTGGCCGTGATGGTGGACTGCTCCGGCTCGATGGACTACCCGCCGACCAAGATGCGCAACGCCCGGGACGCGACCGCCGCCGCGATCGACACCCTGCGCGACGGCGTGCACTTCGCGGTGATCGGCGGCACGCACGTGGCCACGGAGGTCTACCCGGGCGGCGGGCGCCTCGCGGTCGCCGACGCCACCACCCGCGAGCAGGCCAAGCAGGCGCTGCGCCGGCTCAGCGCCGGCGGCGGCACGGCCATCGGCACCTGGCTCCGGCTCGCCGACCGCCTGCTGTCCTCCGCGGACGTCGTCATCCGGCACGGCATCCTGCTCACCGACGGCCGCAACGAGCACGAGTCGCCGCAGGACCTCAAGGCGACGCTCGACGCGTGCGCCGGCCGCTTCACCTGCGACGCCCGCGGCGTGGGCACCGACTGGGAAGTGAAAGAAGTCACAGGGATCGCCTCGGCCCTGCTCGGCACCGCCGACATCGTCGCCGACCCGGCCGGGCTCGCCGCCGACTTCACGCGGATGATGGAGACGGCGATGGGCAAGGAGGTCGCGGACGTCTCCCTGCGGCTGTGGACCCCGGTCGGCACCACCGTGAAGTTCGTCAAGCAGGTCGCGCCGACGGTCGAGGAGCTGACCGGCCGCCGCACGGAGGCGGGCCCGCGCGCCGGGGACTACCCGCTCGGGTCCTGGGGAGACGAGTCCCGTGACTACCACGTCTGTGTGGAGGTGCCGCCCGCCGGCCTCGGGCAGGAGATGCTCGCCGCCCGGGTCTCGCTGGTCGTCCCGCAGCCCGGGGGCGGCGTCCAGAGCCTCGGCGCGCAGGGCCTGGTCCGGGCCGTGTGGACCGACGACATGGCCGCCTCCACCTCGATCAACCCCCAGGTCGCCCACTACACCGGGCAGGCCGAACTGGCACAGGTCATCCAGCAAGGGCTCGATCTACGCAAAGCGGGAGATTACGACGGAGCAACGGCCAAACTGGGCCGCGCCGTTCAGCTCGCCGGCGCCTCCGGGAACGCGGATACTGCGAAACTCCTTGCGAAGGTGGTGGACGTGGTCGATGCCGCGACCGGTACTGTGCGACTGAAGGCGAAGGTCGAGGAGGCCGACGAGATGACTCTCGAGACACGGTCCACCAAGACTGTTCGTGTAAAGAAGTGACCTGGGCCGACACCGTCGGACCCGGACAGATCCTGGACAAGCGACGAGCCTGACCCCTCGGGGTTGGAGAAATCCGGTCGAAGCGACCGGAAAGGAGAGGGGGAAGCGCCGACATGCCGACCTGCCCGAACGGACACCAGTCGGGTTCCGACGACTGGTGCGAGGTCTGCGGTCACCGCATGGCCGGTGCCGTGCCTCCGCCTCCCCCGCCGCCGCCCCCGCCCGGCGGCTACGGCTTCCCGCCGCCCGGCGGCCCCGGTGGCCCGGGCGGACCCGGTGGCCCCGGTGGTCCGGGCGGACCCGACGGCCGGCCGCACCTGTCCGCCGTGCCGGACGCCCAGCCCGAGCTGTGCCCGCAGTGCCGCACGCCCCGCGAGGGCGGTGCGCCGTTCTGCGAGGAGTGCCGGTGGAACTTCCTGACGAACACGGCGACCTCGTACACCCCCGCCGCGCCGCGCCCTCCGGCGCCCGGTCCGGGCGTGCGCTTCCAGCAGCCCCCGGGCCCGCCCCCGTCGTACGGCGGCGGTGACCCGTACGAGTACCGGGGCTCCCGCCCCTCGCAGGTGAACCGCCCGGCCGAGCCGATCCCGCCGGGCCCGCCCTTCGGCGGCGACCCCTCCGGTCCGCCCGCCCCTCCCGGTCCGTCCGGAGCGCCCGGTTTCGGAGCCGACCCGTCGCGGCCGGTCCCGCCGCCGCCCGGTCCCGGTGGACACGGGGGCCCGGGTGGACCGGGCGGCCCGCACGGCGGTCCCGGTGGCGGCCCGCACGGCGGTCCGCAGGCGTTCCAGCAGTCCGGCCCGCCGGCCCCGCCCGGATTCCCGCAGGAGACTCAGCGGCCGCGGCAGGGCGGCGCGCCCTTCGGCGGCGGTGACGACGACTGGGTGATCTCCCCGCCGTCCACCGGCCCGGGCGGACCCGACGGCCCCGGCCGGAGCCAGGGCTACGGCTTCCCGCCGCCCGCCGCCACCCAGGCCCCGCCCGCCCCGGGCGGCTTCCCCCAGCAGCCGCAGCAGCACCAGCAGTCGCATCAGCAGCAGCCGCACCAACAGCAGCAGCACCAGCCGCCGCAGCAGCGTCAGCAGCCGGCGACCTGGACGGCGACCATCGGCCCGGACCGCGACTACTTCATGGCGATGATGCAGCGCTCCGGTCCGGAGGCCGCCGGCCTGAACCTGCCCGCGTACTCGCCCGAGCAGCAGCGCACGCTGACCGGCAACCAGGTCACCATCGGCCGGCGCCGCCACTCCACCGGCGACACCCCGGACATCGACCTGTCGGTGCCGCCGGAGGACCCGGGCGTCTCCCACCAGCACGCGGTCCTGGTCCAGCAGCCGGACGGCAGCTGGGCGGTCGTCGACCAGAACTCGACGAACGGGACGACGGTCAACGGCTCCGAGGAGCCGATCACCCCGTTCGTCCCGGTGCCGCTGCAGGACGGGGACCGGGTGCACGTGGGCGCCTGGACGACGATCACCATCCGCCGGAGCGCCTGACCCACGGCGCACGGCGACGCACGGCGATCAGCGGAGGGGCCAGGCGTACGGCCCCTCCGGGTCGTCCAGCCACGCCCACTCGTGCTCGCCGCGCACCGTGATGCCGTAGCGGTCCCGCTCCGGCATGCCCTCGCCCTCCCACAGCGCGTACGCCTCCTGCGGGTCCAGGCTGCCGCGGGTCAGCGCCAGCAGGAACCGGAACAGGTCGCTCTCCCTGGCCCGGTGCGGCACCCCGCCCAGGGCCGGTACGTCCCCCTCGGCGCGGTCCGCGCCGCGCAGCGGCACGAAGTAGGCGGGCGTGTCCAGGAACCGGCCCTCGGCGTGCCCGGCGTCGCGCACCGTGAGGACGACCAGGCCGGTGGCCAGCGGCGTGAGGATCCGGCCGCCCGGACGGCACTGGGCGAGCCAGGCGCGCGGGACCGACGACAGGGCGCAGGTCGCGATGATCCGGTCGAAGGGCGCGCGTTCGGGCACGCCGCGCGCGCCGTCGCCGGTGACGACGACCGGGTGGTACCCGGCGGCGGCCAGGTGCCGGCGCGCCGACTCCGTGATCTCCGGGTCCAGGTCGACGGTGGTGACGAGGTCGTCGTCGCCGAGCCGGTGGGCGAGCAGGGCGGCGTTGTAGCCGGTGCCCGCGCCGATCTCCAGGACGTGGTGCCCGTCCTCCACCCCGAGTTCCGCCAGCATCGTCGCCATCAGGGACGGCTGGCTGCTGGAGGAGAGCAGCGCGCCGTCGCGCAGCCGCGTCGCCAGCGGGGTGTCCTCGTACGCGCCCCGCAGCCACCGCTCGCGCGCCCCGGGGTCCGGGCTGTCGCCCCACCGGCGTTCGTAGCCGCCGACGGCACCGACGTAGTAGTACGGCACGAAGAGGTGGCGCGGCACCGCGGCGAACACCTCCCGCCACACGGGGTCGGCGTCCCAGGCGCCGCTCGCGTCGATCCGCCGCACCAGCTCCGCGCGCGCCGCGGCGGCGAGGCCGGCGAGGTCCGTGCCGTCGCTGTCGGTCGCGTGCCCGCCCATGTCTCCACGGTACGAGCGGTCGGCCCCGGGCGGGCCCGGTCCGGCCGGTCCTAAGCCTTGAGTCCTGCGTCCCCGAGTCTGAGACCATGGAGGGCGTACTGCGTTTCCGGGGACACCCCCGGCCCCCGGGCAGCGGCCCCGGGGCGGACCGGCAGGAGATTGGTGAGGCAGACCCAGGTGACGGAGATTCGGCGCGGCACCCTGCAGGAGCAGACCTTCTACGAGCAGGTCGGCGGTGAGGAGACCTTCCGCCGGCTCGTCCGCCGCTTCTACGAGGGGGTGGCCGAGGACCCGCTCCTGCGGCCGATGTACCCCGAGGAGGACCTCGGCCCGGCCGAGGAGCGCCTGGTCCTGTTCCTCATCCAGTACTGGGGCGGCCCGACGACGTACAGCGACAACCGCGGCCACCCCCGGCTGCGGATGCGCCACGCCCCCTTCACCGTCGACCGGGCGGCGCACGACGCCTGGCTGAAGCACATGCGGGTCGCCGTGGACGAGCTCGGGCTGTCCGAGGAGCACGAGCAGACGCTGTGGAAGTACCTGACGTACGCGGCGGCCTCGATGGTGAACACCCCGGACTGACGGGTGCCGGCCCGCGGTCGCCGCGCCGGCCGCGGGTCCGGGGAGCGCGTCAGCGCACGCTGAGGCCGAGCGTCCCCGCCCCGGCCCGGCGCACGGCGACCGATCCGTACGGCGTGCGCAGCCGGAGCCAGGCGCCGCAGGAGACCAGGGCGGGCTGCTGCCCGTCGGCGGGGCGCAGGAAGCCCAGCGACTGGGCGGCGTGCACGGCCCGCACGGGAAGCCCGGTGTCCCCGACCGTGCGGGACCAGATCTCGCGGCCGATCCGGTCGAGTTCGGCCCGGGTGCGCCGCTCGGACGGCAGCTCCCCCGTCCGCGCGCGGAACTCGGCGACCGCGGCGGCCACCAGCGCCCGCAGCGCGTCCGGTGCGGGCAGTCCCGGCTCGGGCGTCCAGCCGCCGCGCGGCGGCAGCACGCCCGCCCACGGCGGGCCGGTCACCGCGGCCGGGACCACGGCCGTGGCGGCCTGCTCGTCCACCGACTCCAGCAGCTCGCCGGCGGAGACCGTCACGTCGAGGGTGACGTCGAGCCCGTTCTCGTACGGCTTGGCCAGCCGCACCGCGCGCACCGCCAGCACCTCGAAGGACGGCGGCCGCCCGAAGACGGCGAGCGCGGTGCCCGCCGCCTGGAGGCGCACGGCCGCTCCGCGGTCGTAGTGGAGCAGCCGGGAGAGGAAGGCCGCGAGATCCGCCGCCTCCCCCTCGTCGGCGAGGTGGAGCACCGTCATGCGGCGACGGCCTCCGCCTCTTCGTCGTCCCTGTACTCCTCGAGGAACGCGCGCTCCTCCGCCGTGATCCGGCGCGGACGCTGCGTCTCGAAGTCGAACGGCACGATCACCGTCGAGGCGGTGACGTAGACCTGGTCGCCGTCCTTCACCTCGTAGGAGATGGTGAACGACGCCGCCCTGATCTGCGTGACCCACAGCTCGATGTCCACCGGCGCGTGCCGGTGGACGAGCTGCCGCCTGTAGTCGATCTCGTGGCGCGCCACCACAGACCCCTGCTTGAAGTCCTTCTCCGGGCGGAAGAGGAAGTCGATCCGGGCTTCCTCCAGGTAGCGCAGGAACACCACGTTGTTGACGTGGCCGTACGCGTCCATGTCCGCCCAGCGCAGCGGGCAGCGGTAGATGTGCCGCAAGATCAGCCCCGGGTCAGCTTCTTGTAGGTGGCGCGGTGCGGACGCGCGGCGTCCGCCCCGAGCCGCTCGATCTTGTTCTTCTCGTACGACTCGAAGTTGCCCTCGAACCAGAACCACTTGGAGTCGCCCTCGTAGGCGAGGATGTGCGTGGCGACGCGGTCGAGGAACCAGCGGTCGTGGGAGACGACCACGGCGCAGCCGGGGAACTCCAGCAGCGCGTTCTCCAGGCTGGAGAGGGTCTCGACGTCGAGGTCGTTGGTCGGCTCGTCGAGGAGCAGCAGGTTGCCGCCCTGCTTGAGGGTCAGCGCCAGGTTCAGCCGGTTGCGCTCACCGCCGGAGAGCACGCCCGCGGGCTTCTGCTGGTCCGGGCCCTTGAAGCCGAACGCGGACACGTACGCCCGCGACGGCATCTCGACCTGGCCGACGTTGATGTAGTCGAGCCCGTCGGAGACGACCTCCCAGAGGGTCTTCTTCGGGTCGATGTTCTCGCGGCTCTGGTCGACGTACGAGATCTTGACGGTCTCGCCGACCTTGATGTCGCCGGAGTCCGGCTCCTCCAGGCCCTGGATCATCTTGAACAGGGTGGTCTTGCCGGCGCCGTTCGGGCCGATGACGCCGACGATGCCGTTGCGCGGCAGGGTGAAGGAGAGGTCGTCGATCAGGACCTTCTCGCCGAACGCCTTGTTGAGCTTCTCGACCTCGACGACCACGTTGCCCAGACGCGGGCCCGGCGGGATCTGGATCTCCTCGAAGTCCAGCTTCCGCATCTTCTCGGCCTCGGCGGCCATCTCCTCGTAGCGGGCCAGACGCGCCTTGGACTTGGCCTGCCGGCCCTTGGCGTTGGAGCGGACCCACTCCAGCTCTTCCTTCAGGCGCTTCTGGCGCTTGGCGTCCTTCTGCCCCTCGACCTTGAGACGGGCCTGCTTGGTCTCCAGGTAGGTGGAGTAGTTGCCCTGGTAGGGGTAGGCGCGCCCGCGGTCGAGCTCGAGGATCCACTCGGCGACGTTGTCGAGGAAGTACCGGTCGTGGGTGATGGCCACGACGGTGCCCTTGTACTTGGCCAGGTGCTGCTCCAGCCAGTTCACCGACTCGGCGTCGAGGTGGTTGGTGGGCTCGTCGAGCAGCAGCAGGTCGGGCTGCTCCAGCAGCAGCTTGCACAGCGCGACGCGGCGGCGCTCACCACCGGAGAGCTTGGTGACGGCCCAGTCGCCGGGCGGGCAGCCCAGGGCGTCCATGGCCTGCTCCAGCTGGGCGTCCAGGTCCCAGGCCTCGGCGTGGTCGAGCTCCTCCTGGAGCTTGCCCATCTCCTCCAGGAGCGCGTCCGAGTAGTCGGTGGCCATCAGCTCGGCGATCTCGTTGAACCGGTCGAGCTTGCCCTTGATCTCGGCGACACCCTCCTGGACGTTCTCCAGGACGGTCTTCTCCTCGTTCAGCGGGGGCTCCTGCAGCAGGATGCCGACGCTGTAGCCCGGCGACAGGAACGCGTCGCCGTTCGACGGCTGCTCCAGTCCGGCCATGATCTTCAGGACCGTCGACTTACCGGCACCGTTCGGGCCGACCACACCGATCTTCGCGCCGGGCAGGAAGTTGAGCGAGACGTCGTCAAGGATCACCTTGTCGCCGTGTGCCTTGCGCGTCTTGCGCATGGTGTAGATGTACTCAGCCAAGAGAAACCGTCCGGCAGCTTGAAATCTGGCAGTGGGCAGATACACCCCATCTTGCCGTACCGCCACCCCTGCGCGGAAACGCGTCCGACTCGGGGACCGTGACCTGGGGTTTCACCGCCGAGGGCGGCGGCTCGCCGGTCAGCGGCGGTCCATCACGCGCGCCATGTCACCCGTCTTCGGCGCCGACCTGCAGACCCACGGGTTCCGGTGCGCCTGCCGCAGCGCCCCCGCTGGCGCGGGGGCACGTCCACGGGCGCCGGGTCACCGGCAGCGGCCGGGATATCGTGCCGACGTGACGAGCGCAGCGCGGCGCCCCCTTCTCTTCCTCGACGTCGACGGGCCCCTCCTCCCGTTCGGGACGTCGTCCCGGCCTCCCCGCGGCCCCGGCCGGGACTCCGGCTCGTCCCCCGACGGGGGGAACCCGCTGCTCGGGCGGCTCGATCCCGGCCTCGGGCCACGTCTCGCGGCGCTGGGCTGCGACCTGGTGTGGGCCTCGACGTGGAGCGAGGAGGCGAACGCGTCCGTCGCCCCCCGCCTCGGACTGCCGAGGCTGCCGGTGGTGGCGTGGCCGGACGCCTGCGCCGACCGCGGGCCGCGCGGCCTGCACTGGAAGACGCCCCACCTCGTCGCGTGGGCCGGCGGTCGGCCGTTCATCTGGGTCGACGACGAGATCGGCGCCATGGACCGGCTCTGGGTCGCGGACCGGCATCCCGGGCCGGCGCTCCTGCACCGCGTCGATCCGGCGGAGGGCCTGGCGGACGCCGACTTCTCCGCGCTCGCCGGCTGGCTCCGCGCCCTCGCGTAGTGCCGGGTCACCGGCACGGGCCGTCCGGTCTCCTCCCGCCCCGGCGGCGAGGCGCTCCTGCCGCGAGGTGCTCCTGTCGTACGGGGGCGTGAACGGGGCCGGGGCGCGTTCGTCCCGGCCCCGTTCCGCTCAGTGCCGGGTCGGAGCCTGCCGGCGGCGGACGACGAGCAGGGCCGCTCCGCCGAGGACCACCAGGGTGATCGCCGTGCCGGCGATCAGGGGCGTGGCCTGGGAGGAGCCGGTGGCGGCGAGGTTGGTGGCCGGTGCCGCGCCGCCGACCGTGGCGGGGCTGGGCTCGGTGAGGGTCTGCGTGGTGGCGCCGTCCTCGCTGCCCTGCGTCTGGCAGTCGAGCATGCCGGTGAACCGCTGCTCGAAACCGCCCGGTCCCCGGATGGTGAAGTCGTAGGCCTGGTCCTCCCGCAGGGGCAGGGTGACCGTCCGGGTGTCGCCCGCGGCGATGGTGTGCTCGGTGCCGACCAGGGAGAAGGTGAAGGGCTGGTCGCCCTCGTTGACGGCGGTGACGTCCACCCCGCCCTCGGCGCAGTTCTCCACCGCGGACAGGGCGGGCACCGCTCCCTCCGCCGCCCAGGTGGCGCTCGCCGTCGCCGAGACCGTCGACTCGCTGGAGCCGGCCAGGATCTGCGTCTGGCTGCGGCTCTCGGAGGTGAAGGCGCGGCCGACCGGCACGGTGGTCGACGCCTGCACGGTCAGTTCGGCGGTGTCCGCGGCCGCGTCCTGCGGGACCTCGAAGAACACCTGGCTGCCGTCCTCGGCGGACGTGACGGCCGTGCCCTTCGCGTCGACGATGCGCACACCGCTGGTGGCGGCGTCCGCCGGGGGCGTCACCGTCACCGCACGGGCGTTGGTGCGCACGGTCACCGGGCCGAGCCGCTCACCGGGCTGGCCCGAGACGGCGGGCGGGTCGAGGGTCAGCGAGGCCCGGGGCTCCGGCAGGGCACGGGCGTTCTTCTCCAGGTAGTCGGCGAGCTGCTCGGCCTGCGGGTCGAGGGCGTCGACGTCCGCGTCGTCGGAGTAGCGCCAGATGGCCACCTGGGTGCCGGCCGCCGCGTCCTGCTCGGTGAGCGCGCCGCGCACGCCCGCCTTCTTCGCGAGCGCCGCCAGGTCGTTCACCTGCGGGTAGGAGTTCTGCAGGATCCAGCGGATCCGGCCGGCCTCCTTGTTGACGCCCAGCGAGGTGCCGCTCCACGGGGTCTCGTGGTACCTGGCGTCCTTCTGCGTGGGGTTGTGGAGGTCGACGCAGTAGGTCTGCAGGGTGCCGCCGCCCTCCACGGACATCTCGAACAGGCCCGCCGACAGCTCCTGGTCCCCGGCCTCGCCGTGTATGACCGCCGTGCCGTACGTCTTCAGTCCGCCTATGGTGGCGGTCGCCCCGCTCTGGCCGCGCGCCGTCTCCTCGGCGGCGGCCGGGCCGGCACCCGTCACCAGCCCGGCGGTGGCCAGACCGGACACCAGGACGGCGGCGCCGAAGCGGGCCGTCCCGCGCCCGCGCACGGAGGACCCGCAGAACGCGGAGAACGCAGCAAACACCAAAGTTCCCTTCCGGCAGGACCCGTTGACGTGGGGGGACGGTCCCACCAGCAGAATCTTCCAGCCCCGAGAGCTCTGTCCGGCATCCTAAGGACGCCGCGCACCCCGCCCTCCGGGGATGCCGTCGGGGGCCTGATCCGAATCGGAATCGTTATCGCCGGGACCGGTTGTGAGCAGGCTTATCGACAAATCCACCCGCATTCGTCCGGCGCGCACTCGCCGATAAGCCACAGTTCGGTCACCACGGCCTGAGTGAACGGTGGTTGACGCTACGTCACGGCCGCAGGCTGCCGCTTCTGTTGGGTCTCCGCACCGGAGACATCGGGCGAACCTCCGGACGGCGTTTCCCAGTTGGGCTCCGGTCGGGACTGCGCCGCCGTCTCCTGCCGGCTCGCGCGCCGGAAGGCCGACGTGCCCCACGCGAGGTCGTGGCCGATCGCCACCGCGTCGATGTCGGCCGAGGTCCAGCTCTGCCCCTCGCGGACGTCGGTGCGCACCTTCAGCCTGCCCTGCACGATGACGGGTTCGCCCAGCGACAGGGACGCCTGCACGTTCGCGGCGAGCTGCCGGCTGGCCCAGACGGTGAAGAAGTTGGTGTGCCCGTCGGCCCAGGTGTTCTTCTCGCGGTCCCAGTAGCGCGCGGTGACCGCCAGCCGGAACCTCGCCGACGGGCCGGACGCCAGCTCCCGGTACACCGGCTGCGTCGCCACCCTGCCGACCGCGCAGACCATCGTCTCGTTCATCACGAACCCTCCCCCTCGCCCGGGCCTCCGCCCGGGCGGACACGCGTACGGGCCCGTCCCGTACGGCTGCGTCCGGCGCGGCGGCCGCGCGTCGCGCGTACCGCCACCGCCGTGGCGACCGCGTCCGTCGCGGTCGCCGCGGAACCAGACTGCCTCCGCCGGTCCGGGCCCGCCGGGCCCTGTGGACCACCCCTCACCTGTGGAGAACTCCGCCACCCGTCCAGGTGACGACAGCCGCCCCGAGCCACCACACCCCGCCCGGCCCCGCCCCGCCCCGGCTCCCGAGCAGCACCACTCCGATCCCTGAGCTCCGGGCCTCGGACCCCTGGCTCCGGGCTCCGGGCTCCGGGCTCCGGGCTCCGAGGTCACCTCACCCCGGCCGCCCCCGCCCCGATCACCCGCCCGTACTGCTCCCGCACCTCCCGGTACCGCAGCAGCTCCGCCGCCACCGGATCGAGGACGCGGGCGCGGCCGCAGCCCGCGGCGGCCTCCCGCAGGCGCCGTTCCGCGTCCTGCCCGTACCGCCGGGCCGGGCCGCGGGCCGCCATCCGGCAGCTCCACTCGATGAGCGGGCCGCCGACGATGCCGATCACCATCAGCAGCACCGGCACCCCCAGGTTCGGCGCCATGAGCCCGATGATCTGGCCCAGCAGCCACAGCCCGCCCACGAACTGGAGGATCGTCATCGACGCCTGCGCGAGCACGGCCACCGGCCACCAGCCCGGCCGGGGCGGCCGGCCCGGCGGCAGCCCGGCGCGCTCGGCGAGCTCGTCCAGCGCCTCGGGCAGCCCCTGGGAGCCGCGGACGGCCGCCTCCCGCACCGCCTGCGCCCAGGGCGCGGGCAGCCCGGCCGAGGCCCGGTCGGCCATGGTCCGCACCGCCTGCTCGACGCGCTGCCGGGCCGTGACCTGCTCGTCCGCCGGTGCGCGGGAGGGGACGCGTCCGGTGGCGGGTTCGCTGCGGCCCTCGTACCAGCGCCACAGCCGCAGCCACGGCGTCCCGCACGCGCGGTTGGCGTTGCGCAGCCACGCGCGTTCGGCCGCCTCACCCGCCGCGGTGGCGCCCACCGCGTCCGCGAGCCGCGCCGAGAACTCCTCGCGCGCCTCTTCGCTGAGCCCGGTCCGCCCCCGGTTGGCGTAGACGGGCCACAGCCGGGCCGCGGCGACGTCCACGTCCGCCGAGAGCCGGCGGGCCGGGGCGCCGCGCTCCATCACGAACTGGCCCAGCGCCTCGCGCAGTTCGCCGACGCCGTCCCCGGTCAGCGCGGACAGCGCGAGCACGGCCGTGCCCGGTTCGCCGTACTCCCCGAGGGCGATCCCGTCCTCGTCGAGCAGCCGCCGCAGGTCGTCGAGGACCTGCTCGGCGGCCTCGCCGGGCAGCCGGTCGACCTGGTTCAGGACGACGAACATGACCTCCGCGTGGGCCGCGAGGGGCCGCAGGTAGCGCTCGTGGAGCATGGCGTCGGCGTACTTCTCCGGGTCGACGACCCAGATGACGGCGTCGACGAGTCCGAGGACGCGGTCCACCTGCTCGCGGTGCTGGACGGCCGCCGAGTCGTGGTCGGGCAGGTCGATCAGGACCAGCCCGCGCAACTGGGTGTCCGCCTCGCCGTTCTGGAACGGGCGCCGCCGCAGCCGGGGCGGGATGCCCAGCCGGTCGATGAGGCTCGCCGCCCCGTCGCTCCAGCTGCACGCGATGGGCGCGGCGGTGGTCGGCCGCCGTACGCCCGTCTCCGAGATCGGCACGCCGGCGAGCGCGTTGAACAGCTGCGACTTGCCGCTGCCCGTCGCGCCCGCGATGGCGACGACGGTGTGCCGCCCGGAGAGCCTGCGCCGCGCGGCCGCCTCGTCGAGGACCCGGCCCGCCTCGGCGAGCGTCTTGCTGTCGAGCCGGGTGCGGGAGAGCCCGACCAGTTCGCGCAGCGCGTCCAGCCGCGCCCGCAGCGTCCGGTCGTAGACCAGCGGTGTCATGTCCTGCGACTCGGACCCCCGGCGCTCGGCGACGGGGAACTGCGGGGCGGCCGCGGTCTCGTCCGCCCGCCGCGCGATCAGCCCGTCGTCCCAGGCACCGGCCGCGTCGGCACGGGACGGGGAGCCGCCGTCCGTACGGTCCGAAGGATCCACTCCGGTACCGCGGCCCGGGTCGGCGTCCTTGCCGCGTCCGCCGAATTTCTTCCTCCGGCCATCGGCGTCCTTCCCCCGCTCGGGGGCGTCCTTCCCCCGCTCCGGGGCGTCCTTCCCGCGTCCGTCCGCATCCTCCCCCCGCGCGCGGGCGTCCTTGGCGCGCTGCTCAGGCCGCTCACCCCGCCCGCCCTTGGACTTCCGCCCGCCCGGCTCCCCCTGCCGGCTGCTCCCGCCCGCCGCGCTCCGCCGCCCCAGCCCTTCCGGCTCCTCCGACTCACGCGACTCACGCGACTCACCCGGCCCTCCCGCCTCATCAGACCCGGCGCGCCCTCCTTCTTTCCCCTCCCCCCGTTCACCTGGCTCACCCGGCTCACCCGACCCACCCTTCTCCCCCCGCTCTCTTCGTTCTCCCTGCCGCCCCGCCTTCTCCCGCCCTTCGCCCCGCGCGGCCCCCTCGTGCGGCTCCTCGCCGGAAGCACCCTCCTCGGGGCGGCCGTCGGCAGGAGCGTCGACGGCAGCGACGGCAGAAGCCTCCGTCCCGGTCCCACCCCGCGCGCCGTCGCCCTCCGCGAGGGGGCGGTGGTCGCCTCGGCCGTCCCCGGCCGCCGCGTCGACCCTGAGGTCCATGGGCTCGTGGTGCTCGGTGTGGTCCTGGTCAGTGACGGCGGTCACCGGTCACCTCTCCTTCTGCAGTACGGACAACGCGGCAATCAGTTCGGCCTGGGGGTCCGGATGCACCTCCAGCGCGTCGAGCGGGGCGAGGCGACGCTCACGCTCGGTGTGCATGACCCGGTCGACGTGCTCCTTGAGCAGCCGCCCGGCCCGGTCGCGCAGCCGCAGCGCCCCGTGCGCACCGATCCGCTCGGCCAGCCGCTCCCCGGCGGCCCGCCCCCGGCGGCCTCCCAGCAGCGCGGTGGCGACCAGGGCGGCGACCGCCTCGGGGTCGGGCGCGGAGCTCCGGTCGCGTTCGCGCACCTCGTCCTCGGCCAGCTCCTCCAGCTCGCGCCGCCACCGCCGTACGGCCAGCCCGATCCGGTGTTCGGGGCTCTCCGGGGCGGGGACGGGGTCGGCGAGTTCCGGCGCGGCGGCGGCCGGTTCGCGCCGCCAGGTGTCGTCGACCCGCTCGTCGGCGGCCGTGACGGCGCACAGCAGCAGGGCGCTCAGGCTCTCCACGAGGGCGTCGAGGAGTTCGGCGGCGGTGCAGTCGAGAGGGAAGGCGCGCCACCGCTTGAGCGCGTCCCCGGCGAGCACGGCCCCGCCCTGCAACCGCCCCCGCACGCGGGCGTGCTCGCTGTCGTACGCCCCGTCGACGGCGGCGGTGAGCCGCAGCGCGGCCGCGTACTGCGCGGCGGCGGCGCTGGCCAGCTCGGGCATCCGGGACTTGAGGGAGTCGAGGAGGCCGTACGCCGTGCGGGTCATGACGTACTGCCGGGCCGCCGGGTCCTGCGCCTGGTGGACCAGCCAGGTCCGCAGCTGCGCGACGGCGGTGACCGGCAGCAGCCCACCGCCCCAGGCCGACTCGGGCAGTTCGGGCACCGTGAACCGCGGTACGTCGCCGAGGCCGGCCTTGGTGAGCAGGGCGCCGTACTGCCGCGACACCTCCGACACCACCTGGTGGGGGACGCGGTCGAGCACCGTGATCAGGGTGACGTCGTACTCCTTGGCGGTGCGCAGCAGGTGCCAGGGGACGGCGTCGGCGTACCGGGCCGCCGTGGTGACCATGACCCAGATGTCGGCGGCGCACAGCAGCTCCGCGGCGAGGACCCGGTTGTCGGAGACCAGGGAGTCGATGTCGGGGGCGTCGAGGAGGGCGAGGCCGGGGGGCAGCGTGTCGGCGGTCTCGATGCGCAGCACGCGCGCGGGGTTCTCGCCGGGGAGGAGGAGGTCGTCGGTCGGTTCCTGATGGGCCACCCACACGCGCGTGAGGCCGGGCAGGACCCGCATCCCGCTGAACCAGTGATGATCCTCCGGATGGCAGACCAGCACCGGGGTCCGCGTCGTCGGCCGCAGCACACCGGCCTCACTGACGCGCCGCCCCACGAGCGAGTTCACCAGCGTGGACTTGCCGGCACCCGTCGAACCGCCCACCACCGCCAGCAAGGGCGCGTCGGGTTCCCTCAACCGGGGCACCAAGTAGTCGTCGAGCTGCGCGAGCAGTTCGTCGCGGTTGGCACGCGCGCGTGGCGCCCCCGCCAGGGGCAGCGGGAAGCGTGCGGCGGCGACACGGTCGCGCAGGGCGGAGAGTGCGTCGAGCAGCTGAGGCCGTACGTCCAAGGTCACCACATGCGAAGAATGCCCAATTTTAGGGGATATCTGAAGCATATGAGCATGTCTGCGCGCCGATAGGACACAAGGGACGGAAGGGACGACTGGGACAGGTCCGCGCTCCAGGCATAACGAGTGCACAACACCCGGTGCCCGAGGCGCCAAAAGCGGTGCACGATTCGTACCTGCCTGCGATTATCAGGACCGCTTCACCGAACCTCCACATCGAGCCACGGAGGCGAAGCAGCAGGGGCAAGGACACGGGAGCCCTATCCTTGTCCCCGGCAACGTCAGGGACCGGCCCACACCCGGGCACCAGGACAGAGGCCACCACACCAGGCCCCCGTAGCTCAGTGGATAGAGCAGGCGCCTTCTAAGCGCTTGGCCGCAGGTTCGAGTCCTGCCGGGGGCGCCAGGCTTCGCCCTCCCCCTGGGGAGGGCTTCTCGCAGTTCAGGGCCGGTACCGGCCGCCGCGACGAAGCCCCGGACGCCCTCTTTGCGGTCAAGGGCGGACTCCGGGGCCGTCCGGCTGTCACCGGGTTCTCGCGGGTGGCCGTGTCGAATACGTGTCGAAGATCCCGGCCGGAGGATCAGCCGGCGCCGGGCGCCTCCGGCAGGTCGCCCGCGGCTTCGAGCCGCCGCTTCAGATCGGGCGGCTGCCCGTCGACGCACCGGGTGTACGGGGCGAGGAGCACGGCTCACCCGTCGACCGCGCCCGCCCCGGCTCCAAGCACCACCTGATCGTCGACCGACACGGAATCCCACTCGCCGTCACTCTCACCGGCGGCAACCGGCACGACGTCACCCAGCTTCTGCCACTGCTCGACGCCGTCCCGCCGATCCGGGGTCTGCGGTGACGTCCCCGCCGCAAGCCCCGACGCCTGTATGCCGACCGGGGCTACGACTTCGAGAAGTACCGGCGCCTGCTGTGGAAGCGGGGCATCAAGCCGTTGATCGCGCGACGCGGCGTCGCTCGCGGTTCCGGACCGGGCAAGGCGCGCTGGGTGGTCGAGCGCACCTTCGCCTGGCTGCACCGGTTCGAACGGCTCCGCACCCGCTACGGGCGACGCGCCGATCTCCACCAGGGCCTGCTCGAACCGGCCTGCAGCCTCATGTGCCTGCGCCGCCTGCGCACCTCATCCTGAAGCGATCAGCCGGCTACGCTGAACCACCCCGGCCGCACCTCGGTCGGAAGCGGTTGCAGGAACCGCACCGCGGCCCGCGGGTCCTCATCCGAGACGTCAAGAGGCTCTGGCAGGCTCAGCCCGTACCAGCGCAGCCGCCAGGTCGAAGATCTCACTCCCGTCGGCTGCGAAGTCCACATCGACCTCAGCCCGTTGTCGCACACGAACCGGCACCCTGCCCCATGAACCGCGTAGGAGTAGGTGCCGACGTGCCCACTCACCACCGATGCCGGTGACCCGGTCCGGGCCCCGGGTCGCGTCCGGCCCGGGGCCCATCACGCCTTGCCGGGCGGATCGCTTCCGCCCTCGGCTCACAGGGTGCGCAGGACGGCGACGACCTTGCCGAGGATCGCCGCGTTCTCCCCCGTGGTGCCTCGTGGTCCGAGGCTCGGCGTGTACAGCGGCTCCCGGGCCCGGTTCGCGCAGGTGGCCGCGCCTGCCCTTGCCGTGCCCGGGAACCGCGTGGCCGGGACACCCGGCCGACGCCTCGATGCGGTGTCAGCGGTTGTTGTGCAGGACGAGGTTGAGCTTCGCCCAGTCCTTACCGCCGTTCTCCCCGTTGCGAAGCGTGATCTCGCTGACCGTCGAGGTCTGTCCGGCGGGGACGTAGCGGTTGAAGTTGTACTCGGCGTCGAGGTCGGTGTTGGTGTCGTTGGTGCCCTCGTAGAACCGCAGGGTCACGTAGATCATGACTCCGCCGGAGGCGTCCGTCTCCGCGGAGACGTGCTTCTCCACTCGGATCTCGCCCCCGCACGTGGTCTCCCACCAGACCGACGGCGTGCGGACCTCGTTGACCCAGCCCTCGGATGCGACGTTGCCGTTGCAGTACGTACCGGCGGCAAAGACACCTTCGTCGTCGCGGATCGTGTAGGTCCCGGTCAGGGCGATGTTCCGCCACACGGAGGCCGTGACCGCGTTGCCCGCTGCGGACGGGGCCGCACCGGCGGCCGGAGCCCCCGCCACCATCAGACCAGCGGCTGCGGCTGCGGACAGCACCCCGATGGCCCCTCTTCGGATGGACATGTCTTCCCCCTCGTGGTCGTCACCGAATGCGCCGAGGCGACTCGTCGCCATCGGCCAGGTAGAGAGTGCCGCGGCCCGCCGGCATATCCCATCCCAGATATCTGGGGGGTCTCACTGCCGCCGCCTGCACGCAGCCCCGCAGCAGCACGGGGGCAGCGGCGCCGAGGCGGACGCCGGCGTACGGATCCGCAGGTCAGAGCAGGCCCAGCTTGGCCAGGTCGAAGTGCTCGTCGGTCAGGCTCTCGTACCCGTGCTCGGCGGCGTAGGCCAGGATGCGCCCGAGCGGCGTGTCCGGGGCCGGCGGTTCGGTGGCCAGCTCGAATCCGGTGACCTGGAGGGCGAAGGCGAGATCGTCGTCGATGTGCTCATTTGACATGATCATCAGCGTAGCGCCGAGGCGGCCGGCTCCCTCCGGGGAAGGCCGGCCGGTACGCCGAGGTGTTTCGGGCCGGTGTCAGATGCCGGACGGCCGGGGCTCAGTGCCCGGGTTGTGGAAGCTGGTCGGGGCGGGTGCACGGCTCTTGGCTACGGTTTCCGGCTGGCCTCCCCGTGGCGGGACGGCGGGTGGTGCTGCGCAGGGTGGAGTTCTCCGGGCGGGCACGGGCAAGGCCGTAGCGTGACCCCATGCCCGAACACACGTACATACTCCGTGTCGCCGAGCGCTCCTTAGAGGACGCGGCCCGCGAGCACGGCGAGTATCGGATGTCCGCACGCGGCCGCACCCTCGAACAGGAAGGCCTCATCCACTGCTCGACGCGCGCCCGACTCCCCTCCTCCCCTCCGTGGCGACCTCCCTGTACGGCTCCTGCGAAGCCCTCGACGAGCTGGTGGTGCTCGTCGTGAACCCCTCGCGGCTGGACGCGGCGGTGAAGTACGAGGCGCCGGAGCCCGGCGCCGAGAAGTTTCCGCACGTGTACGGTCCCCTTCCGGTGGACTCGGTGGTGCGGGTGGAGCCGTGGCGGTGAGGGGCCGTGGCAGGGTATGGCGGTGGGCCGTGGCGGTGTGGCTGGTCCTCGTGGCTGTCGCGGGTGGACTGACCCTGTGGTGGCAGGACCCGGCGGAGCCGCAGCGCTACGGCTGGGAGAAGTCCCACCCGACGCCGTCGCTTCCCGCGGGATGGGAGTCGGCATGCGCGGGCGCCACACCCGACGAGAAGGGCCAGGTGCTCTGCTTCGTCAGGATCCGTTAGCCGGACCACCCGTCCCCGGGTCCCCGGGCCTCAAGCGGGCCGACCCACGGCGCGGACATGGCCGGTCCCCTTGAGCGCGGCGGCGCGCAAGGCGAGGGCCGGCCTCGCGCACCCGCATCGGCGCGTCCCGCCAGGAGAGAGCTGATCGCGCGCCGCCTCCGGACCGGGAACCATCACGCTGGCTTCGTTCATCTCCAGGAGGGTCTGGCACAGATTTCGGGGAGCCGTCACGGCGGGTCACTGGTCGTTCGGACCGAGAGCCGTCGCCGCCGCGTCCATGCCGTCGCGGGACCGGGCGGCACGATGCCGCGGGAAAACAGCAGGGCGGAGCCGGCGCTTGAGCGCGTTCCGGCCGGTTGCGGGAGGACGGCACGGAACCGCACCTCATCTGACCAGCCCACGAACAGACACGCGCCGGCCGTCGTACGGCTCGTGGGCGGGCACCTGCCCCGTCGCTGCGCCGGTGCCGGTCGCCGGTGAGCGCGACGATCCGGTGCACGGGCACGGCGATGGCCCGTTGGCCGCCCGCGGGGGGTGCCTCCATGTCTTTCGTCAAGCGCGCTGTGGGGTTCTGGTTCGTAGAAGGTTCCGTCGCGGAGCATGGCGAAGAGGACGCTGATGCGGTGGCGGGCGGGGCGGGCTCACACCGGACCTTCGCCGGTCGACCGCGGCCGTCCGGGAACGAAGCACCACCTGATCACCGACCGGAACGGAACTCCCCTTGCGCCGTCCCTGACCGGCGGACACCGTCATGACGTCACGCAGTTGATGCCTCTGCCTGATCCGATCCCGCTTGCAGCATCACCTGCTTGCGACGGCTTCGAACGTCATGCCGAAACGATCGGCAAGCCACGAGAACGCCACGGCCCCACCTCTTCCGGAGATCGTGACCAGTGTCATCTCCGTGAACCGCATGCGCGCCGGGGCCGTTGTACGACCGGATGCCCTCGAAGAGCGGCAGCTGGACGCGGCGACCATGACCGCGCTTCCACGGGCGGCAACGGGAAAGGACACTCATGGGACTGACAGTCAAAACCGCGGTGGTGGCGGCAGCCATCGCCTCCACCGCCGTACTGGCGGCTCCGGGAACCGCATCGGCCGATCCCAAGGACGGGATCGTGAGCAGTTGTGCGGAAGGCATGATCTGCTTCTTTGACGGCCACAACCTCACCGGGGACGTCATGCAGCTCTTTCCGGTGGACACCCCCAACATCGGCTGGGCGTGGAACGACCGGGCCGGCTCGGTGTGGAACCGCAGCGGCGATGAACTCTGCATCTGGACCGATGCCGACTACAACGGCCGCTCCTACCTCATCCCGGCGGGCGCAACACAGGAACTTCTGTTCCTCTACGACAACGCGGTGTCCTCCTTCTCGATCAATCAATGCGGAGGCTGAACCGGCCGGTTGACCGAACCCGCCATCCGCCCGCGCTGCGAGGGAGGACGGCGGGATTCGACCAGGTGGCGTCCCGTGAGACACCGTGGGCGCATTCGGCGGTGGCCGCCGGATGACCTCGCCGGGGGCTGCAACCGGCCGTTTCGTCAGGTCTGTGGTGGGTCTTGGTGTCCCGGCCGCGTAACGGCACGGTTCTGCAGGTGCCGGACGATCTTGCGCCTGATGACCTGGGGAGCGCACCACCCCGCTCCCGCCCCGCCCTCGGATCGCCCGCCGTGACGCTTCGCACGGCTCGGGACCGGGCAGGACCCGCTGGGCCGCCGAGCAGAACTTCGCCTGGCTCCACCGGTTCGGACGGCTGCGCACCCGCTACGAGGTACGCGCCGGCCTCCGCCCCGGTCTCCTCCGACTCGCTTGCGGCATCATCTGCCCGGGACGACTCCGAACCTCGTTTTGAAACGGTCGGCAAGGCCAGGCCGTCGAGAACATCCATGCCTTGCTCGACGGGGCCCCGCTGCGACGCCTCCCCTGACGCGCGCACGCGCGACACACCGGTTCACCCCCGAACGAGGTCCCGCCCCTGTTCGCAAGGGTGACTCCGGTGGGCCCGCCGTGTCCCCCACGGGACCGCCGCGTTGAACGGGCCGTGCGGCGGCGCCACCTGCTGCCGCGTTCACCGAGTCAGTAAGGAGAACGTGATGTCTCGCATCACGAAGGCAGCCGGGGTCGCTCTCGGTACGGGCGCCATGGTGATGGGCGGGGCCGGTCTGGCCCTGGCGGACGCGGGTGCCGGAGCCGCCGCCGTCGACTCGCCCGGTGTCCTGTCGGGCAACATCCTCCAGGTCCCGCTGCACGTGCCCGTCAACCTGTGCGGGAACACCGTCGACGTCATCGGCCTGCTGAACCCGGCCTTCGGCAACCAGTGCGTCAACGAAAGCCACGGCAAGGACGGCGGCGACAAGAACCACCCCGGCGGCCACGGTCACCACAACGGCAACGGCTACGGCAACTGACCACCCCGTACCCGCCCCCGTACGCTCCCCCGTGCGGACGGAGAGCCCCGGCACCTCGAGCGCCGGGGCTCTCCCGTGCGCCGGGACGGGCCGTGCCGGGGGGGCGGGCGCGTACCGGTGCCGGGTTCACGCGTACCGGTAGATCCGGCTGTGGTCCTCCAGCTCGTCGGGCGTCACGTCCCACGGCGGGAGCTTCTCGTGCCGCGCCACGACGCGCCGGTACTGGTCGCTGCCGGGCGCGGGCGGCCTGGCCGGCAGGTAGCGGTGCTCCCGGTGCCGTCGCTGCCAGCGGGACCACTGCAGGTCGACGAAGGCGTGGTGCAGCCAGAAGACGGGGTCGTTGACGGAGGCGCCGCCGACCATGGCCCCGCCGACCCAGCGGTGCACGCGGTTGTGGTTGCGCCACGAGCCGCTGCCCCGCCCGGGCCCCCACCCCTCGATCTTGTTGCGGAAGCCCTCGCGGACCGTGGAGTCCCAGGGCGCGGTGTCGTAGACGGGGTCGTCCAGCGCCCACGCCAGGTCGCTCCTGGTCGGCAGCTCGATCGGGTCGCGGGCCCGCCCGAGGTCCCGGGTGAGGTACTCCTCGTCCGTCACGTTCTCCCGGAGCGGCCAGTCGCCCTCCCGGTAGGCGAACGGCCCGGTCGTCACCTGGCGGTCGGAGCGCCGCCCGTTGCCGCCGAGGAGGTCCGCCGTCCAGGGCGCGGAGGTGGGCGTGCGGTCGCGCGTCCAGTCCCAGTACGGCACGGACACCGACGGGTCGACGCGGCGCAGCGCCGTCTCCAGCTCCAGCACGAACCGGCGGTGCCACGGCAGGAAGGAGGGCGCCATGTGGGCCGTGCGCAGCCCCTCTTCGCCGTCCGCGGTGTAGTACTCGATGTGCATCCGCACGAACTCGTCGTACTCGCCGCGGCGTTTGAGCGTCAGCAGCGCCTTGACGAAGCGGCGCTTCTCGGCGGCGGTGAGCGTGCTGACGTCCTTACGGACGTACGCCATGGTGTCCCCCCTGCGCGGGATTCGTGCCGTGGCGGACCGCCTCGCGCAGCCGACGGCCGGGGGGCAGGGCGTCGACGGCGGCGCGGGCCGCCGCCAGGGGCGTGGGGTACGAGCCGTAGTGGTCGACCACGCTCAGCCAGGAGCCGTCGGCGCGGCGCATGAGGTGCAGCTGCCGGCCGTCCACGGTGACGTGCCAGCGGCCGGGCCCGGCGGTCCGGCCCGCCGCCGTCCCGACGCCCCCGTCCGGCTGTCCGGGCGTCCCCTTGACCCCGCGGATACGGCGGCCCCGGTACGTCTCGGCGAACGACTCCTCCGCGGACCCCGGACCGGGGTGCCCGGCGGGCCCGGGACCCCCGGCGCGCCGGGGCCGGGAGGCCGCGACGACGGGGGCGAGCACCGCGGCCAGGGCCGTGGCGAACAGCCCGCGCGTCACGGCCCGGCGCCTGTCGCGCCCGGGCCCGGGTCTCCCCGGCCCCGCCGGGCCTTCCGGTCCGGGCTCCGCTTCCACCGGCATCGCGCCGTCGCTGGCCACCATCACAGCTCCTCGTCCGGTTCGTTCGTCCGCAGGACTAACCGCGCGACGGCCCCAGCGGTCACCGCGGGGGCCGGACGGAAAAGATCCGGAACCGCTACCGCCGCCCCGGGCGGTACCGCGGGACGCCCTACAGACCGGGGCCGAGCCCCAGGTCGGCCGTCGGCACCGTCTGCAGCGCCGGGGCCAGCACGCCCGCCTGCGGGAGCTTGGCCCGCGGCAGACCGAAGGCCCGCGGGTTCGGCGCGGTGAGCGGGGCGTCCACGGACAGGCCCGGCGCGAGCGTCCTGACGTCCGAGGCGGGCGCGTCGACGGCGAGGTGGTCGAAGTCGTCGCCGAGCACGTGCGGCAGGGGGGTGCGCACGTCCGCGCCGGGCAGCCCGCCACTGACCGGCAGCTGCGGGACGGCCCGCTCGGGCAGGAGACGGCCCTCGACGTACCGCGGCCCCTCGGGCCCGCCCGGCAGCGGGACCGGGATCTCCCCCGTGACCTGGGGCAGCTCCATGTGCAGGGACCGCTCGACGCCGCCCAGCGGCACGGGGACGGGGACCGTACCGGCCGCGGCGGCGGGGCTCGCGGCGACGGCGCCGGCCGCGGCCGCCGCACAGGTGATCGCTGCGGCGAGGGTTCCTCGGGTGGTCGACTTCATCTCGGGTACGGTCCCTTCCGGCGGTTCGGAGCTCGGCGTGCGTACCGGGTAACGAGCCGGGGATCCGCGCCAGCGCACAATTCGCCCGATCGCCGGAGTAGTACGACGAAGCGACGGCGCGGGGAGGCGCGCGGCGGGGCCGGCGCGCCCCGGGCGCCGGGCGCCGGGCGGGGTCAGCGCCGCAGCGGGAGACCGCCGAGCAGGCCGCCGCCGGAGTTCAGCGTGGTGGTCGCTTCCTTCACGGTGCTGAGCGCGGAGTCCTTGTTCTCGGTGTCGAGGGCGTTGGACTGGTGCTTCAGCGGCATCACGTCGAGGCGCTTCATCTTGCCGATCGCGTCCACGGCGCCGTTGATGCTGGTGGGCGTGAGGGCGGCGGGGTCGTAGGCGTACGCGGGCGCGGCGGCGCCGGCGGCGACGAGGGAACCGGCGACGAGGGCGGCGGCCTTCAGGGACTTCATCATTTTCCTTTCTTCGGCGACTCGCGTCACCCGGGGGACAGCGACGCCGTGCCTAACGAGCCCCGCCCGGACCGGAAACCCCGGAGGCCGAAGAATCACGCGTCCCGCCCACCCGAATGGAGGGTGCGGCGGGAAGAAGTCGTCGTGCCGGCCCGGCCGGGCGGCACGACGACGGGTGGGGCGCCGCAGCGCCGGGGCGTCAGGAGGACGGCGGGGCGGCCGGCCCGGGGGCCGCCGGCCCGGACGTCGCCGGCTCGGCGGGCCGGGCCGGCAGCGGCGGCAGGCCGTTCATGGTCGGGGCCGGCAGGCCGCTGCCGAACAGCGTCGCGGCGACGAGGTCGACCACGCTGTTCATCACCTCGTCCACGGCCGGGTCGACCTTGCTCGCGTCGCCGGAGAGGACGGCCTGGAGCAGGGCGTCGGTCGACTTCTCCAGAGCGGCCATCGCCTCGGCGACGAGGTCGGCCGGCGCCTTGGCGCGTACGTCCGCCACCTCGGAACCGTCGGGGATCAGGGGCAGGGCGGGCAGCGTGATGCCCGGCACCGTGAGGCCGGGGACGGTGAGACCCGGCAGGACCGGGGCGGTCAGGCCCGGCATGGCCGGTGTCACGGTGGTGGGCGTGGTGCCGGCGGGCGTGGTCGTCACCGGCAGGGTCGTGGGGGCCGCCGCGGTCGCCCGGGCGATGGCGTCCTTGACGTCGGAGCCCAGTTCGGTGGCCGCCTCGGGCGTGATCCGGCCGTCGTCCGCCTTCAGCACGGCCGTCAGCAGGCCGGCGACCGGGGTGAGCACGCCGCCCAGTTCGCCCAGGCCGGCGACCTGCGCGAGCAGCGCGTCCGCGTCGGGCAGGGGGGCCTGGGACGCCGCACGGGTGCGCTCGCGGACCGGGTCGTCGTCCGCGGCGACGGCGGCCGGCCCGGTGACCCCGAGCAGGAGGGCGGCGCAGAGCGCGGAGGTCGCGATGCGACGGGCGGGCAGACGCATGGAAGGTCCTTTCGGTGGGCGTCGGATCTTGAGCCCACCGTGGAAGCGCCCCGTACGCTCCGCAACCGAGCGCCCGCCCCGGGTCACCCCCGCGGTGCGGGGGCGGCGCCGTCACCCCTGGTGGGGGCGGTTGCGGGGCCCGTCCGCCGGGCCCCCGCCGAGGCGCCCGTTCGGCGCAACGGCGACCGGCCGCTCCCCGGCTGGGACAGCACGGGGAACGGCCGGTGAAGGGGGGTCGAGGCGCCGTCAGTCGTTCGCGCACTCGTTGCCGAACGCCGGGTTCAGCAGGCCGATGATGTCGACGGTGTTGCCGCAGACGTTGACCGGGATGTGGATCGGGACCTGCACGGCGTTGCCGGACAGCACGCCCGGGGAGTGCTCGGCGTGGGCCCCGGCGCCGCTGTCGGCGGCGGCGATGCCGGCGGTGCCCGCCACCGCGGCGGCGGCGACGGAGGTCAGGACCAGGCCCTTCGCGATACGCGACATGGAGAGGTGCTCCTTGGGGTTGACACAAACATCCGGGCGGATGCCCGGCGCTGTGTCAACGCGTCGCGTCCGCGCGGGTAGTGCCGCCAAAGGGGTGATGTGGGCCGGGGCCGTCCGCGTCCGCCCCGCCGCCGCCACCGCCCCGTTCCGGCGCGTCGGCACGGCGGACGGCCCAGGTCCCGCCGCACCCGGCGCACGCGTGCGACCGGCGCGCCCGCGCACCCCCGCCGGTGCCGTCGCGCCCCCGTCGTGCGACTCCGGTGTGCGCGGATGTGACCAGGCGACCCCCCGGCTCGTTCCCCAGCGGAACGCGATCGGGGCCGAGGCGCTCTTCGTCGCCGCCGGCACCCGGCAGTGAGGCGCGTTCCCTCCCCTACCGAGCGCCGTCCGTGAGCGAGGAAGCCGCGCATGCACCAGTCGACGACCGACCCTCCCCCGCGGGTCCTGCACCTCACCCAGCCCGTGGACGGCGGGGTCGCCCGGGTCGTGACGGACCTGGCGCGGGACCAGCTCGCCGCCGGCCTGTGCGTCGCGGTGGCCTGCCCCGACGGGCCCCTGGCCGCGCGGCTGGCGGCGCTGGGCGCGGACGTACGGCCCTGGGCCGCGGCGCGGGAGCCCGGGCCGTCGCTGGTCGCGGAGGTGCGGCGGCTGGCCGCGGTGCTGGCGGACGTCCGGCCCGGCCTGGTGCACGCGCACAGCGCGAAGGCCGGGCTCGCCGGGCGGCTGGCGGTGCGGGGCCGGATCCCGACCGTGTTCCAGCCGCACGCCTGGTCGTTCGAGGCGGCCGGCGGGGTGACCGGAGCCCTCGCGGCCGGCTGGGAGCGGTGGGCGGCGCGCTGGGCGGACCGGATCGTCTGCGTGAGCGAGGCGGAACGCCGCCGGGGACTGCGGGCCGGGGTCCGCGGACGGTGGTCGGTGGTCCCGAACGGCATCGACACGGACCGCTTCCGCCCGGCCGCCGCCGGTCCCGCCCGCGCCGCGCTCCCCGGGGACGCCGGTCCGCACGCCCCGCTGGTGGTGTGTGTGGGGCGGCTGTGCCGGCAGAAGGGGCAGGACGTCCTGCTGGCGGCCTGGGAGCCGGTGCTGCGGAGGGTGCCCGACGCCCGGCTGGTGCTGGTCGGTGACGGGCCGGACGGCGCCCGGCTGCGGGACCTCGCCCCGTCGTCCGTGCGGTTCGCCGGGGCCGTCGACGACCCCGTGCCCTGGTACCGGGCCGCCGACCTGGTCGTGCTGCCGTCGCGGTGGGAGGGGATGGCGCTGGCTCCGCTGGAGGCGATGGCCTGCGCGCGGGCCGTGCTGGTGACGGACGTGGACGGCGCCCGGGAGAGCCTGCCGGCCGCGCTCGCGCCGCACTGCCTGGTGCCGCCGCGGGACCCGGCGGCCCTGGCCGGGGCCGTCGCCGCCCTGCTGCTCGACCCCGGGCTGCGCGCGCGGCTCGGCCGCGAGGGCCGCCGGCACGTGCTGTCCTCGCACGACGTGCGGGACACCGCCGGGGCCGTCCGGGCCGTGTACCGCGAGCTGCTCGGCGGTCCCCGCGCCGCGGCCGCCGCCCCCGACGACAGGGAGTCCGTCCCCTCGTGACCGCGGAAAGCACCGTTCCCCCTCCCGCGGGGCAGGCTCCCGGCCGGGCAGGCCGGCCCGTCCCGGTCCTGCCGCCGCGTGCCGCCGCGGACTCCCGCCCGCCCGCCCGGCGGTTCCCGGCGCGGCCCCCGTCCCCGCTGCCGCTGCTCGTGGCGGACACCGCCGCCGCCCTGGCGGGCGCGCTCGCGCCCGCCGGCCGCGGCCCGCTGCTCGCGGTGCCGCTGGTGGCCCTCTCGCTGCTGCTGCGCCCGCGCCGCGCCTCCCGGGTGCCGGGCGTGCTGGACGAACTGCCCGTGCTGTGCGGCCGGATCGCGGTGGTCTGGCTGGCCCTCGGGGCGCTCGTCGCCGCGTGCGCCCCGCCGTACGCCCTGTCCGCCCGTGACCTGCTGCTGGGCTGGGCCGCGCAGTGCGCGGCGGGCGTGGTGTGCCGGGCTGCCGTGTACCGGCGGCGGCGCCTGGACCTGCTGCGCCGCCCGCGGGCCGCGCTCGTGATCGGGCCCGCCGCGACCGCGCGGCGCGTGGCCGCCGGGGTGCTGCGCCACCCGCGCCACGGGATCCGGCCGGTGGCGATCGTCGCCGACGACCCGGACGGCGCCGCCGGACTGCCCGTGCTGACCACCGGCGAGGACATCGAGCGGGCGCTCGTCAGGCACGGGGTGCGCGAGGTCCTCGCCGTGCACCCGTCGGTACGGACCGGGCAGGGGCCGCTGCTGCGGGCGCTGGCCGCGTCGGGGTGCACGGTGTGGGAGGTCGACGCGGACTCGCCGTCGTACGGCTCCCCCGACCGGCTCGCGGGGTTCCCCTGCCGGCGCCTGGACATGGGCTCCGAGTGGCGCGACGACTTCGGCAAACGCGTGCTGGACGTGGCGGTGTCCGGGGCGCTGCTGCTGGCGGCCGGTCCGCTGCTGCTGGTGTGCGCGGTGCTGCTGCGGGTCACCGAGGGGCCGGGCGTCGTCTTCCGGCAGGAGCGGATCGGCCGGCACGGCAGGCCCTTCACGCTGCTGAAGTTCCGTACCCACCGCCCGGTCGACGCGCACGAGGCGGCGACCCGCTGGAGCGTGGCGGACGACCGGCAAATGTCCTGGTTCTGCCGCTTCCTGCGCCGCACCTCGCTCGACGAGCTGCTCCAGCTGTGGAACGTCTGCCGGGGCGACATGAGCCTGGTCGGCCCGCGCCCCGAACGGCCGTACTTCGTGACGCGGTTCAGCCGGACCTACCCCGGCTACGCGGCCCGCCACCGGATGCCGGTGGGCATCACCGGCCTCGCCCAGGTCCACGGGCTGCGCGGCGACACCTCGATCGAGGACCGGGCCCGCTTCGACAACGCCTACATCGACGACTGGTCGCTGTGGCAGGACGTCTGCATCCTGCTGCGCACGGTGGCGGCGCTCGTCCGGCCGACGGGGAGCTGAGCGGCATGGGCCACGCTCCGCCGGCCGTCCGGGTCCGGGCGTACGCACCGGTGCTGCCGCTGGTGGCCGTGGTGGCGCTGCTGGCGCTGCCCGTGGAGCCGGGCGGGGAGGGCGGCGCGGGTCCCGCCGACGCGGCCTCCGCGCTCGTGGTGCTGTACTGCGCCGTCCGGCTCGTGCGGGACCGGCGGCGTCCGCTGTCGCGCACGGCTGCCTTGGTGCTGGGGCTGCCCGTGGTCGGGACGGCCGTCGCCGCGGCCGGGGCGGCCTCGCCGGGGACCGGGGTCAGCGGCTTGGGCCGCTACCTCCAGGTCTTCGTGCTGGTCCCGGCGGCCGTGCTGCTGCTGGTCCGGGACCGGGCCGACTTCCGGGTGCCGGCCTGGGCGTTCGTGGGCCTGGCCGGGTGGCAGGGGGCCGTCGGGGCGCACCAGTACGTCACCGGGACCGGGGCCTCGTACGAGGGCCGGCCGATCCGGGCGGTCGGCACGTTCGGGGCGCAGGACGTGATGGGGATGGCGACGGTCGTCTCCCTGGGCGTGGTGTGCGCGGTCGGGCTCGCCCTGGGCGGGGGGCCGGCGCGCCGGCGGGTGCTCGCGGCCGGCTGCGCGCTGGTGCTGCTGGTGCCGCTCGCGCTGTCGTTCAGCCGGGGGGCGTGGATCGCGACGGCCGTCACGTGCGGGGCGCAGCTCCTGCTGGCCGGGGTGCGGCGGGCCCTGCGGGTGGGGGCCGCGCTGGTCGCGGCGGCCGTGGTGCTGGTGGGCGGCTTCGGGGTGGGCACGGCCCGGCTGCAGGAGCGGGTGGACAGCATCACGCGGGTCGCGGACGCGCCCGACCGGTCGGTGACCGACCGGTACACGATGTGGGCGGCGGCGGCCGGCATGTGGCGCGAGCGGCCCCTGACCGGTGTCGGCCTGAAGGGCTTTCCCGAACACCGGGACGCCCACGCCTCGCTGGCGCTGTCCTCGGGCAGCGACACGGCCGGCGCGGGCGCGGGCTTCCGCAGGCAGCCGCTGCTGTCCCCGCACAACATGTACCTGCTGGTCCTGGCCGAGCAGGGGCTGATCGGCCTGCTCGCCCTGACGGGGAGCTGGCTGGCGCTGCTGGTGTGCGCGGTGCGCGGGCTGGCCCGGGTGCGGCGGGCCGGACCGGGGCTGGACTGCGGGCTCGTCGCGTGCGGGCTGCTGCTGTGGCACCTGACGGACTTCGCGTACGCCGACATCGGGGGGCGGTCGACCGTGCTGACGGCGGTGTCGCTGGGGCTGGTGGCCTGGTGGGCGCTGGTGGGCGGGGGCGGGGCGGTCCCGTCCTCCGTGCCGGAACCGGCCGGGGCCCCCGTACCGGGTCACGCCGGGGCGGCCGTGCGCGGCGCCTCGGGGGAGGCCGGGACGCGATGACGGTGACGCCGCCCCGGGCCGCGGGGACGCCTCAGGAGCCTCCGGTCGCCGAGGGCGAGGCGGATGCGCCGCGGCGGCTCCCGGGCCCCGGGGACCGCACCGGCGCCGGCCGGCGGCCTCCGGTTTCCGGGGAGCCCGCCGGCCCCCGGCTCCCGGCTCGCGGGGACCGCGCCGGTCGGCGCCCCTCGCCCGCCGGGGAACCCACCGGCCGGCAGCTCCCCGCTTCCGAGGACCACGCCGGTCTCGCCCCCCGGGGCTTCCTCGCCCGGGCCACGCTGGTCACCGCCGTGCTGTCCGTCGCGGGGGCCGTGCTGGGGCTGGCGCGGGACCAGGCGCTGGCCCGGCTGTTCGGGGCCGGGCGGGAGACGGACGCCTTCCTGGTGGCGTGGACGGTGCCGGAGTTCGCCGCCACGCTGCTCATCGAGGACGGGCTGGCCTTCGCGTTGATCCCGGCGTTCAGCCTCGCCCTGGCGCGGCGGGCGCGGGGCGCGCCCGGCGACCCGGTCCGCGCGCTGGTCGCCCGCACCCTCCCCCGGCTGCTGCTGGCCTTCGCGGCGGCCTCGGCGCTGATCGCCGCGGCCGCCCCGTACCTGGTCGAAGCGCTCGCCCCCGGGCTGCCCGACCCCGCCCTCGCGGTGGACTGCACCCGGCTCACCGCGACCTCGGTGCTGAGCTTCGGCCTGGCGGGGTACTGCAGCGCGGCCCTGCGCGCGCACCGCCGCTTCCTGGCGCCTGCGGCCATCTACGTCGCCTACAACACCGCCCTCATCGCCGTGATGCTGGCGTTCGGCGGGCGCTGGGGCGTGCGGGCGGCGGCGGCCGGGGTCGCGGCGGGCGGCTGCCTGATGGTCCTCGCCCAACTGCCGTCGCTGGGGCGGCAGATGCGGCGCAAGGCCCCGGCCGGGCCGGGCGGCGGGGACGGCGACCGGGCGATGGGCCTGGCCGTCCTGTCCACCGTCCTGCTCTTCGCGCTGTGCCGCCAGTCGCAGGTCCTCGTCGAACGGTTCCTCGGCTCGGCCCTGCCCTCCGGAGCCATCTCGCACCTGAACTACGCGCAGAAGGTGGCCCAGATCCCGATGACCCTCTCGCTGATGCTGTGCACCGTCACCTTCCCGGTGGTGGCGCGGGCGCTGGCCGAGGGCGACACCGGACGGGCCCGGGCCCGGGTGGAGCGGGACCTGGCGCTCGCCGCCTCCCTGGTGCTGCTCGGCACGGCGGGTGTCGTCGCCTGCGCCCCGCAGCTCGTCGAGCTCCTGTTCCAGCGCGGCGCGTTCACCGGTACGGACACGGCGGCCACCGCCGGGGTGATGCGCGTGTACGCCCTCGGGCTGCTCGCCCAGACCCTGGTCGGCGCGCTCGTGCGCTCGTACTTCTCGGCGGGCCGGCCCACCTGGTACCCGCTCGCCGCGATGGCCGCGGGCCTGGCCGTCACCGCGTGGCTGGGCGCCTGGACGGTGGGCTTCTGGGGCGTGTCGGGGATCGCCGCCGCGAACGCCGCCGGCATCACCGTCACGGCCGCCCTGCTGCTGGCCGGGACGAACACCGGACGCGGCGGGCCGCGCGCCGTCCCGGTCCGCACCCGGCGGGTGCTGGCCGAGGTGGGCAGGCCGGTGCCGGCGGCCGCCGCCGCCGCGCTCGCGGGCGCGGGCGCGGCGGGCCTCGCGGACGCGCCGCTGCCCGGCCTGGCGGCCGGCTCCGCCGCCGTCCTCGCCGTCTTCGTCCTGCTCGGCCGGTGCCTGGGCGACCAGGGCTGCGTCCTCGCGCTCCGCTCCCTGCGCGCCCTGCGCACCGGCTCGTTCCGTTTCCTCCGTTCCCCCCGTTCCCCCCGTTCCGTCACCCGGAAGGCCCCCCATGGCGACATCCGTTGACCGCAGCGCCACCGGCGCCCGTCCCGGACCGGACGGCCCGCTCCCGTTCGTGGCGATGTACCACTCCGTGGGCGACCGCTCGGCCGACCCCTACCGCATCACCGTCACGCCCGGGCGTCTCGACCGGCAGCTCGCCTGGCTGCGGCGGCACGGGCTGCGCGGCGTGTCCGTGGCCGAGCTGCTCGCCGCCCGCGCGCGGGGCGCCGGCCGGGACCTGGTCGGGCTCACCTTCGACGACGGGTACGCCGACTTCGTCACCGAGGCGCTGCCCGTGCTGCGCCGCCGGGGCTGCGGCGCCACCCTGTTCGTCCTGGCGGGCCGGCTCGGCGGCGACAACGCCTGGGACCCGCTGGGCCCGCGCAAGCCGCTGCTGACCGCGGACGGCGTCCGGCACGCGGCCGCCGAGGGCGTGGAGATCGGCTCGCACGGCCTGACCCACGTCGACCTGACCCGGGCGGACGACGCCGCGCTGCGGGCCGAGGCGGCCGGGAGCAGGGCGGTGCTCGCGGAGCTGACCGGCACACCGGTCGACGGGTTCTGCTACCCGTACGGGACGGTCGACCGGCGCGCGGTCGCCGCCGTGCGGGACGCCGGGTACGGATACGCCTGCGCCATCGACCCCGGGCCGCTCACCGGCCCGTTCGCCCTGCCCCGGGCGCACATCGACGAACGCGACCACGCGGTCCGGCTCTTCCTGAAGTACCGGCTGCACGGGCTGCGCCGCCGCCCCGCGGGACGGCGCCGGTGAGGGTCCTGCACGTCATCACCGGCCTCAACGTCGGCGGCGCCGAGCTGCAACTGCGGCTGCTGCTGCGGCACCTGCCCGTGGCGTGCGACGTCGTGACGCTCACCGACCCGGGCCCGGTCGCCGACGGGCTGGCCGCCGACGGCGTACGGGTGGTCCACCTCGGCATGGCCGGCAACCGGGACCTCACCGCCCTGCCCCGCCTGGTGCGGGTCGTCCGCGCGGGCGGCTACGACCTGGTGCACACCCACCTGTACCGCGCCTGCCTGTACGGCCGGCTGGCCGCGCGGCTCGCGGGCGTGCGCGCGGTCGTCGCCACCGAGCACTCCCTCGGCGCCTCGCAGACGGAGGGCCGCCCGCTCGGCCCGGGCGTGCGCGCCCTGTACCTGGCCGGCGAGCGCCTGGGCCGCACCACGGTCGCCGTCTCCCCGACGGTCGCCGGGCGGCTGAGGCGCTGGGGCGTGCCGGAATCCCGGATCGCGGTCGTCCCCAACGGGATCGACCTGGCCCGCTTCCGCTTCGACCCGGCCCGCCGCCAGGAGACCCGCCGCCGCCTGGGCCTGCCGGACGGCGCGTACGTCGTCGGCGGCGTCGGCCGTCTCACGGCCGGCAAGCGCTTCGGCGACCTGGTCCGGGCCGTGGCCCTGCTGCCCGGCGACGTCCGGCTGCTGCTCGTCGGCGGCGGACCGGAGGAGGCCGCCCTCCGGCGCACCGCGCGCGAGGCCGGGATCGCCGGCCGGGTGCTGTTCACCGGGGAGCGCCCCGGCCTGCCCGACGGCTCGCCGGGCCCCGACCTGCCGTCGCTGACCGCCGCGATGGACGTGCTCGCCTCCCCGTCCCCGGAGGAGGCCTTCGGCCTGGCGGTGGTGGAGGCGCTGGCGGCGGGACTGCCGGTGCTGTACGCCTCCTGCCCCGCCCTGGAGGACCTGCCGGCCGGGGCCGCGCCCGCCGCCCGGCGGGTGACCGGCGGCCCCGAGGAGTTCGCCCGCGCGCTGGCCGGCGTACGGCGGCGGGTCCCGGGGCCGCGCACCGCGCCCGACGCAGCCCGCCACTACTGCATCACCCGCAGCGCCGCCCAGCTCATGGACGTGTACGCGGCCGCCGTCGCGCCGTCGTCGTCCCCGTCACCCCAGGGAGTCAGTTCCGCATGACCCAGATCCCGACCGCCCCCGCCCCGGCCCGCCCCAAGTCGCTTCCCCCCTGGTCGCTGCTCGCGGCCGGCGTCCTCGCCGGCGGCCTGCTCGGCGGCACGTACGGCATGGTCAGGCCGCCGGTGTACACCGCCACCAGCTACGTCGTCGCCGTGCCGACGGAGCGGTCCGACCCGGCCACCGCGCTCGGTTTCGCGCAGGCCTACGGCCGGGTCGCCACCCAGCTCGCCGTGCTCGGCGACGCCCAGGCGGGGGCGGGCGTGCCGGTGCGGACGCTGAAGGAGAGCGTGCGGACGGCGACCTCGCCGGACGCCCCGATGGTGGCCGTCACCGCGACCTCCACCCGCCCCGGCCTCGCCGCCGCCATGGCCGACGCGGTCTCGCGCGCCCTGACCCGGCACGCGGGCGCCGCCGAGGACACCACCCGCGTCGAGCTCCGGCAGTTCGCCCGCGCGACCCGTCCCACCGAGCCGTCGTCCGCGTCACCGGAGGTGACGGGCCTGGTCGGGGCCGGCGCGGGCGGCCTGCTGGGCGGGCTCGCCCTCCTGGTCCGGCCGCGGCGGGACGCGCGGGAGCCGGGACGGCCGACCGTGCCCGGCCCGGCCGCCGCCGACGCGTACGGGCAGCCGTGACGTACACCGCCGAACTGGTCACCGAGGAGCGCGCGTTCGCCGCGCTCGCCGCCGACTGGACGCGGCTGTACCGGCGGTGCTCCACCGCCACCCCGTTCCAGAGCCACGCCTGGCTGCACTCGTGGTGGCTGTCGTACGGCGGGCGCGGCCGGCTGCGGCTGCTGCTGGTGCGCGACGGCCCGGACCTCGTGGCCGCCGCGCCGCTGATGCGCGTGACGGGTCCGCTGCCCGCGCTGGTGCCGCTCGGCGGGGCGGTCTCCGACCACGCCGACGTCCTGGTGGACGACGGGCGCGGGGAGCCCGCGGTGGCCGCGCTCACCGAGGCGCTGTCGGCCGCCGCCCGCACCGCGCTGATCGACCTGCGCGAGGTCCGGCCCGGCGGCGCCGCCGAACGGGTCTGGGCCCGCTGGCACGGACCGCGCCGCCGGGTGGCCGGCTCCCCCTGCCTGGAGCTGCCCGCCGTCCCCATGGACGAGCTGGTCGCCCGGCTGCCGTCGGCCAAGGCCCAGCAGCGGGTCCGCGCCCAGCTGCGCCGGCTGGATGCGCTCGGCGTCCGGCGCCGGGTCGTGCGGCCCGACGAGACGGACGCGGCCCTGCGGCGGCTGCTCGCCCTGCACCGGTTGCAGTGGCAGGGGCGGAAGGTGACGCCGGAGCACCTGCGGCCGCGGTTCGGCGACCACCTGGTGCGGTCGGTCGGGGCGATGGCGCGCTCCGGGGACGCGGTGGTCACCGAGTTCGCGCTCGACGACGAGGTGGTGGCCGTGGACGTGGCCCTGATGTCGCCGCTACTGGCGGGCGGTTACCTGTACGGCGCCCACCCCGGCCTGCGGGAACGCAAGGCGGACGTGGCGGTGATACTGCTCGACGCCCTCGCCGCGCACACCAAGGGCGGCGCGCACGGCGCGCTGAGCCTGCTGCGCGGCGACGAGCCCTACAAGCATCACTGGCGTCCGCGGACCGTGGTCAACCAGCGCCTGCTGCTGGCCCGGCGGCGCACCGCGCCCCTGCTGTCGGCGGCCCTGTGCGACGTCGCGGTCCGCCACCGGGGCAAGGAGCTGGTGCGCCTCGTCCGCGCACGCGGCGGCGGGTCCTGACCGGCCCGCCGCGCGGGGGCGCTACCGGCTCCGCAGCCACCCGTACGCGCGGGTGCACAGCCCGCCGAGCCACTGCTGGAACCACTCGCCGAGGCCCGGCGGCGAACAGACCGGCGGGAGCGGCGGCACGGGCGCGGCCGGCCCGGCGGGCGGGGCGGGCGGGCCGGCCGGGTCCGGCGGCGGTCCGCCAGTGCGCCCGAAGAGCACGGACCGGTAGACCGCGGACGCCTCGGGATTGCTCCCGCACTGCCACACCCCGTGCGGGCAGTAGTCGGTCAGCGTGTGGTAGAGCGGCTCGTGCTCGTCCATCCACGCGAGCATCCGCCGCATGTACTCCGGGTTGTCGCCGTTGCGGAAGAGCCCCCACTCCGGGTAGGAGACGGGCTTGCCGTGGGCCCGGGCGAAGTCCACGTGGTGCCGCAGCCCGTAGGGTTCCGTCACCTGCTCGTCGAACGGCATGCCCTCCGGCTGGTCGTACGCGTCCATCCCGATGACGTCGACCGTGTCGTCCCCCGGGTAGCACTCCGTCCACGGGACGGCGTCCCGGCCGCGGGACGGCGTGAAGTCGAACCGGAACCGCTGGCCCGGCACCGCGCGCATGGCGGCGACGATCCGGTTCCAGTACGCCTTCCAGGCCGCCGGGTCCGGGCCGCAGCGGTGGGTGTACGTGATGCCGTTCATCTCCCAGCCGAGCACGAGGACCGTGTCCGGCACCCGCAGGTCGACCAGCCGCTCGGCGAGCGCGCGGAAGTGGTGGTCGTGGCGTCCGGCGGCGCCCTCGCGCAGCAGCCGGCGCACCTCGTCGTCGGACAGGCCCTCCTCGTTGCGCTCCAGCATGGGCACGTTGAGGACGAACATCCGGTCGTCCCGCGCCCTGCGCCAGTCGGCCCACACGTCCAGGAAGCCGGGAGCGCCCTCGATGTTGCTCCACAGGTCCCCGGGCAGGTAGGTGTGGGCGACGCGCGGCTCGGCACCGCCCAGCCAGCGCCCGAACTCGGCGATCCGGTCGACGCCGGGGGCGCCGTAGTGGAGGTAGGCGCCGAAGGCGGGCCCTTCCCGGGGCGCGTCCGTGGGCGCCGGGCCCACCGGGGCGGAGCCGGTGGGAGCGGGGCTCACGGGAGCGGGACCCGCGGGCGCCGGAGTCACGGGTGCCGGGATCTCGGGGCCCGGTGCGGGTGGGTCGGCGGTCCGGGCGCCCGCGGTGGCCCCCGGACCGGCGACCAGGGCGGCCGTCGCGGCGGCCGCCGCCGCGACGCGGGCCGGTCGTCGAGCCCGGATCCGGCGCTGCTGTGGGGCCATGCCCTGCTCCCTCCTGCGCGCGAGTGCCTTGTGGCGTCCCGTTACTGACACTCAGTCATACGGGCGGCCGGGGCGCCACCGCGGCTACGGCAGCCGGGTGGACGGACCGCGGGGAGGGGCGGGCGCGTATCGGGGCGGCCGGGGCACGGGTGCCGGACGCGAGGCGTCCGGCACCCGGCGCGCTACCTGCGGGACGCGGTGCGGCCCCGCCGGTACAGCACGGCCCCGCCCGCGATCAGCGCGGCACTGGCGGCCGTGGCCCCGAGCATGGCCTCGGCGCCGGTCTCGGGAAGGGACGGCGACTGGTGCTCGCCCCCGGGCGGGGGCGTGTGGTGACCACCGGGAGGCGGAGTCGTCTGACCGCCGCCCGGAGGCGTGGTCTCCCCGCCGGGAGGGGTCGTGGTGGGCGGGGTGGTCGGCGGCTTCGTCGGCGGGGTGGTCGGCGGCTTCGTCGGCGGGGTGGTCGGCGGCTTCGTCGGCGGGGTGGTCGGCGGCTTCGTCGGCGGAGTCTCGCCGTACCCGCCGTCGCCGTATCCGCCGTCTCCGTATCCGCCGTCGTCCTCTCCGTACCCGGAGTCGTCCCCGTACCCGGAGTCGTCCCCGTACCCGGAGTCGTCCCCGTATCCGGGGTCGTCGCCGTGGGGCGTGCCGCGGGAACCGTCCTTCGGGCCGTGTGCCTCGTGCGCACAGGAGTTGCCGAACGCCGGGTTGAGCACGGCCGCCACGTCGACGGAGTTGCCGCAGGCGTTCACCGGCACCTCGACGGGGATCTGGACGTCGTTGCCGGACACGGCGCCCGGCGAGTTCCGGGCCGCTGCGCTCGCGTCGGAGTCGGCGACGGCGGCACCACCGCACAGAGACAGCATGCTCGTCGCGGCCGCGGCCGCGAGCATTCCCCTGCTCAGGGTCTGTCGCAATCTCGTTGTCTTCCTGCTGGGAGAAGTGGGAAAAGCCGGCCCTGGAAGCAACGGAGTTGTCCAAGGCCGGCCATGACGCAGCCGTACGGCCGGGGCGGGAACGTCGTCAGTCGTTCTCGCACTGGTTGCCGAACGCCGGGTTCAGGGCGGCGATGACGTCCACGGTGTTGCCGCACACGTTGATGGGGATGTGCACCGGGATCTGGATCACGTTGCCGGAGAGGACGCCCGGGGAATGGGCTGCGGCACCGGTCGCACCGGAGTCGGCGACGGCCGGGGCGGCCATGCCCAGCGCCATGATCGCGCCCGCGACGGCAGCAGCGCTCTTCTTCATGAATTTTCCCTTCTCTGCGGTCATGCCCTTTGACGGCCGAAACCGAGCGAGCACAACTTGAACGGCTCGCACCATGACCTGCAGCCTGCACAACGAGAAATTGACGGCGGAGGAAACTGAAGAACGTGCGACCCCGCCGAATTCACCCGAACGCCCCCCATTGCGTCGGCGCCGTAGCCCACACGATGCAATGATGCGTTCCGTCACCCGGTGGGAACGCCTGCCGGACGCGCCACCGGGCGGCCCGCAGGGAACCCAGCGGACCGCCCGGGAGACGGTGAACGATTGCCCGGCTCGTCAGTCGTCCGACTCGCCGTTCGCCGACAGAACCGCCAGGTCCTCCAGGATGTGCGACAGGGCGCCGTCCCGCTTGGCCTGGGTGGAGTTGTCGGCGCACTGCTGGTTCAGGTCGTCCGACAGGATCGGGATGTCCTGGATCGGAACGATGTTGACGACGGGGACGTTGATGTCCTCCAGGGCCACGCACGGCTTGTTGAGCGTGCCGTCGACCAGCGAGAGCTGCGGGCTCATGTCGCCGTCGGTCGCCGAGTTGCCGAACGAGGACGAGGCACCGTTGCCGTTGGCCGAGGACGGCCCGGAGTCGTCGCCGACGGCAAGCGCCTGGGGAGCGGCCGCCACCGACATACCAATGACAGAAGCGGCGGCCGCCGCGGCGACCATTGCCTTCTTGAGCACTTCGCGTTCCTTTCCTAGTAGCGACGCATGTCGTAGCGACGCATGTCCTACGGACTCATCAACACGAAGCAGGGGGATTGGTTGCGGCCATTCACCCGGTTGGCTGCGCCGTCGTCGCGATGCCGCTCATCACCTCGGCCCAAGAACACACAAACGTCCACGGGTTGGGCCGACGGAGTGACGAGGAGAAACCACTCGGAGCGCTCGCAGTTGTTCCAGGCGCTCCGGTGGACGGGGTTCCCTCAGAAAGGACTGGCCAGTGATCAAGAAGGTTGTTGCCACCGCGGCGATCGCCGCTTCCGTCATGGGTGTCTCCGCCGCCGCGGCCCCCCAGGCGATGGCTATCGGCGACGACAGCGGCGCGTCCTCCCTCAACGGCAACGGCGCCGCGCAGTTCTACGGCAACTCGGCGACGTACGGCAACATGAGCCCGCAGATGGCGCTCATCCAGGGCTCGTTCAACAAGCCGTGCATCGGCCTGGAGGACATCAACGTCCCCGTCGTCAACATCGTTCCGATCCAGGACATCCCGATCCTGTCCGACGACATGAACCAGCAGTGCGTCGAGAACTCCACGCAGATCAAGCGCGACGGCGCGCTGGCGCACTTCCTGGAGGACGTGTCGGTGCTGTCCTCCAACACCGAGGACTGACGCGCGAGGACCGACGCCCGGCACGCGTGCGGGCCCGCCGGCTCCCCGGCGGGCCCGCACGCGTCATGTCCGGCGCCCGGACGCGTACAGGGCCTCGATCTGGTCCGCGTACGCCTCCGCGGCCGCGCGGCGCTTCACCTTCAGGGACGGGGTCAGCAGTCCGTTCTCCTCGGTGAAGTCGCCCTCGACGAGGACGAAGGCGCGGATCGACTCGGCGCGCGAGACGGCCTCGTTGGCGTGGTCGACGGCCTTCTGGACGTCGGCGCGCATGCGGGGGTCGCGGACGACCTCGGACAGCGGGGTGTCGGCGGGGAGTCCGCGGACCGCCAGCCAGTGGGCGACGGCGTCGGGGTCGAGGGAGATCAGGGCGCCGACGTAGGGCCGGTTGTCGCCGACGACGAGGACCTGGCCGACCGGCGGGCGGCCGCGCAGGCGGTCCTCCAGGACGGCCGGGGAGACGTTCTTGCCGCCGGAGGTGACGATGATGTCCTTCTTGCGGCCGGTGATGGTGAGGTAGCCGTCCGCGTCGAGCGCGCCGAGGTCGCCGGTGGCGAACCAGCCGTCGGTGAGGACGGCGTCCGTGGCCGCCGGGTCGTTCCAGTAGGCGCCGAAGACGATGCCGCCCCGGACGAGGACCTCGCCGTCGTCGGCGATGCGGACCGCGGTGCCGGGGACGGGCAGGCCGACCGTGCCGGGGCGGGGGGCCAGGGGCGGGACGACGGTGGCGGCGGCGGTGGTCTCGGTCAGTCCGTAGCCCTCGTAGACGATGACGCCGGCCGCGTAGAAGAACAGGTTGAGGTCGCGGTCGAGCGGGCCGCCGCCGCTGATGGCGTACCGCAGGCGGCCGCCGAGCTCCTTGCGGACCCGGCGGTAGACCAGCAGGTCGTACAGCGCCCAGGCGGCGTACAGGCCGGGCCCGGGGCCCTTGCCGCGGCCCAGGAAGCGGTCCAGGTGCGCCCGGCCGAAGCGGACGCCGACGCGGTGGGCGCGCTCGAAGGAGGCGCCGCGGCCGATCTTCTCGGCGGTGGCGCGGCCGGTGTCGTGGATCTTCTCGAACAGGTACGGGACGCCGACCAGGAAGGTCGGGCGGAACGCCTTGAGGGCGGGGCGGAGGTCGGCGGGTTTGATGCTCGGGCTGTGGCCGACCTCGATGCGGGCCATCAGGCAGGCGATCTGCAGGGTGCGGCCCAGGATGTGGGCGAGCGGGAGGAACAGCAGGGTGGAGGCGGTCTGGCCGGTGACCTCCTTGAACAGGGGGTGGAGCAGCTCGACCGTGTTGGCGGCCTCGGCGTGCAGGTTGGCGTGGGTGAGGACGCAGCCCTTGGGCCGGCCGGTGGTGCCGGAGGTGTAGCAGACGGTGGCGACCGTGTCGGGGGTCAGGGCGGCGCGGCGCTCGGTGACCTCCTCGTCCGTGACGTCCCGGCCGAGGGCGGTGAGCTCGTCGAGCGCGCCGCCGTCGAGGTGCCAGACGCGCGGGGGGTCGGGGAGGGCGGCCGTGCCGGCGGTGACGGTGGCGGCGTTCTCGGCGGTCTCGGCGACGACGTACCGGGCGCCGGAGTCGCGGACGATCCACTCCACCTGGTCGGCGGAGGAGGTGGCGTAGACGGGGACGGTCCGGCCGCCCGCCGCCCAGATAGCGAAGTCCAGGACCGTCCACTCGTAGCGGGTGCGGGACATCACGGCGACGCGGCCGCCCGGTTCGAGGCCGGCGGCGATCAGCCCCTTGGCGACGGCGGTCACCTCGCGGGCGAAGGCCGCCGCGGTGACGGGGTGCCAGGTGCCGCCGCGTTCGCGGCGCAGGACGACGGCGCCGGGCGCCTCGGCCGCGTTGGTGAACGGGATGTCGGCGGTGCTGCCGGTCGCGAGCCGCGGCGCGAGGGGCGCCGCGCGGACCTCCCGTACGGTGCCGTGCTCGTCCCTGACGGTCTCGATCCGGGTGCGGGCCGCCAGGTCGGCGCGCTGTTTCGCCCGTTTCAGATCCCTGCGTACGCCCATGAACGGCTCCCGGTCGCGGTGCGGCTGACGTGCTGTCCCGTCCTACTTACTTACTCCAGAGTCAACTTACTCATGCGTAAGAAAAGGTCAATGGGACGGGGGTCACGCCAGCCGGCGGGCGGTGCGGATCGCCTCGGCCAGCTCGCGCACGTCCTCGTCCTCCGTGGCGGCGGCGAGGTCGCCGGCGCGCTCGGCGAGGTCGTCCAGGGTCGGGGCGCCGGGCAGGCGGCTCGCCGCGCCCCGCGGGGCGCGGAGGTGGTCGGCGAAGTAGGCGGCCGTGGCCGCGACCCGCAGGCCGTGGCCGGCGCTCCAGACGGAGTCGTCCAGGGCACGGGTCTCCAGGGCGCCGGACTCCTCGCGGGGGGCGCGGGTGGCGGGGTCGAGCCAGCGGACGGTGGCGGTGGCCAGGTGGCCCTCGGCGCCCGGCCTGGTGCGGACGGCGTACAGGGCGGTGACGGTGTGGCCGGGGCCGACCTCGCCGCCGTCGACGCGGTCGTCGCGGAAGGCGTCGTCGGCGACCCGGCGGTCGTCGTAGCCGACCAGGCGGAACTCGGCGACCGTCGCGGGGTCGAAGGCGACCTGGGCCCTGGCGTCGCGGGCGGTGAGGTCGACGGTGCGCGGGAGCTGCTCGCCGAAGACCTCGCGGGCGTCCTCCGGGCCGGAGACGTAGACGGTGTGGCCGTCGCCGCGGTCGGCGAGGCGTTCCATCAGGGCGTCGCCGTAGTCGCTGCCGACGCCGACGCCGACGAGGGTGACGCCGTGTTCGCGGCGGGCGTCGGCGACGCGCTCCAGGATCGCGTCCGCGTCGGTCTCGCCGGTGTTGGCGAGGGCGTCGGAGACCAGGACGACCCGGTTGGTGGCACCCTCGCGCAGGCCCTCGACGGCGGTGGCGTAGCCGGTCTCGACGCCCGCGCCGAGGTCGGTGGAGTCGGCGGGCTCCAGGCTGCCGACGGCGTCGTGGACCTCGTCGCGGTGGCCGCCGAGGCGGGTCATGGGCAGGACGGTCCTGGCCTCGTCGCTGAAGGTGACGATCGCCACCGAGTCGTCGTCGCGCAGCCGGTCCGTCAGCACGGCGAGGGACTCCTGCGCGAGGTCGAGGCGGCCCGGTTCGGCCATGGAGCCCGAGACGTCGACGACGAAGGTGAGGGCGGCGGGCGGGCGTTCGCCCCGCGTCGCGCCGGGCCGGGTGGCCAGGCCGACGCGGACCAGGGACCAGCCGTGCCGGTCGGTGCGGGCGCCGTCGACGGTGACCGTGAAGCCGTCGCCGCCGGGGCGCGGGTAGTCCTGGCGGAAGCTGTTGACGAACTCCTCGGGCCGCACCGTCGACGGGTCGGGCAGCCGGCCCTCGGCCAGGGCGCGGCGGGCGTAGCCGTAGGAGGCGGTGTCCACGTCGAGGGCGAAGGTGGACAGGTGGTCCTCGGGCGCCCGCGGCGGGACGTCCTCCTCGTCGGTGCGGGCCGGGGCGGGGGCCGGCCGGGAGCCGTGGGCGGTGCCGCCCGCCCCGGGCCCGTCGCCGCCGCCCCCCGCGGTGCACGCGGTGAGCAGCAGGCCGCCCGCCGTCGTCAGGGCGAGCAGCGCGTCGCGCAGTCGCCGGGTCCGGTTCCGCTCGTGCCTCTCCATCGTCCGTGCCCCCTCGGTCCGTCGGTGCGGTTCTCCTGCGACTGTGACGGCGCGGGGGGCCGGAACGTGCGGCACGGGACGTTGCGGACGGGTTGCGGAGCGGCCACGGAGGCGGCGCGCCGAGACCGGTGGGTGACCCTCCGGTGACCTACGACACGACGTCCTTGCGGGCGAAACCGCGGAAGGCCAGCGCGAACAGCACCAGCGCGTACGTGACCGACAGGGCCGTGCCCTGGATCATGTCCGTCCACTGCAGGCGCGGTTGGACGGCGTCGAGCCAGGCGTACTGCCAGTGCGCCGGCAGGAAGTGCCGCCAGTCGCCGAGCGCGGTGACCTCGTCGAGCACGTTGCCGATGATGGTCAGGAACACGGCGCCGCCGACCGCGCCCAGCGGCGCGTCCGTCCGGGTCGACAGCCAGAACGCCAGGGCGGCGGTGACCAGTTGGGACACCATGATGTACGCCGTGACGATCAGCAGGCGCGTCGCGGCGGTACCGGTCGGCAGGGTGCCGCCGGTGGGCAGCTGGAGCGGGCCCCAGCCGTACGCGGCCGTGCCGACGGCCAGGGCGACGGCCGGCAGCAGGACCAGGGCGGCCAGGCTGAGCCCAAGCCCGACGACGAGCTTGGACCACAGCAGGCGGGCGCGCGGCACCGGGGCGGCGAGCAGGTAGCGCAGCGACGACCAGCTCGCCTCGGAGGCGACGGTGTCCCCGCAGAACAGCGCGACGGGGATGACGAGCAGGAAGCCCGCGGAGGCGAAGAGGTTGACCGCGGCGAAGTTGGCCCCGGACGCGGTCGCCGTGTCCATGAGGTTGACCCGGTCGTTGCCCTGGCCCGGTTCGCCGCCGATCTGGAAGGCGACGAGCAGGACGACCGGCAGGGCGAACAGCACCCCGCCCATGACGAGGGTGCGCCGCCGCTTCAGCTGGCGGACCAGCTCGACCCGCAGGGGCAGGGTGCGGCCCGCCCGGTAGCCGGACGCCACCTCGGTCCGCTCGGTGAGCGTGCTCATGCTTCGGCTCCGATCAGGGTGAGGAAGGCGTCCTCCAGGCGGCGGTGGGGCCCGACCGACTCCACGGGCACCTCCAGCCGGACGAGGTCGGCGACCAGGCGCCGCGCGGTGCCGTCGGCGCCGAGCCGGACCAGGAGCCCCTCGTCGGTGCGCACGGCGGAGGCCACGCCCGGCAGGGCGGCGACCTTCTCCGCGACCGGCTCGTCCACCGGCGCGGCGGTGCCGACCAGCAGGGTGTCGCCCGAGCCGACGATCTCCGCCACCGGACCGGCCTGGACGAGCTGCCCGTGGTCCATCACCACCAGGTGCGTGCAGGTCTGCTCGACCTCCGCCAGCAGGTGGCTGGAGACGATCACGGTGCGCCCGGCGGCCGCGTACCGGATCATGACCTCGCGCATCTCGCGGATCTGGGGCGGGTCGAGGCCGTTGGTCGGCTCGTCGAGGATGAGCAGGTCGGGCAGGCCGAGCATGGCCTGGGCGATGGCCAGGCGCTGGCGCATGCCCTGGGAGTAGGTGCGCACCGCGCGGGCCAGGGCCTCGCCGAGACCGGCGATCTCCAGGGCCTCGTCCAGGTGGGCGTCCTCGGGCGGGCGGCCGGTGGCGCGCCAGTACAGCTCCAGGTTCTCCCGGCCGGACAGGTGCGGCAGGAAGCCCGCGCCCTCGACGAAGGCGCCGACCCGGGACAGCACCGGGGCGCCGGGGCGGATGGCGTGGCCGAAGACGCGGATCTCGCCGCCGTCGGGCCGGATCAGGCCCATCAGCATGCGCAGGGTCGTGGTCTTGCCCGCGCCGTTGGGGCCGAGCAGGCCCAGCACCTGGCCCTGCTCCACGCGGAAGGACAGGTCCTTGACCGCGTACCGGTCGGTGGACTTGGCGTACCGCTTGGTCAGGCCGGTGATCTGCAGCGGCACGCCGGTCAGCGCGGGGTCGGGCGGGGCGGGGGCCACCGTGCGGCGCCGGCCGGTCAGCACCAGGGCGAGCGCGACGCCCGCGCCGGCCAGGGGCAGCCACCACACCCAGGCGGGCAGCGTGCTGTCCGCGTCCGACGTGCCGAGCGCGCTCGGCACCGTCAGGTCGCCCTTGAGGGAGACGGTGTAGGTCGCCGGGCTCGTCGGGGAGGCGTAGGCGAGGTCGGTGGAGGCGAGGACCAGGCGCAGGCGGTGGCCGTCGTCCAGCCGGTGGTCGACGGCCGGCAGGGTGATCGTGACGTCCTTGCCGGCGCCGGCGCCCTCGACGCGGACGGGCGTCACCAGCTGGGAGGGCAGCACCGCCGACCGGCCGTCGCCGGGGCCGACGTCGTAGAGCTTGGCGAAGAGGACGGCGTCCTCGCTGGTGGACTTCACGCGCACCGTCACGGTGGGCGAGCCGGTGATCCGGAGGTCGTCGCGCAGCGGCGCCGACTCGAAGGCGGCGAACTGGCCGGGGAAGTCGAGGGACACGCCGATGCCGAGCGTGGAGAGCTGGGAGAGGCCGCCGGCGCCGCCGAGGCCGGGCAGGGAGGAGACGCCGGGCGGACCGGCGCCGGCCGGGTTGGCGAAGCTCTGCTCGCGGCCGGCCAGGGCGACCGGGCGCGTCCCGCTGGTCAGGCCCGGGTAGCGGTCCGCGGTGACGCCGCTCAGCCGGGGCTCGCCGTCGCCGGTGCCGGTGCCCAGGGTGCGGGTGACGCGGAAGCCGGCGCCGGTGGCGGCGCCCTCGTCGTCCTTGAGGTACCGGTCGAACCAGGCGCGTACGCGGGTCTGGACGCGGTCCGTCTCCATGTCGCCGCCGTCGTGGCCGCCCGCGATCCAGTCGACGTCGACGGGGGCGCCGTTGGCGCGGATCGCCCGGGCCGCCCGGTCCGCCTGGTCGAGCGGGAAGAGGGAGTCGGACTGGCCCTGCACCAGCAGGGTGGGCACCTCGATCCGGTCGCCGACCGCCGACGGCGAGCGCTCCTCCAGCAGCTCGCGCGCCTCGGGGTCGGGCTCGCCGGACTCGGCGACCCGCTCGTACATCCGGCACAGCTCCGGCTCGAACTTCGCGCAGCCGCCGCCGGAGTTGACGAAGATGCCCGCCCACAGCTTCTTGAACACGCCGTTCGGGAAGAGCGCGTCGGCGAGGTTCCAGTACGTGACGGCGGGGGCGATGGCGTCCACCCGGTCGTCGTGGCCCGCGCCCAGCAGGGCGATCGCGCCGCCGTACGAGGCGCCGGACATGCCCACCCGGGGGTCGCCGGGCTCGTCCAGCTCGACCTCGGGCCGCTCGGCGAGCCAGTCGATCAGCTTCGAGACGTCGGCGACCTCGCCCTCGGGGTCGTTCAGGCCGATGCGGCCCGTGGACTTGCCGAAGCCGCGCGCCGACCAGGTCAGGACCGCGTACCCGTCCCGGGCGAGGTCCTCGGCCTGCTGCCGTACGTCGTCCTTGCTGCCGCCGAAGCCGTGCCCGAGCAGGACGGCGGGGCGGCGGCCGTCCGGGCCGGCGGTGAAGTACGAGGTGTCGATGCGCACCCCGTCGCCCACGGCCACGACCCGGTCGGCGCGGTGCACGGGAGGCACCTCGTCGGAGGCGGCGGCCGTCCAGGTACCGGCGCCGGCGAGCACGGCGACGGCGGCCACGGCGGCGGCCAGCCGTCGCGGCCGCCGTCGCAGCGGCCCCCGCAGCGCGGGCAGTCGAAGATCCATGCGTCAACGGTACGGGGTCAACCTGTCGGGGAGATGTCGACCGGAGACCGAACCGTGACCCCTCCCCCAGGCGTACACGCGGGCCGTCCCGTACCGCGTCCGTGGTACGGGACCGGCGCGGTACGGGACGGGGTGCGGGACGGAAAGGGCGGGACGGGGGCGCGGGGCGCCCGCGTCAGGCCCGCGCGTCCTCCGGCAGCGTCACCAGCCAGCGGGTGTCGCGGCGCGGGCGGAGGTACAGGGCCCAGTAGAGCGTGGCCGCGGCGGTGATGCCGCCGGTCAGCAGCAGGTGGACCGTCTCCTGCCGGCTGAGGATGTACGCCAGGACCGCGATCAGCAGGACCGGGGCGGCGGGCCACAGCGGCATGCGCCAGGCGGGCGTCTCCCGGTGGGCGCCGCGCCGGGCGAACAGGGCGGCGATCGCGACGAGCAGGTACATGCCGGTGACGGAGACGCCCGTCACGCCGTACAGGGTGTCCAGGTTGACGAAGCACAGGGCCGCGCCGGGCACGCCGACCATGAGCGTGGAGACCCAGGGGGAGCCGAAGCGGCCGAGCTTGGCGAAGAGGCGGTTGACGGGCTCGGGCCAGGCCTTGTCGCGGGCGGAGGCGAACAGCACCCGGGAGTTCTGGATGACCATGACGATGCCCGCGTTGATGATCGCGAGGGCCACGCAGAGGCTGACGAAGGTGCCGACGGCCGAGTTGGACCAGGCGGTGACCATGCCGCTGATGTCGCCGCTGGTGAGCTCCTGGAGGTCGGCGGCGCCCATCGTGATGGCGACGACCGGGACCAGGATGATGACGGCGGAGATGGCGAGGGTGGCCAGGACCGTGCGGGCGACCGTGCGGCGCGGGTTCTCCAGCTCCTCGGAGAGGTAGACGGCGGTGGAGAAGCCCTGGGTGACGAAGAGGGCGATGGCGAGGCCGGAGACGACCAGCAGGCCCGTCACGACGTCCGTGCCGCCGTCCGTGCCGGCCACCTGCATCGTGGCGAGGCTGCCGGGTCCGCGCTCGGCGTGGGCGAAGCCCAGCACGGCCACCACGGCCGCCGCGACGACCTCCAGGACCAGGAAGACGCCGGTGATCCAGGCGTTGGCGCGCAGGTCGAGCAGACCGGCGAGGGTGGCGAGCAGCATGACCGAGGCGCCCGCGACCGACGGGGCGAGGTCCACGACCGGCGCGAGGTAGTCGGCCGTGCCCATCGCGATGACCGGCGGGACGATCATGACGACCAGCAGGGACAGCACGAACACCAGCCAGCCCGCGAGCCGTCCGGCCAGTGTCGAGACCATGGCGTACTCGCCGCCCGCGCTGGGGATGAGGGTGCCCAGCTCCGAGTAGCAGAACGCCACGGCGATACAGAGCAGCGAGCCGATCGCGATCGTCAGCGCGGTGGCGGTGCCGAGCGAGCCGAACAGGTCGGGCACGACCACGAACAGGGTGGAGGCGGGCGTCACGCAGGAGAGGGTCAGGAGCGTGCCGCCGACGACCCCGATGGAGCGCTTGAGCGTGCGGGGGCTGTCCGGTGTCCCGGGGACGTCGGTCTCGACAGGGCGGAGCGTGTCGGTCATGCGGGCGGTTTCCGATCGTGTCGTGCGGCGCTGGTTCGGGCGGGAGCGTCTATCGCCTCCGGCGGCTTGCTCGTACGTGGTGTCGTCCGCTCCCGGCGCTGCATGGAACCCCGACGAAAACCAGCACGTCAATGGGTGTTCATCTACGGAATCCGTAGATCTCAGGCGGCCGATCTGTCGTTTACGGCAGTAACAGCCCGCCCCTGGCGCGCATCGGGGTCCTGCGGGAACCGCAGCGCGCGGGCGCAAAAAAATGAGGCCGTCCGCATACCGGACGGCCTCACGGGGGCTGAGCGCGGGGACTCAGTGGTTGCGCGGGAAGCCCAGGTCCACGCCCGCCGGGGCGTCGGCCGGGTCGGGCCAGCGGGTGGTGACGACCTTGCCGCGGGTGTAGAAGTGCGTGCCGTCGTTGCCGTAGATGTGGTGGTCGCCGAAGAGCGAGTCCTTCCAGCCGCCGAAGGAGTGGTAGCCGACCGGGACCGGGATCGGCACGTTCACGCCGACCATGCCGGCCTCGACCTCCAGCTGGAAGCGGCGGGCCGCGCCGCCGTCCCGGGTGAAGATCGCGGTGCCGTTGCCGAACGGCGAGGCGTTGATCAGGTCGATCGCCTCCTCGTACGTCTCGGCGCGCAGCACGCACAGCACCGGGCCGAAGATCTCGTCCCGGTACGCCTTCGCACCGGTCGGCACCCTGTCCAGCAGGGAGATGCCGATCCAGTGGCCGTCCTCGTGGCCGTCGACGGTGTAGCCGGTGCCGTCCAGGACGACCTCGCAGCCCTCCTCGGCCGCGCCGGTCACATAGGACGCCACCTTGTCCCGGTGGGCCTTGGTGATCAGCGGGCCCATCTCGGACGCCGGGTCGTCGCCGGGACCGATCTTGATCTTCTCGGCGCGCTCGCGGATCTTCTCCACCAGCTCGTCGCCGATCGCGCCGACCGCGACCACCGCCGAGATCGCCATGCAGCGCTCGCCCGCCGAGCCGTACGCCGCCGACACGGCCGCGTCGGCCGCCGCGTCGAGGTCGGCGTCGGGCAGCACCAGCATGTGGTTCTTGGCACCGCCGAGCGCCTGGACGCGCTTGCCGTTCGCGGAGGCGGTGGTGTGGATGTAACGGGCGATCGGGGTGGAGCCTACGAAGGAGACCGCCTTGACGTCCGGGTGCTCCAGCAGGCGGTCGACGGCCACCTTGTCGCCGTGCACGACGTTGAAGACGCCGTCGGGCAGCCCGGCCTCCGCCAGCAGCTCGGCGAGCTTGACGGACGCCGACGGGTCCTTCTCCGACGGCTTCAGCACGAACGTGTTGCCGCACGCGATGGCGATCGGGAACATCCACATCGGCACCATCGCCGGGAAGTTGAACGGCGTGATGCCCGCGACCACGCCGAGCGGCTGGCGGATCGCGGCCACGTCGACGCGGTTCGCGACCTGGGTGGACAGCTCGCCCTTCAGCTGCACGGTGATGCCGCACGCCAGGTCGACGATCTCCAGGCCGCGCGCCACCTCGCCGAGGGCGTCGGAGTGCACCTTGCCGTGCTCGGCGGTGATCAGCTCGGCGATCTCGTCGCGGTGCGCGTCGAGCAGCGCGCGGAAGCGGAACAGGATGGAGGTGCGCTGGGCCAGCGAGGACTGGCCCCAGGTGGCGAACGCCTCCTTCGCGGCGGCGACGGCCGCGTCCACCTCCGCCACGGACGCGAACGCGACCTTCGTGGTGACCGCGCCGGTCGCCGGGTTGGTCACCGGCCCGTACGTACCCGAGGCGCCTTCGGCGGTCTTGCCGCCGATCCAGTGGTTGACGATCTTCGTCATGACCGAGAACTCCTTCACAGATGGCGGCGTCGGGTGGAGACGTGCCGTGCGTACAGCTCAGGTGCCGTGACCGCGGGCGGTCCGCTCGCGGTCTCGGCCACGGGTCCATCCCACCAGGCCCGGGCGGGAGGCGCGCCCGACACTGTGTCTGCCGTTCGGGTCTCCGCGTAGACACATGTGGGAGTGTCCGCGGGGCCGGCGGTGATGCGGGCCGCGGGGTCGGCGGTGGGGCCGGCCGCGGGGTCGGTGGTGGGGCCGGCCGCGGGGTCGGTGGTGGGGCCGGCCGTGGTGCTGGAGCCCTCTCCTCCAGTGTGTCCGACACGGCGGGCGGTGTGCCCTGCTCGGCGGGCACGGTGTCCCGCACGGCAGGTGGTGTGTCCGGCTCGGTGGACGGTGCGTCCGGCCCGGTGGGCCGTGTGTCCGGCACGGTGTGCGGCAGCCGCCCGCGGGCGGACCTCCGGCGCGGGACCGAAGCGGGCGGGGAGTCGTCGCCCGCGCTTCGCTCCTGCCAGGGCGAAGCGGTCTTCCGCGCCGGAGGCGATCGGGGCCCGGGCGGTGCGGCGCCCGCCCGGGCGGCGGAGGGACACAGCGGCCCCGCGGCGGCGTGCACGGCGACGGCCGCGTCGCCGTCCGGGGCGTACGGCAGCGACCGGCCCGCCGGGCGACGGCAAGGACCGGCACGGCGCCGGACCGCGCACCGTCGGCGGCCGCGGCGCACTCGCCGCAGGACGTGTCCTGGTGTTCCCCGCTTCCCCGCCCCGCAGGGCGAGTCCGGTGACGTCGATGGTCACCGTACGGCTCCCGCGGCGAGTGCCGCCCCCGCCTCGCCGGGGACCGGCACCGCGGAGGAACACTGCGGGCGGGAGGCGGCGAGGGCACCTGCGGCGTCGCCGTGCCGCACGGTCGTCCCCGGGTCCGGGGCCGGCAGGCCGGGCACCGGGGCGACCCGGCGGTCGTCGGCGCCGGAGTCGCGCGGGACCTGGCCGAGGAACCCGCCGGACGACGTGACCTGCGGCAGCGGGACGCCCGTCCGGAGCGGGTGGAGGTCCACCCCGATCCGCCCCGCGGTGATCAGGTCGTACGCCATCGGCTTTCCTCCGGTGTCGGCTCTCCCGTTTTGTAGTCCGCGGCGTGACACCCTGTCAATGTTTTGTCCGGACATTCGGACGAGACTTTGCCCAGCCCTTTCCTCCGCAGCGGGGGCAGGGGCGGCTCGCCGCCGTCCCGGGTCGACGCGCCCCGCCGACGGGCCGGCGCACGCCTTTGCGTCAGCCGTGTCACAAGAACCCGCGTCGTGTCACACATGTCCCGTGTGCGCGGGCCTTCCGTCACATCCGGCCCACAGCCCCTGCCCGGCCGTCACTCCGCGTCGTTCACCGGACACACCGTTTGGTGATCGCCAGCGCAGCGCCCGGCTCCCCCGGACGGCCGCCCCCGGCCGCCGCCGCGGCGCGCGCAGGGAGGTGCAACTCATGACCGACCGCAGGCTCTGGTCCTACAAGGAGATCGCGGCGCACATCCGGGTGCAGCCGGACACCGTCCGCTCGTACCGCAAGCACGGCCTGCTGCCCCCTCCCGACCACGTGGAGGGCGGCAAGCCCTACTGGTACGCGGACACGGTCCGGGCCTGGGTGGCCTCCCGGCCCGGCAACCGCGGCCGCAGGGAGGACTGAGCCCCCCGCCCGGTCGTCAGCCCCACCGGGTCCCCCACGCCGGGCAGGTGGTCAGCTCCACGGCTCGACGACCGTCACCCCGGCCCCCGGTGCCGTCCCCATCGCCGCCAGTGCCGACGGGGCCCCGTCCAGCGGGACGGTGGCGGTCACCAGGAGGTCGGGGCGCAGCACGCCCGTCCTGACCAGCTCCAGCATCGGCGGGTAGGCGTGCGCGGCCATGCCGTGGCTGCCGAGCAGCTCCAGCTCCAGGGCGATCACGCGGGCCATGGGGACCGGGGTCGTGCCGCTCGGCGAGGGCAGCAGGCCGACCTGGACGTGCCGGCCGCGGCGGCGCAGGCCGTGCACGGACGCGGCGCAGGTCACGGGCGAGCCGAGGGCGTCCAGGGAGAGGTGGGCGCCGCCGCCGGTGAGCGCGCGGACCGCCTCCGCCGGGTCCGCGGCGCGCGACGCGTCCACGCACTCCGCGGCCCCGAAGCTGCGCGCGAGATCGAGGGCGTGCGGTGACACGTCGACGGCGACGACCCGGGCCCCCGACGCCGCCGCGATCATCACCGCCGACAGGCCCACCCCGCCGCAGCCGTGCACCGCGACCCACTCCCCGGCCGCGACCCTGCCCTGGTGCACCACCGCGCGGTAGGCGGTGGCGAACCGGCACCCCAGCGAGGCCGCCGTCGCGAAGGACAGGCCCTCGGGGACGGCGACGAGGTTGACGTCGGCGTGGTCCAGCGCCACGTACTGGGCGAAGGAGCCCCAGTGGGTGAAGCCCGGCTGGGTCTGCCGCTCGCACACCTGCTGGTCGCCCGCCGCACAGGCCGGGCAGGTGCCGCAGGCGCAGACGAAGGGCACGGTGACCCGGTCGCCCGCGCGCCAGCCGGTCACCCGGTCGCCCACCGCCTCGACGACACCGGCGAGTTCATGACCGGGGACGTGCGGCAGCGTGATGTCCGGGTCGTGGCCCTGCCAGCCGTGCCAGTCGCTGCGGCACAGGCCGGTGGCCTCCACACGCACCACGACCCCGTGCGGGGCGGGCCGGGGGTCCGGCACCTCCCGCACGTCGGCCGGCTCCCCGTACCGCTCGAACACCACGGCCCGCATACGCCGCCCCTCGCTTCTGTCGTCGGGTTCTCCGGGAGAGACCGGTGGATTCCGCGGGCCCGTGAGCCGCGCGGGCCCGTGAGCCGCGCGGGCCTCGGCGGATCTCGTCGATCCGGTTCCGCCCGCCGCGCGATCACCGCTCCCGCGGAACGCTACCGACCCACCTCCGCCTTGTCCCGGCCGCCGTCCCGCTCGCCCCCATGGCCCCCAGCCCCGACCTCGGCCCCGGCTCCTGCACCCGTGCCCGCTTCCGTCCCGGCATCCGCCCCCGCACCGGTCACGGCCCCGGCAGCGCCGGTCCCCGACGGCTCCCCCTCGCTCAGCCCGAACCGTGCGTGGAAGCGGCGCAGCGGGGCCGGTGCCCACCAGGTCGCGCGGCCGGTCAGGCGCATGACCGCGGGAACCAGCAGGCTGCGGACGACCATCGCGTCCATGAGGACCGCCAGGGCGATGCCCAGGCCGAGCATCTTGGTGTTGGTGACGCGGGAGGTGCCGATGGCCACCATCACCACGGCCAGGATGACCGCCGCCGCGGTGATCAGTCCGCCCGTGCGCCGCAGACCGGTCCGGACCGCCCGGTCGTGGTCGCCGGTGTGGTCGTACTCCTCCTTGATCCGGGAGAGCAGGAACACGCCGTAGTCCATGGACAGGCCGAAGGCCACGCAGAACATCAGGACCGGGAGGGTCGTCTCTATGGAGCCGGTACTGGTGAAGCCGAGCAGGCCGGAGAGGTGGCCGTCCTGGAAGACCCAGACGACCGCGCCGAACATGGCCGTCAGACTCAGCGCGTTGAGCACCACCGCCTGGACCGGTACGAGCACGCTGCCGGTCAGGAGGAAGACCAGCAGGAGGGTGACGGCCGCGACGAGGGCGGCCGCCTCCGGCAGGCGCTCGGCCAGCGCGTCCTTGGAGTCGACCAGGACGGCCGCCGTGCCGGTCACCTTCGTGCCGAAGGGGGCGTCCACGGCGCGCAGGTCGGACACCAGGCGCTGTGCGGGTTCGTCCACCGCCTCGCCCCGGGGCAGCACCGTGAAGTACGCCGTGTCGCCCTTCACCAGGGGCCCGTCGACCCGCAGCACCTCGGGCAGGCGGGCGATCCGCTCCTTGTAGGCGGCGTACTGCTCCCGGGTCGCGGGTCCCTCCGCGAGGACGTCGAGGCCGCCGCCGGGGCTGCCGGGGAAGCCGTCCCGGATGTGCTGCTGCACGACGTGCGACTCGGCGGTGGAGGGCAGCTGGCGGTCGTCGGCGGTGCCGAACCTCACCCCCAGGAACGGCAGCCCGAGCAGGACCAGCACGGCCGTGGTGCCCAGCGCGAAGAACGGGGCACGGCGCATGACGAGCGCCGCCGCGCGCGCCCACCCCGCGCCCGGCTCGCCCGGGGAACCCGGGGCGGCGCCGGAGCTCCCGGCGGGCCGGCCGCGCCGGAACAGGCGCCGCAGGTCGAGGGCGTCGATCCGGTGCCCGAGCAGGACCAGGGCCGCCGGGAGCAGGATCAGCGCGGCCGCCGCGGCCAGCAGCACCACGGCGATGCCGGCGTAGGCGAAGGACCGCAGGAAGTACTGCGGGAAGAGCAGCATCGCCGCGAGCGACACCGCGACCGTGAGGGCGGAGAAGAGCACCGTGCGGCCGGCCGTGCGCAGGGTGGTGCCGATCGCCGTCACCGGTTCGGCGCCCGCGGACAACTCCTCCCGGAAACGGCGGACGATGAACAGGGCGTAGTCGACGGCGAGGCCGAGTCCGAGGGCCGTGGTGAGGTTCAGCGCGAAGACGGACACGTCGGTGAACTCGGTGAGGCCGCGCAGCACCGCGTTGGTGCCGAGGACGGCGACGATGCCGATGCCGAGGGGCAGCAGGGCCGCGACCGCGCTGCCGAAGACCGTCACCAGCAGGACGAGGGTCACGGGCAGGGCGATCAGCTCGGCCCGGACCAGGTCCTCCTGGATGATCGTCTGCATCTCGTGCCGCACGGCGACCGGGCCGCCGACGGTGACCTCCACCGGGCCGTGAGCGCCCCGGTAGCGGGGCGCGAGGCGGTCGAGGGTCTCCCCCGCCCGCTTCTCGTCGCCCGTGATGCGGGCGGCGATCAGCGCCTCGTGGCCGTCCTGCGCGCGGAGGGCGGGTGTGCCGGACCGCCAGTAGGAGCCGACGCCGGTGACGCCCCGCTCGCCGGCGAGGCGCTCCGCGAGGCGCCGGGCCTGCGCGGCGACGGCCGGGTCGTCGACCGAGGCGCGGCCCGCGTCGACGAGGAGCAGCAGGTTGGGCCGGGAGCCGGGGAACTCCCGCTCCAGCGCCCTGGTCGCGTAGGTGGACTCCGCGTCCGGGTCCTCCCAGCCGCCGGCCCCCAGGCGGTCGCCGACCCCGCCGCCGGCCAGCACCGCGAGCGCGGTGAGCACCAGGGCGGCCAGCAGCGACAGCCGGGGCCGGGCGGTGACGAAACGGATCCAGCCCCGGACACGCGGTGGCGTGTTGACTTCGGTCATCGTGCGGTGTCCCCTTCACCGTGCCCGTGTCCGTGCGCAGCCGGACGGCGCGGAGCTGCCCTAGACTGGAGAACACGAGAGCTCGCTCGCATTTTCGTCCACCACCAGAATGCGAGCGACATCTCGCGTTTGTCAATCGCGTCCGAGAACCGAGGATCACGCGTGCCCGAGAAGCCCGAGAAGCCCGACAAGGAGACGGCCGAGCAGGGGACGTCCGAGCAGGGGACGTCCGGGGAGGACGGGGCCCCCGAGGCCCGGCCGCGGCGCCGGCAGGCGCGCGGCGAGCGGCGGATCACCCAGCTGCTGGAGGCGGCCGCCTCCGTCTTCTGTACGACCGGCTACACGGCGGCCAGCACCAACGCGATCGCCCGCGAGGCGGGCGTCTCGCCGGGCACGCTGTACCAGTTCTTCCCAAACAAGGAAGCGATCGCGATCGAGCTGGGCGGGCGGCTCATGCACGAGATGCGGGAGGCGTACGGGGAGGCGCTGGCGCCGGTCGATCCGGCCACCCCGCTGGAGGAGGCCGTCGCCGCGGCGGTCGACCGCTTCATCGACTTCAACTGCCGCCATCCGGTCTTCTTCGCGCTGATGCACGGCCCCGACGTCCCGGGCCGCATGGCCGAGGAGCACGACGCGCTGCACGCCACCCTCGTCGGCCGCATCGAGGCGCTGCTGACGCCGTTCCTGCCGGAGGACACCCCGCCCGCCGAGACCGCCCGCGTCGCGCGGATGTGCCTGGGCATCTACAAGTCCGGCCTGGAGCTGGTCCTGGCCCACGAGGGGGCCGAGCGCGAGGCCTACGTCCGGGAGCTGAAGCACGCCGTCTTCCGCTACCTCGACCCCCTGGTCGTGGACTAATACCCCCTAGGGGTATAGTCTGGTGAGCGTGGAGCCCCCTGGGGCTCCCTCCGTCCCACCTGCCTCGAACGCCCGATGAGGAGTACGACATGACCGCCCACACCGACACCGAGGGTTCCGTCGTCACCGTCTACAAGGTGAGCGGGATGAGCTGCGGACACTGCGAGGGCGCCGTCTCCGGGGAGATCTCCTCGATTCCCGGCGTCAGCTCGGTGCAGGCCGTCGCGTCGAGCGGCGAGGTCACCGTCACCTCCGCCGCCCCGCTCGACGAGGAGGCCGTGCGCGCCGCCGTCGACGAGGCCGGCTTCGAACTGGTCGGCAAGGCCTGACCACGCCCGAGCCGCGGGGGCGCGGACCCCGGGCCGCACCGGCCCGTCCGGCCCGGCCCGCCCCCGGCGTCGTGGACTTCCTGGAGTACGGACATGACCAGCACCACCGACCGGGCACCGGCGGACACCGGACCGCAGGCCCGTGAGGTCGAGCTGCTCATCGGCGGCATGACCTGCGCCTCCTGCGCGGCCCGCGTCGAGAAGAAGCTCAACCGCATGGACGGCGTCACCGCCACGGTCAACTACGCGACCGAGAAGGCCCGGGTGACCTGCCCCGCGGACCTGGACGTCGGCGACCTGATAGCCACCGTGGTGAGGACCGGGTACACCGCGCAGGAGCCCGTGCGGGAGGAGCCGCCGGCGGACGGCGCGGACGGGCCCGGGGCGGACCCCGAGCTGACGGCCCTGCGCCGGCGCCTCACCGTCTGCGCGCTCCTCGCCCTGCCCGTCGTCCTGCTCGCGATGGTTCCGGCCCTCCAGTTCGACCACTGGCAGTGGCTCTCCCTCACCCTCGCCGCGCCCGTGGTCGTCTGGGGCGGCCTGCCCTTCCACCGGGCCGCCTGGACGAACGCCCGGCACGGCGCGGCCACCATGGACACGCTGGTCTCGATCGGCACGCTGGCCGCCTTCGGCTGGTCCCTGTGGGCGCTGTTCCTCGGGGACGCGGGCATGCCGGGCATGCGGCACCCCTTCGAGCTCACCGTCGCGCGCGCGGACGGCGCCGCCACGATCTACCTGGAGGTCGCCGCCGGCGTCACCGCCTTCATCCTGCTCGGCCGCTGGCTGGAGGCCCGCTCCAAGCGCCGCGCGGGAGCCGCGCTGCGGGCCCTGATGGACCTGGGCGCCAAGGACGTGGCCGTCCTGCGGGACGGGCGCGAGGTGCGCGTCCCGGCGGACCGGCTGGCCGTCGGCGACCGGTTCGTCGTGCGCCCCGGCGAGAAGATCGCCACCGACGGCACCGTCGTCGAGGGCGGCAGCGCCGTGGACGCCTCAATGCTGACCGGCGAGTCCGTGCCGGTGGACGTCGCGGTCGGCGACGCGGTCACCGGGGCCACGGTCAACGCGGGCGGCCGGATCGTCGTCGAGGCCACCCGCGTCGGCGCCGACACCCGGCTCGCCCGGATGGCGAAGCTCGTGGAGGACGCGCAGAGCGGCAAGGCCGAGGTGCAGCGGCTGGCCGACCGGATCGCCGGCGTCTTCGTGCCGGCGGTGCTGCTGGTCGCGGCGGGCACGGCGGGGGCCTGGCTGGGCCTCACCGGGGACGCCGTCGCCGCGTTCACCGCCGCCGTCGCGGTGCTGATCATCGCCTGTCCGTGCGCCCTGGGCCTGGCCACCCCGACCGCGCTGATGGTGGGCACGGGACGCGGGGCGCAGCTCGGCATCCTCATCAAGGGCCCGGAGGTGCTGGAGTCCACCCGCCGGATCGACACCGTCGTGCTGGACAAGACGGGCACGGTCACCACCGGCCGGATGACCCTCCAGGAGGTGCACGCCGCCGACGGCACCGACGAGAAGGAGGTGCTGCGCCTCGCGGGCGCCCTGGAGCACGCCTCCGAGCACCCGGTCGCGCGGGCCGTCGCCGCGGGCGCCGAGGAGCGGATCGGGCCCCTGCCGCCGGCCGAGCACTTCGCGAGCGTCCCGGGAAGGGGCGTGCGCGGGCGCGTGGCGGGCCACGAGGTCGCCGTGGGGCGCCTCTTCGACGACCTGCCCGCGGAGCTGGCCCGCGCCCGGGAGGAGGCCGAGCGCGCCGGGCGCACGGCCGTCGTGGTCGGCTGGGACGGGGCGGCGCGCGGCGTCCTCGCCGTGGCGGACGCGGTCAAGGAGACCAGCGCCGAGGCGGTCCGCGCGCTGCGCGCGCTGGGCCTCACGCCGGTGCTGCTGACCGGGGACAACCGGACGGTCGCCGAGAGCGTGGCGCGCGGCGTCGGCATCGACCGGGTGATCTCCGAGGTGCTCCCCGAGGACAAGGTGGACGTCGTCCGGCGGCTGCAGGCCGAGGGGCGGTGCGTCGCCATGGTGGGCGACGGGGTCAACGACGCGGCCGCGCTGGCCGCCGCCGACCTGGGTCTGGCGATGGGCACCGGCACGGACGCGGCGATCGAGGCCGGGGACCTGACGCTGGTCCGCGGCGACCTGCGGGCGGCGGCGGACGCGATCCGCCTGTCGCGCCGGACGCTGGCCACGATCAAGGGCAACCTGGTGTGGGCCTTCGGGTACAACGTGGCCGCGCTGCCGCTGGCCGCCGCCGGCCTGCTGAACCCGATGATCGCCGGGGCGGCGATGGCCTTCTCGTCGGTGTTCGTGGTGACCAACAGCCTGCGGCTGCGGGCATTCCGCTGACCCGGCACCGGGACGGCGCCGGAACGGGATTCATCGCCGCGGAACCGGGAGCCGCTATGGAGTCCGGTACGACCCTCACATAAGCTCTTCACAAGCCTTGCGCATCATCCTTACGCTTGGACCTCGTTCGCCGTACCCGGTACTTGCGTACCTAACGGACAAATGCAAGAGACGCAGATCACAGTGATGTGAACGTAACCATCGAAGGGGTTCGAAGGTCTAAGTTGGCGATGTCGGGCAGCGTCTTGGGGGGCGCTTCCTGGCATCTGAGGATGTCTTGGGGGACTTCCTCAGAGGTGCGTTGCCGGGACACGTACACCGGGAAGCTTTGAGCGGCCCTCCCGACGTGCGCTGTCCCGGCAGACCGCACAGCACGACGGCATCACCCGAGCGCGACGAGTTTTGCTCGTTTCGCTCACACAGCGATTCAGGCGCTGTCTTCAGACGCCCGGCCGGATCCCGTGGGGGGAATCCGCACCGGGACATGGGAAGGCGCCCTGGTCGCCGGCCCGTGGGGGGACCGGCGCCAGGGCGCCTTCTGCTGCGTGCGGGACCGCTCGGGCCCGACCCGGCGGGTCAGGCCCGGCGGGTCAGGCCCGGCGGCCGGCGGTCAGCGCTCCTCGACCGGCACGAAGTCGCGCTGGACGACACCCGTGTAGATCTGGCGGGGGCGGCCGATGCGCGAGCCCGGCTCCTTGATCATCTCGTGCCACTGGGCGATCCAGCCCGGCAGGCGGCCGAGGGCGAACAGGACCGTGAACATCTCGGTCGGGAAGCCCATGGCCCGGTAGATCAGGCCGGTGTAGAAGTCGACGTTCGGGTAGAGGCTGCGCGAGACGAAGTAGTCGTCGGAGAGCGCGTGCTCCTCCAGCTTCAGCGCAATGTCCAGCAGCTCGTCGGACTTGCCGAGGGCGGACAGCACGTCGTGCGCGGCGGCCTTGATGATCTTGGCGCGCGGGTCGAAGTTCTTGTAGACCCGGTGGCCGAAGCCCATCAGGCGGACGCCGTCCTCCTTGTTCTTCACCTTGCGGATGAAGGAGTCCACGTCGCCGCCGGAGTCGCGGATGCCCTCCAGCATCTCCAGCACGGACTGGTTGGCGCCGCCGTGCAGCGGGCCCCACAGCGCGTTGATGCCGGCGGAGATCGAGGCGAACATGTTCGCCTGCGAGGAGCCGACCAGGCGGACGGTGGAGGTCGAACAGTTCTGCTCGTGGTCCGCGTGCAGGATGAGCAGCTTGTCCAGGGCGGAGACCACGATCGGGTCGAGCTCGTACTCCTGGGCGGGGACCGAGAAGGTCATGCGCAGGAAGTTCTCGACGTAGCCGAGGTCGTTGCGCGGGTAGACGAACGGGTGGCCGATCGACTTCTTGTACGCGTAGGCAGCGATCGTCGGGAGCTTGGCGAGCAGGCGGATCGTGGAGAGGTTGCGCTGCCGCTCGTCGAACGGGTTGTGGCTGTCCTGGTAGAAGGTGGACAGCGCGGAGACGACCGACGACAGCATGGCCATCGGGTGGGCGTCGCGCGGGAAGCCCCGGTAGAAGTTCTTGACGTCCTCGTGCAGCAGGGTGTGCTGCGTGATGTCGTTCTTGAACGCGGTGAGCTGGTCGACGGTCGGCAGCTCGCCGTTGATGAGCAGGTAGGCGACCTCCAGGAAGGTGGAGCGCTCCGCCAGCTGCTCGATCGGGTAGCCGCGGTACCGCAGGATGCCCTGCTCGCCGTCGAGGTAGGTGATGCCGGATTTGTAGGCGGCGGTATTGCCGTAGCCGCTGTCCAGCGTCACCAGACCGGTCTGGGCGCGGAGCTTGCCGATGTCGAAGCCCTTGTCACCGACGGTGCTGTCGATCACCGGGTAGGTGTACTCGTTGCCGTCGTACCGCAGTACTACAGAGTTGTCGCTCACGTCTTCCCTCACCGACGTTGTGCCTCATCTTCGAGGTGCCCTGACTGTCTCTACCATCCCCCACTTGGCTCAGGAGAGTGCACTCGGGGTCGACCATCGGGCCTATTGGCGGCACTCAGTGCCGTCAACTTGCTCATCCTGCCCCTTGTGTTCCCCTTGGGGAAGTGCCTTGTGACCTTCACGACTCGTTTGATCGATCATTTTTTCCGGGGGGCCGCTCCGGAGGGCGATTTGCGGCGGATCGACCGGCGGCGGTCCGGGGCCGGCCCGCCGGTCAGGATCCGGCGAGCCGGAAGTCCAGGGCCGTGCAGCGCCGGCCCGCCGACACCGTGCGCACCGCCTGCCCGATCGCCTTGCGGGAGCCGACGAGGACCACCAGCCGCTTGGCGCGGGTGACCGCCGTGTAGAGCAGGTTGCGCTGGAGCATCATCCAGGCGCCCGTGGTCACCGGGATGACGACCGCCGGGTACTCGCTGCCCTGCGAGCGGTGGATGGTCACGGCGTACGCGTGGGCCAGCTCGTCCAGCTCGTCGAACTCGTACGGCACCTCCTCGTCCTCGTCCGTCAGCACCGTCAGGCGCTGGTCGACCGGGTCGAGCGCGGTGACCACGCCCACGGTGCCGTTGAAGACACCGTTCTTGCCCTTGTCGTAATTGTTGCGAATCTGGGTCACCTTGTCGCCGACGCGGAAGACCCGGCCGCCGAACCGCTTCTCGGGCAGGTCGGGGCGGCCCGGGGTGACGGCCTGCTGGAGCAGGCCGTTGAGCGTGCCGGCGCCCGCCGGGCCCCGGTGCATCGGCGCCAGCACCTGCACGTCCCGGCGCGGGTCGAGGCCGAACTTGGCCGGAATCCGCCGGGCCGCGACGTCCACCGTGAGCCGCCCGGCGGCCTCCGTGTCCTCCTCGACGAAGAGGAAGAAGTCCTTCATGCCGTCGGTGACCGGGTGCTGTCCGGCGTTGATGCGGTGCGCGTTGGTCACCACGCCCGACTGCTGGGCCTGGCGGAAGACGCGGGTCAGGCGCACGGCCGGGACCGGGCCGCCGTCGGCCAGCAGGTCCCGCAGGACCTCGCCGGCGCCGACGCTGGGCAGCTGGTCCACGTCGCCGACGAACAGCAGGTGCGCGCCCGGCGGCACCGCCTTGACGAGCTTGTTGGCGAGCAGCAGGTCCAGCATGGAGGCCTCGTCGACCACCACCAGGTCGGCGTCGAGCGGACGGTCCCGGTCGTAGGCGGCGTCGCCGCCGGGCTTGAGCTCCAGCAGGCGGTGGACGGTGGAGGCCTCGGCCCCGGTCAGCTCCGACAGGCGCTTGGCGGCCCGGCCGGTCGGCGCGGCCAGCACCACCTTGGCCTGCTTGGCACGGGCCAGCTCCACGACCGAGCGGACCGTGAAGGACTTGCCGCAGCCCGGGCCGCCGGTGAGGACCGCGACCTTCTCGGTGAGGGCGAGCCGGACGGCCGCCTCCTGCTCCGGCGCGAGGTCGGCCCCCGTACGCCCCTTGAGCCAGGTCAGCGCCCGGCCCCAGTCCACGTCCCGGAAGCCCGGCATCCGGTCCTCCTCGGTGCGCAGCAGGCGCAAGAGCTGGGCGGAGAGGGAGAGTTCGGCGCGGTGGAAGGGGACGAGGTAGATCGCGGTGACGGGCTCGCCGCCGTCGGGACCGGGGACCTTCTCGCGTACGACGCCGGGGTCCTCGCCGTCCTCCGGCGGCACGGCCAGCTCGGCGAGGCACTCGATGACCAGGCCCGTGTCGACCTGGAGCAGCTTGACCGCGTCCTTGATCAACTGCTCCTCGGGCAGGTAGCAGTGGCCCTGGTCGGCGGACTGGGACAGGGCGTACTGCAGACCCGCCTTGACGCGCTCGGGGCTGTCGTGCGGGATGCCGACGGACTGGGCGATCCTGTCCGCGGTGAGGAAGCCGATGCCCCAGACGTCGGCGGCCAGCCGGTAGGGCTGGTTCTTCACCACGGAGATCGAGGCGTCGCCGTACTTCTTGTAGATCCGCACGGCGATCGACGTGGACACCTCCACCGTCTGGAGGAAGAGCATGACCTCCTTGATCGCCTTCTGCTCCTCCCAGGCGTCGGCGATCTTCTTCGTCCGCTTCGGGCCGAGCCCGGGGACCTCGATCAGCCGCTTCGGCTCCTCCTCGATGATCCGGAGGGTGTCCGTCCCGAAGTGCTGGGTGATGCGGTCGGCGAAGACCGGGCCGATGCCCTTGACCAGGCCGGAGCCGAGGTAGCGGCGGATGCCCTGGACGGTGGCGGGCAGGACCGTCGTGTAGTTCTCGACGTGGAACTGCTTCCCGTACTGCGGGTGCGAGCCCCAGCGGCCCTCCATGCGCAGGGACTCGCCGACCTGGGCGCCGAGCAGCGCGCCGACGACCGTGAGCAGGTCGCCCGCGCCTCGGCCGGTGTCGACCCGGGCGACCGTGTAGCCGTTCTCCTCGTTGGCGTACGTGATGCGCTCCAGCACGCCTTCGAGGACGGCGAGCCGTCGTTCGCCGGTGGGGTTCCCCGACTGGTTGGTCATGATCCGACGGTACCGGTGGGGTGTGACAAGCCCGCGGCTCAGTTCCTCTTCAGGGCTTCGAGGAAGGGGGCGAAGACGGAGACGGGGAAGGCGAGAGCGGCTCGGGCGGGGGCTTTCGAGTCACGGAGAAGGACGTGGGTGGGGGTGGTGGCGATCTCTACGCACTCGTTGCCGTCGCCCGGGCCCGAGTAGGACGACTTCCGCCAGTTGTCGGGGGTGTCCATGGCAACTCAGAGCTCCTTCGCCAGCCTGCGGATGAAGTCGCGCGACTGTCCGGGGTCAAGTGACGCGGCCTCCACCTTACGAAAACTCGTTCGGTAGGTGTTGATCTGAGCCTCGGAATCGAGGAAGGCGGACCCGTGCAGCGCGTCCCGGACCACGGTGTCCAGTTTGGGCAGCGGGCCGCCCACGTAGCTCATCGTGCTCGACGCGCTCGCGAAGTCGTCCCGGTCCAGGGGCACGACGCGCACGGTGATGTGGCTTGCCTCGGACAGTTCGGCAAGCCGCTTGAGCTGGGCTCTCGAGGCGGCACGGTCGCTGACCCTGATCCGCAGCGCGGCCTCGTGGATCACCGCTTCGTACGGGATGGTGAACTGCTGGCGCTCCTTACGGTGCTGGATGCGCAACTCGATCTCCTCGCCGGTCAGTTCGGGCAGCCGGGACGAGAAGACGGCACGCGAGTACTCCTCCGTCTGCAGCAGGCCCGGCACGTACAGAATCGCGACGTGCCGCAGGAACCGGGCATGGTGTTCCAGCTCGGACAGGTCCAGGAACGACGTGGGCAGCAGGCCCCGGTACTTCTCCCACCAGCCGCGCGTCCGGTCGGTGGCCATCGCCACCAAGGCGTCGACGAACTCCTCGTCGGTACAGGCGTAGTGAGAGGCGAGGCGACGGACGCGCTGCTCGCTCACGCCCGCGAGCGCGGACTCGATGTGGGTGATCTGGGCCGGGCTCACGCCGAGGAGTGAGGCTGCCTGCCGGGAGGTGAGCCCCGCGGCCTCGCGCAGTCTGCGCAGCTCGGTCGCCAGCCGCATCTGACGCGCCGTGGGCTCTCGTCTCTTCACCATCGGCCGCTTCCTCCCAACACGCCCGTGGGCGTGACTCGTTCGGCGTCAGATTACGCGACCGACTTGCAGCGTCCCTACATTTAGATCTACCGTCGGTGACACAGCGATCACTCTACGGAAGCGCACCGCGCCCTCCTGCCAGGACGGCTGCGGCATGCCACCGCCCGTCCCCACGACTCCCCACCGAACGAACGGAGTTGACGCATGCCCGAAAACGAGGCCTGGGAGTACTCCCTCCACATCCCCAACGATCCCCGCGCCGTCACCGTCAGCCGCCGCACCCTCCGCCTGATCCTCACCCTGCACGGACTGATCCGCCTCGTCGACGTGGCCGAACTGCCGGCGGCCGAGCTGGTCTCCAACGCCGTGCGCCACACCGAGGGACCCGCCGCCCTCCGGGTCCGGTGGTCGCCGCCGGGCACGCTGCGGATCGGAGCGTGGGACGCGGACCCCCAACCCCCCGGGCCGCCCTTGCCGTTCACCGGAACGGGGGAACTGGAGAACGGGCGGGGGCTCGCGCTCGTACGGGCCTGCTCCGCCCTGTGGGGGTGGCAGCCGTCGGCCCGGTTCGGGGACCGGGGGAAGTACGTGTGGTGCGAACTGGAGGCCGCGTGATGGTCGGCTCCTCGCACGAGGCCCTGCACCGCATCTTCCAGAAGGACCCGGCCCTGCTGACCCGGGCGTTACAGCGGGTGCTGCACGTGCCGTTCCCCGAACCCCGGGAGATCGCCGCGCTGAACGTGGACCTGACGGAGATCGAACCGGTCGAACGCCGGATGGACACACTGCTGCGGGCGGAGACGGACGAGGGGACCTACCTCCTCGTGGTCGAGTCGCAGGGGAAGGCGGACGAGCGGAAACGGGGCAGTTGGCCCTACTACCTGTCCTACCTCTACGAGAAGTACCGGTGCGAGCCGGTGCTCATCGTCATCACCCAGAGCAGCGCCACGGCGAAGTGGGCCGCCCGGCCCATCCGGTTCGGGTTCCCGGGCTGGAACTCCCTGACCGTGCGGCCGCTCGTCCTGGGCCCGGACAACGTCCCGGTGATCGCCGACGAGCGGCAGGCCGAGCGGGACGTACCCCTCGCGGTGCTCTCGGCCATGACACACGGGCGCGGCCCGCAGGCCCCGGCCATACTGGAATCGCTGGCGTCCGCCCTGCGGACCATCGACTCCGACAGTGCCGCGGTCTTCGTGCAGTTCGTCGACTCGTGCCTGGCCGACCCCCAGGCGAAGCAGATGTGGAGGGACCTGATGACGGCGATCCAGTACTTCTGGCGACACCCGCTGGCGGAGCAGGTACGCGAGGAAGGCCGGGAGGAAGGCCGGGAAGAGGGCCGTCTCGAGGACCGCCGGCAGATGGTGCTCAGCATCCTGGAGTGGCGCGGCATCCCGGTGCCCGACACCGACCGGCAGCGCGTCGACGCCTGCACCGACCTCGGCCGGCTGGAGACCTGGGCCCAGCGGGCCGTCCACGCCACGGACGCGGCCCAGGTGTTCGCCGCCGGATGACCGGTGGACGCGGGCCGGCCGGGCGTCTCGTCCGCCGGCCCCGTCCCGCCCCCAGGCGAAGCAGATACGGAGGGACCCGATGACGGCGATCCAGTACTTCTGGCGACACCCGCTGGCGGAGCAGGTGCGCGAGGAAGGCCGGGAAGAGGGCCGGGAGGAAGGCCGAGAGGGAGGCCGTCTCGAGGACCGCCGGCAGATGGTGCTCAGCATCCTGGAGTGGCGCGGCATCCCGGTGCCCGACACCGACCGGCAGCGCGTCGACACCTGCACCGACCTCGGCCGGCTGGAGACCTGGGCCCAGCGGGCCGTCCACGCCACGGACGCGGCCCAGGTGTTCGCCGCCGGGTGAGCGACCTCCTCGGTCGTGGAACAGGCCGTTCAGGGTCAGGGCCATGGCCGCGCGCTGCGAGGGCCCGGGGCGCAGAGCGCGCACCCCGGGCCCCGCTCATCTGAGCGCCCTTCATCACGATCCGGTCTCGGGTGGTGGTTGAGGGCTTGATTGACGCCCGTGTAATCGATTCCAATCCTCCCTGTCGTCGATGTAATCGATTCCACGAGGAGGTGGGGCGGCGATGGCGAGCATCAAGGACGTCGCCGCCGCGGCGGGCGTCTCCGTCGCGACGGTCTCGCGCGTCCTGAACGAGCACCCGTCGGTCAGCACGGACGCGCGCACGCGCGTGCTGGCCGCCGTCGAGGCCCTGGGCTACCGCCCGAACGCCGTCGCCCGCTCCCTGCGCACCGACCAGACCCGCACCCTCGGCCTGGTCATCAGCGACGTCATGAACCCCTACTTCACCGAACTGGCCCGGTCCGTGGAGGAGGAGGCCCGCGCGCTCGGCTACAGCGTGATCATCGGCAACGCCGACGAGCGGCCCGACCTCCAGGACCACCACGTACGGACCCTGCTGGACCGCCGGATCGACGGTCTGCTGGTCTCCCCCACCGACGGCGGGTCGCCGCTGATGCTGGACGCCGCGCGCGCGGGAACGCCGATGGTGTTCGTCGACCGGTGGATCCCGGGCGTGGACGTGCCGGTCGTCCGGGCGGACGGGCGGGACGCGGTGCGGGCCCTCGTGGCGCACCTGCACGGGCTCGGGCACCGGCGGCTCGCGATCATCGCGGGCCCCGCGGCGACCACCACCGGCCGGGAGCGCGTCGAGGCGTTCCGGGAGGCGCTGGCCGCGTACGGACTGGACCTCCCGGACGCCTACATCGGCCAGGGCGACTTCCAGGCCGGCAGCGGCCGCCGGGTCACCGAGGGATTCCTCGACCTGCCCGAGCCGCCCGAGGCCGTCTTCGCCGCCGACAACCTGATGGCGCTCGGCGCGCTGGACGCGGTCCGCGCGCGCGGGCTGCGCGTCCCCGACGACATCGCGCTGGCCGCGTTCGACGACATCCGGTGGTTCGTGCACACCGATCCGCCGGTCACCGCGATCGCCCAGCCCACCGGCGAGCTGGGGCGGGCCGCCGTGCGCGCGCTGGTCGCCCTGATCGAGGGGCGGCCCGGCGAGTCCGTGACCCTCCCCGCCCGGCTCGTGGTGCGCCGCTCGTGCGGCGAGCCCGGCCCCGCACTGTCCCCCGTACGAAGGAGTACGACGTGAGCGACCCGGACGAGTTGCTGCGCATCGAGGGCATCCGCAAGACCTTTCCCGGCGTGGTCGCGCTCGACGGCGTCGACTTCGACCTGCGCCGCGGCGAGGTGCACGTGCTGCTCGGCGAGAACGGCGCCGGCAAGAGCACCCTCATCAAGACGCTGTCGGGCGCCCACACGCCCGACTCCGGGCGGATCCTGGTCCGCGGCGAACAGGTGCGCATCCAGGGCGCGCAGGACGCCGAGCGGCTCGGCATCGCCACCATCTACCAGGAGTTCAACCTGGTGCCGGACCTGACGGTCGCGGAGAACATCTTCCTGGGGCGGCAGCCGCGCCGCTTCGGGATGATCGACCGCCGGCGGATGGAGGCCGAGGCCGCCGTCCTGCTGGAGCGGGTCGGGGTGACCGTGTCGCCCCGCGCGCGGGTGCGGGACCTCGGCATCGCGCGCCTGCAGATGGTGGAGATCGCCAAGGCGCTGAGCCTGGACGCGCGCGTGCTCATCATGGACGAGCCGACCGCCGTGCTCACCTCCGAGGAGGTGGACCGGCTCTTCGCGATCGTGCGCAGGCTGCGCGCGGACGGCGTCGGGATCGTGTTCATCACCCACCACCTGGAGGAGATCGCCGCCCTCGGCGACCGGGTGACCGTCATCCGCGACGGCCGCAGCGTCGGCCAGGTGCCCGCGTCCACGCCCGAGGACGAGCTGGTCCGGCTCATGGTCGGGCGGTCGATCGAGCAGCAGTACCCGCGCGAGCGGCCCGCCGCCGGTGAGCCGCTGCTCCGGGTCGAGGGGCTGACCCGCGACGGCGTCTTCCACGACGTGGGCTTCGAGGTGCGCGCCGGCGAGGTCGTCGGCATCGCGGGCCTGGTCGGCGCCGGCCGTACGGAGGTGGTGCGGGCGGTGTTCGGCGCCGATCCGTACGACGCGGGCACGGTGACGGTGGCGGGCACGCCGCTCAGGCGCCACGACGTGGGCGCGGCGCTGGCGGCGGGCGTCGGGCTGGTGCCCGAGGACCGCAAGGGCCAGGGACTCGTGCTGGACGCCTCGGTGGCGGAGAACCTCGGCCTGGTGACGCTGCGGTCGGCGACCCGCGCGGGCCTCGTCGACCTCAAGGGACAGCGCGAGGCCGCCGCCCGGATCGCCGGGCAGCTCGGCGTGCGGATGGCGGGGCTCGGGCAGCACGTGCGCACCCTCTCCGGCGGCAACCAGCAGAAGGTCGTCATCGGCAAGTGGCTGCTGGCCGACACCAGGGTGCTGATCCTCGACGAGCCGACGCGCGGCATCGACGTCGGCGCCAAGGTCGAGATCTACCAGCTGATCAACGAACTGACCGCGCAGGGCGCCGCCGTCCTGATGATCTCCAGCGACCTGCCCGAGGTGCTGGGCATGAGCGACCGGGTGCTGGTGATGGCGCAGGGCCGGATCGCGGGCGAGCTCGCGGCCGGCGAGGCCACGCAGGACGCCGTGATGGCACTCGCCGTCAGCACGCCCGGCACCGGAACCACGACTGAGAAGGAGGCCCCCCGTGGCCGCTGACACGCTCAAGAGCACGACGGGCGCGGCCGGCGCCGGGGGCCTGCGCCGCCTCCTGCTCGACAACGGCGCGCTGACCGCGCTCATCGTGCTGGTCGTCGCCATGTCGGCGCTGTCCGGCGACTTCCTGACCGCCGACAACCTGCTGAACGTCGGCGTCCAGGCGGCCGTCACCGCGATCCTCGCCTTCGGCGTCACCTTCGTGATCGTCTCGGCGGGCATCGACCTGTCGGTGGGTTCGGTGGCCGCGCTGTCGGCGACGGTCCTCGCCTGGAGCGCGACCTCCCAGGGCGTCCCGGTCCCGCTGGCCGTGCTCCTGGCCGTCGTGACCGGCATCGCGTGCGGTGTGGTCAACGGCTTCCTGGTCTCGTACGGCAAACTGCCGCCGTTCATCGCGACGCTGGCCATGCTGTCGGTGGCGCGCGGCCTGTCCCTGGTGATCTCGCAGGGCTCGCCCATCGCGTTCCCGGACTCGGTCTCGCACCTCGGGGACACGCTGGGCGGCTGGCTGCCGGTGCCGGTGCTCGTGATGGTCGTCGTGGGCCTGCTCACGGCGTTCGTGCTGGGCCGGACCTACCTCGGCCGGTCGATGTACGCGATCGGCGGCAACGAGGAGGCGGCCCGGCTGTCCGGCCTGCGGGTGAAGCGGCAGAAGCTCGCCGTCTACGCCCTGTCGGGCCTGTTCGCCGCCGCCGCGGGCATCGTGCTGGCCGCCCGGCTCTCCTCGGCGCAGCCGCAGGCCGCCCAGGGCTACGAGCTGGACGCGATCGCCGCGGTCGTCATCGGCGGCGCCTCCCTCGCGGGCGGCACCGGCAAGGCGTCGGGCACGCTGATCGGCGCGCTGATCCTGGCGGTGCTGCGCAACGGCCTCAACCTGCTGTCGGTGTCGGCGTTCTGGCAGCAGGTCGTGATCGGTGTCGTCATCGCGCTGGCGGTCCTGCTGGACACGGTGCGGCGCAAGGCGGGGGCCACGCCGGCCGCGGCCGGCGCGCCGGGCGGCGGGAAGGGCCGGCAGGCGGCGACGTACGTGCTGGCCGCGGTGGTCGCGGCCGCGGTGGTGGGCGCGATGTCGTTCCTGCACGGCGGCTCCCCGCAGGCGAGGACGCAGAAGATCGGCCTGTCGCTGTCCACCCTCAACAACCCCTTCTTCGTGCAGATCCGGGCCGGCGCCGAGGCCGAGGCGAAGCGGCGGGGCGTGGACCTGACGGTCACCGACGCCCAGAACGACGCCTCCCAGCAGGCCAACCAGCTGCAGAACTTCACCAGCGAGGGCCTCGGCTCGATCATCGTCAACCCGGTGGACTCGGACGCGGCCGGCCCGTCGGTCCGCTCCGCGAACCGGGCCGACATCCCCGTCGTCGCCGTCGACCGGGGCGTCAGCGAGGCCGACACGGCGGCGCTGATCGCCTCCGACAACGTCGAGGGCGGCCGGCTGGGCGCCGAGGCGCTCGCCGAGAAGCTCGGCGGCAAGGGCACCATCGTCATCCTCCAGGGGCAGGCCGGCACCTCCGCCAGCCGGGAGCGCGGCGCGGGCTTCGCCGAGGGCCTGAAGGCCTACCCGGGCATCGAGGTGGTCGCGCGGCAGCCCGCGGACTTCGACCGCACCAAGGGCCTGGACGTCATGACCAACCTCCTCCAGGCCCACCCGGACGTCGACGGCGTCTTCGCCGAGAACGACGAGATGGCGCTCGGCGCGATCAAGGCGCTGGGCTCCAGGGCCGGGAAGTCGGTGCAGGTCGTCGGGTTCGACGGCACGCCTGACGGGCTCAAGGCGGTCGAGGCGGGCACGCTGTACGCGTCCGTCGCGCAGCAGCCGAGGGAACTGGGCAGGATCGCGGTCGCCAACGCGCTGCGCGCGGCCGACGGCGGCAGGACCGCCGAGACGGTGAAGGTGCCGGTGAAGGTGGTCACCGAGGAGAACGTGGCCGGCTTCGGCGGCTGACGCCCCGACCCACCCCTACAGGGAGACGCTTCATGTACGACTACGACCTCCTGGTCGTGGGGTCGGCCAACGCCGACCTGGTGATCGGTGTCGAGCGCCGGCCCGGCCCCGGCGAGACGGTGCTCGGTTCCGACCTGGCCGTCCACCCGGGCGGCAAGGGCGCGAACCAGGCGGTCGCCGCCGCCCGGCTCGGGGCCCGTACGGCCCTGCTGGCCCGGGTCGGCGACGACGGGCACGGCCGGCTGCTGCTGGACTCGCAGCGGGCGGCCGGGGTCGACACGGTGGGCGTCCTGGTGGGCGGTGCGCCGACCGGGGTCGCGCTGATCACGGTGGACCCGTCCGGGGACAACAGCATCGTCGTGTCGCCGGGCGCCAACGGCCGGCTGACGCCGCAGGACGTCCGCGCGGCCGGGAGCCTGTTCCAGGCGTCCCGGGTGGTCTCGGCGCAGCTGGAGATCCCGCTGGAGACGGTCGTGGAGGTGGTGCGGAACCTGGCGCCGGGCAGCCGGTTCGTGCTGAACCCGTCGCCGCCGCGCCCGCTGCCCGTAGAGGTGCTGGCCGCCTGCGACCCGCTGATCGTCAACGAGCACGAGGCGCGGGTGATCCTCGGGGAGGCCCGGGTGGGGGACGCCCCGGAGGACTGGGCGCGGGTGCTGCTCGCGAAGGGGCCGCGGTCGGTGGTGGTGACGCTGGGCGCCGAGGGGGCGCTGGTGGCGTCCTCCCGGGGTGTCACGCGGGTGCCGTCCGTGCGGGTGCCCGCCGTGGACACCACGGGCGCGGGCGACGCGTTCACCGCCGCGCTCGCCTTCCGGCTGGGCGCGGGCGCGTCCCTCGCCGACGCGGCGGCGTACGCGGCCCGGGTGGGCGCGGCGGCCGTCACCCGGCAGGGCGCGCAGGACTCCTTCCCGACCGCGGAGGAGGTCGCCGCGCTGTGAAGAAGGGCGGAATCCTGAATCGTCACCTCTCCGGCGCGCTGGCCGAGCTGGGCCACGGGGACGGGGTACTGGTGTGCGACGCCGGCATGCCCGTACCGGTGGGGCCGCGCGTCGTGGACCTGGCCTTCCGGGCCGGGGTGCCGTCGTTCGCCGAGGTGCTGGACGGCCTGCTGGCCGAGCTGGTGGTGGAGGGCGCGACGGCGGCGGCGGAGGTCGAGGCGGCGAACGGCCCGGCGGCGGCCCTGCTGGCGGAGCGGTTCCCCGCGCTGGAGCTGGTCCCCCACGCGCGCCTCAAGGAGCTGTCGGCCGGGGCGCGGCTCGTCGTGCGGACCGGGGAGGCACGGCCGTACGCGAACGTGCTGCTGCGGTGCGGGGTCTTCTTCTGAGGCCGAGGCACCCCGGCGTGCTTCGAGGGGGCCCGGCCCGTCGGCCGTGCCCCCTCGGTCTCCCCTCCCCCAGGACCTCCGCGATCCCCCCGGATCCCCCCTCCCGGAAGTCCTGATGCCCCGTACGACCCGCCGGGTGGGCGGAGGGTTGCACGGGTTCCGGGGATTTTTTTCCGGCGGTCAGGTCGTGTGCGCCACGAACCGCGCCGCCGTCTCGGCCAGGACCTCCCGGCCGTCGCGGGACCACAGGTCCTCGTTGAAGAGCTCCACCTCGATCGGGCCGGTGTAGCCGGCCGCCTCCACGTGGCCCTGCCACTGCCGCATGTCGATCGCGCCGTCGCCGATCTGGCCGCGGCCGTTGAGGACGCCCTCCGGCAGCGGGGTCGTCCAGTCGGCGAGCTGGAAGGTGTGGATCCGGCCGCCCGCACCCGCCCGGGCGATCTGCTCCGGGGCCCGGTCGTCCCACCAGATGTGGTACGTGTCCACGGTCACGCCGACCTGCTGCGCCGGGAACCGTTCGGCCAGGTCGAGGGCCTGGGCGAGGGTCGAGACCACGCAGCGGTCGGAGGCGAACATCGGGTGCAGGGGCTCGATCGCCAGCCGCACGCCGTGCCGTTCGGCGTACGGTCCCAGTTCGGCCAGGGCGTCCGCGATGCGTTCGCGGGCGCCGTTCAGGTCCTTGGAGCCGGCCGGCAGGCCGCCCGAGACCAGCACCAGGGTGTCGGTGCCGAGCGTGGCCGCCTCGTCGACCGCGCGGCGGTTGTCGGCCAGGGCCCGGGCCCGCTCGTCCGCGTCGACCGCGGTGAGGAAGCCGCCGCGGCACAGCGTCGTCACCGTCAGCCCCGCGTCCCGCACCAGCTTGGCCGCCGCCTCGACGCCGTACGCCTGCACCGGCTCGCGCCACAGGCCCACTCCGGGGACGCCGAGCTCCCGGCAGGCGTCCGCCAGCTCCGGCAGCGACAGCTGCTTCACGGTCATCTGGTTGATCGAGAAGCGTTCCAGTCCGTTGCTCACCGGGCCACCCCGTACAGCGCGAGCAGGGTCTTCATCCGTTCCTCGGCCAGCTTCGGGTCCGGGAACAGGCCGAGGGTGTCGGCGAGTTCGTAGGCCCGGGCGAAGTGCGGCAGGGAACGGGCCGACTGCAGGCCGCCGACCATCGTGAAGTGCGACTGGTGGCCCGCCAGCCAGGCCAGGAAGACGACGCCCGTCTTGTAGAAGCGGGTCGGGGCCTGGAAGAGGTGCCGGGACAGCTCGACCGTGGGGTCGAGCAGGGCGCGGAAGCCCTCCGTGTCCCCGGTGTCCAGGACCCGTACGGCCTGGGCCGCCAGCGGGCCCAGCGGGTCGAAGATGCCCAGCAGGGCGTGGCTGAAGCCGTGGTCGTCGCCGGCGATGAGCTCGGGGTAGTTGAAGTCGTCGCCGGTGTAGCAGCGCACTCCCCCGGGCAGGCGGCGGCGCAGGTCGATCTCGCGCCGGGCGTCCAGCAGGGAGATCTTCACGCCGTCGACCTTGTCGGGGTGCGCGGCGATGACCTCCAGGAAGGTGTCCGTGGCCGCGTCGAGGTCGGCCGAGCCCCAGTAGCCCTCCAGCGCCGGGTCGAACATCGGGCCCAGCCAGTGCAGGACCACCGGCTCGGCGGCCTGGCGCAGGAGGTGGCCGTAGACCTCCAGGTAGTCCTCGGGGCCCCGCGCGGCGGCGGCCAGGGCGCGGGAGGCCATGAGGATGGCCTGGGCGCCGGACTCCTCGACGAGCGCGAGCTGCTCCTCGTAGGCCGCGCGGACCTCGGCCAGGGAGGCCGGGGCGGTGAGCTGGTCGGTGCCGACGCCGCAGGCGATGCGGCCGCCGACGGCCCTGGCCTCGGCGGCCGACCTGCGGATCAGCTCCGCCGCGCCCGCCCAGTCCAGGCCCATGCCGCGCTGGGCGGTGTCCATGGCCTCGGCGACGCCCAGCCCGTGCGACCACAGGTGGCGGCGGAAGGCGAGGGTGGCGTCCCAGTCGACGGCGGCGGGCGCGTCGGGCGACACGTCCGCGTACGGGTCGGCGACGACGTGCGCCGCGGAGAAGACGGTGCGGGAGGTGAAGGACGCGCCGGGGGCGAGGGCGAGGGGTTCGGTGCGGGGTTCGTAGGTCCGCAGCCCGCCCTGCGCGTCGGGCAGTTGCAGGGTCACAGGGAGACCTCCGGCACGTCGAGGCGGCGGCCCTCGGCCGAGGACTTCAGGCCCAGCTCGGCGAGCTGCACGCCGCGGGCGCCGGCCAGCAGGTCCCAGTGGTAGGGGGCGTCGGCGTAGACGTGCTTGAGGAACAGCTCCCACTGGGCCTTGAAGCCGTTGTCGAACTCGCCGTTGTCGGGGACCTCCTGCCACTGGTCGCGGAAGACCTCGGTGGCGGGGATGTCGGGGTTCCAGACGGGCTTGGGGGTGGCGCTGCGGTGCTGGACGCGGCAGTTGCGCAGGCCGGCCACGGCGGAGCCCTCGGTGCCGTCGACCTGGAACTCCACCAGTTCGTCGCGGTTGACGCGGACGGCCCAGGAGGAGTTGATCTGGGCGATCGCGCCGCCCTCCAGTTCGAAGATGCCGTAGGCGGCGTCGTCGGCGGTGGCGTCGTACGGCTTGTCGTTCTCGTCCCAGCGCTGCGGGATGTGGGTGGCGGTCAGGGCCTGGACGGACCGCACCCGGCCGAACAGCTCGTGCAGGACGTACTCCCAGTGCGGGAACATGTCGACGACGATGCCGCCGCCGTCCTCGGCGCGGTAGTTCCAGGACGGGCGCTGGGCGGCCTGCCAGTCGCCCTCGAAGACCCAGTAGCCGAACTCGCCGCGCACGGACAGGATCCGGCCGAAGAAGCCGCCGTCGATCAGGCGCTTCAGCTTCAGCAGGCCCGGCAGGAACAGCTTGTCCTGGACGACGCCGTGCTTGATGCCGGCCCGCGCCGCCAGCCGGGCGAGCTCCAGGGCGCCGTCGAGGCCGGTGGCCGTGGGCTTCTCGGTGTAGACGTGCTTGCCCGCCGCGACGGCCTTCTTGATGGCCTCCTCGCGGGCGGAGGTGACCTGGGAGTCGAAGTAGATGTCGACCGTCTCGTCGGCGAGGACCGCGTCCAGGTCCGTCGAGACGTGCTCCAGCCCGTGCCTGTCGGCCAGCGCCCTGAGGGCGTGCTCGCGGCGGCCGACCAGGATCGGCTCCGGCCACAGCACGGTGCCGTCGCCGAGGTCGAGACCGCCCTGCTCGCGGATGGCCAGGATGGAGCGGACCAGGTGCTGGCGGTAGCCCATGCGCCCGGTCACGCCGTTCATGGCGATACGCACCGTCTTGCGTGTCACGTCATTCCCTTCGTACGCGGTCCGCGCGCCGCGTACGCCCCACTGGTCACGGGTTGACTGGTGAGCGTCACAGCAAGCGCTTTCTATCTAGTGAGAAGCTAGCCTCTGCACAGTGGTCCGGACAAGAGCGCGGCGAGGGTCGTGTTGTTCGAGGGGGCGAACAACCGGGGTCCGGGGCCTTAAGGTCTGCTCGGAACCGGGCTCGGAACCACGGCCCCGGACCTGGATGTGTACGAGGACGTACCGCGCGACACGCGCGTGCGAGGGCGTACGACGAGATGCGCGACCGGAGGACTACGAGATGACGGTGACCCTGGCGGACGTGGCGGCCCGCGCGCAGGTCTCCCCCGCGACGGTGTCGCGCGTGCTGAACGGCAACTACCCCGTGGCGGCCTCCACCCGCGAGCGGGTGCTGAAGGCGGTCGACGAGCTGGACTACGTGCTCAACGGGCCCGCGAGCGCCCTGGCCGCCGCCACCTCCGACCTGGTGGGCATCCTGGTGAACGACATCGCCGACCCGTTCTTCGGGATCATGGCGAGCGCGATCCAGTCCGAGATCGGCGGGCCCGGCGGCAGGGCGGGCGGGGAGAGACTCGCGGTCGTCTGCAACACGGGCGGCTCCCCGGAGCGCGAACTGACCTACCTCACGCTGCTCCAGCGGCAGCGGGCGGCGGCGGTCGTGCTGACCGGCGGTGCCATCGAGGACGCGGCGCACCAGGCGGCCATGGCCACGAAGCTGCGGAAGCTGTCGGACGCCGGGACGCGGGTGGTGCTGTGCGGGCGGCCCCCGGCGCCGGACACCGGGGCGATCGCGCTGACCTTCGACAACCGCGGGGGCGGGCAGGAGCTCACCGAGCACCTGATCGGGCTGGGGCACCGGCGGCTCGGGTACATCGCGGGTCCGGAGGAGCGCACCACCACCCGGCACCGGCTGGAGGGGCACCGGGCCGCGCTCGCCGCGCACGGCATCGAGGAGGACCCGCGCTGGACGGTGCACGGCCGCTACGACCGCCGGTCCGGTTACGAGGCCACGCTGGAACTGCTGCGCCGCGATCCGTCGTTGACGGCCGTCGTCGCCGCGAACGACTCCGTCGCGCTCGGCGCGTGCGCGGCGCTGCGCGACTCCGGGCTGCGGATCCCGCAGGACGTGTCGGTCGCCGGCTTCGACGACCTGCCCTTCAGCATCGACGCGGTGCCGTCCCTGACGACGGTCCGCCTCCCGCTCGCCGAGGCGGGCGCCCGGGCCGGCCGCATCGCGATGGGCCGCGAGGAGCCGCCGCCCGGCGGGATCGCCTCGGTACGCGGGGAGTTGATGGTGCGGGGGTCTTCGGCGGTGCCTCGGGGGGAGTGACGGGGGGAGTCGCGGGGCCGGGTGTCCGCGGGGCCGGAGGTTCGGCGAGGCCCGGGGGTCTGCGGGGCCGGGATTTTCCGCGGGCAAGGGTTTTCTGCGGGAGCGAGGTGAGGGGCAGGGCAGGGGGTTCGGCGAGGCCCCGGTGTCCGTGGGGCCGGGGGTTCGGCGAGGCCGGGGAGTTGCGGGGCCGGGGGTTCGGCGGGGCCCGGGTGTCCGCGGGGCTGGGAGTTCGGCGAGGCCCGGGTGTCCGCGGGGCTGGGAGTTCGGCGAGGCCGGGGAGTTGCGGGGCCGGGGGTTCGGCGGGGCCCGGGTGTCCGCGGGGCTGGGAGTTCGGCGAGGCCGGGGAGTCGCGGGGCCGGGGTTCGGCGAGGTCCGGGCGTCCGCGGGGCCGGGATTTTCCGCGGGCAAGGGTTTTCTATGGGAGCGGGGTAGGGGCAGTGCAGGGGTTTTCCGCGGGACCTGCGTGAGGGGCGGGGCAGGGGTCCCGGGCGCCGGCGGGCGGGGACCGGCGGGCGCCGCCGGGCGCGGTTCCCGCGCCGAGCGGAAATCTCCTGGGCCGGCGGCGATGAGTTTCCGCGCCGCCCCCGGTCTTCAGTGCCGTACCGACCGCGCCCCACCGGCCGACCGACGAACCGGAGTACCTCCCATGCGTATCGTGATCAGCGAGTTCATCAGCCTCGACGGCGTCGTCCAGGCCCCCGGCGGCCCCGAGGAGGACACCGACGGCGGCTTCGCGCACGGCGGCTGGAGCCACGCCTTCTTCGACCCGGAGGTCGTCGGCGGCGCCTTCGACGCGGCGCTGGGCGAGGCCGACGCGCTGCTGTTCGGGCGGCGCACCTGGCAGAACATGGCGGCGGCGTGGCCCGGGCGGGCCGGCGACCCCTTCGCCGACCGGATGAACGCCATCCGGAAGTACGTCGTCACCGGCACCCTCGACGACTCCGACCTGACCTGGGACAACACCACCCGCATCCCGGCCGCCGACGCGGTCGCCCACCTGCGCAAGCTGCGCGACGGCGAGAGCGGCAACCTCCTGGTCATGGGCAGCCCCTCCCTCGCCCGCCTGCTCCTCTCCGAGGGGCTGGCCGACGAACTGCGGCTCATCGTGATGCCGGTGGTCCTCGGCGGCGGCAAGTCGATCTTCCCGGACGACGGCACGAAGGCCGCCTTCGAGCTGGTCTCCGCGACCACCGCGCCGACGGGCGCGCAGGTGTGCGTGTACCGCGCGGCGACCCCCGGGGCCTGAGGGGCGGACGCGCGGCACGGACGCCGTACGGCCGCGGACGGACGGGCCGTGCGCGCCCCGCTCTCCGGGGACCGCGCGCCGCGCGCCGGGGACGCCGTCCTGCGCGGGCCCGCGCCCGGCGGCCTCGGCCGGACCGTGCGGCGCGACGCCGCCCGCCACGCCGCCGGGCACGGCCGGAACGGCGCGTGCGAGAGCCCGGTCGCCCGGATCGGCGCCGGCTTCGCCGCGGACCACGACCCGGACCGGGAGCGGGTGTGGACCGCCGAGCCGGACGGGCGGCCGGTGGACGGCGTGATGCACGGCCGGGACGCGGCGACGGGGCCGCCCGGCCGCGGCTGCCGCTCGTCGAGCCGGGCGCCCGCGGCCTCGGCATCGGCGACCGGCTCGTGCGGACCGTCACCGGCTTCGCGCGCGAGGCCGGCTCCCGCGAGGCGGCGCGGTGGACCGACGACGTCCTCACCGCCGCCCGCCGCGTCCACGAGCGCCACGGCTTCGTCCCGGCCGCCGGGGCGCCCCGCCACCCGCCCGGCCGGGACCCGGTCGGCCAGGACCGGCGGCCGGACCCGGACGCGACGCCCGCGTAGGCGGAGGGTTCAGCGGCGGGGCGGCGGGTAGTGTCCGTTTCCATGAAGCTGGCGTTCTCCACCCTCGGTGTCCCCGGCCTGCCCCTGACCGACGTGCTGCGGCTCGCGACCGCGCACGGCTACCACGGCGTCGAGCTGCGCGCCCACCCCGAGGAGCCGGTCCACACCGGCCTCGGCCCCGGCGAACGGACCGACGCGGCCGCCGCGTGCAAGGCGGCCGGCGTCGAGATCCTGGGCCTGGCGGGATACGTCCGGGTCGCCGCGCCGGGCGACGACGAACCCGTCCTCGCCGAGCTGCGCGCCCTCCTCGACCTCGCCCGCGACCTCGGCGCCCCGTACGTCCGGGTCTTCCCCGGCGGCGACCCGTCCCAGAGCCCCGAGGAGGCCGACGCGACGGCCGCCCGGCGCCTGGGCACCGCCGCCGAGTACGCCACCGACGCGGGCGTGCGCATCCTGCTGGAGACCCACGACTCGCACCGCACGGCCGCCGACGCCATCCGCGTCCTCGGCCTGGTCGGTCACCGCCAGGTCGGCGCCCTGTGGGACGTCATGCACACCTGGCTGGGCGGCGAGCAGCCCTCGGAGAGCTTCGCGGCGCTCTCCCCCTACCTCGGGTACATCCAGGTGAAGGACATCGCCTCCGCCGACGACACCACCCCGCTGCCGCTCGGCGCGGGGGTGCTGCCGCTGGCCGAGTGCGTGGAGGTCCTGTCCCGGCACGGCTGGGACGGCTGGCTGTGCTGGGAGTACGAGAAGCGGTGGCACGCGTCCGCCCCCGGCCTGCCCGGCCTGCTGGACACCGGGCGCGAGCACCTGGCCCGGCTGCTCAACGACTCGGCCTGACGGGCTCCTCCACGGCGACGGGCGCCCCGGCCGGCCGGGGGTGGCGCGGGCCGCCGCGCCCGGGCAGCGACGTCAGCGCCACCCCGCCGACCAGCAGCGCCGCCGCGCAGCCCCGCAGCCAGCTCACCGGCTCGCCGAGGAACAGGGCCGCCGAGGTCATCCCGAAGACCGGGACCAGCAGCGAGAACGGCGCGACGGTGGAGGCGGGGTGGCGGCGCAGCAGCAGGCCCCACGCGCCGAACCCGAAGACCGTGGTGACCCAGGCGACGTAGAGGACCGTGCCCGCGCCCTGCCAGTCCAGGGCGCGCAGCGCGGCCAGGTCCCGGGAGGGGCCCTCCACCAGCAGGGACAGGGCCAGCAGGGGCAGGACCGGGACGGTGCTGACCCAGACCATGAAGTTGAGCGCGTCGGGCGGCGCCGCCTTGCGGGTCAGGACGTTCGAGGCGCCCCAGCAGGCCGCCGCCGCGACGACGAGCGCGAAGGCGCCGAGCGGGCCGGAGACGCCCTCGTCGACCGCCGCCACGCCGATCCCCGCCAGCGCCACCAGCATGCCGAGCAGGCGGACCCGGGAGAGGCGTTCGCCCAGGGCGAGGCAGGCGAACAGGGCGGTGAACACCGCCTGGACCTGGAGCACCAGCGACGACAGGCCGGCCGGCATCCCGGCGCCCATGCCGACGAACAGCAGCCCGAACTTGGCGACCCCGAGCGCCAGCCCCACCGCGACGATCCACTTCCAGGCCACCTTCGGGCGCCCCACGAGGAAGACCGCGGGGAGCGCCGCCGCCAGGAAGCGCAGGGCGGAGAACAGCAGCGGCGGGAAGTGGCCGAGGCCGATCTCGATGACGGTGAAGCTGACGCCCCAGGAGGCGGCGACGAGGACGGCGAGGGCGAGGTGGGCGGGGCGCATGCGTCGATGATCACGCGTGCGGACCGTGAAGCACCAGCGAATCCTGCTGCATGGTGGGATGAAGCAACGCTGATCAGTCCTCACCGACCAGGAGGAACCGTGCTCGACCTCCAGCGGCTGCGCGCCCTGCACGCCGTCTCCGTCCACGGCACGGTCGGCGCCGCGGCCGCCGCGCTCGGCTACACGCCCTCGGCGGTGTCCCAGCAGATCGCCAAGCTGGAGCGGGAGACCCGGACGGTGCTGCTGGAACGGGCGGGCCGCGGCGTGCGGCTCACCGAAGAGGCCCGCCAACTGGCCGCCACCGCCCAGGAGTTGATGGGCATCGTGGAACGGGCCGAGACCGGCCTCGAGGAGCGGCGCGGGGTGCCGGCCGGGCGGCTGACCGTCGCGGCCTTCCCGTCGGCGGCCCGCGGTCTGATGCCCGCGGTCCTGGCCGAGCTGGGCGAGCGGCACCCCGCGCTGGACGCCCGGCTCACCGAGGTCGACCCGCACCTGTCGGTCGACCTGGTCGCCAAGGGCGCCGTCGACCTGGCCGTCGCCCACGACTGGGACATCGCGCCGCTGCCGGCTCCGGCGGGCCTGGAGCAGGAGGTCATCGGGGACGACCTGTGCGACCTGCTCGTCCCCGAGGGGCACCCCTTCGCCGGGCGGACGGCCGTACGGCGCGCCGAGCTGGGCGGGCAGCGGTGGATCTGCCAGCCGCCCGGCCGGGTCTGCCACGACTGGCTGGTGCGCACGCTGCGCGCGGCCGGGCACGAGCCGGACATCGTCCACCGGGCCGAGGAGAACCCGACCCTGGTCGCCCTGGTGGCCGCCGGGCTGGGCATCGCGCTCATCCCCCGGCTGGGCCGCGGCCCGCTGCCCGCCGGCGTGGTGCAGGTGCCGCTGGACCCGATGCCGGTACGGCGGCTGTACGCCCTGTGGCGGACGGGCGCGGCCCGCCGCCCGGCCATCAGGGAGACCGTCCGCGCCCTCACCGCCCACTGGCCCCGCGTCACGGCCGCGCCCCTGCCGGGCCCCTCCCGTCCCCCCGGTCCCGGCGGCACCGATGCGCGGGACCCGGGAACCCGGCCCGTCCCCCGTCCGTCCAAGGCGCAGGCTGCCGGATGAGTCACCGTGGTGCGGTGTCGGCCCTCGCTGCTGGCTGCGATCGCTGACCCACCCTCTCCGCCGCACCCCGGCCGGCACCGTGCCGCCACCGGCGCGTCCCCTCCCGGCGCGCCGGTGGCGGCCCCTTCCGGCACACCCCGGGTCCCTCCCGTGCTGCGGCACCGCGCCGGGTTACTGTGCATTCCCTTGACCGGCAGAAACTTCCCGGTTATTGGTGACTCCCTGGAAGTTTCCTTCAGCGGTTCCCCTCCGGAAGGAGCGCACGTGCCCGACACCAGCACGGGAAGCACGGGAAACACCGCGGTCCCCTCCAGACGCACGGTCCTCGCGGCCACGGCGGGCCTGTCGGCGGCCCTGGCGGCCGGCGGCACCGCCCGCGCCGGCGCCCGGCCCGGCGAGGACTCCCTGCGCGCCCTCGTCGCCCGGATGACGCTGGAGGAGAAGGTCGGCCAGCTCTTCGTGACGCGGGTCTACGGCCACTCCGCCACCGCGCCCGACCAGGCCGACGTCGACGCCAACCTCAAGGAGCTCGGCGTCCGCACGGCCGCCGAGCTGATCGCCCGTTACCGGGTCGGCGGCATCATCTACTTCGCCTGGGCGCACAACACCCGCGACCCGCACCAGATCGCGGACCTGTCCGACGGCATCCAGCGGGCGTCCCTGGAGCTGCCGCGCGGGCTGCCCGTGCTGATCTCCACCGACCAGGAGCACGGAGCGGTCGCGCGCGTGGGCGAGCCCGCCACCCTGTTCCCCGGCGCCATGGCGATCGGCGCCGGCGGCTCCCGCTCCGACGCCCGGACCCTCGGCCGGATCGCGGGCCGCGAGCTGCGCGCGATGGGCATCCGGCAGGACTACGCGCCCGTGGCCGACGTGAACGTGAACCCGGCCAACCCGGTCATCGGCGTGCGGTCGTTCGGCGCCGACCCGCGGGCGGTGGCCCGGCTGGTGGCCGCCGAGGTCACCGGGTACCAGCGCTCGGGGGTCGCGGCGACCGCCAAGCACTTCCCCGGGCACGGCGACACCGCCGTCGACAGCCACACCGGCCTCCCCGTCATCCCGCACAGCCGCGCGCAGTGGGAGGCGCTGGACGCGCCGCCCTTCCGCGCCGCGATCGCGGCCGGCGTCGACTCGGTCATGACGGCTCACCTGGTGGTCCCCGCGCTCGACGGGTCCGGCGACCCGGCCACCCTCTCCCGGCCGATCCTCACCGGCATCCTGCGCGAGGAGCTCGGCTACGACGGGGTGGTGGTCACCGACTCCCTGGGCATGGAGGGCGTCCGGACCAGGTACGGCGACGACCGGGTGCCGGTGCTCGCGCTGAAGGCGGGCGTCGACCAGCTCCTCAACCCGCCCGACCTGGACCTGGCCTGGCACGCCGTCCTGGCGGCGGTGCGGGACGGCGAGCTCACCGAGGACCGGCTCGACACGTCGGTGCTGCGCGTCCTGCGGCTGAAGGCCAAGCTGGGACTGCTGCGCGACCCGTACGTCGGCCAGGCCGGCGTGGACCGCGCGGTGGGGGTCCGCGCGCACCTGGCGGCGGCCGACCGGATCGCCGAGCGCACGACGACCCTGCTCGTCAACGAGGGCCGTCTGCTGCCGCTCTCCCGGCGCCGGCACCCGCGGCTGCTGGTGGTCGGCGCCGACCCGGCCTCCCCCTCCGGCACCACCGGCCCGCCGACCGGCGTGCTCGCGGAGGCGCTGACCGCCCTCGGCTTCACGGCCACCGCCCTGCCGACCGGCACCGCGCCCTCCGCGGAGACCGTCGCCCGGGCGGTCGCGGCGGCCGGGGACGCGGACGCGGTGGTGGCGGCCACGTACAACGTCACGGCGTCCGGCGGCCAGCGCACGCTCGTCGAGCGGCTCCTGGCGACCGGCAGGCCGGTGGTGGCGGTCGCCCTCCGCAACCCGTACGACGTGGCCCGGCTGCCCGGCGTGCCGGCCGTGCTGGCGGCGTACTCCTGGACCGACGTCGAACTGCGGGCGGCCGCGCGGGTGATCGCGGGGCGGGTGGCGCCGCGCGGCAGGCTGCCCGTGCCGGTGCCGCGGGCGGACGACCCCGCGCAGGTGCTGTACCCCATCGGGTACGGGCTGTCGTACTAGGCGTACGCCACGGGCCGGGCGCACCGCCCCCACCCTGCGCAAAGCACCCCGTACGCCTGGCGTGACCCGCCGCGGGGGGTCACGCTGGACGGGTACTCGGGGGGACGGCGATGCGCGAGAGATGGTCTGCGGGGGTGGTGTGCGGGCTCGGCGCGCTGCTCGCGGCCCTGCTGACGGGGTGCCAGGCCCCGTCGGGCGCCGGTGCGCGGGACGGCCGGCTCGGCGAGCGGGCCGGCACCGCGCCGGCGCCGGTGCCGAGCCGGACGTCCGGGTACGGGGCGGTGTTCCTCGCGGTCGGCGAGTGCAGCTCCTTCGGCCGGACGGCCTTCACCGAGGTGCCGTGCGACGGCGAGCGGGCCGCGGCCCGGGTCGTGGCCCGGCACGACGGCACGGTCGCCGACGGGCCGCGCTGCCCGGCGACCACGGACTTCGTCCTGCACATCAGCGAACAGCACCCGGCCCTCGACGAGGACGGCGACGGGGCGGTGCCGCGGGGCTACGCCTGCATGCGCGGCCTGCAGCCGCCGCACCCCGGCGACCCCGGCGGCGGGGGCGGCCCCCGCACGATCGTCGGCGACTGCGTCTACGGCTCCGGCGACGGGCAGGTCCGCGAGACGGCCTGCGACGGCACCGGCCGGGAGGAGCCGGAGTACGAGGTGACGAAGGCGGTCCGCACGCGCGCGGACTGCCCGGCGTCGACGGCCCTGTACGTCCGGCTGGGCGGCCGGACGCCGGTGGGCTGCGCCCGGCCGGTGTGAGCGGCGGCCGGGCGCAGCGGCGGCGTCACGGACGCAGCGTGCGCTCCGCGCCCCGCTTGTCCAGCTTCGCGTCGAACGTCGCCAGCGGCCTGGCCGCCGACGGGTCCGCCTGCACCGCGGCCGGGGCGACGCCCGCCCAGTCGAGGATGCGGGCGGTGGCGAGGGCCTTCTCCTCGGCGACGAGGCCGGCCACGTTCGCGCCGTGGTTCAGGCCGGGGGCCGTCAGGACGTAGGAGTCCTCGGCCCCCTTGCCCAGCCGGAACGGTTCGGCGCCCCACGGGTCGTTCTCGCCGTAGACGAAGAGCATGTGCCGGGCGTTGTGCCGCACCCAGCGGTCGACGTCCCGCATGACCGACGGCTGGAACCGCATCGGGATCTCGCGCGGCACGAAGTTGCGCGGCGGCTGGTAGCCGTAGCGCAGGTACTTCCTCTCGATGTGCGGGAAGTGGATGGTGGGCGCGCCCAGCTGGGTGCCGGCCTGGTAGTAGTACGGCGTGTACGGCTCCAGGCCCTGGTCGGTGTAGAAGGAGAAGCCGGAGATCGTGTCGACCGAGGTCCAGATCTCCTCGTCGGTGGCGTTCTTCGCGTCGGCCGGGATCCGGTCGCAGTCCTTCAGCAGGCTGTACTGCCAGAAGCCCCACACGTAGTCGAGGACGGTCGCCTCGTAGGCGCGGTCCAGGCTGCCGATGGTGGTGAAGGTGTAGCCGTTCTCGGCGGCGTAGGCCGCGTACCTCTCCTTCAGCGCCTCGCGGCGCACCAGGGCCTCGCGCTGCACGCCGTTCAGCCGGTCGCGGCACTCCTCGGTGCCGACGCGGGCGAAGAAGCGGTCGTAGGCCGAGTCCTCCTTGTTCACCACGTCGTTGGGGGCGACGTACGCGACGACGCCGTCCATGTCCCGGGGGTAGAAGCGCTCGTAGTAGGTGGCGGTCATGCCGCCCTTGGAACCGCCCGTGGAGATCCAGTTCTCGGTGTAGACGCTCTTCAGGGCCTTGAAGACGCGGTGCTGGTCGCTGGCCGCCTGCCAGATGTCCAGCTCGGACCAGTCGGCCGGGTCGGGCCGGGACGGGCTGAAGAAGCGGTACTCCAGGGAGACCTGGTTGCCGTCCACGATCTGCGTCGGCTCGCTGCGGCGCGGTGCCGTGGAGACGTGGTAGCCGCTGGTGTAGAAGACGGTCGGCCGCGTGACGTCCTTGTGCAGCACGGTGATGCGCTGCCGGAACGTGCCCTTCGCCGGGCTGCGGTGGTCCACCGGCTGGGTGTAGGTCAGGACGAAGAAGCGGTACCCGGTGTACGGCTTCTCCTCCACCAGGCTCATGCCCGGTATGGAGAGCAGTCTCTCCTTGATGTCGGCGGTGCCGGCCGGGCCGGTGGCCGCCGGCTCGGCGGCGGTGGCCGCTGTCGCCGTACTCAGTGTGCCTATGAGCACCGTGAGCGCCAGCAGCCATCTGAGCGCCTTGCGCATGCGCACTCCCCTGTGAGACAGATGTGCGCCGGAAGCTAGCGGACCAACTCGGCCCAGCACCAGGGGACATGGGGATAACCCTGTATCGAGGGGGGTGTCAGCACAGGATCCAGCCGGAGCTGACCGACCCGCGGCCCACCCGGCCCTTCACCCACACGCAGCGCTGCCCGGCGTGCACGGTCACCGGGCCGGCCCGGTACCTGTAGCGGCCCTCGTCGACGACGGGCCGGCCGCCGCGCGCCCGCACGCTGACCGACATGGTGCGCTCGGTGCCGGGGTTCCCGGGGAGCGTGACGGCGCAGACGTAGCCGTTGCGCTTGTAGACGACGACCGAGCCGGTGGAGAACGGCAGTGTCCTGACCTTGCGCCCGGCGCAGTGGGCGGCGGCCCGCGCCTCGCCGGGCGCGGCCAGGGCGAGCAGCCCGGACGCGGTCAGCACGGCCGTGCCGACCACCAGCCGTCGGCGTATCGCTCCACTGTCCACAGCCGTCCTCCGTACCGCGACCACCACGCATCGGCGTACGGAGGTACGGACGCACGACGTATGCCGGATGGTTGCACGACCGTCACGAGGACACGGCCACGGACCCCCGCTCGCCGCCCGGCTGGCCGGTGCCCCCGATGAACGTGCGCCACAGCTCGGCGTAGCGGCCGTCGCGGGCGAGGAGCTCGTCGTGGGTGCCGTCCTCCACGACCCGGCCGTGGTCCATGACGACGACCCGGTCCGCGCGGGCGGCGGTGGTGAGGCGGTGGGCGACGACCAGGGTGGTGCGGCGGCCCGCCAGCCGGTCCGTCGCCCGGTTGACCTGTGCCTCGGTGGCCAGGTCGAGGGCGGCGGTCGCCTCGTCGAGGAGCAGGATGTCCGGGTCGACCAGCTCGGCGCGGGCCAGGGCGATCAACTGCCGCTGCCCGGCGGAGAGGTTGCGGCCGCGCTCGGACACCTCGTGGAGGTAGCCGCCCTCCAGCGTGGCGATCATCTCGTGCGCGCCGACCGCCCGGGCCGCCGCCTCGACCTCGGCGTCGGTGGCGTCGGGGCGGCCGTAGGCGATGGCGTCGCGGACGGTGCCCTGGAAGAGGTACGCCTCCTGCGGGACGACGCCCAGACGGTGCCGGTAGGAGGTGAGGTCGAGGTCGCGCAGGTCGGTGCCGTCGACGGTGACCCGCCCGGCGGTCGGGTCGTAGAAACGGGCCACGAGCTTCACCAGGGTCGACTTGCCGGCGCCGGTCTCGCCGACGAACGCGACGGTCTGCCCGGCGGGGACGCGCAGGTCGACCCCGCCGATGGCCTCCTCGTCCGCGCCGTAGGAGAAGTGCACGTCCTCGAAGGCGATCTCGCCGCGCAGGGAGCGCACCTCCAGCGGCTCGGCGGCGGACCCGGTGGACGTCGGCTCCCGGAGCAGCTCCTGGATGCGGCCCAGGGAGACCGACGCCTGCTGGTAGCCGTCGAAGACCTGGGAGAGCTGCTGCACCGGCGCGAAGAACAGGTCGATGTAGAGCAGGTAGGCGACCAGCGCGCCGGCCGTCAGCGTGCCGTCGTCGACCCGGGCGCCGCCCGCCACCAGCACGGCCACCGCGGCGATCGACGACAGGAACTGCACGAACGGGAAGTACACCGAGATGAGCCGCTGGCCGCGGACGCGGGCGCGCCGGTAGCTGTCGCTGCGCTCGGCGAACCGCCGCTCGCCGTCCCGCTCGCGCCGGAAGGCCTGCACGATCCGCAGCCCGGCGACCGACTCCTGCAGGTCGGCGTTGACCACCGACACCCGCTCGCGGGCCAGTTCGTACGCCTTCACGCTGGCCCGGCGGAAGAAGAAGGTGGCGACGATCAGCGGGGGCAGGGTGGTGAAGACGACGAGGGCGAGCTGCACGTCGATGACGAGCAGGGCGACCATGATGCCGAAGAAGGTGACGACCGAGACGAAGGCCGTGACCAGGCCCGTCTGCAGGAACGTCGACAGCGCGTCGACGTCGGTCGTCATCCGGGTCATGATCCGGCCGGTCAGCTCCCGCTCGTAGTAGTCGAGGCCGAGCCGCTGGAGCTGGGCGAAGATCTTCAGGCGCAGCGCGTACAGGACGCGTTCGCCGGTGCGGCCGGTCATGCGGATCTCGCCGGTCTGCGCCGCCCACTGCACGACCACCGTCAGCAGCGCCAGCAGCGAGGCCGCCCAGACCGCGCCGAGGGCGGCCCGGGTGACACCGTCGTCGATGCCGTCGCGGATCATGACCGGCAGCAGCAGGCCCATGCCGGCGTCGACGGCGACGAGCGCCAGGCTGACGAGCAGCGGGGTGCCGAACCCGCCCAGCAGGCGCCGCAGCCCGTACGACTCCTCGGGCCGGACCGCGCGCGCCTCGTCGATGCCGGGGGTGCCGGTGGCCGGGGGCAGTGCCTCGACCCGGGCGAGCAGCTCGGGGGTGGCCGGGCTGCCGTGCAGCGCCGCGTCCCGGGGCTCCCGCTCCCCCGCCCACAGCCGGGGCGTGATGCCGCGCTCGGCGTCGAACTCGGCGTCCAGCTCGTCCCGGACGGAGGTGTCCTCCCGGGGCGCGGCGGGCCGCTCGTGGCCCGGGGAGACGCCGCCGAGCTCGTCGGGGTCGGTGAGCAGCCGCCGGTACAGGGCGGAGCGTTCCTGGAGCTCGTCGTGGGTGCCGATGTCGGCGAGCCGGCCGCCGTCCAGGACGGCGATGCGGTCGGCGAGGTTCAGGGTGGAGCGGCGGTGGGCGATCAGCAGGGTGGTGCGGCCCCGCATGACCTCCTTCAGCGCCTCGTGGATCTCGTGCTCGACGCGCGCGTCGACGGCGGAGGTGGCGTCGTCCAGGACCAGCAGGCGCGGGTCGGTGAGGATCGCGCGGGCGAGCGCGATGCGCTGGCGCTGGCCGCCGGAGAGGGTCAGGCCGTGCTCGCCGACCGCGGTGTCGTAGCCGTCGGGCAGCTCGGCGATGAACCGGTCGGCCTGGGCGGCCCGGGCGGCGGCCTCGATCTGCTCCTGCGTGGCGTCGGGGCGGCCGTAGGCGATGTTGTTGCGGACGGTGTCGGAGAAGAGGAAGGAGTCCTCGGGGACCAGCCCGATCGCGGCCCGCAGCGACGTCAGGCTCAGCTCGCGCACGTCGTGGCCGCCGACCAGGACGGCGCCGCGCGTGACGTCGTAGAAGCGCGGCAGCAGCAGGGAGACGGTGGACTTGCCGGAGCCGGAGGAGCCGACGACGGCGAGGGTCTCGCCGGGGCGGATCTCGAAGGAGAGGCCGTCGAGGACGGGACGGCCGGGCTCGTAGCCGAAGGAGACGTCGTCGAACTCGACGGTGGCGGGGGCGTCGGCGGGCAGCTCCCTGGTGCCGTCGGTCAGGGAGGGCTCGGTGTCGATCAGCTCCAGGACGCGTTCGGTGCCCGCGCGGGCCTGCTGGGCGACGGTGAGGACCACGGCGAGCATGCGGACCGGGCCGACGAGCTGGGCGAGGTAGGTCGAGAAGGCGACGAACGTGCCGAGGGTGATGTCGCCGCGCACGGCCAGCCAGCCGCCGACCGCGAGCATGGCGACCTGGCCGAGGGCGGGCACGGCCTGGAGGGCCGGGGTGTAGGTGGCGTTGAGCCGGATGGTGCGCAGCCGCCCGGCGAACAGCCGGCGGCCGGCCTCCCGGAGCTTGCCGGTCTCCTGCTCCTCCTGCCCGAAGCCCTTGACCACCCGGACGCCGCTGACGGCGCCGTCGACCACCCCGGCGACGGCGGCGGCCTGGGCCTGGGCGTACCAGGTGGCGGGGTGCAGCCGGGTGCGGCTGCGCCGGGCGATCCACCACAGGGCCGGGGCGACGGCGAGGGCGACCAGCGTGAGCGGCGGCGACAGCCACGCCATGACCACCAGGGAGATCAGGAAGAGCATGAAGTTCCCGATGGTCATCGGGAGCATGAAGAGCAGGCCCTGGATGAGCTGGAGGTCGCTGGTGGCCCGGCCGACCACCTGGCCGGTGGACAGCTCGTCCTGGCGGCGGCCGTCGAGCCGGGTGATCGTCGCGTACATCGCCGTGCGCAGGTCGTGCTGGACGTCGAGGGCGAGCCGGCCGCCGTAGTAGCGGCGGACGTAGGTGAGGACGTAGACGAGCAGCGCGGCGGCGACCAGGGCGCCGGCCCACACGGCCATGCCCCGGGTGTGGTCGCCGATCACGTCGTCGATGATCACCTTGGTGATCAGGGGGACGACGGCCATGACGGCCATGCCGGCCAGCGAGGAGCCGAGGGCGAGGACGACGTCCCGGGGATGGCTCCAGGCGTGACCCCACAGCCGTCGTGCCCATCCCCGTTTCGCTTCCACGCCGGTGCCCTCCGATCGTCCTGATCTTCCGCAAGGCACCAACGCGGGCAGAAGCGGATTTCATCCCTCCGTCACAAACGCGCGGCCGGGCCGCGGGGTCCGCCGCCGGGGGTCCGCGCCGGGGGGCCGGTCAGACGCGGACGCGCAGGCGGAGGAAGCGGGTGGTCTGGACGGGGTTCTGGTTGTCGTCGCTGACCAGGAGGACCGTCAGGCGGCCCTTGCTCCGGCCCGTGACCGCCATGCCCTCGATGTTGTCGAGGAGAGGGTTGGGCTGGGGCTGCTTCGCGGTGGCGCCGAGGTCGGGGCAGGCCGCGAGGTCCGCCAGCAGCGTCTTGCCGGCCGGCCGGACGCCGTCCTGGCCGGTGAGGGTCTCGATCCCGCTCGTGTCCGTGGCGTGGCGCGGGTCGGCCAGGTAGAGGCGGACCGTGTTGCCGGTCCCGGCGGTGAAGCCGCGCTCCAGGACGAGGAGGCGGCCGTCGGGCAGGGCCGCGACCTCGGGGACGCCGAGGCCGGGGTCGGCGCGGTAGGCGTACTGGGGGCCGAGGACGAAGCGCCCGTGCCGGCGCTGCCAGGTCGGGAGGCGGACGATGCCCGGGGCGTCGCCGGACAGGGCGTACTCCATGGACGCCAGCAGGGTGCGGCCGCCGGGCAGCAGGGTCAGTCCCTCGAAGGTGCCGTTGGGGGCGGCGCGCCCGGCCGGGGCCGGGCGCAGCGCGTCCGGCACGGGCAGGCGGTCGAGGATCCGGCCGTCGGGGGCGTGGCGGCGTACGGCCGGCTCGGTCTCGGAGCTGATCAGGTACGTGCCGTCGCGGTCGGCGACGAGCCCTTCGGAGTCCAGGGCGGCTCCGCCCTCGTCGGCGAGCGGGACGACGCCCCGGGGCGCGAGCGTCCGCCCGTCCAGGCGGAACAGCGCGGAGCGGTCGGAGAGCGCGGCGAGCGAGCCGTCGCGCCGGACGGCGAGCGCGGAGAGGTTGCCGACGAAGGTGCCCTCGTACGTGGTCTTGTCGAGGGCGTCGGAGAAGCGGTCGAGGGCGACGGAGGGCGAGCAGGCACGGCTCCCCCCGGCGTTCGCCGGTCCGGCGGCGGTCAGGCAGGCGGCCGCCGCCAGGCCGGCGGTGACGGCGGCGAGGACGGTGCGTACGGTTCGCGGGCGCATGGGCGTCACCGTAGGGCGGGCCGGTGACGGGCGGGAGGCGGCGCGGTGAAGCGTCAGCCCGCGGCCGCCAGGTCGCGGTGGACGACCTTGGCCACGGCCTGGATGGTCGCGATGCCGTAGTTCATGGTGCTGTTGCCGTGGGTGAGCACGGTGATCGTGTAGTCGTGGCCGCCGCCCTTGAACGCGCCGACGCTGTGCACGCGCCAGCCGTACGTGGCGCGCTGCAGCCAGCCGTTCTTCACGGCCACGGAGACCCCGGCGGGCACCCCGTACGGCGTGCCCCAGCGCTGCGAGGAGACGACCTGGCCCATCAGCTTCAGGATGTAGGCGCGGGAGTTGTCGCTGAGGACCGTGTTCTTCGCCGTGACCAGCTTGAGCAGCTTCTGCTCGTCGGTGACGGTGATCCGGGTCAGGCCCCAGTAGCCGTTCGCGCCCGGCACGGTCTGGGTCATCCCGGCGGCGGCGAGGAAACCCTTGATCTTCGTCAGGCCCAGCTGCTTCCACAGGGTGGAGGTCGCCGTGTTGTCCGACTTGGTGATCATGGCGGTGGCGAGGGAGGCCTCGCGGTCGGTGAGGTACCGGTTGTGCTTCTTCGCGTCCCACAGCAGGACGGCGAGCACGGTGACCTTGACGACGCTGGCCGAGTCGTAGGCGGTCGACGGGCGCAGGGTGCAGGTCGTGCCGGTGGTCCGGTCGTGCAGACCGACGGCGACGGTGCCCGAACGGCCCGCGAGGGCGCCCGTGATGTCCTTCTTCAGCTTGTCGGCGAGTCCGGCCTTGGCGGACGTGCAGCTGACGGCCGGCGTGGCCGCGGCGGCGGGCGAGGCGGCGGCGAGCGGCAGGAGCACGCCCGCGCCCGCACCGGCCGCCAGCAGTCTCGCGCGGCGGGATATCCCATGAGTCATGCCCCTCTTGACTCATGGACGGGTGGGAAAGGTTGTAGTCCCCCGGGAAGGTCGCGGCGCGCCGGGCGGACACCGCGCCCCGGACGGACACCACGTGCCGGACGGGCAACCGCGCGCCCGGCGGACGGCCCGGGCGGCTTCACAGGCGGGGGCCAGCCGCGGCACAGCGGGCGCCAACCCCCGCTGTCCACCATGCCGGAGTGACATCTGCCACCGATCCCCGTCTCCGCGCCCCCGCGCCCCCCGAGTCCGGCGCCGGGCCCGCCCCCGCGCGCTGGTCGCTCCCCGTCCTGATCGCGATCATGGTCCTGGCGGCGGTGCTCTACGCCTGGAACCTGTCCTCCGCCGGTCTCAACAGCTACTACAGCGCCGCCGTGCTGAGCGGCACGCAGAGCTGGAAGGCCTGGTTCTTCGGCTCGCTGGACGCGGGCAACTTCCTCACCGTCGACAAGCCGCCGCTCGCGCTGATGGTCATGGGCCTGTCGTGCCGCGTGCTCGGGTACGGCACCTGGCAGATGATGGCGCCGATGATCGCGGCGGCCCTCGCCACGATCTGGATCCTGCACGCCTGCGTCAAGCGGGTGTTCGGCCCCGGCGCGGCCGCCGTGGCCGCGCTGGTGCTGGCCCTGACGCCGATCACGGTCGCCATCAACCGCGACAACAACCCCGACACCCTGCTGGTCCTCCTGATGGTGGCGGGCGCGGCCCTCGCGCTGCGGTCCGTGCGGACCGGCCGGCTGCTGCCGCTGCTGGGGTCGGCCGCCTGCTTCGGCCTGGCCTTCAACACCAAGATGCTGCAGGGCTGGATCGCGCTGCCGGCGGTCTTCGCGGTGTACCTGTACGCGGCGCGGCCGGGGCTCGCCCGGCGGATCGCGCACCTGCTGGCCGCGGGTGCGGTGCTCGCCGTCTCCAGCTTCTGGTGGGCGGCGGCCGTCTCGCTGGTCCCGGCCTCCGCGCGCCCGTACATCGGCGGGTCGACGGACGGCACGGCCTGGGACCTGATCACGGGCTACAACGGCCTCGGCCGCATCCTCGGCGGTGACGGCAACGGCGGGGGCGGCGGAGGCGGCGGCTTCTCTGGCACCGCCGGCATCGGCCGCCTGTTCAACGACGTCCTCGGCGGGCAGATCTCCTGGCTGATCCCCTTCGCTGCGCTGGCCTGCGCCGGCGGCCTGGTGCGGTGCGGCCGCGCCCCGCGCACGGACCTCACGCGAGCCGCGCTGGTGCTGTGGGGCGGCTGGACCGCCCTGCACTACCTGACCTTCGCGATGGCCGAGGGCACCATGCACCCGTACTACACGACCGCGCTCGCGCCGGGCATCGCGGCGCTGTGCGGGGGCGGCGGCCTGCTGCTGCTGCGTGCCTTCCGGGCCGACCGGCGCTGGGTCTGGGTGCTCCCGCTGGGCCTCGCGGTCACCGCGCTGTGGGCCGTCGTCCTGCTGCGCCGGGCCTCCGGCTGGAACAGCTGGCTGTGGCCGTCGATCGCGGTCCTCATGGCGCTGGCCGTGGCGGGGCTGCTCGTCTTCCGCTCCGGCCGCCGGGCGCGGCTGCTGGCGGCGTCCGTGGCCGCGGCGGTCGTCGCGGCGGTGGCGGGCCCGGCCGCGTACGCCTGGTCGGTGCCGGCCGGGTCGGGCGGCGGCATGAGCGGGACCAACCCGACCGCGGGCCCGGCCACGGGCAGCGGCTTCGGGGGGCCCGGCGGCGGAGGCGGCCGGGGCTTCGCGGGCGGGGGCGAAGGCGGGCCGGGCACGGGTGAACCGCCGGGCGGAACCGCGCCGTCGGACGGCCAGGGGGGCGGCTTCCCTGGCGGGGGCGCGCCGAGCGGGGCCCCGGCCGCCGGTGACGCGAGCGGCCGGGACGGCCGGACCGGCGGAACCGGTCAGGGCGGCGGGCAGGCTCCCGGCGGCATGGGCGGCGGCGGCATGGGCGGCGGCGCGAGCAGCGAGCTGATCGCGTACCTGAAGAAGCATCAGGACGGCGCCACCTGGCTGCTCGCGGTGTCCGGTTCGCAGAGCGCGGCGCAGCTGATCCTGAGCAGCGGACAGCCCGTCATCTCCATGTGGGGCTGGTCCGGCTCGGACGAGGCGATGACCCTCGCCAGGCTCAAGGAGCTGGTGAAGGCGGGCGACCTGCACTACGTCCAGGTCGGCGGCGGCGGCATGGGCGGCGGCAGCGGCCTGAGCTCCGAGGTCACGGCGTGGGTGCGGGAACACGGCACGGCGGTGCGGGCGAGCGAGTACGCCTCCGCGTCCGCCTCGGCCGCGGACACCGGCACCGACTCCGGCTCCGGCTCCGGCTCCGGCTCCAGCACCGGCGACTCCGCGAGCGGCACGGAGTCCACCTCCACGGTCTACCGCCTGGACCCGTCGGACGTCACCTGACGTTCCGTCCCCTCACCTCCCGCGCACGGCCCCCGCCCCCCCCCGGGCGGGGGCCGTCGCCGCGCACCGGTTCGCGCAGCGTCACGCGCTCGATACGCCCCGTTCATGGACATGACTGCATGTGCATGCCACTCTCCGGGTTGCCCCTCCTCAACCCGCGTAGATGGGACTCCCCATGCCGTCGACACGCATACGCCGCCGGAAGCCGCCGGCGCTGGCCGTCGCCGCCGCCCTGGTCGGCCTGACCGCCCCCGCGCTCACCGCCACCCCCGCCGCCGCGACGACGACCGCGTACGACGCGACGTACTACAGGAACGCCGTCGGCAAGACGGGCACCGCCCTGAAGTCGTCCCTGCACACCATCATCAGCAGCCAGACCAAGCTGTCGTACTCGGCGCTCTGGGAGGCCCTGAAGGTCACCGACCAGGACCCGGCCAACAGTGCCAACGTGATCCTGCTGTACTCCGGCAAGTCCCGCAGCAAGAGCCTCAACGGCGGCGACGTCGGCGACTGGAACCGCGAGCACGTCTGGGCGATCTCGCACGGCGACCTCACCACCTCGACCGGTCCGGGCACCGACCTGCACCACATCCGCCCCGAGGACGTGACCGTCAACTCCATCCGCGGCAACAAGGACTTCGACGAGGGCGGCAGCGCGGTCGGCGGCACCACGACCAGCTACACCGACTCCGACTCCTTCGAGCCGCGCGACGCCGTCAAGGGCGACGTGGCCCGCATGATCCTGTACATGGCCGTCCGCTACGAGGGCGACGACGCCTGGGCCGACCTGGAGCCCAACGACCGCGTCGGCAACGGCAGCAGCCCCTACACCGGACGGCTGTCGGTCCTGAAGCAGTGGAACGAGCAGGACCCGCCGGACGCCTTCGAGGAGCGCCGCAACCAGGTCATCTACGACAGCTACCAGAAGAACCGCAATCCGTTCATCGACCACCCGGAGTGGGTCGAGGCGATCTGGTAGCCCCGGACGCGCCGGTGTCCGGGACCCGTACGCCCGGCGCGGACGCGCCCGGGGCCCGGCGGGGCGTTCCCTCGCCGGGCCCCCGGTTCGCCCCAAGAGGTGGTGTGGGCGGCCGTACCGCGCGGCCCGGCCCGCTCCGCCGGGACCATGGCATCGCCCCGGCACGTCCGCCGGGGCGATCCGCGTCCACGACCCCTCCTGGAGAGTGCCGTGAAGACTCGTTCCTGGTCCCTCGCCGCCGCCCTGACCCTGACCGCGCTCCTGCTGCCCGCCCACACGGCGTCCGCCGCGCCGGCCGCCCCGCCGTCCTGTCCGGACGGCTCGGTGTGCTTCTGGAGCGGCGAGGGCTTCGGCGGCGACTACTGGGAGTGGACCGCGCGCAGCGGCTACCGCGACATGCCGCCCCGCCTCCACGACCGCGTCGGCTCGTTCGTGGCCAGTACCCGGGCCTGCTTCGTGAACTGGCAGCCGGTCGAGAAGCGCGACGTGTTCAACGGCGACTGGCGCTCCCGCTACCGCGGCGACTTCGGCGGCCGGATCGACGGGGTGGGTCCGGGCGCCTGCTGACCCGCCGGGCTCAGCCCCGGTGCGTCGGCGCGAACATCCGCAGCACGGCGGGCAGGACGACCACCCGGGGGCCGGGGGCCGACAGCGCCTCGGCGAGGTCGGTCTCCAGCGTCCCGGGGGTCGTGCGGACCGCCGGGACCCCGAACGCCCCGGCGAGGGCGACGAAGTCGGGCCGGGTCAGTTCCGTCGCCGTCGCCTGCCCGAACGCGTCGGTCATGTACTCGCGCAGGATGCCGTAGCCGCCGTCGTCGACGATCAGCCAGGTGACGTCCAGGTCGTGCTGCCGCGCGGTGGCAAGCTCGGCGATCGAGTACAGCGCGCCGCCGTCGCCGGAGACCGCCAGCACCGGCCGGGTGGGGTCGGCGACCGCCGCGCCGAGGGCCGCCGGGAAGGCGTAGCCGAGGCCGCCGGCGCCCTGCGCGGAGTGCATGGTGTTCGGCTTCTTCGGGTCGAACGCGGACCACGCCCAGTACGCCAGGATCGTCATGTCCCAGAAGGAGGGGGCGTCGGCGGGCAGGGCCCGGCGCACCGACGCCAGCACCTCCTGCTCCGCCGCGAGGTCCTGCTCCGCGAGGCGCCCGGCCACCTTGGACAGCAGGGCCCGGACCCGCTCGGGCGCCTCGGGGTCCTGCCGCTCCCCGACGGTCTCCAGCAGCGCCTGGAGCGCGAGGCGGGCGTCCGCGTGGATGCCGAGCGCCGGGTGGTTGGACTCCAGCTTGCCGAGGTCGGCCTCGATCTGGATCACCCGGCCGCGCGGCGCGAACGTGTGGTAGTTCGAGGAGAGTTCACCGAGGCCGGAGCCGACGACCAGCAGGACGTCGGCGTCCTCCAGGAAGTCGGTGGTGTGGCGGTCCTCCAGCCAGGACTGCAGCGACAGCGGGTGGTTCCAGGGGAAGGCGCCCTTGCCGCCGAAGGTGGTGACGACCGGGGCCCGGAGCCGCTCCGCGAGCTGCCGCAGCTTACGGGAGGCGTCCGCCCGGACGACCCCGCCGCCCGCGACGATCAACGGGCGCTCGGCGCGGGACAGCAGGTCGGCGGCGACGGCGGTCAGCTCGGGGCGCGGCGCCAGCTCCTCCGGGGTCGCGTCCAGGCCGGTCACCTGCGGCAGCGACGTCCCGGCCAGCAGCACGTCCTGCGGGATCTCCACCCAGACCGGGCCGTGCGGGGCGGTCAGCGCCGACTGCCAGGCCGCGGCGATCGCGGAGGGGATCTGCGAGGGGGTGCGGACGGGGTGCACGGACTTGACCACGCCCCGGAACACGGCCGCCTGGTCGGGCAGTTCGTGCAGGTAGCCGTGGCGGCCGCCGCCCAGCCCGGCCGTCGGGACCTGGCTGCCGATCGCCAGCACGGGTGCCGAGGCCGCCGCCGCCTCCTGGAGCGCGGCCAGCGACATCAGCGCGCCGGGGCCGGTCGACAGCAGCAGCGGCGCCGCCTCGCCGGTGATCCGGCCGTACGCGTCCGCCGCGAAGCCCGCGTTGTTCTCCGCCCGCAGGCCGACGTACCGGAGGTCGGAGCGGCGCAGGGCGTCGAACATGCCGAGGGCGTGCTGGCCGGGCAGGCCGAAGACGGTGGTCGCGCCCAGCCCGGCCAGCGTCTCCACGACCAGGTCCCCGCCGGTGCGCCCCGGGGGCGGGTTCAGCGCGGCCTCGGTCTGCGCGGCGGTCGGACGGAGCACCAGGTCGTGGTCGTGGGTCACTGCGCTGCCTTCTCCTGGGCGATCTGGCGGGACATGATCGTCGTCAGCTCGTACGCCGTGTGGGACGCGGCGACGGACGTGATCTCGGCGTGGTCGTAGGCGGGCGCCACCTCGACGACGTCCGCGGAGACCAGGTTGCAGGATGCCAGGCCGCGCAGGATCTCCAGCAGTTCGCGGGAGGTCATGCCGCCGGCCTCCGGGGTGCCGGTGCCGGGCGCGTGCGCCGGGTCGAGGCAGTCGATGTCGATGGAGATGTACAGCGGGCGGTCGCCGATGCGCTGGCGCAGCTGGTCGGCGACCTCGTCGGCGCCCCGGCGGTAGATGTCCGCCGAGGTGACGATGCCGAAGCCCATCTTCTCGTCGTCGGTGAGGTCCTGCTTGCCGTACAGCGGGCCGCGGGTGCCGACGTGGGAGAGCGCCTCGGTGTCGAGGATGCCCTCCTCCACGGCACGGCGGAACGGGGTGCCGTGGGTGTACTCGGCGCCGAAGTACGTGTCCCAGGTGTCGAGATGGGCGTCGAAGTGGAGCAGGGCGACGGGGCCGTGCTTCTTGGCGACCGAGCGCAGCAGCGGCAGGGCGATGGTGTGGTCGCCGCCCAGGGTCATCAGGCGGGCGCCGGTGCCGAGCAGGTCGTCGGCCGCGGCCTCGATCGTCTCCACGGCCTCGTTGATGTTGAACGGGTTGACCGCGATGTCGCCGCCGTCGGCGACCTGGGCGAGGGCGAAGGGGGAGGCGTCCTGCGCCGGGTTGTAGGGGCGCAGCAGCCGGGACGCCTCGCGGATGGCGTTGCCGCCGAAGCGGGCGCCCGGCCGGTACGAGACGCCGGAGTCGAACGGCACGCCCACCACGGCGACGTCGGCGCGGCCGACCTCGTCGAGGCGGGGCAGCCGGGCGAAGGTCGCGGGACCGGCGTACCGCGGGATGCGGGAGGAGTCGACGGGGCCGCGGGGCGTCTCGTTGCTGCTCATGGGAACTGCCTTCTTTCCTACGCTTCGTCGCGTATGTGCTGCTTGCGTCCCGACTCTACTGGGATGCCGGGACCGGTTCGGACAGGGGTTCGGGGGCCCGGCCGGCCAGGCGCTCGCGCCAGGCGGCGAGCACGGTGGCGTCGGTGGCCGGGGTGGCCAGGGAGACCGCCACGTAGGCGGCGAGGGAGGCGAGCAGGCCGTAGTAGACGGGCTCGTTGGCGAGGATGCCGTAGCCGGCCATCAGGCCGACCACCGCGAGGCCGCCGGTCACGACGGAGGCCAGGGCGCCCTGCACGGTGCCGCGCCGCCACAGCAGCCCGCCGAGGACGGGCACCAGGAGGCCGCCGACGAGGAGGTTGTAGGCGACGGTCAGCGCCTCGACGACGTCGTTCAGCGCGATGGCGGTGCCGGTCACGGCGAGCCCCATGACCAGGATGAAGGCGCGGTTGCCCTTCACCTCGTCGTGCTCCCCGCCGGCGGGCCGGACGGCGCCGCGCAGCCGCGACCAGATGTCGTTGTCGGCGACGGTCGCGCAGGCGATCAGCGCGCCGGAGGACGTCGACATCACGGCCGCGAGCGCCGCCGCGAGCACCAGGCCGCGCACGCCGACGGGCAGTTCGTCCTTGACGATGGTGGCGAAGGCGTCGTCGGGGCTGGCGAGGCCGGGGTAGAGCACCTTGGCCGCGGTGCCGATGACCGCGCCGGCGACGGCGTAGGCGAGGCAGTAGGTGCCCGCGACCGTGCCGCCCCACTTGGCCGTGCGGTCGCTGCGGGCGGTGAAGACGCGCTGCCAGATGTCCTGCCCGATGAGCATGCCGAAGGTGTAGATCAGCACGTAGGTGAAGATCGTCTCGCCGCCGATGCCCAGCGGGTCGAAGTACCCGGTGGGCAGCTGCGCCCTCATCTCGGCGAAGCCGCCCGCCTTGACGACGGCGATCGGCAGCAGCAGGAGCAGCACGCCGATCGTCTTGACCACGAACTGCACCATGTCGGTGAGCGTGATCGACCACATGCCGCCGAGCGTGGAGTAGGCGACGACGATCGAGCCGCCGAGCACGATCGCCAGGGTCCGGTCCATGTCGAACAGGACGTCGAAGATGGTGGCGTAGGCGATGGTCGACGTCACGGCGAGCATGAGGGTGTACGCCCACATGACCACGCCGGTGATGAGGCCCGCCCGGCCGCCGTAGCGCAGGTCCAGCATCTCGGAGACGGTGTAGACCTTCAGGCGGGCGATGCGCGCCGAGAAGAGGACGGACAGCGCGAGCAGGCCGAGGCCGATGGTGAACACCATCCAGGCGCCGGACAGGCCGTACTGGTAGCCGAGGCCCACGCCGCCGATGGTGGAGGCGCCGCCGAGCACGATCGCCGCCATGGTGCCGGAGTACATCGCGGGCCCGAGGCGGCGGCCGGCCACCAGGAACTCGCTCTTGGACCGGGCGCGGCGCATGCCCCACCAGCCCATGGCCAGCATCGCGGCCAGGTAGACGACGATGACGGTGTAGTCGACGGCCATGCGGGGCCTCCTTCGCGCACTCTCGGTGGCGTGTCGTGCAGGTACCGGGGAGAAGCCGGCAGTGGCCCGCGGGGACATCCGCCCGTACCCGCGCCTGCCGGTCCGGACCGACCCTAGGTGGCCGGAAAGCGACTGCGAAGTGTACGTTTCCTCCATCCGGCCGCCGTGGAGTGGAGGAAACGCACACCATGCCCGATCCCGCGGTCCCGCCGACGCCCCCGGTGCCCCTCGCGGCCCTGCTCGCCCGCGAGGACCTGGCCCTGCGGCAGATCGCCGGCCCCGAGGACCCGGACACCGTGATCCACTGGGCGCACACCTCGGAGATGGCGGACCCGTACCCCTATCTGCTGGGCGGGGAGCTGCTGCTCACGGCGGGCGTGCACGTCCCGGGGGCGGCGGGGACCGGGACCTATTTCGACGACTACGTCTCCCGGATCGTGGCGGCGGGCGGCGCCGCCCTCGGCTTCGGGGTGGCGCCCGTGCACGACACCGTCCCGCGCGCCCTGGTCGCCGCCTGCGACGCCCACGGGCTGCCGCTGCTGGAGGTGCCGCCGCAGACCACCTTCTCGGGCGTGGCCCGCGCGGTCTGGCAGCTGATGGCGCAGGCCCGCCTCGCGGAGCTGCGCCGGGTGACCGAGGCCCAGCAGTCCCTGGCCGCCGCCGCGGCCCGCCCCGACCCGGTCCCGGCCGTGCTGCGGCAGCTCGCCGGGCGGCTGGGCGGCCGGGCGGTGCTGTACGGGCCGGAGGGGGCGCCGCTCGCGGCGGCCGGGCGCCAGGTGCCGGACGAGGCCACCGAGGCGCTGGCGGCCCTGGCCCGGGAGGTCACCCGGCGCGCCTCCGCCACCGCCACCGACACCCGCGCCGGCACCCGCCTGGCCGCCTACGCCCTCGGCACCGGGCAGGGTTTCGTGCTCGGCGTGGCGGCCCCGCGGCGCGCCGCCGCCGACCACACCGTGGCCTCCGTCGCCGCCGTGCTGCTCTCCCTCCTGACCGGCGAGCACCAGAGCGCCTCGGGCGCGGCCCGCTCCTCCGCCCTCGTACGGCTGCTGCTGGGCGCCCCGCCCGAGGAGGTGGCCCCGCTGCTCGGCGCCGGGGCCTGGCACGTGGTGCACGCCCGCCCGGACACGGGCGCCCCGGACGCCGTTGCCGCCTCCGCGCTGGGCGCCGCCCTCGGCTCGCCCCTGGTCGACACGGGCCGGGACGCCGTCCGCGTCCTCGTCCCCGCCGACCGGGCGCCCGCCCCGCTGCCCGGCTGGACGCTGGGCGTCAGCGCCGCCGTCCCCCCGGGCGACTGGCCGGCCGCCGACACCCAGGCGGCCCGCGCCCTGGCCCGGGCCCGGGCCACCCGCGCGGCCCTGGTCCGGCACGGCGACCGCCCGGTCCTCGCCGACCTGGTCGCGCCCGACGAGGCCGCCGCCCACGCCCGGGCCCTGCTGGCCCCGGTCGCCGGCCGGCCCGCCCTCACCGAGACGCTGCGCACCTGGCTCTCCCTGCACGGCAGCTGGGACCGGACGGCCGTCGCCCTGGCCGTCCACCGCAACACCGTGCGCCAGCGCATCGCCCGCTGCGCGGCCCTGCTGGAGGCCGACCTGGACGACCCGGACGTACGGATGGAACTCTGGTTCGCGCTGCGCCGGTTGTGAGTACGGGGGCTCAGCCGCGCCGAGTACGTGACGCACGTCCCAGGGGGCGCTGTGCCGGAGACGCCCACGGGCGGCTGCCCCACAATGGGTGCCATGCCGATACCCGGGACGCCCAGCCGCGCCGAACTCGTCCAGCACCTCGTCAGGACCCGTATCGCGGGCGAGGTCGCCACACCGCGCGAGAACAACCTCTCCCACTACCGCAAGCTGGCCAACGGCGACCGCCACTACTGGCTCGGCCTGGAACTCGGCGACCGCTGGACCGACGAGCAGGACGTCCTCGCGGTGATGGCGGAACGGTGCGGCGTGAACGACGACCCCGGGCACCGCCACGGCCAGGACACCATCGACCCGGAGCTGACCGTGGCCGCGCTGGAGCGGATGGCCGGGCGGCTGCGCAAGGCGGCGGACGGGCAGCAGCGGGTGCTGTTCGCCACCGGCCACCCGGGCGGCCTGCTGGACGTGCACCGCGCCACGGCCGCCGCCCTGCGCGCGGCGGGCTGCGAGATCGTCGTCATCCCGGACGGACTCCAGACGGACGAGGGGTACGTCATGCAGTTCGCGGACGTGGCGGTGCTGGAGCACGGCGCCACGCTGTGGCACACCCACTCCGGCGAGCCGATGAAGGCGATCCTGACCGGCCTGGAGCGCGCGGGCCGCCCGCTGCCCGACCTGGTCGTCGCCGACCACGGCTGGGCGGGGTACGCCGGCCAGCACGGCGTGGACTCGGTGGGCTACGCCGACTGCAACGACCCGGCGCTGTTCCTCGCCGAGGCCGAGGGCACCGTGCAGGTGACGGTCCCCCTCGACGACCACGTGGTCAGCCCCCGCTTCTACGACCCGATGACGCGGTACCTGCTGGCGGAGGCCGGGCTGATCTGAAGGGCCGGGGACTGCCGTTCGGATCACGCCGCGGGCGCGGGGCCCGCGCACCGGCGCCGACGACATGCAGCCGATTCCCTGCGACCGATCCGGACGACAGCACCTAGCCGCGCGGCACGCGGACCACGCCCTCCTGGATGACCGAGACGGCCAGGCGCCCGTCCTGCGTGTAGATGCGGGCCTGGCCCAGGCCCCGGCCGCCGTGCGCGGACGGCGACTCCTGGTCGTACAGCAGCCACTCGTCGGCGCGGAACGGGCGGTGGAACCACATGGCGTGGTCCAGCGAGGCCCCGACCACGTCGCCGACGGCCCAGCCGCCGCGCCCGTGCGCGAGCAGCACCGAGTCCAGCAGGGTCATGTCGGAGACGTACGTGGCGAGCACGACGTGCAGCAGCGGGTCGTCGACCTCGCGGTCCAGCTTGCCGTCGGTGCGGAACCACACCTGGGAGTGCGGCTCGCGGGGCTCGCCGAACCGGCCGAACGGCGGCGCGTCGACGTAGCGCAGGTCGACGGCGGCCCGCGCCTCGACGAACCGCTCCACGACCTCCGGGTCGAGGTGGCCGTAGCTGCGCAGCCGCTCCTCGGAGGTGGGCAGCGTGGCCGGGTCCGGCGCGGGCGGCATGGGCGCCTGGTGCTCCAGGCCGTCCTCGTGCTCCTGGAACGACGCCGAGAGGTGGAAGATCGGCTTGCCGTGCTGGACGGCGACCACCCGGCGGGTGGTGAAGGAGCGGCCGTCGCGGATCCGGTCGACCGTGTAGACGATGGGCGTGCCCGGGTCGCCGGGGCGCAGGAAGTACGCGTGCAGCGAGTGCGCCGGCCGGTCGGCGGGGACCGTCCGGCCGGCGGCGACGAGCGCCTGCGCGGCGACCTGCCCGCCGAAGACCCGCGGCACGACGGCGGACCGGGACCGGCCGCGGAAGATGTCCTCCTCGACCCGCTCCAGGTCGAGCAGGTCGAGGAGGTCCTGAAGTGCCTGACTCATGAGGTCAGTTGTATACGGCAGGGATTTCGCGGGCCTTACAGACCCATGTCCTTCGCGATGATCGTCTTCATGATCTCGCTGGTGCCGCCGTAGATGCGGTTGACCCGGTTGTCCGCGTACAGGCGGGCGATCGGGTACTCGTTCATGTAGCCGTAGCCGCCGTGCAGCTGGAGGCAGCGGTCGATGACGCGGTGCGCGACCTCGGTGCAGAACAGCTTGGCGGAGGCGGCCTCCGCCGGGGTCAGCTCACCGGCGTCCAGGGCCTCGGTCGCGCGGTCGGCGACGGCCTCGGCGGCGTCCACCTCGGCCTGGCAGGCGGCCAGTTCGAACTTGGTGTTCTGGAAGTGGGCGACCGGCTTGCCGAAGACGGTGCGCTCCTGCACGTACTGCTTGGCGAACCGGACGGCGGCCTTGGCCTGCGCGTAGGCGCCGAAGGCGATGCCCCAGCGCTCGGAGGCCAGGTTGTGGCCGAGGTAGTAGAAGCCCTTGTTCTCCTCGCCGAGCAGGTCCTCGACGGGCACCTTGACGTCGACGAAGGCCAGCTCGGCCGTGTCGGAGGTGCGCAGGCCCAGCTTGTCCAGCTTGCGGCCGATGGAGTAGCCCTCGGACTTGGTGTCCACGGCGAACAGCGAGATGCCGAAGCGGCGGTCCTCGGCGGTCGGCGCGGAGGTCCGGGCGCAGACGATGACCTTGTCGGCGTGCACGCCGCCGGTGATGAAGGTCTTGGCGCCGTTGAGGACGTAGTGCGTGCCGTCCTCGCTCAGCCTGGCGGTGGTCTTCATGCCCGCGAGGTCGGAGCCGGTGCCCGGCTCGGTCATCGCGATGGCCCACATCTCCTCGCCGGTGACGAACTTCGGCAGGTAGCGCTTCTTCTGCTCGTCCGTGGCCAGCATCTTGATGTACGGCAGGGCGAGCAGCACGTGCACGCCGGAGCCGCCGAACTGGACGCCCGCGCGGGCGGTCTCCTCGTAGAGGACGGCCTCGAACTTGTGGCTGTCCATGCCGGCGCCGCCGTACTCCTCCGGCACGTTGATGCCGAAGATGCCCAGCTCGCCGAGCTTGTAGTAGAACTCGCGGGGCGCCTGGCCCGCCGCGAACCACTCGTCGTAGACCGGGACGACCTCGGCCTCGATGAAGGCGCGAAGGGTCTCCCGGAACGCCTCGTGATCCTCGTTGAACACCGTACGGCGCACGCCGCCACCTCCACGTACTCTCGGCATGTCTAAGCGCTTGCTCAGATTCAAGGTACCGGCGGGTAGCGAGAGGCGTAAAGAGTGGGGGCGCCGTAACGCTCGTCACGCCGCGCCGGTGTCCGCCTTGCCGTAGCGGCGGAACTCGGACGTGTCGACCGTCCAGGGGCCGAACGGCACGGAGTCGCCGTAGATGTAGGCGTCCTTGCGGGTGTAGCGCCCCTTGCACGGATCGGAGTGCACTTCGATCGTTCCGGTACGCGGGTCGACGATCAGGTAATGGGCGATGCCCATGGCCGGATAGTCGGCGAGCTTCTCGATGTAGTCGTTGTCGGGGCTGGACGGCGAGACGATCTCCACGACCGCCAGGACCTCCGCCGCGTCGACGGCCAGGCCCTCCTCGTCGAGGACGGCCTCGGGGATGACGACCGCGTCGGGAAGGCGCATGCGGCCGATCGCGGGGTGCTCGATCTCCGGGCCACCGGCGCAGATGTAGCCGGGGTGCGTGACGAGAAGCTGGTCGTCCAGCTGCTTGCAGACGCGGCGGACCGTGCCCTCGTGGCGCTTCGACGGGCACATCATGGCCAGTATCGGGCCGGACGGTCCGATCTCGACGCTCCAGGCCCCTTCGAGCTGCTCGGCGTAGGCCCCGAGCCGCTCGGCGATCGCGCGCATCTTCGCGTAGTCCATGCCCATGGCCCCAGGGTAGTGAACCGGAGGCCCGCCGACGGGCCCGTCGCTACCGCTCGGCCGCCGCCGCGAACGCCCCCCGCGCCATCCGGTGCAGCAGCTCCGCCGTGGCCCCGCGACCCGGCAGGGCGCCCGGACGGCCCAAGTGCGGGGTGGAGTTCAGCAGGCCGAAGACCGAGTGGACCGCCGAACGGGCGGACGGTTCGGTCAGGCCCGGGTAGACCCCGCGCACCACCTCCACCCACAGCTCGACGTACTGCCGCTGGAGCTGGCGCACCAGCTTGCGGTCGCTGTCCCGGAGGCGGTCCAGCTCGCGGTCGTGCAGGGTGATGAGGGGACGGTCGTCGAGCGCGAAGTCGATGTGCCCCTCGATCAGCGAGTCGAGGACCGCCCCGGCCGGCACCCCGTCGGCCTCCGCCAGGCGGCGCTTCGCGCCCGTCAGCAGCTGACCGCTGATGCCCACCAGCAGCTCCGCGAGCATCGCGTCCTTGCCCGCGAAGTGCCGGTACAGCCCGGGTCCGCTGATGCCGACCGCGGCGCCTATCTCGTCGACCCCGACGCCGTGGAAGCCGCGCTCGGCGAACAGCCGGGCGGCCTCCTTGAGGATCTGCTCGCGGCGGGTGGAGGCGTCGGTTCTGGTGGCCATGCGAGCAATTCTAGACAGCGGGGTTAGCGGTCGTTAACCTGAGGGAAATGCGTTAACGCTCATTAACAAGGTGAGGGGACCGCAGGATGCACGAGGCACCGGAGCTTCACAGCGCGGCCGATCCCGCGTCGGAGGCCTTTCGGGCCAACGAGGAGGCGCACCGCGCCCTCGTGGCGGAGCTGCGCGCCAAACTGGCCGCCGCCCGGCTGGGGGGCGGGGAGAAGGCCCGGGCGCGGCACACCGCGCGCGGGAAGCTGCTCCCGCGCGACCGCGTGGACACCCTTCTCGACCCCGGCTCGCCCTTCCTGGAGCTGGCCCCGCTGGCCGCGGACGGGCTGTACGACGGACAGGCCCCGGCGGCCGGCGTCATCGCGGGGATCGGGCGGGTCTCGGGACGCGAGTGCGTGATCGTCGCCAACGACGCCACCGTCAAGGGCGGCACGTACTACCCGATGACCGTGAAGAAGCACCTCAGGGCCCAGGAGGTGGCCCTGGAGAACCGGCTGCCGTGCCTGTACCTGGTCGACTCCGGCGGCGCCTTCCTGCCCATGCAGGACGAGGTCTTCCCGGACCGCGACCACTTCGGCCGGATCTTCTACAACCAGGCCCGGATGTCCGGCGCCGGCATCCCGCAGATCGCGGCCGTGCTCGGCTCCTGCACGGCCGGCGGGGCGTACGTCCCGGCGATGAGCGACGAGGCCGTGATCGTGCGCGACCAGGGCACCATCTTCCTCGGCGGTCCCCCGCTGGTGAAGGCGGCCACCGGCGAGGTCGTCACCGCGGAGGAGCTCGGCGGCGGCGAGGTGCACTCCCGGGTCTCCGGCGTCACCGACCACCTCGCCGAGGACGACGCCCACGCCCTGCGCATCGTCCGCACCATCGTCTCGACCCTCCCCGCGCGCGGCCCGCTGCCCTGGGAGGTCACTCCGACGGCCGAACCGAAGGTCGATCCCCACGGCCTCTACGGCGCCGTGCCCGTCGACTCCCGCACCCCCTACGACGTCCGCGAGATCATCGCGCGCGTGGTCGACGGCTCGCGGTTCGCCGAGTTCAAGTCCGAGTTCGGGCAGACCCTGGTCACCGGCTTCGCCCGGATCCACGGCCACCCGGTCGGCATCGTCGCCAACAACGGCATCCTGTTCTCCGAGTCCGCCCAGAAGGGCGCCCACTTCGTCGAGTTGTGCGACCAGCGCGGCATCCCGCTGGTGTTCCTCCAGAACATCTCCGGCTTCATGGTCGGCCGGGACTACGAGGCGGGCGGCATCGCCAAGCACGGCGCCAAGATGGTCACGGCCGTGGCGTGCACGCGCGTGCCGAAGCTGACCGTGGTGGTCGGCGGGTCGTACGGCGCCGGGAACTACTCGATGTGCGGCCGGGCGTACTCGCCCCGCTTCCTGTGGATGTGGCCCAACGCCAAGATCTCCGTGATGGGCGGCGAGCAGGCCGCCTCGGTCCTCGCGACCGTCAGGCGGGACCAGCTGGAGGCCCGGGGCGAGCAGTGGCCCCTGGAGGACGAGGAGGCCTTCAAGGCGCCGATCCGCGCCCAGTACGAGCGCCAGGGAAGCGCCTACTACGCCACCGCGCGCCTCTGGGACGACGGCGTGATCGACCCGCTGGAGACGCGGCAGGTGCTGGGACTGGCTCTGACCGCGTGTGCCAACGCCCCGCTGGGTGAACCCCAGTTCGGCGTCTTCCGGATGTGACAGGGGGACTTGGACGAATGTTCGACACCGTACTCGTGGCCAACCGGGGCGAGATCGCCGTCCGCGTCATCCGCACCCTGCGGTCGATGGGCGTGCGCTCCGTGGCCGTCTTCTCCGACGCGGACGCCGACGCCCGGCACGTCCGCGAGGCCGACACCGCGGTCCGGATCGGACCGGCCCCGGCGGCCGAGAGCTACCTGTCGGTGGAGCGGCTGCTGGAGGCCGCCGCCCGCACCGGCGCCCGGGCCGTCCACCCCGGCTACGGCTTCCTCGCCGAGAACGCCGGTTTCGCGCGCGCCTGCGCCGAGGCGGGCCTGGTCTTCATCGGCCCCCCGGCGGACGCCATCGCCCTCATGGGCGACAAGATCCGCGCCAAGGAGACCGTCCGGGCGGCGGGCGTGCCCGTGGTGCCCGGCGGACGCGACCCGGAGCTGGCCGAGGCGGCCCGCGCGCTGGGCGCCCCCGTGCTGCTGAAGCCCTCGGCGGGCGGCGGCGGCAAGGGCATGCGCCTGGTGCGGGACCTCACCCTGCTGGAGGACGAGATCGCCGCCGCCCGCCGCGAGGCCCGGGCCTCCTTCGGCGACGACACGCTCCTGGTCGAGCGGTGGATCGACCGCCCCCGGCACATCGAGATCCAGGTGCTGGCCGACGGCCACGGCAACGTGATCCACCTCGGCGAGCGCGAGTGCTCCCTCCAGCGCCGCCACCAGAAGATCATCGAGGAGGCGCCCTCCGTCCTGCTGGACGAGGCGACCCGGGCGGCGATGGGCGAGGCGGCCGTCCAGGCGGCCCGCTCCTGCGGCTACCGGGGCGCGGGCACGGTGGAGTTCATCGTCCCCGGCGAGGACCCGACGTCGTACTACTTCATGGAGATGAACACCCGTCTCCAGGTGGAGCACCCGGTCACCGAGCTGGTCACCGGCCTTGACCTGGTGGAGTGGCAGCTGCGGGTGGCGGCGGGCGAGCCGCTGCCCTTCGGGCAGGACGAGGTCCGCCTCACCGGCCACGCGGTCGAGGCCCGCATCTGCGCCGAGGACCCGGCGCGCGGCTTCCTGCCGTCCGGCGGCACGGTGCTGCGGCTGCGCGAGCCCCGGGGAGGCGGTGTCCGCACGGACTCCGGGCTCAGCGAGGGCACCGAGGTCGGCAGCCTGTACGACCCGATGCTGTCCAAGGTGATCGCGTACGGCCCCGACCGGGCCACGGCGCTGCGCCGGCTGCGCGCGGCCCTCGCGGAGACCGTCACGCTGGGCGTGCAGACCAACGCCGGGTTCCTGCGGCGGCTGCTGGCCCACCCGGCGGTGGTGGCCGGGGAGCTGGACACCGGGCTGGTGGAGCGGGAGGTGGACGGGCTCGTCACCACCGACGTGCCGGAGGAGGTGTACGAGGCGGCGGCGGCCGTCCGGCTGGAGGCGCTGAAACCGGCGGGCGACGGCTGGACGGACCCCTTCTCGGTGCCGAGCGGCTGGCGGCTGGGCGGCGAGCACCGGCCCGTCACGGTCCACCTGCGGGCCGCGGGCGACCCCGTGGCGTACGTCCCGCGCGGCACGCACACCGTCACCGACGACCGGGTGTCCGTCACCCTGGACGGCGTCCGCCACACCTTCCACCGCGCCGCCGACTGGCTGGGCCGCGACGGCGACGCCTGGCACGTGCGCGACCACGACCCGGTCGCCGCGTCCCTGACCCGGGCCGGGCAGGCGGGCGCGGACTCGCTCACGGCGCCGATGCCGGGCACGGTCACCGTCGTGAAGGTCGCCGTCGGCGACGAGGTGGCGGCCGGTCAGAGCCTGCTGGTGGTCGAGGCGATGAAGATGGAGCACGTCGTCTCCGCCCCGCACGCCGGCACCGTCACCGAACTGGACGTGGCGCCGGGCACCACGGTCGCCATGGACCAGGTGCTGGCGGTCATCGCACCCCACGAGGAGGCGGCGCAGTGACAGTCGAAGGTCTCCCCATGGCCGTCCCCGCGGCGGGCCTGCCCGCCCGCGTGCGCATCCACGAGGTGGGCGCGCGCGACGGCCTGCAGAACGAGTCGGCGACCGTCCCGACCGAGGTCAAGGCGGAGTTCGTCCGCCGCCTGGCCGGCGCGGGCCTGACGACGATCGAGGCGACCAGCTTCGTGCACCCCAAGTGGGTGCCCCAACTGGCCGACGCGGAGCGGCTGTACCCGCTCGTCGCCGACCTCCCGGTCGCCCTGCCGGTCCTCGTCCCGAACGAGCGCGGCCTGGACCGGGCCCTGTCGCTCGGCGCCCGCCGGGTGGCCGTCTTCGCCAGCGCCACCGAGTCCTTCGCCAAGGCCAACCTCAACCGCACGGTGGACGAGGCGCTGGCGATGTTCGAGCCGGTGGTGGGACGGGCCCGGGCGGCGGGCGGCCACGTCCGCGGCTACCTGTCCATGTGCTTCGGCGACCCCTGGGAGGGCGCGGTCCCCGTCCCGCAGGTCGTCCGGGTGTGCCGGGCACTGCTCGACATGGGCTGCGACGAGCTGAGCCTCGGCGACACCATCGGGGTGGCGACGCCCGGCCACGTCACGGCGCTCCTCACCGCCCTGAACGAGGCCGGCGTTCCCACCGCCGCCCTGGGCGTCCACTTCCACGACACCTACGGCCAGGCGCTGGCCAACACCCTCGCGGCGCTCCAGCACGGAGTGACCACCGTCGACGCCTCCGCGGGCGGCCTGGGCGGCTGCCCGTACGCCCGGTCCGCCACCGGCAACCTCGCCACCGAAGACCTCGTGTGGATGCTGCGGGGCCTCGGCATCGACACCGGAGTCGACCTCGGCCGCCTCGTCGCCACGAGCGCGTGGATGGCCGACCACCTGGGCCGGCCCAGTCCGTCCCGCACCGTCCGAGCCCTGTCCCACGAGGACACCAAGGAGCAGTGATCACGATGGACCACCGTCTCTCCCCCGAGCTGGAGGAACTGCGGCGCACCGTCGAGGAGTTCGCCCACGACGTGGTGGCGCCCAAGATCGGCGACTTCTACGAGCGGCACGAGTTCCCGTACGAGATCGTCCGCGAGATGGGCCGCATGGGGCTGTTCGGACTGCCGTTCCCGGAGGAGTACGGCGGCATGGGCGGGGACTACCTGGCGCTGGGCGTGGCCCTGGAGGAGCTGGCCCGGGTGGACTCCTCGGTCGCCATCACCCTGGAGGCCGGGGTCTCCCTGGGCGCGATGCCGATCCACCTGTTCGGCACGGAGGAGCAGAAGCGCACCTGGCTCCCCCGGCTGTGCTCCGGCGAGATCCTGGGCGCCTTCGGCCTGACGGAGCCGGACGGCGGCTCGGACGCGGGCGCGACCCGCACCACGGCCCGGCTCGACCCGGACACCGACGAGTGGGTGATCAACGGCACGAAGTGCTTCATCACCAACTCCGGCACGGACGTCACGGGCCTGGTGACGGTGACGGCGGTGACGGGCCGCAAGCCGGACGGCAGGCCGCTGATCTCCGCGATCATCGTCCCGTCGGGCACGCCCGGCTTCACGGTCGCCGCCCCCTACTCGAAGGTCGGCTGGAACGCCTCGGACACCCGCGAGCTGTCCTTCTCCGACGTGCGCGTCCCGGCGGCCAACCTGCTGGGCGAGGAGGGCCGCGGCTACGCCCAGTTCCTGCGCATCCTCGACGAGGGCCGCATCGCCATCGCGGCGCTGGCGACGGGCCTGGCGCAGGGCTGCGTGGACGAGTCGGTGAAGTACGCGAAGGAACGGCACGCCTTCGGCCGCCCGATCGGCGCGAACCAGGCCGTCCAGTTCAAGATCGCCGACATGGAGATGAAGGCCCACACGGCCCGCCTCGCCTGGCGCGACGCGGCGAGCCGCCTGGTCGCCGGCGAGCCCTTCAAGAAGGAGGCGGCCCTGGCGAAGCTGTACTCCTCCACGGTCGCCGTCGACAACGCCCGCGACGCCACCCAGATCCACGGCGGCTACGGCTTCATGAACGAGTACCCGGTCGCCCGCATGTGGCGCGATTCCAAGATCCTGGAGATCGGCGAGGGCACGAGCGAGGTGCAGCGGATGCTGATCGCACGGGAGTTGGGGCTGGCGGGCTGAAAGGGTGGTGGGGGTGGCCCCGCCCCGGGCCACCCCCCCAAACCGGCCAACAGCGTAGAAACCCCCACCCCCCACCAAACCCCCCCCACCACAACACCCCAACCCCCATGGTGCCCCCCCACAGCGA
>NZ_JBITSF010000001.1:0-171630 GCF_044540485.1 Streptomyces sp. NPDC085946 | reverse complement strand
GCGCACCACGAGGCCTGGAAACGGCCGGTCGGACCGCGGGGGCGTCGCCGGGCCGCGGGGGGCGGGGGGGGGGGGGGCCCCCGCCGCGCGCGGGGGGGGGCGGGGGGGGGGGGGGGGGGGGGGGGGGGGGGGGGGGGGGGGGTTTGGGGGGGGGGGGGGGGGCGGGGGGGCGGCCCCCCCCCCACCTTCCGGTCCTACTGCTTCGAACCCCTCACCGCCAACGAAACCGCCGACTCCTCACCACCCAAAGCCATTGGCTGCCCACCCTGTTCGAACCCGCCCTGCACATCGGACTCCGGACTCCGCGAGGCGAACTCCTCGGCCTGTGCTGAGAAGACCTCGACCTCAACGCAGGCACCGCCGCCATCCGCCACTCGCTCCAGCGCACCCGCACCAGCGACTTCACGCACCTGCCCACCAAGACCCGGGCGTCCGAGCGCCGTATCGCGCTCCCGACCGAATGCATCCACTCCCCCAAGGAGCACAAACAGCAGCAGGACACGGAGCACGAGACCGCAGGGTCAGCCCGGCGGGACAGCGGCCTCATCTTCACCACCCCTACCGGCCGGCCTCTCGACCCCGCCAACCTCACCGCCACTTCCGCAGCTTCCTCGACCAGGCTGGGCTCCGCCGCGTTCGCTTCCACGACCTCCGGCACTCGACCGCCAGCCTGCTCCTCGAACAGGGCGTCGAACTCGTCGTGATCAAGGAACTCCTCGGCCACGCCCACATCGGCGTCACCACCACCGTCTACGCCCACGTACGCATCCGCCTTCAGCGCGACGCCATCGACCTGCTCGGCCACGCGCTCATCCGCCCCTGACAGTCAGACGGCGGCGGACACCACTGTGTCCGCCGCCGTTGCCGTCAACTACTGCCGTCAGGCGGTAAATTAGCCCCGCCGCACACAGCTCGGCGGGGCTAAAATTTGCTACTGGTCACGATCCCTAGCAGCGCAACATCTACTAGCGGTCACCGGACAGCCGGGCAAGTACATCCGCAGCGAGCTCTGCTGAAGCGTGGTCGAGACCTACCGTCGCCGTTCCATCCAGACGTTCGGACATGTAACCGGCCATCGCAGACACTGCATCCGCAGAGGCCACGGGGGCGAGCCACCTAAGCCACTCGCAGACCATGCGCATTCGAAATTCCCTGAGGATTTCCACGCGGTCCAAAGGATCTGACTCCGAGGCCAGCTTGATCACCTTGAACGAGGCGGCAAGGCGATTGTGCGGCATATCGTGAGCCGAAAGAATCAGTCCAAGTTCATCAGACTTACCGAGATTGAAATTATCGGCTACTACAAACTGGGGCAGCGGGTAACCGTCCACGCTTGTCAGTGCTTGCCCGTCGCGTCCGGAATCGATAACTACGTCGACACGGGAAGCAATCCCGGGGTCATCGACAGCGACTCGGATGTGATGCACGCCAGGATCCCCGACGTTCTGCACGAAACGTGACACGCCGAGGATGTCGCCGACTCCGACGGCCCCGTCGTCGAGCACCAGGTCTCCGTCGAACAGGACGCTGCCTTCGGCCGGGCCAGCCCTGTTCCACAGCCTGACCCGGACCAGCCCCACCTGCGCACGTGCGGCGATCTGGACGTGACTCCTAGACGCCACCAGTGGCGCACCGGCCAGCGCCAGAACCTCCTCCGGAGGGGCTGTCGATCCAATACGGATCACGCGATGGTTCAAGTAGAGCTCGGCACTACCGATGAGCATTTCTCCGCCAACTACCAGATCTGAATTTGATGGTGCACCCGGTCAGCGCCATCGCCAACCGGGCGCACCCTGACCCTACTACCGCGTATGGCCTGGCAGTAGCTCCGCTAGCTTCTCAGCTGCACTCGGAATCCCTGGTAGCCCCGCAAACGTGGGATCGTGATAGCCGTGATTGCGCAGCATCTGCTGGGCTTTCGATACAGCAACCGCCTGAGTATCACTGCACGTTTCACAGTGAGGAAACAGGCTGCGCGGAAGGCTAGTCGGTCCAATTCCAGTAGACGGCTGGTGGTCACCCGTCATCGTCGGACTGCTCCCACCGCAGGAGTGGCATGGCCTTCCCTGCATGGCCGCACTCTGCTCCGAGGTAACGACCGGCCCGGTCGCAGGCACCGACTCATCGGCATGAGGACCGACGCGCAGCGTATTCGCCTCCCTCTGACTCAGCGATACGTTGCAGTTGTGAACCAGGATTGGCGTGGCGCCCGCCACCACATAGTACGTATGCAGATCACTGACAGTCAGGTTGTGCACCGTCGCCGATGCGACAGTCCAGCGCTTGACCTTGGTGATCTGGACGTGCGTCCCGGCGCTGGTGCGCAGCCACTCGCCCGATGTCAGGTCGGTGGCGTCGATCCATTCGCCCAGTTCGGCGACCCAGAAGGGATGGCCGTCGGTCGCGGTGACCGACGTGGTCTTCGTGCCCTTGTCACCGTCGACGTCGATGGTGACCTTGACGAGGTGCTTGAGCCCGTGCCCCTTGATCTCGGCCGTGACCGTCTCGACCGTCGTCTCCCCGGTCTCCGGATCCGTGGCCAAGACCTTGTCGCCGATGTCGACGTCCTTGATCGCCTTGTGGGATCCGTCGGCCATCAGGACCTTCGTCCCGGGCGTGAAGCTGTTGTCCTCGACGTCGCAGGTCGAACGCGCGGCCCTGCTGCTCTTCCGCCAGTCCCCGAAGGCTTCCCACAGCTTCCGGCCCAGGTTGGTGATCCGCTTCACCAATGCCCAGGCCTTGTCCATCTTGTTCCAGTACTTCACGGCCAGGCGGGCCATGGGACCGCCGGCCAGCAAGGAGGACACGACGTTGAGTGCCGTGGCTCCGCAGGAGCCGAGGGCTCCGGTGGTGAAGCAGTCGAGAGCGTCGGTGAGCCCGAGCTCGTCCGCGGTGATCTGCGCCAGTTCCTTGGCGATGGCGATCGCCCGCTGCTTGGCCGCCTCGGCCGCTGCCTTCTGCTCGCGGGCCCTGTACTCGGCCGTCGACTCCTTCGGCTTCTGGACGCTGTAGTACTCGTAGTACGTGTCGGTCGCCTTGACCTCCCAGCCGTCCTTGGTCAGCGAGCAGGTGATGCCGGTCAGCACACAGTCGTCGGGCGCCAGACCGCTGGGGTCGGACAGCGTGACCGGGCTGTTGTTGCTGTAGGAGTAGCCGTTGATCTGCTGCGGGTCGCTGTAGTCGATCAGCGGGTCCGCCGAGATGAAGCGGCCCGTGTCGGCGTCGTACTCGCGTGCTCCGAGCGTGGTCAGTCCCGTGGACTCCTGGACGGTGCCGCCCACGAAGCCCTTGTCGTTCACCCAGCCGGAAGAGGACGACGTCGACTCGTCACGCCTGTTCCCGAAGGGGTCCATGCGGCGGCGGGTCGTCTCGCCGGTCTTGGCGTCGATCGCCAGCTGTGCCGTGCCCTGATGGTCCGAGGCGAGGTAGTGGACGCCGCTCGCGTCCCGCATCGCGACGGTCGTGCCGGCGAAGGAGTAGTAACGGGTCGCCGTCACCTTGGCCGTGGCCTTGTCCAGGCGCAGCTCCATGCCCGGCAGGTAGAACGTCTTCTCACCGGAGGTGTCCCGGAGGATCCGCTCGCCCGACGCGTCGTACTTGTACTGCGTCACCGTGCCGTCGGCGTTGGTGACCTTCGTCAGCTCACCCTGCTTGTCCCAGTCCAGGGTCTGGGTGTCGCCGCCGAGGACCCGCGTCCTGGTGTGGCCCGACACGTCGTACGTGTAGGTGTCCTGGGACGTGACGGCGGGCGTCGTGCTCGTCGCCTCGGTCGTCTCCACGACCGACGAGACCGTGTGCGGACCGGAGTTCGTGCCGTTCGGGCCCGAGCCCTCTCCGTACGTGTACGTCCGGGTCCTGGTCGGGGCACCGTTCAGCCCGTGGCGGACCTCACTCTTGCGGTTGCCGATCGCGTCGTAGTCGTACTCCGTCCAGTACGGAGACGCTCCGCCCACGGTCGAGGACGAGGCCCCCGACGTGCAGGCCGCGTCCGCGCTTCCCGTGCCCTTGGCTCCGTTCGGCGACAGCGACGAGGTCCACGCGTCGGTGAGGCGGCGCAGGCCGTCGTAGGCGAAGCACTGCACGTCCTTCGCGCCGTTGGCGGGCGTGTCGGCGATGGAGAGGATGTCACCGGCCGCGTTGTACGTGTAGTTCGCGTTGTACGCGGTGCTCGACGCGCCCTCCACCGTCACGCTTCCGCGGGTCAGACGGTGCGTGCCCGCTTCGAAGGTGTTGTTGATCCAGGTCTTCCGCGCCGTCGACTCGCCCGTGAAGAGCTCCACCTGCTCCAGGTCGGACGTCGGCGAGTACGACGCATCGGTGACGTACTTGAGTCCGCCGAGCGACGTGTTGAGCCCGTCCGGCCGCTGCAGTTCGTCGTAGGCGAAGCCCAGGGCCTCACCGGGCAGGTCACCGGCCGCCGGAAGGCCCTGGGCCTTCATGGTGCCGTCGTCGTTGTACTCGGTGGTGAACTCGTAGGTGCCGCCCAGCTCGGGCTCGGCCGTCTTCGACAGGTAGTACTTCGTCGAGACCGGCTTGAAGTCGTTGTTCGGGTCGAGGGCGGGGTAGGTCACCGAGGAGTGGACCGCGCCGTCCTTGTAGGTGTAGACGCCGTACAGCTCGCCCTTCGCGAACGTGTCGTACTTCGTCAGCGACAGCCTGGTACCGGTGTCCGGCTCGCCCTGCCAGGTGGAGACCGCGCGGCCCAGTTCGTCGTACTTCGTGGAGGTCTTGTCGCCGTTGACCGTCACGGACGTCTGACGGTCCAGGTCGTCGTAGGTGAACGCCGACGTGCCCGTGTCCGGGTCGACCGCCGTCTTCTTGCGCCCCAGCTGGTCGTACGTGTACGTCCACAGGTTCCCGGCGGTGTCGGTCACCTTCCGCAGCTGACCGGCCGGCGTGTAGGCGTAGGACGTGGTGACCGCGCTCCCGCCCTCGGGGTACTGGATCTGGGTCGTGGTCCGGTCCCGGGCGTCCTTGACGACCGTCGTCTTCACGCCACCGGCCGGCGGCGTGGTGGTGACCCGGTCCCCGCCGTGCGCGTACGTCGTGCGGTGCCGCTCCGCTCCCTGCACCTTGAAGACGGAGGCCGTGACCCGGCCGGCGCCGTCGTACTCCGTGACCGTCTGCGCGTCGAGGTCCGCGTTGACCGGCTGGAAGAGCGTCGAGGAGGGAGCACCGGAGGCGTAGTAGGTCTGGTTGGTCTGCACCACGCGACCGGAACCGTCGTAGCGGGTGTCGGCGACCATGCGACCGCCTCCGGGACCCTCCGTCTGCTCCTGGCGCGGCCTGAGCAGACCGTCGTAGAGCGTCCACTCGCTGCCGTACGAGGTGGCCCCGTTCTCGATCTTCTGGGTGTGCACGGCGGTCGGGCCGTCGTCCCCGCGGACCACGTAGGAGTACTTGACCGACGGACTCATGCCGATGCGGTCGGGGAACCACACCGACGTCAGGCGGCCCAGGCCGTCGTAGGCCATCTCGGTGCGCCTGTTGTTCTGGTCGACCTTGACCTTGGGGACGCCCCAGTGGGGCGCGTACTCGGTCGAGGCCGTCCACCCCAGCCTGTTCGTCACGACCGACTTCGTGGCCAGGCCGAAGGTGTCCGTGTACGTGGTCGACGTCGTGTAGGCGGTGGAGGAGGCGGCGGTCTCCGCGTCCTTCACCACCAGCGGGCGGCCGTAGTCGTCGTACGTCGTGACGGCGGTCGTCTGGTACTTCGCCGTCGTCCCGTCGTGGGAGACCAGCCGCTTGATCGTGGTGGCGTCGCCCTTGACGGGGGCGGCTCCCAGCGTGGTGGAGCCGTCGTAGAAGGTCAGATCGTCCGAGATGACCTGGCTCTGACGGTTGGGGGTGGCGGCGCACTCGACGCTGACCGTCTCCTGGCGGGAGACGTACGTGTACATGTGCCGGCTCGCGTTGTCCGCGTACTCGACACGGGTGCACTCGTTGTCGGCTACGCCGATCTCGCCCACGTCGTTGACCTGGGTCACGCGCCCCGTCTTGGAGTCGTACGTGGTGATCGACCGGGTGTGGCGCCAGCCTCCGACGGCGAGCGCGACGTAGGAGTTGGTCGTCCCGCTCGCGACGTAGCGGGCCCTGCGCGTGCCCCAGTCCTTGGTGGAGGTCGCCGTCACCGCGGTCCAGGGAGTGGTCACCGACTTCTGGGTGATGTCGGAGCCGTTGTACGTGATCGTCTCCAGCTCCCGGCCGGCCTTCCACTCCGAGTCCTCGTGCGAGACGCCGGTGGAGTCGGTCACCGTCGCGGAGCGCGTCGCACCGCTCGCGTCCACGTCGCCGTGCAGACCGCGGAAGAAGACGTGCTCCGTCCTGGTGTTGGACGGTGAATTGGTGCCGTCGGACGTGACGACCCGTACCTTGCCGTAACCGCGCCAGTCGCCCCAGGTGCGGTACTCGGACTTGGTGATGCCGTCGGCCCTCGCCTTTCGCCAGCCCGCGTCGCCGAGGTACGTGTACGAAGTGACCTGGTCCCTGCCGCCGCCGGTCAGGTCGGTCTCGACGACCGACTCGACGACGTACTTGTGGAACCAGTCGACGATCGGGTCCTCGACGCCCGGCGGGTTCCACTTCACCGGGAAGCAGCGCTTGGTGGAGGAGTCCTCGGCGGGCAGGCTGCTCGCCGTGCACTCCGCCGGGGCGTAGTTGACGCTGAGCGCGCCGCCCGACTCGTTCTTCACGCCGGTCAGGCGGTGGCGGTGGAAGGGCTGGATGTTGTCGCCGGCCACGTCGACGCGGTTGGGGAGCTGGGTGCCGTAGAGCTCGACGGACGGCACGGACGTGTCGGTGCCGACCTTTCCGGTGTGGTCGATGCGGTCCAGCCACAGCGACTTCGAGCCGTCACCGTTGTCGGTGAAGATGTGGGTGAGCCGCCACTCGTCGACCGGGGAGTAGGTGGCGTCGCCCGTGCGGATCTGCGTGGTGACCTTGGTGAGCTTCTTGCGCGTCCAGAACGTGGGCGAGTTCTGGCCCTCGCACTTCGTGTCGGCCTTGCAGTTCTGGTCCCAGGGGACGTCCGGCCAGTCGGCGGCCGTCGCGTCCGTGAGGTCGGCGGCCTCGCAGTCGGTCAGGCTGCCGATGCAGCGCTCGGCGGTGGTGAAGACGACCTGGGCGGCCGGCTTCGTCGTGTACGCCTTCCCCTCGCGCTGGCCGTAGTCGATGCGCTTGAGGTAGCCGCCACGGGTGTAGGCCTTGCCGTTCTCGGCCGTCTTCAGACCCTGGGTGTAGTGGTTCGTCTCCTTGCCGTAGAAGAACGACATCGCGTTGCCGTGCCGGTCGATGACGTGGTCGAGGTTCCAGCGCCAGGCCTGCGCACAATGGGCGCTGGCGAACGTGGCGTTGTAGCAGGGCTCGCCGGAGTCGTCGCCGTAGACCGGGACGGTCCAGGTGGAACCCGTCTCCTCGTTCCCGCTGGCGTAACCGGGCAGGCGGTTCAGGCCGAAGAAGTACTGGGTGCCGTCACCCGTGGTGACCTTCCAGTGCTCACCGTTGTTGTCGCCGTTGGTCGTCCCGGTCAGGCGCTCGACCTTGGAGTTGTCGTCGTTGCTGATCCGCCACTCGCCCGTGGTGTCGTCCTTGACGATCTCTCCGGAGGTGCCGCCGGCCAGGGCGAGGGTGGCGTTGTCGTACGCCCAGCACTGGTCGCCGTAGGTCTTGTCGTGGCCGTCGTCGGCGCAGGGCTTGTACCGGCGCTCGATGTGGCCGGGTTCGTAGGAGAAGCCCTGTCCGACCCAGGAGCCCTGGTTGTTCGTGGTCGCCGTCTGGCCGTCGATCGACTGGGAGTTGTAGCCCAGCCCGACGCTGGGCTGCAGACCGCCGGGGACGGGGGGCGTGGTCACCGGGTACGACCAGGTGAACGCGCCCGACCTCGTGTCGACGCCCCACTCGGACGACGCGGAGAGGCCGGTCGCCTTGTAGTCGCCTCCGTCACCCGCACTGCCCGCCGTGGCCGCCAGGACGGTGGCGGAGGAGGTGCCCGACTCCGCCTCGATCAGCTGAGTACGGGGACCGGAACTGTCGCCGGCGGCGTTGACGGTCGCCGTCAGCGTCTGCTGCACGGCGTTGTTGGTGCTCTTGACGTACGTGGGGGTCGAGCACCCCTTCTTCTCCGGGGTCGTCAGCACACACGCCGGGTACTGCGCGAGGCGGAGCCGGGAGCCGTAGCCGCCACCGTAGGCATGCGCGAAGTCCGAGTAGTCCAGCGTCAGGCGAGCGGGGCCCTTGGCGGTCTCGCCGTCGGTGCGGGCGACGGTGAACAGGACGCCGTCGACGCCCGCCGCCTTGACCGCCTTGCGGCCGAGGACTTCGACGCGGATCGACTCGGCGGCCTTCGCCCCGCCTGCCGCCTCGGCGGTCACCGGCAGGTCGCCGGCCTTGGCCGCCTTGCCGGACAGAGTGACGTCGGCGCGCGCCGCCTTGGGCCAGCGCACATGGTCGGCCTGTTCGACCGCGGCCTTGCGAGCCTCGTCGGTCTTCTTGAAGACCCTGGGCTCGGCGTTCTTGCCACGCACCGGGTCGTCGAGGTCGGTCTGGGCCTTCGGCCTGGTCGCGCCTGTGTCGGCGGCGGCTTCCGGGCCGTACTGCGGAAGCAAGCCCACCGACAGGGCCAGACCCAGCACGATCGCCGCGCGACGGCGGCCATTGCGCCAGGCCGGTCTGGCCGACCGGAACCAAGGGGGCGAGGACATGACATCTCCATCGGATTGAGGGATGCGGAGGACAGCGGAAAGGCAGGGGTGGGGGGCGAGCGGCTCCGTGCCGCTCGCCCCTTCGGATCCGTGGGTCAGGCCGAGGTCTCCTGGATGCTGGCGCCGCCGGGCAGAGCCGCGACGATCGGCACCATGGAGGCGTCCAGGGGACCCTGGTACATGCGGACCTCGTCGACGGCACCCGAGAAGTGCTCCTTCGCCGCCGTCCCGGACAGTGTCCGGCCGACCTGAAGGCTCGTCGTGCTGAAGTTCCAGGTGTTGTCCCAGGCCGCCTTGGCGGCCACGTCACCGTTGACGTACAGGAGCGCCTCGCCGAAGACCGCGTTGTAGACCAGCGCGAGGTGGTCGCCGATCCCCATCGTGTTGGGCGCGGGGCCGTTGTCGAGGACCGTGGTGACCACCGGGGTGGCGGAGTCGCCGCCGGTCACGACGAGCTGCCAGCGGGCGTCTGCCGCGCTGTACCTCACCCTGATCGCACTGCTGTTGGCTCCCGTCAGGGACAGCACCGTCTGGTCCGTGGCCGCGTTCGCCGAGGTGAGCCGGGCACGGGCGGTCAGGGTGAAGCTGTCCTGCGCGGGCAGCGGTCCCTGGGGACGCGTCGCGTAGGCGCTGGTGCCGTTCAGGGCCAGATGTCCGTCACCTCGCAGAGGCGCGGCCGGCGGCGTGCACTCCGGGTCGGCCGCGGGGTCGCAGGACTCGTCCGGCACGTAGACGGCGGCACCGCCGCCGAGGGTCAGACCCGTGCCGCCCGCCGTCTCCGGGGAGACGCCGTTCGTCGCCTGGTCCATCTGCCAGTAGGCGAGCTGACTGGGCCGGATGCCCCCGAGGTCGTGCCCCTCGGTCGGGGGGATCACCCGGTCGTGGAGCTTGACGTCGGCGACGCTGCCCTTGAGGTGGTTGGTGTAACCGTCCAGGGAGATCTTGCGACCGATCTGCAGGGCCCCGGTGGCGTTCCACGTGGTGTGCCGGGCCTGGACGTCGTCGGCGACGAGGACGCCGTTGACGTACAGCATCATCTTGGCCAGTTCGGCGTCGTAGACACCGATGAGGTGCGTCCAGGTCTGGGGCACGGCCGCCGCACCGGAGACCTTCCACGTGCCGAGGGACTCGACGTCGCTGACCGGGATCCGGAAGGTCCACGACGCGCTGTCCACGTCGTAGCCCAGCTCGAAGCCGGGCTGCCCGGTGCCGTCCTGGCTGACGACGGTGACGTTCTCGGTGGGCAACGACGGGAGCATCACCCAGGCACCCACGGAGAAGCTGCCGCTGGTGTCGACCGCGGACGCGCCCGCGTCGAGGTAGGCGTTCTCGGTCCCGTCCAACGACGCCGCGGTGTCGGCGGAGCCCAGCGGTCCCTTGGCTCCGAAGGTCACTCCCGGTCCGGCCGTGGCGTCGGGCGCGCCACCGCTGCCCGCGGCCTTCGCGGCACCCTTGGGGTCACCGAGCGTCCACGCCGCGACCGGAGCCCGGCCGTCACTGACCAGGAAGGCATGACTGGTCCGCGTCCGCTGGTCGTTCCCCGCGCCGTCGACCGCGGTGACGTGCAGGTTGAACGGACCCTCGCTCGGCGGCATCCAGCGGATGGTCGCCGGACCGCCGGCCGATGAGGCGGCCACTGTTCTCGGCCTGGTGTCCGCCTGCGGGCCGGTGAAGTAGTACCTGTACTCCACCACGTCCGAGCTCGGTGAGTCCATGGTGAAGTTGCCGTAGTCACCCACGCCCACATGCCACTCTTCGTCGCTCGGGTACTCGGATGACGTGATGACGGCGGCCTTCGGCTGCTTGTCGTCGAAGATGAACTCGCAGCGGGTCTGGTCGCCGTCGGTGGACCACGGACCGGGCGACGCGTTGTCATGACCGCGGACCGCCCACGCGATCGTGGTGTTCAAGGGGAGGGAGAAGCCCGGCTCGCCATCGCCCGACACATCGCTGCCGACCCTGTACGTGAAGGCTTGCTGGCCGATCTGGTCATTGCCCGCGTCGATGGTGCCCTTCTTGACCGTCCTCGCGTAGTGGACCACCTCCGCACCGGAACTGTTCGTCCACCAGACCTTGAACTCGGCGTACACCTGCTCGGACGCGCCGGTGTCGCGGTGGTCGTAGTCCTTGATGACCGCGTTCAGGGTGGGCGCCTCGGTCACGTAGTGCTCGGTGGCCCGCCCGTACTCGCACGTGTCGCCGGGCGTCATGCTGAGGGCGTCCTGGTCCGGCTGCAGCGGCGGCCGGTTGTAGGTCACCGAGAGAAGCGCGTTCCCGCAGAACCGCTTCCAGTACGAGGTGTCGCTCTCGCTGCCCGCCCTGAGCCGGAAGGTGGTGGTGTCCCAGCCGCTGTCCGCGGCCTTCTGGACCGTACCCGTCACCCCGAAACGGACGTTCTGGTTGGTCGCCGTGCAGGATCCGGCCGGGTTCGTCGGCGACTTGGTGGCGATCGTGTCCTTCGAGGAGGGCTGGTTGGACCAGTTCGTGGACGAGTTGATGGCACTGGCGCCCGTGCTGTTGACACGGGCCAGCTGCACTTCACGCGCCGAGTCGCTGTAGGTGTGCACCATCGTCACGGCGAACTCGGCGCTGATGATGTCCTTGCCCTCGAAGCCGCCGGTCGGGATCGCGAAGAACTGCCGTTTGACGTCGGAACTGCTGGAACAGCGGTACGACACGTCGGACGGGCACCGGCCCACGCCCTCGTCGTCGTCGAACTTCCAGAACTCGGAAGACGAGTAGTACGAGGACACCATGGTCCAGCCGCTGCGGTTGGCGGTCTTGACGACGGGGTCGATGTAGACCGGATAGACGGTGTCCGCGTCGGTCAGCATCTCCTTGTCGGGAGTGAGGACCAGGGCGTCCGACGCAAGGTCCACGTCGACGTCGGCCACCTGAGCGCCGTCCGGCGGCGTCACCGCGTCCGCCTGCGCGTCTTCCGGCGAGGGGGACGGAGACGGTCCTGCGGCCGTCGTGTGGCTGGAGTCCCACATCACCGGCTGCGGCGCCTCGAAGACGACGCCGCCGGCCCCGCTGTCGGTGGCCGTCAGCCCTCCGTCGGCGGACTCCGTGAGCTCGAGCGACGAGCTGTCGACCGGCAGGTGAAGGTCGACGAGGTCGGGGTTGGCCGCCGCCTCGGCGTTCTTGACCACCAGCACGTGCGAGAAGCCCTCCGTGCTCGCGGTGACCTTGAGGTCGACCCCGGGCAGGACGCTTGCATAGGTGGCGGTGGAGCCGTCGACCTTCGGCTTGGGCAGCTTGCCCGGCCAGTCCAGGGCGAGCGTACGCCCGTCCTTCTCGATCGCGGCGAAGGTCGTGTCACCGCCGCCGGAGAAGGACATCGCGGTCACGGCGGCCTTCGGCGCGAAGGTGCCGTTCTTCTGCTCGACCAGTGTGGTGTCGACGTCCGTCCACCCGTCGTCCTTGCGGACTCGGACGGGCTGGACGTACTCGGTGCTGGTGAAGGTCCCGTCCGGGTTGGCGACGGTGGTGCTGCGCTCGTCGCGCAGGCTGAGCATCTCCACCGGCTCGTCGGACTTCGCGGCCTCGGCCTGGGCTTCGGCCGGGCTGAGCGCCGGGCTGCCGGTGCTCTGCTCGGTGACCGCCTCCGAGGCGGCCGCACGCTCGACAGCGGGCACGCCGCTCGCGCCGGACGCCAGCAAGGCCGCAAGCGCTGTGGCGACGGCAGTCGTACGGCGTTTGCCGGCCATGTAGGTCCTCACGGCGGTGCGCTTCCTTCTTCCCGTCCCGCTCATCCGACCGTTCCGAACGCCACGCCCTGATCGGGCAGCCCGCCGGTGCCCGGCAGGTAGGTGGTGGCGCCGGCAGTGGTCGTGCCGTCGACGTCCGTCCACGGCAGGACGTAGAGCACACCCTTGGAGGAGTCGGACGCCTTGCTGTACGGAACTCCGACGTAGAGGTTGCTGGAGCCCGAAGACAGGGCCAGGCCGTTGTAGTCGCGGGCGGTGGCGGTGCCGGGCAGCCCTGAGCCGCGGACGAGGATCTTGTCGGTCCAGCCGATGGCCGTGTCCAGTGGCCGCAGGACGCGGACGGCACCCGCGTCCTTGACCGAGGAGGTGTCCCGGCCCGGGACGCCGACCGCGAGGCGCACCGTCGCGGACGTCGTCACGACATTGGTGTCGGTGTTGGCGATCGTCACACGCTGTCCCATGAAGTCGCCGGCCGCCGGTGTTTCCCCGAGATCCGCGGCGTCGATCTCCGCCGTCTCCGTGTACGCGCCGGACGGCTGGACGCGGAACACCGCGGCACTGCCCGCGTCGGCCGTCGTGCCGACGTCCTCACCGGGGATGCCCACGGCCAGGAGTGCGTCCGAGTTGTACGTCTGTCCGCTGGGCCGGTAGTTCGTCATGGAGATCGACGTGCCGAAGCCGTCGTTCGCCTCGGCGACGCCGCTGGCACCGACGCTGTCCTGATCGAGTCCCAGGAGAGCGGTCGGCAGGCCAGCGGACAGCGTGTGGTTGAAGACGGTGACGCCCCCCGCGAATTTCGCGTCTCCGATGGCCTCACCTGGCGTACCCACCGCGAAGAAACGATTCGTCCCCGTCAGCGAGTAGCCGAAGCGGTCGTGCGCCTCGACGTTGCCGGGAACACCCGGGTCCTTCTGGCTCACCGGGACCTTGACCGAACCCTGCACGTACTCGACACAACCGGCGTCGGCGTACGTCTTCCCGTCCTCGGTGACGTTCTCTCCGGGCACGCCGACGACCAGGTAGGGAGACCCGCTCGCCGTACTGCCGGCCTTCACCGCGTATCCGAACCAGTCGTAGGCCTCGGTGGAGGTGACGGGGTCGAGCTCTCCCTGGGTGTAACCCACGATCCGCGAACCCGCGCCGATACCGGTCGGCGTCCCGTGGATCACGTAGACGGCTCCGGCATCCGCCAGCTGCGCGCCGTCCTTGGCCACGTCCTCGTACGGGGTGCCGACCACCAGGTCGGTGCAGCCGTCGCCGTCCGCGTCGTAGGTCGTGCGCGAGAAGCCGAAGTGATCACCGGCCTCCGCGGTGGCGGCCATGCCGCTGGTCGCCTGGGAGATCTCCGATACACCCTTGCCGCCGCCGAGCACCACGCGCACCAGGCCCGCGCCCTTGGCCCCGTTCACCGTGGCGTTCGGGTCGGCGATGACCGTGTCGGTCACCCCGTCGCCGTTGAAGTCACTCGACGTTCCCGCGGAACAGGTGGCGGCCGCGGCCTGTTGCGAAGCCAGCGGCACACCCCCTGCCGCCATCACAAAAGCGCTTGCCGATGCCGCGAGGACACCGGCAAGACGCGTACGCGTACGCACACCCCACCCCTTGGGCCGATTTGGCAGACTCTCCCCAGCCTGCTCTGTGTAAGTTGTAAAGGCAGACTAAATACGGGCCGAGTAAAGACTGTCAAGCCTCGAATGGAGCGCTGAATGTAGCCGACACTCACCCGAGAGGTGATGTGTGCCACCTTCTGCGGCGCAATGAATCGGAAGCAATCATTCCGCATTGAAACGGACATATCGCCAGCAGGATCGACGGCTGAAAACAGTCTTGCGCCACCCCTTCACCGAGTGGTCACCCTGCAGGTACGGGCGATTCATGTTATCTTCGCAGTCCTCATGGCACCGTTCCCCGAATAAGCGGCATTTCAAGGCTGAACAAAAGCCCGATTGCGGGCCCACGAAAAGCGGGGTGTGGGCCCCGCATTTCTGGGAGAGCACAACCATGACCGGCCCGACCGTTTCGGTGATCATCGCCGCTTACAACGCAATGCCTTATATAACGCGTTGCGTTCTTTCCGTCGCCGGACAGAGCATCGGACAGGAAGCGCTGGAAATCGTCGCGGTCGACGACGGCTCGACCGACGGGACCAGCGAGGAACTCGACCGGCTCGCAGGCCTCTATCCGAACCTTCTGCGGGTCATTCACCAAGACAATTCAGGTGGCCCTTCGGCCCCGCGCAACGCCGGTCTCGACCACGCGCGGGGAACGTTCGTCTTCTTCCTGGACGCCGACGACCACCTCGGGCCGGAGGCCCTGCAGCGCATGGTCGCCATGGCGGAGGACAACGGCACGGACATCGTGCTCGGCAAGATGGTGGGCGTCGGCGGCCGCGAGGCGCCGACCTCGATGTTCCGGCGCAACCAGCCGAAGACCGACGTGTTCTCGTCCCGCGTCTACTGGACGCTCAACCCCATGAAACTGTTCCGTCGCGCCTTGCTGGAACGGCTGGAACTCCGTTTCCCGACCGACCTGAAGATCGGCGAGGACCAACTGTTCGTGGCCCCGGCCTATCTGCACGCGACCGGGATCTCGGTCCTCGCGGACTACGACTGCCTGTTCTGGGTGGAGCGCGAGGACAGCGGAAACATCACCCTGCAGACCGGTGTCACCGAGCGCCGTCTGAAGTTCCTGCCCCGCATGGTCGACATGCTCCTGGAGCAGGTGCCGTCCGGACCGGGACGCGACCACCTGGCCCACCGCCATCTGACCGTCGACGTGCGGCAGGTTCTCGAGGGTCTGGTGCAGGAGCCTCGCCCCCGGCAGGAGAAGCTCCTGCGCCGCCTGGCCGAGATCATCGCCCCGCTCTGGCACGACGGATTGAACGACCGCCTGTCCGCGATGGCCCGCCTGCGCCTGCATCTCGTACGCCACGTCATGCTCGACGAGGTGCTGGAACTGATCCGGTTCGAGGACGAGCTGGCACGGAGCAAAGTCGCCACCCCGGTACTCCTCGACGGCGGCCGCGCCTACGCCCGCTACCCGTACCTGCGCGACCCCGCTCGCGCCATCCCCGACCGTTGCTACGACGTCACCGGCCAGTTGGGGGTCCGCCACCGTGTCACCCGCGCCGAACTGCGCGGCACCGCTCTGCATCTCACGGGGTTCGGCTATCTCCACCGGGTGGCGACCGAAGACGTGACCACCGGGCTCGTCCTGCGGGAGAGGGACGGCGGCTCGGAATACCGGATTCCCGTCAGACACACAGCGACGCCCGGTCTCGGCAAGGATGAGGACGAGGGGCGGTACGCCTACGGGAGGGCCGGGTTCGAGGCCGTCGTCGACCTCGGCACCGCTGCGGACGGTCACCCGCTCGGGGACGGGCTGTGGGACGTCTTCCTGGTGATCGGTGCGCAGGGACTCACACGCGAGGTACGGATCGGCCACAAGCGGGACGCCGACGTCTCGGGCAAGCCCGCGACCCACCTCGTCGACGTCGGCGGAGAACTGCGTGCCGTCACCCTCTACGCCACCAAGCCGCACGGCAACTTCACGCTGGACATCGGCGAGTGCAAGCACGAGGTGCTGCCGCAGCTCGGTCTCCACGGCGTGAACTGGGCACCGGACGCGCCGGCCACGCTGGAGTTCACGGGCCGCTGCACGCTCGCTGCCTTCCCGGACGGCCACCTCGCCGTCCATCTGGCGAACGAGCGAGGAGACACCGCTCGATTCCCCGCACACCCGGCCCCGGAAGCCGATCACGCCTTCGTCGTACGGGTGCCGGTCGCCGAGCTGCCGGCCGGAGTCTGGGCCGGAGAACTGCGCGTGGGGCCCTGGACCCTGCCCCTCCCCCAGCTGCCCGACGACCTCGCCCCGGCCAAGTGGCGCCGCCGCGGACTGCCTTGGTACGCGAAGCCGGCCGATGAACCGTCCGAGGCGTTCGGGCTCCAGGTCGCGCGGACCGACCTCGTCCGGGCCGTGACCCGTCGCCTCAAGGCCTAGGCCGACTCACCCTTCCACCGCTCCAGGAACACGACCGACACCACCGCCGCCCCGGCGTCCGGTCCCCTTCCGCAGGACCACAGCCGACCGGTAGCCGCAGGGTCACGAAGGCACCCACAGGAGCAGGGCCAGGACGGCTATGCCCTTTTTGTCCCTGGACTCCCCGACAGTGACGCCCTGTACCGCGACAGGGTGATCCTCGGCGAACCCCCGGCACCCCCCGCACCTCACGCCCCTGACGGAGCCGGCCGTACGCCCGGGCATGGCCCGGCCGTCGCCGGGGAAGTCTCCCCCGGACCCCCTCTGGACAAGATCTGAGGTTAGGCTAACCTAAGGCTGACTCAGCCAAGTGGCCCAACCGGTGCGCACGCAGTGGCTCCGTACGCATGAAAGCAGATCCACCCATGTCGAATGCCAGAACCGCCCGCTTCTCCCGTCGCGGACTCCTCGCCACCGGTGGCGCCCTCGGCCTCGGTGCCCTCGTGACCGCCTGCGGCAGCGACAGCAAGGACGGCGGTTCGGACTCGACGGCTTCCGCCAAGGCTTCCGGCCCCTGGACGTTCAAGGACGACCGGGGCACCACCGTCAAGCTCGACAAGGCCCCCGCGAACATCGTCGCCTTCACCGGCGTCGCCGCGGCCCTCTTCGACTACGGCGTCTCCGTCAAGGGCGTCTTCGGCCCGACCAAGACGCAGGACGGCAAGGCCGACGTCCAGGCCGGCGACATGGACGTCAGCAAGGTGACCGTCCTCGGCAACACCTGGGACCAGTTCAACGTCGAGAAGTACGCGACCCTGGCGCCGGACGTGCTGATCAGCACCATGTTCGACGACGCCGGCACCCTCTGGTACGTCCCCGAGGCGTCCAAGGAGAAGATCGCCAAGCTCGCCCCGAGCGTCGGCATCTCCGTCTACGACCGCCAGCTCACCGCGCCCCTGCAGCGCATGTGGGAGCTGGCCGAGTCGCTCGGCGCCGACATGACGGCCGCCAAGGTCACCGACGCCAAGAAGCGCTTCGAGGAGGCCTCCGCGCGGCTGCGCAAGGCCGCCAAGGCGAACCCCGACCTCAAGGTGATGGCCGGTTCCGCGAGCCAGGAACTGTTCTACGTCTCCGGCACCAACCTCTCCATCGACCTGGAGTACTTCAAGGCGCTCGGCGTGAACTTCATCGAGCCGCCGGAGAAGGCCAAGGCCGAGGGCGGCGGCTGGTACGAGTCCCTGAGCTGGGAGAACGTCGACAAGTACAAGGCCGACATCATCATGATGGACGACCGTTCCTCGACCATCCAGCCCGCCGACATCACCGAGGCGACCTGGAAGAAGCTGCCCGCCGTCAAGGCCGGCCAGGTCATCCCCCGCTCCCCCGAGCCGATCCTGTCCTACGACAAGTGCGTGCCGCTGGTCGAGAGCCTCGCCGAGGCCCTGGAGACGGCCAAGAAGGTCGGCTGACCCCCTCACCGGCCCCCTGACGACACATCAGGAGCACTCATGACGACGGCCGTAGCCGCCCCGTTCCGCTTCTTCTCCCTCCAGGTCGTGCGGACGAGGCGGCTCGGCCCGTCCCTGGCCCGGATCACCTTCGCCGGACCCGATCTGCACGCCTTCCACTCCGACGGGCGCGACCAGTCGCTGTCGCTGTTCCTGCCCCGTCCGGGGCAGCGCGAGCCGGTCGTGCCGCTGGAGCTCGGCGACGGCTGGTGGCAGGGCTGGCGGGAACTCCCGGACGACGTACGGGCCGTGATGCGCTCGTACACGCTGCGGGCCCTGCGGCGGGACCCCGACGAGATCGACATCGACTTCGTGCTGCACGGCGTGGAGCCGGGCGCCGCCACCGAGGCGGGCCCCGCCTCCCGGTGGGCCGCGCGGGCCGCGGCCGGGGACCGGGTGCTGCTGCTGGGTCCGGCGATCGCCGACAACCGGGCGATCCGCTTCCGCCCGCCCGAGGACACGGACCTGGTGGTGGTCTGGGGCGACGAGACGGCCGTGCCCGCCGCCTCGGCCATCGTCGAGTCGCTGCCGGCCGGCGTCCGCGCCCGGGTGTGGCTGGAGGTGCCGCACGCCGGGGACATCCAGGACCTGCCCACCGCGGCCGACGCCGAGATCACCTGGCTGGTGCGCGACGCGCACGGGCCGCACGGCACCCCGTCGGCCCTCGACGTCCTGCGCGCCGCCCGGCTGCCGGACGCCGAGCGGCCGTACGTCTGGATCGCGGGCGAGTCCGGCTGTATGAAGCGGCTGCGCCGGCACTTCGTGGGCGAGCGCGGGATCGACCGCCGCTCGGTCACGTTCGTCGGATACTGGCGCCAGGGGCTGACGGAGGAACAACTGCGGGCGCGCGGCGAGTAGGTGTGCGCTCCGGCGCCACGGCACCCGCGGCGCCGAGTGATCGCGATCACGGCAGGGGCCGGGTCTGGCGAGTCGAACTTAGGTTAGGCTAACCTAAGTTGAACTCGGGCTCGGCCCCGCTTCCGTCCCGCACCGGACCGTCCCCACCGGAGGACCCCCACATGCGCTCGCACCTGCTCAACGACACCACCGCGGAGCATTACCGCCGCTCCGTGACCGAAGGAGTCGAGCGGGTGGCCGCGAAACTCGCCACCACCGACCGGCCGTTCACCGGCGTCACGGTCGACGCCCTCGCTCCCCGCATCGACGAGATCGACCTCGACCAGCCGCTGCACGACACCACCGCGGTGCTCGACGAACTGGAGGACGTCTACCTCCGGGACGCGATCTACTTCCACCACCCCCGCTACCTCGCCCACCTCAACTGCCCGGTCGTCATCCCGGCCGTGCTCGGCGAGGCCGTGCTGTCCGCCGTCAACTCCTCCCTGGACACCTGGGACCAGTCGGCCGGCGGCACCCTCATCGAGCGGAAACTGATCGACTGGACGGCCGGCCGCATCGGCCTCGGCCCCGCCGCCGACGGCGTGTTCACCTCCGGCGGCACCCAGTCCAACCTCCAGGCCCTGCTGCTGGCCCGCGAGGAGGCCAAGACCGACGACCTGGCGAAACTGCGCATCTTCGCCTCCGAGGTCAGCCACTTCAGCGTGAAGAAGTCGGCGAAACTGCTCGGCCTCGGCCAGGACGCCGTCGTCTCGATCCCCGTCGACCACGACAAGCGCATGCAGACCGTCGCGCTCGCCCACGAGCTGGAGCGCTGCCACCAGGACGGCCTCGTCCCCATGGCCGTCGTCGCCACCGCCGGCACCACCGACTTCGGCTCCATCGACCCGCTGCCCGAGATCGCCGAGCTGTGCGAGCAGTTCGACGCCTGGATGCACGTCGACGCCGCCTACGGCTGCGGCCTGCTCGCCTCGCTGAAGTACCGCGGCCGCCTCACCGGCATCGAGCACGCCGACTCCGTCACCGTCGACTACCACAAGTCCTTCTTCCAGCCGGTGAGTTCCTCCGCCGTCCTGGTCAAGGACGCCGCGACGCTGCGGCACGCCACCTACCACGCCGAGTACCTCAATCCGCGCCGCATGGTGCAGGAACGTATCCCCAACCAGGTGGACAAGTCCCTGCAGACCACCCGCCGGTTCGACGCGCTCAAGCTGTGGATGACGCTGCGCGTGATGGGCGCCGACGGCATCGGCCAGCTCTTCGACGAGGTGTGCGACCTCGCGCAGGAGGGCTTCGAGCTGCTGGCCGCCGACCCGCGCTACGACGTCGTCGTCGAGCCGACCCTCTCCACCCTCGTCTTCCGCTACGTCCCGGCGACCGTCACCGACCCCGCCGAGATCGACCGGGCCAACCTGTACGCCCGCAAGGCCCTGTTCGCCTCCGGCGACGCCATCGTCGCCGGCACCAAGGTGGCCGGGCGCCACTACCTGAAGTTCACCCTGCTCAACCCCGAGACACAGGCGTCCGACATCGCCGCCGTCCTCGACCTGATCGCCGGCCACGCCGAGCAGTACCTGGGAGAATCCCTTGACCGCGCTTCCTGAAGCCGCCGTGCCCACCGACAAGACCCACGACTTCGTGGGGATCGGGCTCGGGCCCTTCAACCTGGGACTGGCCTGCCTGACCGAGCCCATCGCCGAACTGGACGGCGTGTTCCTGGAGTCGAAGCCCGACTTCGAGTGGCACGCCGGCATGTTCCTGGACGGTGCCCACCTCCAGACGCCGTTCATGTCGGACCTGGTCACCCTCGCCGACCCGACGTCCCCGTACTCCTTCCTCAACTACCTGAAGGAGAAGGGCCGGCTGTACTCGTTCTACATCCGCGAGAACTTCTACCCCCTGCGGGTCGAGTACGACGACTACTGCCGCTGGGCCGCCTCCAAGCTGAGCAGCATCCGCTTCCGCACGACCGTCACCGAGGTCACCTGGGACGAGGCCGCCGAGCTGTACACGGTGCGCACCGAGGCCGGTGACACCTACCGCGCCCGCCACCTGGTCCTGGGCACCGGCACCCCGCCGTACGTGCCCGAGGCCTGCCGGGACCTGGGCGGCGACTTCCTGCACAACTCCCGCTACCTCCAGCGCAAGGCGGAGCTCCAGCGCAAGAAGTCGATCACCCTGGTCGGCAGCGGCCAGTCCGCCGCCGAGATCTACTACGACCTGCTCAGCGAGATCGACGTCCACGGCTACCAGCTGAACTGGGTGACCCGCTCCCCGCGCTTCTTCCCACTGGAGTACACCAAGCTCACGCTGGAGATGACGTCGCCGGAGTACATCGACTACTACCACGCGCTGCCCGAGCGGACCCGCTACCGCCTCACCGCCGAGCAGAAGGGCCTGTTCAAGGGCATCGACGGCGACCTGATCAACGAGATCTTCGACCTGCTCTACCAGAAGAACCTCGGCGGCCCGGTCCCCACCCGCCTGCTCACCAACTCCGCGCTCACCGGCGCGGCGTGGGAGAACGGCACGTACCGGCTCGCCTTCCGCCAGGAGGAGCAGGAGAAGGACTTCGAGCTGACCAGCGAGGGCCTGATCCTGGCCACCGGCTACAAGTACGTCGAGCCCGAGTTCCTCGCGCCGGTCCGCGACCGGCTGCGCTACGACTCCCAGGGCAACTTCGACGTCGCCCGCAACTACGCCGTCGACGTCACCGGTCGGGGCGTGTTCCTGCAGAACGCCGGCGTCCACACCCACAGCATCACCAGCCCCGACCTGGGCATGGGCCCGTACCGGAACGCGTACATCATCCGCGAGCTGCTCGGCACCGAGTACTACCCGGTCGAGAAGACCATCGCCTTCCAGGAGTTCGCCGTATGAGCACCCCCACCATCGGCACCCTCGCCTTCCGTCCGCTCGACCCGCTGAAGGACGCGGAGCTGCTGCACGGCTGGGTCACGCACCCGAAGTCCGCGTTCTGGATGATGCAGGACGCGCGGCTCCAGGACGTCGAGCGCGCCTACATGGAGATCGCCGCCGACGAGCACCACCACGCCTACCTCGGGCTGCACGACGGCGAGCCGGCCTTCCTGATGGAGAAGTACGACCCCGCCCACCGCGAGCTGGTCGGCCTGTACGCGCCGGAGCCCGGCGACGTCGGCATGCACTTCCTGGTCGCGCCGACGGACCGGCCGATCCACGGGTTCACCAAAGCCGTCATCACCGCCGTCATGGCGTTCCTCTTCGAGGACCCGGCGACCCGGCGCGTGGTCGTCGAGCCGGACGTCGGCAACAAGGCGGTGCACGCCCTGAACGAGGCCGTCGGCTTCGTGGCGGAACGCGAGATCCAGAAGCCGGAGAAGAAGGCCCTGCTGAGCTTCTGCACCCGCGAGCAGTTCGAGAAGGCGGTGCGCGCATGACCCTCACCGACGCGGTCGTCCACCTCTCCCCCGAACGCTGGGAGCAGGCCAACCGCCTGCTGATCCGCAAGGCCCTCGCCGAGTTCGCGCACGAGCGCCTGATCACCCCGGAGCCGGACGGGGAGGAGTACGTCGTCCGCAGCGACGACGGCCTGACCCGCTACCGCTTCCGGGCCGTCCGCCGCGCCCTGGACCACTGGCAGGTGGACGCCGGCTCGATCACCCGGCACCGCGACGGCGCCGAACTGCCGCTGGCCGCGCTGGACTTCTTCATCGAGCTGAAGGGGTCCCTCGGCCTGAGCGACGAGATCCTGCCGGTCTACCTGGAGGAGATCTCCTCCACCCTCTCCGGCACCTGCTACAAGCTCACCAAACCGCAGGTGACCTCCGCCGAGCTGGCGCGGAGCGACTTCCAGGCCGTCGAGACCGGCATGACCGAGGGCCACCCCTGCTTCGTCGCCAACAACGGGCGGCTCGGCTTCGGCATCCACGAGTACCTGTCGTACGCGCCGGAGACCGCGAGCCCGGTCCGCCTGGTCTGGCTGGCCGCGCACCGCTCGCGGGCCGCCTTCACCGCCGGCGTGGGCATCGAGTACGAGTCGTTCGTCCGGCAGGAGCTGGGCGAGGACACGGTCGAGCGCTTCCACGGCGTGCTGCGCGAGCAGGGCCTGGACCCGGCGGACTACCTCCTCATCCCCGTCCACCCCTGGCAGTGGTGGAACAAGCTCACCGTCACCTTCGCCGCCGAGGTCGCCAGGAAGCACCTGGTCTGCCTGGGCGAGGGCGACGACGAGTACCTGGCGCAGCAGTCCATCCGGACGTTCTTCAACACCTCGCACCCCGAGAAGCACTACGTGAAGACGGCCCTGTCCGTCATCAACATGGGCTTCATGCGCGGGCTGTCGGCCGCCTACATGGAGGCCACCCCGGCGATCAACGACTGGCTGGCCCAGCTGATCGAGGGCGACCCGGTGCTGAAGGCGACCGGCCTGACGATCATCCGGGAGCGGGCGGCCGTCGGCTACCGGCACCTGGAGTACGAGAAGGCCACCGACCGGTACTCGCCGTACCGCAAGATGCTCGCCGCGCTGTGGCGGGAGAGCCCGGTGCCCTCGCTCCAGGAGGGCGAGACGCTGGCGACCATGGCCTCCCTGGTCCACGTGGACCACGAGGGCGCCTCCTTCGCGGGCGCGCTGATCGAGCGGTCGGGGCTCGCCCCGAAGGAGTGGCTGCGCCGCTACCTGCGGGCGTACTACACCCCGCTGCTGCACAGCTTCTACGCCTACGACCTGGTCTACATGCCGCACGGCGAGAACGTCATCCTGGTCCTGAAGGACGGGGTGGTGCGGCGGGCGATCTACAAGGACATCGCCGAGGAGATCGCGGTGATGGACCCGGACGCGGTGCTGCCGCCCGAGGTCGCGCGGATCCGCGTCGAGGTGCCGGAGGACAAGAAGCTCCTGTCCGTCTTCACGGACGTCTTCGACTGCTTCTTCCGCTTCCTGGCGGCCAACCTCGCCACCGAGGGGATCCTCGCCGAGGACGACTTCTGGGGCACGGTCGCGGAGGTCACCCGCGAGTACCAGGAGGCGACGCCGGAACTCGCCGACAAGTTCGCGCAGTACGACATGTTCGCCCCCGAGTTCGCGCTGTCCTGCCTCAACCGCCTCCAGCTGCGCAACAACAAGCAGATGGTGGACCTGGCGGACCCGTCCGGCGCGCTCCAGCTGGTCGGCACGCTGAAGAACCCGCTCGCAGGGCTGTAGGCCCCCGCAGACAGACGGGCACCCCGCAGTACGGTCCTGCGGGGTGCCCGTCCGGCGTTGCTCAGGCCGCCGGCCAGGGCACCTGCGGCGAGCGGTAGTAGCCGATCCCGAGGGCGTCCCAGCGCGGCCCCTGCGCGGCGAGCCGCACCCGGTAGTCCTCCCAGTCGTGGGTGGCGGCCGGCGACCAGCCGAGTTCGGCGACGCCGGGCAGCCGGGGGAAGGCCAGGTAGTCGACGTGGGCGGAGTTCTCGACGGTCTCCGTCCACAGCGGCGCCTCGACCCCGCGGACCGCCGAGGCGGGCACGTCCGGCAGGTAGGCGCCCGGGTCCCAGTCGTAGGACCGCCGCACCTCGACGTATCCCGCCCAGGACAGGCCGAGCGGGGTGTCCTCGGTGTACTTCATGTCGAGGTAGATCCGGTCGGCCGGGGACAGGATCAGTCCCGTGCCGCCCCGCGCGGCCCGCGCCACCTGCGCCTTCTCCTCGGCGCTCGTGCCGTCCAGGCCCCAGTACTGGGCGAGCGCGCCCTCGGCGGGGGCGGCGCCGGTGAGCTGGTGCCAGCCGACGACCGTCTTGCCGTACTTCGCCACGATCGGCTGCACCCGGTCCATGAACCGCACGTAGTCGGCGTGGCTGGTGGAGTGCGCCTCGTCGCCGCCGATGTGCAGGTGGCGGCCCGGGGTGAGCGCGGCGATCTCGCGGACGACGTCGTCGACGAAGTCGTAGGTGACCTCCTTGTCGACGCACAGCGAGCTGAAGCCGACCTCGGTGCCGGTGTAGAGCGGGGGTGCCACGCCGTCGCAGTTCAGCTCGGCGTAGGAGGCGAGGGCCGCGTGGGTGTGGCCCGGCATGTCGATCTCGGGGACGACCTCCAGGTGGCGGGAGGCGGCGTAGCGCACGATCTCCCGGTACTGGGCCTTGGTGTAGGAACCGCCGGGGCCGCCGCCCACCTCGGTGGAGCCGCCGTACGCGGCCAGGCGCGGCCAGGAGTCGACGGCGATGCGCCAGCCCTGGTCGTCGCTGAGGTGCAGGTGCAGCTTGTTGAACTTGTAGAGGGCGAGCCGGTCGACGTACCGCTTGACCTCCTCGACGGTGAGGAAGTGGCGGGCGACGTCGAGCATGGCGCCGCGCCAGCCGTAGCGCGGGGCGTCCTCGATCGTGCCGCCCGCGACGAGCCAGGGGCCGGGCTGCACGGAGTCCTTCTCCACGGCCGGGGGCAGGAGCTGGCGCAGGGTCTGCACGCCGTGGAAGAGCCCGGCCGGGGACCCGGCGCTGATCGTGAGGTGTCGGTGGCTGCTGTCCAGGCGGTAGCCCTCGGGTCCTGACACGCCCTTCGTGAGGCGGAGCCGGATGCCGCCGTCGCCGTGGGCGGTGACGGGCAGGCGGTAGCCGGTGGAGGGCCGCAGGAGGTCCGCGAGGTACTCGCCGACCCGGCGGGCCTCGCGGGAGCCGTCGACGCGGATGTGCGTGCCGCGCGTGATGCGGTACGGGGATCCGCCGGGGTGGACCGCGGCGGGGGCCGGGACGACCCGGTCCAGCGGGGTGGGGGCGGCCGCCCGGGCGGGGGCGGCCGCGGTGACGCCGGCGCCCGCCGCGACGAGCAGCAGGGAACCGAGAAGGCGCAGTGTTCTGTGGTGCTGTCTCACAAAACCGTTCCTTCCGTGAGCCGTTGAGCTCCAAGAGGTCTGGACCACTCTCTCGTGAGACTGATGGAACAATCCACCCCATGGCGGAAATCATCCAGCGGGACGGCACCTGGGTCTTCGACGGCGACACCCTGCGCCTGACGCCCGGACGGGACAAGAGCGTCAGCCTGCTCCGCAGGACCCTGGGCGAACTGACGATCCCGCTGCGGGCGTTGGCGGGCATCTCGTTCGAGCAGGGGAAGAAGGCCGGGCGGCTGCGGCTCCGGCTGCGGGACGGCGCCGACCCGCTGCTGCACGCGACCGGGGGCCGGCTCACCGAGCCCCACGACCCCTACCAGCTGATCGTCGAGTCCGACCGGTACGGCGTCGCCGAGTACTTCGCCGAGGAGGTCCGCGCCGCGCTGCTCCTGGACGAGGTGCCCTCCGGCCCGGTGGGCGAGTACCTGCTGCCGGGCCCCGCCGTGCCGCTGTCCTGCTCGGCCGGGGACGGCACGGCGAGCTTCGACGGGGAGCGGGTCCGCCTGGAGTGGAACTGGAAGACGGAGGACGCCAAGGCCGCCGCCGGCCCCCGCGTCCTGGCGCTGGCCGACATCAGCGCCGTGGAGTGGCACCCGGCCTCCGGCCTGGACAACGGCCACCTGCGCTTCACCGTGCGCACCGCCCCCACCGAGGCGCCGCCCAAGTACGACCCGAACGCGGTCGAGTTGTGGGGCTTCAAGAAGGACCCGCTGATGGCGCTGATCGCCGCCGCGGTGCAGGCCCGGCTGCCCCGTCCGGCCGCCCCGCGGGACGCGGTCCCGCCGGCGACCGGGGCGCCCGGCCGGACCGCCCCCGCCGGCGAGGACGACCACGACGCGCTGCTGCGCCGGCTGCGCGAGCTCGGCGAGCTGCACCGCACCGGGGTGCTCACGGACGAGGAGTTCACGCTGGCCAAGCAGGCGATCCTGAAACGGATGTAACAGGGCAATCCGGACCGTACGAAGTGACGTATGCCACGCTCCACAGCAATCTCCGCACCCTTTCAGGGACTTCACACAGCCGCCTGCCCGGAATCGGGCAGGATTCTTGCGAAACCGCGGCCGGTACCTCAGGATCTACCGGGTGCACGACGAACTCGTTGATCATCTGACGCGGTCCACGCCCCTCAACCGGGGCGAGGCGCTGCGCGTGGTCCAGGACGTGCTCGCCTACTTCGACGAGACGACCGAGGAGTACGTCCGTCGCCGCCACCGCGAGCTGCAGGCCCAGGGCCTGGTGAACGCGACGATCTTCGAGCGGATCGAGGCGGACCTGAAATACCGGGCGGTGGCACCTCCGGAGCTGACGCTCCGCCAGCTGCGCCGCATCGTCTACGGCTGAGGAATACACCTTTATGTGCGGAATCGTCGGATACATCGGGAAGCGTGACGTCGCTCCCCTGCTCCTGGAGGGCCTGCAGCGCCTGGAGTACCGCGGCTACGACTCCGCGGGCATCGTCGTCACCTCCCCGAAGGCGGCCGGCCTGAAGATGGTCAAGGCCAAGGGCCGGGTCCGCGACCTGGAGGCCAAGGTCCCGGCGCGCTTCAAGGGCACCACCGGCATAGCCCACACCCGCTGGGCCACCCACGGCGCCCCCTCCGACGTGAACGCCCACCCGCACCTGGACGCCGAGGGCAAGGTCGCCGTCGTCCACAACGGCATCATCGACAACGCCTCCGACCTGCGCCGCAAGCTGGAGGCGGACGGCGTCGAGTTCCTCTCCGAGACCGACACCGAGGTCCTCGTCCACCTCATCGCCCGCTCGCAGGCCGGGAAGCTGGAGGACAAGGTCCGCGAGACCCTCCGGCTCATCGAGGGCACGTACGGCATCGCCGTGCTGCACGCCGACTTCCCCGACCGCATCGTCGTCGCCCGCAACGGCTCCCCGGTCGTCCTCGGCATCGGCGAGAAGGAGATGTTCGTCGCCTCGGACATCGCCGCCCTGGTCGCCCACACCCGCCAGATCGTCACCCTCGACGACGGCGAGATGGCCACCCTCAAGGCCGACGACTTCCGCACGTACACCACCGAGGGCACCCGCACCACCGCCGAGCCCACCACCGTCGAGTGGGAGGCCGCCTCCTACGACATGGGCGGCCACGACACCTACATGCACAAGGAGATCCACGAGCAGGCCGACGCCGTGGACCGCGTGCTGCGCGGCCGCATCGACGACCGCTTCTCCACCGTGCACCTCGGCGGCCTCAACCTGGACGCCCGCGAGGCGCGCCGGATCCGCCGCGTGAAGATCCTCGGCTGCGGCACCTCGTACCACGCGGGCATGATCGGCGCCCAGATGATCGAGGAGCTGGCCCGCATCCCCGCCGACGCCGAGCCGGCCTCCGAGTTCCGCTACCGCAACGCGGTCGTGGACCCCGACACCCTCTACATCGCGGTCTCGCAGTCCGGTGAGACGTACGACGTGCTGGCGGCCGTGCAGGAGCTCAAGCGCAAGGGCGCCCGGGTGCTGGGCGTCGTCAACGTGGTCGGCTCCGCGATCGCCCGCGAGGCGGACGGCGGCGTCTACGTCCACGCCGGCCCGGAGGTCTGCGTGGTCTCCACCAAGTGCTTCACCAACACCACGGTCGCCTTCGCCCTGCTCGCCCTGCACCTGGGCCGCACCCGCGACCTGTCCGTGCGGGACGGCAAGCGGATCATCGAGGGCCTGCGCAAGCTGCCGGGTCAGATCGCCGAGATCATGGAGCAGGAGGAGGAGATCAAGAAGCTGGCCCTGCAGTACGCCGAGGCCCGCTCCATGCTCTTCATCGGCCGCGTGCGGGGCTACCCGGTGGCCCGCGAGGCCTCCCTGAAGCTGAAGGAGGTCTCGTACATCCACGCCGAGGCCTACCCGGCCTCCGAGCTCAAGCACGGCCCGCTGGCGCTGATCGAGCCCGCCCTGCCCACGGTCGCCATCGTCCCCGACGACGACCTGCTGGAGAAGAACCGGGCGGCCATGGAGGAGATCAAGGCCCGCCAGGGCCAGATCCTCGCCGTCGCCCACCAGGCGCAGGAGAAGGCCGACCACACCATCGTCGTCCCGAAGAACGAGGACGAGCTGGACCCGATCCTCATGGGCATCCCGCTCCAGCTCCTCGCCTACCACACGGCCCTGGCCCTGGGCCGGGACATCGACAAGCCCCGCAACCTGGCCAAGTCGGTGACGGTGGAGTAGCGGACCGGCGGGGGACGCGGGGCGCCGCGCACCGGGCCCCCGCACCCGCACCCGCACCCGCACGGGCGGAACAAGCGAACGGACCCCCGCGTGTCGCCACCGGACACGGGGGGTCCGCTCGTGTCGCCGGGGCCGCCCGCCCCCGGCACGGCTGCCGATCAACCGGTGGCCGTCACTCCCCGGCCGGCAGCACGTCGAGGGAGGGCCACCGGCCCACGGCCGGGAGCAGCAGGGCGGCGATGGTGGTAGTGGTGGCGCTTCCCGCGGAGACGTCGTCGTCCGCGGCGGGCTCCCCTCGTGCGGGCGCGGTCGTGCGGTGACCGGTACCTGCCCTTCACACCGGCACGAACACCTCTGCGCGCCGGCGGATCGGCGCGCCACCAAGGGAGTTGGGGGTGCCCGGGTCTCATCCCGCCCGGGAGGGAGGCCCGTTACGGGATGACGACGACGGGGCGCTTGGCCCGCTTGGCGAGCCGCCCGGCGACGGAGCCGAAGATCCGGCCGACGATGCCGTGGGTGGATCCGACGACGATCGCGTCGGCCTCGTACTCCCGCCCCACCTCTTCGAGTTCGTGGCAGATGTCCCCGCCGCGCTCGACCAGGATCCAGGGCACCTCGGCGAGGTAGTCCGCACAGGCGAGCTCCAGCCCCAGCACCTCGGTGCGGTGGTCCGGGACGTCGACGAAGACCGGCGGTTCGCAGCCCGCCCACACGGTGGTGGGCAGCCGGTTGGCGACGTGCACGATGATCAGGCCCGCACGGGAGCGCATCGCCATGCCGATCGCGTACGCGAGGGCGCGTTCGCTGGAGGTGGAGCCGTCGAAGCCGACGACGACGCCGTGCTTGAAGGCGGGGTCGCACGCGTGGCGTGGCTCTTCCGCCGCCAGGGGATCGGCCGCCGTGGGGTCGGCGACCGGCCGCTTGCGGTCCGCGGGTTCGGAGAATTCGTGACCGGCCATGGCTGTCTCGGCGTTGTGATCCTTGTCGGGTGGGGACGACCGGGTGCGGCGGAGCTGTGTCCGGGAATCATCTTCCCAACCCCATACCCTCAAGGGTACGGCGGCACGCCTCCTTCGCCCAGGGCCCGCGCACGCTGGGCACGGGTTCCCCGGAGCATGCACGAGGGGACGCCCGTAACGCAATGGTTGCTGCGCTGTACAGGCGGTTTGCACGGGATTCACTTACCCGTGGGGGTGAGGCGCCGACCAGCGGTTGCACAGTGACCGACGGCCCGGCCGCGCGTTGAACCCCGTGAGCCACGCCACAGGGAGCACGCATGCCCGGACCCCGCCCCACCCCCGAGGCCGACCGCGCGGTCCCGCCGTCCCGGGACACCGCGGCCGACGTGGTCCGCTGGGCGGTCTTCAGCTGCCTGCTCGTACCGGTCGTCCTGCTCTGGTGCGGCACCTCCCTGGCGGGCACCGCCGGCACGGCCGCCGGGCTCGCCGCCGTCACGGGCGCGTGCCGCCTGCTGCTGCGCCGGTCCGAGCGCGGCGCGGCCCGGCTGCGCGCCGAGGAGCACCCGCACCACCGGGGCCGGCACCAGCGCACCGGGAGCGGGGCGCACCGGGGCGGGCGGCACGGCGGAGGCGATACACCGGTCGGTTGACCGGTTTCCGCGCACGCGCCCGCATCTTTTCAGCCAACTTCTGAAACCCGTGCATCCCCCACCCCGAGTACCCCCCAACCCCCGTTCCACCTGCACGGAAAGGGCCTCGGAGGGCCTGCGCACCCTACGGGGATTGGCCACCGCGACGAGGCGCACTTCCCTGCACCCTCCCCGAGCGCAACGCTTCGTGATCGAATGCTTCACGCCAAGTTGCCAAGTCGACAATGAGCCGGGTAGCGAACCGGCCACTGCGGCACGAGGCGACACAGTAGATTCGATCTTGACTGTCTACGGCGGGGGACTCGTGCAGGACCGAGGGGAAACGTGCAGGAACGACGCAACCGAGGAGCCGCGACCACCGAGGGGGGCTTAGCAGTATGAGCCACGACTCCACTGCCGCGCCGGAAGGCGCAGTCCGGAAACTCTCCGGGCGACGCCGCAAGGAGATCGTCGCGGTGCTGCTGTTCAGCGGCGGCCCCATCTTCGAGAGTTCCATACCGCTGTCGGTGTTCGGGATTGACCGCCAGGACGCCGGCGTGCCGCGCTACCGCCTGTTGGTGTGTGCCGGCGAGGAAGGCCCGCTGCGGACCACAGGGGGCCTGGAACTCACCGCACCACATGGCCTGGAGGCGATCTCGCGGGCGGGCACGGTCGTCGTGCCGGCCTGGCGCTCGATCACTTCGCCACCGCCGGAGGAGGCGCTCGACGCGTTGCGCCGGGCCCACGAGGAGGGCGCCCGCATCGTCGGGCTGTGCACGGGCGCCTTCGTCCTCGCGGCGGCGGGCCTGCTGGACGGCCGCCCCGCGACCACACACTGGATGTACGCGCCGACGCTGGCCAAGCGCTACCCGTCGGTGCACGTCGATCCACGGGAGCTCTTCGTGGACGACGGGGACGTGCTGACGTCGGCGGGCACGGCGGCCGGCATCGACCTGTGCCTGCACATCGTGCGCACGGACCACGGCAACGAGGCGGCAGGGGCCCTGGCCCGCCGTCTGGTGGTGCCGCCGCGCCGGTCGGGAGGCCAGGAGCGCTACCTCGACCGGTCTTTACCGGAGGAGATCGGCGCCGACCCGCTCGCCGAGGTCGTCGCCTGGGCGCTGGAGCACCTCCACGAGCAGTTCGACGTGGAGACGCTGGCGGCGCGCGCGTACATGAGCCGTCGTACGTTCGACCGCCGGTTCCGCTCGCTCACCGGGAGCGCGCCGCTGCAGTGGCTGATCACGCAGCGGGTGCTCCAGGCGCAGCGGCTGCTGGAGACGTCGGACTACTCGGTGGACGAGGTCGCGGGCCGCTGCGGCTTCCGGTCGCCGGTGGCGCTGCGCGGGCACTTCCGCCGCCAGCTCGGCTCGTCGCCGGCCGCGTACCGGGCGGCCTACCGCGCCCGGCGCCCGCAGGGCGAGCGTCCCCAGGACACCGACGGCTCCGCCCTGCCCGGCTCCGGACCGGCCGGTACGCCGGGCCAGCCGGGCCTCGGGCAGCCGCTCCACGCGGGCCAGCCGTCCCTGGCCCCGCACCCGGAGAGCCCCGTCCCGCTCCAGTCCCGCCGCGCGGCGGCCGCGAGCGCGGTCGGCCCGTCGTCCCTGTCGGCGCCGGCCGCGTCCGACCACGGCCGTGAGGCGTACGCGGGGAGCCGGGCGAGTCTGCCGGGGCAGCGCAGCGCGCCCTGAGGACACCGGGCCGGGCCGGTGAGGAGAGCCTCCTCGCCGGCCCGGTGCCGTGCGCGCCCGCCGGGTCGCCGCACGGCCCGCTCCCCTCGCACACCCGCGCCGTATGGTGAGACACATGAACGATCGCATGGTGTGGATCGACTGCGAGATGACCGGCCTCTCGCTGTCGGACGACGCGCTCATCGAAGTGGCCGCCCTCGTCACCGACTCGGAGCTGAACGTGCTCGGGGAGGGCGTGGACATCGTCATCCGCCCGCCGGAGCGGGCGCTGGAGACGATGCCGGAGGTGGTGCGCCAGATGCACACCGCGTCCGGGCTGCTCGCGGAGCTCCCGAACGGCACGACCCTGAAGGACGCCGAGGAGCAGGTCCTGGCGTACGTCAGGGAGTACGTCAAGGAACCCGGCAAGGCGCCGCTGTGCGGCAACTCGGTCGGCACGGACCGCGGCTTCCTGCTGCGCGACATGCCGACGCTGGAGGACTACCTCCACTACCGGATCGTCGACGTCTCGTCGATCAAGGAGCTGGCCCGCCGCTGGTACCCGCGGGCGTACTTCAACAGCCCTCCGAAGAACGGCAACCACCGGGCCCTCGCCGACATCCGGGAGTCCATCGCGGAGCTGCGCTACTACCGCGAGGCCGTCTTCGTCCCGCAGCCCGGCCCCGACTCCGACACGGCCAAGGCGATCGCCGCGAAGCACGTCCTGCCTGCTCAGCCGGCCTGACGGGGCCCGCCGGAGGGGCGCCGCGAAACGCGGGCGCGAGCACCCCTTCGGACCCTGTACACTTTTTCTCGGCCGGTCAGGGAAGCGACTGATTCCCCAGCCGGTCATGGTGGGTGTAGCTCAGCTGGTAGAGCACCTGGTTGTGGTCCAGGATGCCGCGGGTTCGAGTCCCGTCACTCACCCTGAACGAATCAGCCGGTGGCCTTCGGGCCACCGGCTGATTCGTTTGCCCGGCCGGGGCAGGCCGGGCCCTGGCCGCGTCGAGGACGGGGCCCGTCGCTCGGGGAGGACGGCGCGGCGAGGACGCGCGGGACGCGGTCCCTCAGGACGACGCCCGCTCCACCAGTTCCGTGGCCAGCACCACCTGGCGTCGTTCCAGGCCGCGCGAGGCCGGCGGGCGGCGGTCGGCGATCTCGCTGAGGAGGAGGTCGATCATGCGGCGGCCCATCTCCTCGATGGGCTGGCGGACGCTGGTGAGCGGCGGCTCCATGTGGCGGGCGATGGCGGAGTCGTCGTAGCCGACCAGCGCCACGTCGTCGGGGATGCGGCGGCCCGCCTCGCGCAGCACCTGGCGGGCGCCGGCCGCGGTCACGTCGGAGGCGGCGAAGACGGCGTCCAGGTCGGGCCGGCGCTCCAGCAGGGCCGCCATCCCCCGGCGGCCGCCCTCCTCCGTGAAGTCGCCCGCCTCGATGAGCAGTTCGTCCGGCGCGTGGCCCGCGTCGCGCAGGGCGTCGCGGTAGCCGTCGATGCGCCGCTGGGCGCCGTACACGTCCAGGCGCCCGGTGATGTGGGCTATGCGGCCGCGGCCGCGGGCCAGCAGGTGTTCGACGGCCTGGCGGGCGCCGCCGTAGTTGTCGGAGTCCACCGAGGTCAGGGTCTCCGCGGCCGACCTCGGGCCGCTGATCACCGCCGGGATCTCCAGCTGCGAGAGCAGGTCGGGCAGCGGGTCGTCGGCGTGCGTCGAGACCAGCAGCACACCGTCCACCCGGTGGGCGGCCAGGTACTGGGCCAGCCGGCGCCGCTCCCGGTCGTTGCCCGCGAAGATCAGCAGCAGCTGCATCTCCGTCTCCGACAACTCGGCCCCGACACCCTTCAGCATGTCCGAGAAGTACGGTTCCGCGAAGAACCGGGTCTCGGGCTCGGGGACGACCAGGGCGATGGCGTCCGTGCGGTTGGCCGCCAGGGCGCGGGCCGCGGTGTTCGGGACGTAGCCGAGTTCCGCCACGGCCGCCTCGACGGCCGCGCGGGTCGCGTCGCTGACCCGGGGAGAGCCGTTGATCACCCGGGAGACGGTGCCCCGACCGACGCCGGCGCGCGCCGCCACCTCCTCGAGGGTGGGCCGGCCCCCGCTCCGGCCCCGCGCTCCGTGGCTTGCCATGGGCTCCGCCTTCCGTCGTGTGTCACGCTGGCCTGGAATCTAACAGCCCCGTCAGGGGTGGTGACCGTCCCCGGGAGTCATCGGCGTCCAGGCCTCCGCTTCGGCCCCGACGGGACCGTTCCCGGGCACCGGACCGGCTGAAACGAGTCAGCCGGGGGTGCCGGTCCACCGCCCCCGGCGTCCAGTTAACAGCCCGATAACTGAACACATCTCTCGGCGTCCGGTCCCTTGACACCCCCGCCGCAACCGGGGACTCTTCAACACATCACCGGTGGGAGCGCTCCCACGGTACCTGACACTTACACATCCCGCACGTTCCCCGCCCGAGCCGCAGCGACTGAAGCATGTCAACTAACGGGCCCAACAATGCCGTTGGCCGGGGGGTCGGCACGTCAGGGCAACAGGAGGACGCAATGCGAGCAGCACGCACTCGATCCGCCCGCAAGGCGCTGGCCCTCGCGGCCGTCGCGTCGCTGGGCGCCGGGCTGCTGGCCGGCTGTGCCGACGACGGCGGAGACGACGGCTCCGGCTCGTCGTCCGGCGACGGCAAGGGCAAGACCACGATCACGCTGGGCCTCTTCGGCACCATGGGCTTCAAGGAAGCCGGCCTCTACGCCGAGTACGAGAAGCTCAACCCCAAGATCAAGATCGCCGAGAACGTCGTCGAGCGCAACGAGAACTACTACCCGGCGCTGCTGAACCACCTGACGACCAACAGCGGCCTGCAGGACGTCCAGGCCGTCGAGGTCGGCAACATCGCCGAGATCGTCAGCACCCAGGCCGCCAAGCTGGAGGACCTCTCCAAGGCCCCCGGCGTGAACAAGGCCGACTGGCTGGACTGGAAGTGGCAGCAGGCCACCACCAAGGAGGGCCAGACGATCGGCCTGGGCACCGACATCGGCCCGATGGCGATCTGCTACCGCAAGGACCTGTTCGAGAAGGCCGGTCTGCCCAGCGACCGCGCGGAGGTCGCCAAGCTGTGGGCGGGCGACTGGAGCAAGTTCGTCGACGTCGGCGAGCGCTACCAGAAGAACGGCCCCAAGGGCACCACCTTCCTGGACTCCCCCGGCGGCCTGATCAACGCCATCCTCAGCAGTGAGGAGGAGAAGTTCTACGACGCCTCCGGCAAGGTCGTCTACAAGACCAACCCGGCCGTCAAGAACGCCTTCGACCTGACCGCCGAGGCCGCGGAGAAGGGCCTGGTCGGCTCGCAGACGCAGTTCCAGCCGGCCTGGGACCAGACGATCGCGAACAACAAGTTCGCCGCGATGGCCTGCCCGCCGTGGATGCTCGGCTACATCAAGGGCAAGTCGCAGCCCGACGCCAAGGGCAAGTGGGACGTGGCCGTGGCGCCCAAGTCCGGCAACTGGGGCGGCTCCTTCCTGACCGTGCCGAAGAACGGCAAGAACGTCGAAGAGGCCAAGAAGCTGGTGGCGTGGCTGACCGCGCCGGAGCAGCAGGCCAAGCTGTTCAAGGTGCAGGGCAGCTTCCCGAGCGCCCAGGCCGCCTACGACAGCCCCGAGGTGACGGGCGCGAAGAACGACATGACCGGGGACGCCCCGATCGGTGAGATCTTCGCCGAGGCCGCGAAGCAGATCCCGGTCCAGGTGATCGGCCCGAAGGACCAGATCATCCAGCAGGGTCTGACCGACAACGGCGTCATCCTCGTCACGAAGGGCAAGTCCGCGAAGGAGGCCTGGGAGACGGCGACGAAGACCATCGACAACAACCTGGACCAGTGACCCGCATGGCCACCCGTCACGACACCGCCGCGCCCCCCGTCAAGGGGGGCGCGGCCCCGGGCCGCCCGCCCGCCGACGCCGCCTCCGAGCAGGAGGTGAAGCGCCGGGCCAAGCTGTCCCGCCGCTGGCAGCGCGACGTGCGCTGGAGCCCGTACGCCTTCGTCTCGCCGTTCTTCCTGCTCTTCGTGGCCTTCGGCCTGTTCCCGCTGGTCTACACGGGCTGGGCCTCGCTGCACCAGGTGGAGCTGACCGCGCCCACCGACATGAACTGGGTGGGGCTGCGCAACTACACCCGCATCTTCGACGACGAGTTCTTCTGGAACGCGGCGAAGAACACCCTGACCATCGGCATCATCTCCACCGTCCCGCAGCTGCTGATGGCGATGGGCATCGCCCACATCCTCAACTACAAGCTGCGCGCCTCGACCTTCTACCGGGTCGCGATGCTCGCGCCGTACGCCACCTCGATCGCCGCCGCCTCGCTGGTGTTCGTGCTGCTCTTCGGCCGCGACTACGGCATGATCAACTGGGCGCTGGACTTCGTCGGCGTCGACCCGGTCGACTGGCAGGGCGACAAGTGGCCCTCCCAGATCGCCGTCTCGTCGATCATCGTCTGGCGGTGGACCGGCTACAACGCGCTGATCTACCTGGCCGCGATGCAGGCGATCCCGCAGGACCTGTACGAGTCGGCGGCGCTGGACGGCGCCAGCCGCTGGCAGCAGTTCCTGCACGTGACCCTGCCGTCGCTGCGTCCGACGATCCTGTTCACGGCCGTGGTGTCGACGATCGGCGCGAGCCAGGTCTTCGGCGAGCCGCTGCTGTTCGACGCCAACAAGGGCGCCTCCGGCGGCGCGGAGCACCAGTTCCAGACGCTCGGCCTGTACCTGTACGAGCAGGGCTGGGTGAACCAGCACCTGGGCCGTGCCTCGGCGATCGCCTGGACGATGTTCCTGATCCTGATCGTCATCGGCATCGTCAACTACGTCATCTCGCGCCGGCTGCGCGCCAGTAGTTAAGGAGTTGTGGCCGTGACGACGACTGTGACGCCCCCCGAGACCGCACCCGCCCGGCAGGTCAAGCGCTCGCGCCTGCCGAAGTCGGCGCGGGCCGGCGGGACCCTGCACGGCGGCCCGATCGCGTACGCGATCCTGATCCTGTTCACGATCGTGTCGCTGTTCCCGCTGGTGTGGACGGCGATCGCCGCCTCCCGCGACAACCAGCGCCTGGCGCAGACCCCGCCGCCGTTCTGGTTCGGCTCCAACCTGTTCAAGAACCTGGAGATCGCCTGGACGGACGCCAACCTGGGCGAGGCGTTCCTCAACACCACCATCGTGGCGGGCATCTCGGCGGCGACCATCGTCGTGCTGTCGACGATCGCCGGGTTCGCCTTCGCCAAGCTGCGCTTCAAGGGCCGCAACGCGCTGATGCTGGTCGTCATCGGCACGATGATGGTGCCGCCGCAGCTCAGCGTGATCCCGCTGTACATGATGGTCGCCAAGCTGGACTGGACCGACCAGCTCCAGGCGGTGATCTTCCCGTCGCTGGTGAGCGCGTTCGGCGTGTTCTTCATGCGGCAGTACCTGATCCAGGCGCTGCCGGACGAGATCATCGAGGCCGCCCGGGTGGACGGCGCGAGCAGCTGGCGGGTGGTGTGGCACGTGGTGTTCCCCGCCGCCCGGCCCGCGATGGCGGTGCTCGGCATGCTGATGTTCGTGCAGACCTGGAACGACTTCCTGTGGCCGTTCCTGGTGCTCACCCAGACCGGCAACCCGACCGTGCAGGTCGCGGTGGCGGGCCTGGGCCGCGGCTACACCCCCGACCAGTCACTGATCATGGCGGGCGCCCTGCTGGGCACGCTGCCGCTGCTGCTGGTCTTCGCGATCTTCGGCAAGCAGATCGTGGGCGGCATCATGCAGGGCGCGGTCAAGGGCTGACGCCCGTACACGTTCCCCGGGGGCCGGGTCACCGCCGCCTCGGCCCCCGTCTCCCCGTTCTCCTCTCCTCTCCTCCCCCTCCCCCTACCCGCCGGTCTCCTCGACCTCCGATGGGAGCGCTTCCATGCCTGACTCCGCACACCCGGTGACCCCGGTGACGTTTCCTCCCGCCTTCCTCTGGGGCGCCGCGACCTCCGCGTACCAGATCGAGGGGGCGGTGCGGGAGGACGGCCGAACGCCGTCGATCTGGGACACCTTCAGCCATACCCCCGGCAAGACGGCCGGCGGCGACACCGGCGACATCGCCGTCGACCACTACCACCGCTACCGCGACGACGTGGCGATGATGGCGGCCCTGGGCCTGGGCGCCTACCGCTTCTCCGTCTCGTGGTCGCGGGTGCAGCCCACCGGCCGCGGTCCCGCCGTCCAGCGCGGCCTGGACTTCTACCGCCGCCTGGTGGACGAGCTGCTCGCGCACGGCATCCGGCCCGCCGTCACCCTGTACCACTGGGACCTGCCGCAGGAGCTGGAGGACGCGGGCGGCTGGCCGGAGCGCGACACGGCGTACCGGTTCGCGGAGTACGCGCAGCTGGTCGGCGAGGCGCTCGGCGACCGCGTGGAGCAGTGGATCACGCTCAATGAGCCGTGGTGCAGCGCCTTCCTGGGGTACGCCTCCGGGGTGCACGCCCCGGGCCGCACCGACCCGGCGGCCTCGCTGCGCGCCGCCCACCACCTGAACCTCGCGCACGGTCTGGGCACCTCGGCGCTGCGCTCGGCGATGCCGGCCCGCAACTCGGTCGCGGTGAGCCTGAACTCCTCCGTGGTGCGGCCGCTGTCGCAGGACCCGGCCGACCTGGCGGCGGTCCGCCGGATCGACGACCTGGCCAACGGCGTCTTCCACGGCCCGATGCTGCACGGCGCCTACCCGGAGTCGCTGTTCGAGGCGACCGCCTCGCTCACCGACTGGTCCTACGTCCAGGACGGCGACCTGGAACTGATCCGCCAGCCGCTGGACGCGCTCGGCCTGAACTACTACACGCCCACCCTGGTGTCGGCGGCCGACCCGGCGGCGAAGGGGCCGCGGGCGGACGGGCACGGGTCCAGCGACCACTCGCCGTGGCCGGCCGCGGACGACGTGATGTTCCACCAGACGCCGGGCGACCGCACCGAGATGGGCTGGACCATCGACCCGACCGGCCTGCACGAGCTGCTCATGCGCTACACGCGCGAGGCGCCGGGCCTGCCGCTGTACATCACGGAGAACGGCGCGGCCTACGACGACAAGATCGACTCGGACGGCCGCGTGCACGACCCGGAGCGCATCGCGTACCTGCACGGCCACCTGTCCGCGGTCCGCCGCGCCATCACCGACGGCGCGGACGTCCGCGGGTACTTCCTGTGGTCCCTGATGGACAACTTCGAGTGGGCGTACGGCTACGGCAAGCGCTTCGGCGCGGTGTACGTCGACTACGCCACGCTGGAGCGGATCCCGAAGTCCAGCGCGCACTGGTACGCCCGGGCGGCGCGGACGGGCACGCTGCCGGGCGTGGACGAGCCGGCGGAGCCGGTCGAGACGGTGGAGTAGACCGGCGGCCACCCTCCGGGGGAACGGGGAAGGGGCGCGGCACCCGACGGGGGGTGCCGCGCCCCTGCGCGTTGCGGCGGGGGAGCTCACCGGTAGGCGGCGAACGCCTTGGTGAAGGCGAACGGGGACTGCAGGACGGAGCTGCACGTGGCGTCCGCCGCGGGCTTCTCGCCGCCGGGGCACTGCTTGTCGCGGGTGGCGGACCACATGGAGAGCCAGCCGAGGCCCTTGGCCTTGGCGAAGTTCACCAGCTGGGTGGCGTCGTCGACCTTGAAGACCTCGGTGGTGACGTCGTTGACGCCGATCATGGGCGTGACGGCGACCGTCTTCCAGGCGGCGCTGTCGCTCAGGCCGAGGACGCCCTTGACCTGGGCCTGGGTGGCGGTGGCGGCCTGCTCGGCGTAGGTGCCCATGTCACCGCTGTACGCGGGTCCGTAGTCCATCGCCATGATGTTGACGGTGGTGATCCGCACGCCGTTCCTCTCGGCGTCGGCCAGCAGGTCGACGCCGTCCTGGGTGAGGCCCTCCGGCATGACCGGCAGGGTGAAGGAGACGTCGAGGCCGGGGTGGCGCCGCTGGAGTTCGGCGACGGCCTGGGCGCGGCGGGTGTTGGCCGCCTTGTTCGGCAGCGCGCCGCCCTCCACGTCGAAGTCGACCTTGGTCAGCTTGTACGTGTCCACGACCTTGCCGTAGGCCGCGGCCAGCGCGTCCGCCGACGCGCAGGTGGTGCCGAGCTCGGAGCCGGCCGCCCCGCCGAAGGAGACGCGGACGTCACCGCCCCGGGCGCGCAGGGCGCCGATCTGGGCGGCGACCGCGTCGCTCGCCAGGTCGGTCACGCCGCCCCACTTGGGCGTGCAGCCGCCGCCGTCCGTGACGAAGGCCAGGTTGTAGTCCTTCACCCCGGTGGCCTCGGCGCTCGCGACCAGGTCGAACGCCGGGTAGAGGGAGGTGTCGACGTACGGGGCGAAGCCGGCGGTGGCGGGGGTGCCGGTGCCGGTGCTCTCGGTGGGCTTCGCGGTGGCGGTCGGGGTGGGGGCGGGGCTCTGGGCGGGGGGCGCCGTGGGGGTGGGGGACCCGGTGGGGCGTCCGGAGGGCTCGGGCGTCGCGCCGCCGTCCGCGGAGCACGCGGCGCCGTCGATGCGGCACCCGGACGGGTCGCCGGTGCCGTCGACGACGAAGCCGACGGTGACCGACTCGCCGGCGGCCAGCCCGTCCGTGTCCCACTTCGGCGGCGTGACGGTGACGCGCTGCCCGCTGACACCGGCCTCGCCGTTCCACAGGGAGCCGAGCTTCGCCCCGGACGGCAGCTCGAACACCAGCGTCCAGTCGCGCTTGGCCTGCCCGCTGTCGTTGGTGACGACGTACTGGGCGGTGTACCCCGTCGACCAGGAGCTGGTCCTCGTGTACGCCGCGCCGGTCCCGGCCGCCTGGGCGGTTCCGGTGACCAGGAGCGCGCCGCCGCCCGCCACGGCCGCGGCGACGACCGCGCCGATCGCCTTGTTCCTGCCGCTGACCCTGCGCCGGTGCGTACTCATCGTGCCTGCCTTCGCCGTTCGGGGGTCCCGGTGCCCTGCGGGGCCCCGGGGGTGGGTGCGGCAGCACGCTAGCGACGCCGAACCGGGCAAAGCGCCTGATCCGGGCGGGCGCCGGGGATCTTAGGGTGCGCTTAAGGAAGGGATCGGGACCGATTAATGGTGGCGGTCCGTCCGGGGCGCCGGCGGCGCCGGACGGCTCCCCGGTGTCCGCGGCGCACCGGCTCCCTGCCGTCGAGCTGGAGCCAGATCCGCACCTCGGTCCCGCCGAGCACCGACGAGCCGATCCGCACGTCCCCGCCGGTGGACTCCGCGAGCCGGCGCACGATGTCCAGGCCCAGTCCGGTCGACCCGTCGCTGCCCGAGCCCCGGCCGCGCGCCATCGCCGCCTCCGGGTCGGGTATGCCCGGGCCCGCGTCGGACACCAGCACGATCACCGCGTCCTCGGCGTTGTGCACGTCGACCGCGAAGGCGGTGCCCTCGGGCGTGTGCCGGAAGACGTTGCCGAGCAGGGCGTCGAGCGCGGCGGCCAGGTCGGCGCGGGCCACGGGGATCCGCACCGGGCGGTCGGCCCCGGCCACCCGCCACTTACGGCCCTCGTCCTCCGCGAGCGCCGACCAGAACGCCATCCGCTCGCGCACCACCTCGGCCGCGTCGCACCCGGCGCCGGGTCCGGCCGCGGCGGTCTGCGGCTTGGCCTCCCGGGCGGTGCGGATGATGGTGTCGACCTCGCGCTCCAGCTGCTCGACGGCGACCCGGGTCTGCTCGGCGGCCGGTCCGTCCCCGAGCGAGGCCGCGTTGAGCCGGAGCACGGTCAGCGGCGTCCGCAGCCGGTGCGAGAGGTCCGCCGCCAGTTCCCGCTCGTTGGCCAGGAGCTGGACGACCTGGTCGGCCATGGAGTTGAACGCGACCGCCGCCAGGCGCAGTTCGGTCGGTCCCTCCTCGGGCACCCGGGCGCCCAGCTTGCCCTCCCCCAGCTCGTGCGCGCCCTCGACCAGGCGCTGCGCGGGCCGGACCATCCGGACGCCGAGGCGGTCGGCGACCGCGACGGAGCCGACGACGAGCGCGGCCCCGACGGCGGCGAGCACCGCCCAGGCCGTGCCGACGCCGTTGGTGACCTCGGCCTCGGGCACGTACACCTCGACGACGGCGATGCCGGAGCTCAGCGCCACCGGCTGCAGCAGCGTGGAGCCGCCGGACACCGTGGTGGTGGAGGCCCGCCCCAGCTTGCGCACGGCCGTGATGTCCGCGTCGGCGGCGCGCTGCCGCCCGAGGTCGAAGGCCGGCCCGGCGTCGCCCGCCGGTATGTGGACGGCCAGGTCGGCGTCAAAACCGGCGGAGGCCACGACCCGTTCGAGCTGCTCGCGGTCGGTGGTGATGGACAGGGCGGGGGCGAGGGCCGCGGCCTGGCGCTCGGCGTTGGAGAAGGCGCGGTCGCGGGCCATCTCCCGGACGACGAGTCCGAGCGGCACCGCGAAGGCGACCACGACCATGGTGGTGACCGCCAGCGACACCTTCACCAGGGCCCACCTCATCGCGGCGGCTCCGCCGCGGGGAACTGCCCGGCGGGCGGCTCCAGTTTGACCCCGACGCCCCGGAGGGTGTGCAGGTAGCGGGGGTTGGCGGCCGTCTCCCCCAGCTTCCGCCGCAGCCAGGACAGATGGACGTCGATGGTCTGGTCGTCGCCGTAGGACTGCTGCCACACCTCGGCGAGCAGCTCCCTGCGGGGCACGACGACGCCGGGCCGGCGGGCCAGGAAGGCGAGCAGGTCGAACTCGCGCCGGGTGAGGTCGAGTCGGACACCGTCCAGTTCGGCCTGGCGGCGCAGCGGGTCGACGGTCAGGCCGCCGACCCGCAGGACGCTGGAGGGCTGGGCGTCGGCGGGGCCGGAGCGGGCACGCCGCAGCACGGCCGCCATCCGGGCCGAGAGGTGTTCGACCGAGAAGGGCTTGGTCAGGTAGTCGTCCGCGCCCGCGTTGAGCAGCCGGACAATCTCGGACTCGTCGTCCCGGGCCGTGGCGACGATCACCGGGACGTCCGTGATGCCGCGCAGCATCTTCAGGGCCTCGGACCCGTCCAGGTCGGGCAGTCCGAGATCCAGGATCACCACGTCGAAGCGGAGCTGGGCGACCTCGCGCAGCGCCTCCAGGGCCGTCCCGACGCTGCGCACGGTGTGCGAGGCGTCGGTCAGGTGCCGGATGAGCGCGGAGCGCACGAACTGGTCGTCCTCGACCACGAGCACACTTGCCATGCGCCGCACCGTACGCCATCCGCCGTACGCCGGTGCGAGCCTGTGGACAACTCCCGTGGCGCGACACCGCTGTGGCGCGTGAGGCAGTATGGCCGCGATGCGCAGAGGACTCGTACACGTACTGGCCTGGCTGCTCGCCACGGGCGCGGCGGTCACGCTGTCGTGGTGGGGTGTCCACACGGTGATGGCGGGCACGGCCTACGACCCGCCGCGCGCCCTGCCCATCACGGCCGCCGACGCGGCCGCCGGCACGGCCGCGCGGGAGTCGCAACCGCCGGCGTCGTCGACCCGGCGGCCCGCTCCGGCGCCCAGCCCGTCGCGCACGCCGGCGCCGGCGTCGACGCCGTCCCGGGAGCCGAGTCCGCCGCCCCCCACGAGGACACCGGCCCGGACCCCGAGCCCCTCCCCCACTCCGTCCGGCCGGATCAAGAGCTACGACACCGCCGGCGGGCGGGCGGTCTTCGACCTGGGCCCGGCCGCCGCGTCCCTGGTGTCGGCGACCCCCGCGGCGGGCTGGTCGATGCAGATGTGGAAGACGCCGACGTGGATCCGCGTGGAGTTCGCCTCGGGCGCGGACCGGGTGTCGGTGTTCTGCACCTGGCACGACGGGCCGCCGCGGGTGGAGATCGGCACCTACTGAGCGCGCCGCCGGAGCGGAGCGCCGGTCACGTGAAGACGGACGGGGGCGGCGCCGGGGACGCCACCGCCGCGCTGTCCGCGACCGGCGCGGCCCCTCCGGTGAAGTCGGTGAGCGCCCTGCCGTGCTCGACCCGGCCGGGATGCGGGTCGGAGGCGGCCCGCCGGGTCAGTTCGGCGACCGGCAGCGGCTCGTCGCAGGCGACCAGGACGGCGTTGCCGAAGCGCCTGCCGCGCAGCACCGCCGGGTCGGCGACCAGCGCGAGGTGCGCGAACCGGGCGGCGGCGGTGGCGATCTGGCCGCGCAGGTGGGCCAGCGGCGGCCCGTCGGCGACGTTGGCGGCGTAGACGCCGCCGGGCCGCAGCGCCCTGCGGACCTCGTCGAGGAACTCGGTGGAGGTCAGGTGGGCCGGGGTGCGGGCTCCGCCGAACACGTCGGCGACGACGAGGTCGGCCCACCCGTCGGGCACCTTGGCGAGCCCCGCGCGGGCGTCCGTCGAGCGCACCCGGATCCGCGCGTTCGCCTCCAGCGGCAGTTCCCGGCGGACCAACCGGACGAGGGCCGCGTCACGCTCGACGACCTGCTGGGTGGAGCGGGGGCGGGTGGCGGCGACGTACCGGGCGAGCGTGAAGGCGCCACCGCCGAGGTGCACGGCGTGCAGGGGCCGGCCCGGCGGGGCGGCGAGGTCGATGACGTGCCCGAGGCGCCGCTGGTACTCGAACGACAGGTACGCCGGGTCGTCGAGGTCGACGTGCGACTGGGGCGCCCCGTCGATCAGCAGGGTCCAGGCCCGTGCCCGGTCCCGGTCGGGGACCAGCTCGGCGAGACCGCCGTCGACGCGCTCGGCGACGGCTGCGGCGGCGGCCGGCCGGCGCCGGGCGTTCCTGGACTTCCCCATGGCGGCATTGTCGCAAGCCGCTCCGGCCCGCGGCCGACGGGCCTCACCGGACCGCACCGCGGGCTGCGGGCCGTGCGCGTACCGCTCAGGTGCAGCTGTCCGCCGCCTCGATCGTCCGCGCCGCCTCGCCCAGCGCCGCGCGCAGCACCGCGGGGTCCGTCGCCGGTTCCGCCTCCCCGGGCGGCAGCAGCCAGTCCGCGCCGTCCACCGGCGGGCCGGGGACCGGGCTCACGCCCCGCCCCTCCGTCCGGGTGCAGGTGCTGCCCGGCACGTCCCAGCCCGCGGCGGTGCCCGGCGGGACCAGGAAGACCAGGGTGCCGCCGCCGTCGTCGTGCAGCACCGGCCCCACCGCGTCCCCCGCGCCGCGCCGCAGGATGTCGACCGCCTCCAGCCCCTGGCGCGCCGGAACGGTGACGACGTCGCACCCGCCGGGAGCGGGCGGGCGCGTGTCACCCGGCGCGATCGGCGGCGTACGAGGATCGTTGCCCTGGCTGGTCTCCATGCCGGCCTCCACGACGAGAACCCCGGTGCGGACGAGCGGGTCGGGAGTCGGGGGCCTCCCGGTCCACGGGGTTCAACGGCCGCGGCCGTCAACGGCTACGGCGGACGTCAGCCGCAAAGGATGGCACTTCATGGCGGATCACGCATGAGACATCCGGTTTGTAGCCAAACCCCGCGTGGCGACTCCGTCACAGCCGGTACGTTCTTGCCCGCCGGACCCAGGACGGCGATCCGGGCGGAACGGCCCGCCGTCGATCCGTCACTGGTCCGGCATGGTTCGACGGTTCGCACGAGAGGACCCGGCCATGGCGTCGTCAACGGTGACCTCGTCCCCATCCGACCGGCCACCGCGGCCGAACCTCGTCTTCCGGCACCTGCGCGGACAGCGCTCGCCGGCCGAGTTCGCGGCGGCGGTGCGGCGGGCCGCCCGCGAGATCGGCGAGCGGGTCAGCTGCGACGCGCGGTACATCGGCCGGGTCGAGGCGGGCGAGATCCGCTGCCCCAACTACGCGTACGAACGGGTGTTCCTGCACATGTTCCCCGGCCGCACGCTCACCGACCTGGGGTTCGCGTCCCGCTCGTCCGTACGCGGACGCCGGGCGCGCGCCGCCGAGGACGCGCCCGGCCCGCGCCCCCCGGACCCGGCGAACGCCACGAGTGAGACCAGCGGGGCGTACGGGCCGTATGACACGCAGGACCCGTACGACCCGCACGACAACCACGAGGAGAGCGACGTGCTGCGTCGCGCATTCATGACCGGCGGGGGCGCCACGGTGGCCGCCGCCTCCCTGGGCCCCCTGGGGCTCGCCTTCGACGCCGCGGCGGCGGACACGCCCGTGCGCCGCGCCGGGGCGAGCGACGCGGGCGCCCTCGAAGAGGCCGTCCGGCGCATCCGGCTGCTCGACGACCGCCACGGCGCGGACGGCCTCTACCGGCGCGCGGCCGCCCCGCTGCGCGCCGCCTACGCGCTGCTCGACGCCGGCACGACCCGGCAGAGCACCGCGGACCGGCTGTACTCGGGCGCCGGCGAACTGGCCGTCTCGGTGGGCTGGCTGGCGCACGACTCGGGGCGGTTCGACGACGCCCGCTCCCACTACGCGGAGGCGCTGGCGACCGCCCGCCTGAACGGGGACGCGGCGCTGGAGGCGCACGCCTTCTGCAACACGGCGTTCCTCGCGCGCGACGCGGGCCGGCCCCGGGAGGCGGTCCGGGCGGCGCAGGCCGCGCAGCGCGCCGCGCGCCCGCTGGGGTCGCCGCGCCTGATGTCGCTGCTCGCGCTGCGCGAGGCGGGCGGCTGGGCGGGGCTCGCCGACCGGGCCGGCTGCGAGCAGTCCCTGGCCCGCGCCCACGCCCTGTTCGAGCGGGGCCCCTCGCAGGCCGACCCGGAGTGGATGACCTTCTACGGCGAGGCCGAACTGGAGGGGCTGGAGGCGCAGTGCTGGTCGACGCTGGGCGACTGGCCCCGGGCGGCCCGGCACGCGCGGCGGGCCGCGGAGCTCCAGGACCCGCACTTCACGCGGAACATCGCGCTGTACACCGCCGAACTCGCCGACGACCTGGCCCGCGGCGGCCGGCCGGACGAGGCGGCGACGGCGGGCATGCGGGTGCTGGACCTCCTGGGGGAGGTGCAGTCGTCCCGGATCCACACCATGCTGGCCGGGACGGCCCGGGTCCTGCTGCCGCACCGCCGGGCCTCCGGGGTGTCGGCGTTCCTGGAGCGGCACGCCTCGCTGCCGCGCACGGCGTGAGCGGGCCGTGCGGTCGCCGGCCGGGTCACCGGCCCGGCCCCGGCGCCCGGGGCCGCCGCCGGGCGGCTATCCCGCCAGGTGCCCCAGGTCGTTCCAGCTCTCGACGGCCGGTTCCCCGTACGCCCACCCCAGGACCGACAGCGACGTGGGGTTGAGGCGTATGCGGGCCGCGAAGCCGATCGGCAGGCCGAGCCACCGTGCCCCGATCGACCGGAGTATGTGCCCGTGGGCGAAGACCAGCACGTCCCGGTCCTCGGACCGCGCCCAGGACACCACCTCGTCCGCGCGGGCGGTCACCTCCGCCAGGGTCTCGCCCTCGGGGACGCCGTCGCGCCAGATCAGCCAGCCGGGCCGGACGGCCTGGATCTCGGCCGGGGTCATGCCCTCGTACGCCCCGTAGTCCCACTCCATGAGCGCGTCCCAGGTCCGCGCGCGGTCCCCGAAGCCGGCGAGCTCGCACGTCTCCCGCGCGCGTGCCAGCGGGCTGGTGCGCACCTCCACGCCGGGCAGGGCGTCGTACGGCGCCCGGTGCAGTCGCTCGCCGAGCAGCTTGGCGCCCCGCCGGCCCTCCTCCAGCAACGGCACGTCGGTCCTGCCGGTGTGCTTGCCGGACAGCGACCACTCGGTCTGTCCGTGCCGGGCCAGCAGGATGCGCGGTGCCATGGGAGACCTTTCCGGAACGGGAACGCGGGCTGAACTCCTCTCCATCATCGCGCACCCCCCGTGCGGGCAACCCGGCGGGCGATCTCAGCGTCTATCAGGGCCGGAGGCGCGCACAGGGGGCGCGCGCACGCCTTAAAGTGGCACGACCGACCGGCCGGGCGCCGTGCGAGACCAAGGGGGAGGGCGATCGGATGCCGCACACCGAGACACCGGGCACCGAGGCGACCCCGGCGACCCGGCTGCGCTGGTGGACGGAACTTCCGCTGATACTGCTGGTGTACGCCTGCTACTCGGCGGGCCGGCTGCTCGCGCGGGGCGACGTCGCCGGAGCCGTCGACCACGGCCTGGCGATCCTGCGCGTGGAGAAGGCGCTGTACCTGAACGCCGAGCACCCGCTCAACCGCCTCTTCACGCGCGAGCCCTGGATCGGCATACCCGCCGACTTCTGGTACGCCTCCCTGCACTACCTGGTCACCCCGGCCCTCCTGGTGTGGCTGTTCCGCTCGCGCACCGTGCACTACCGCGCCGCCCGGACCTGGCTGATGACCTCCACCTTCATCGGCCTGATCGGCTTCACGCTGCTGCCGACCTGCCCGCCCCGCCTGCTCGACGCGCGTCACGGCTTCGTGGACACGATGGCCTACTACAGCTCGTACGGCTGGTGGGGCGGCGAGGCGAGCGCCCCGCGCGGACTGGGCGGCATGACGAACCAGTACGCGGCCATGCCCAGCCTGCACGTGGGCTGGGCGCTGTGGTGCGGGGTGATCCTGTGGCGCCACGGCGGCGGCACCCGGACGGCGAGGACCGCGGCCGTCCTCTACCCGCTGGTGACGACGGTCGTGGTGATGGGCACCGCGAACCACTACTTCCTCGACGCGGTCGCGGGCGCGGCCGTCATGGGCGCGGGGCTGCTGCTCGCGCCGTTCGTGACGCGGGGCGCGGACCGGGTACGGGCCCAACTGCTGCCGCGTGTCGCACCCGTCACGGCGGACTCCCCCGGCGCAGATTCCCCCATTGTCAGTGCCGGATGCCAGACTTCCGCGGGTGAGCGAATCCCACGGCAGCGCGAATCACGGTTCCCAGCGGGAACCGAGCCGAGTTCCTCCCCCTCGGACGCGGGAGAAGGCGCTCCGGCACCTGCTCGCTGAGCTGCGCGGTCCCGACGTACCGGCCAAGGCGCTGGACGCGCGTGCCCTGGCCGCCCTCGCCGCCAACCCGGGCTGCCGGCGGCGCGCGATCCTGGACGGCGCCGGGGTGGACAAGACGGCGCTGGCGAGCGCGCTGGGCGCGCCCTCCGGGTTCGGGCAGTCGCAGTTCGCGTTCATGCGGGGCAACGCGTTCGAGGCGAAGGTCAAGGCGGACGGCGGCGCGGAGTTGCTGCGGCTGGCGCACGAGCGGCTGGACCGGGGCGCCGAGCCGCCCGCCGGCGCGCACGTGCCCGACCTGACGGCGGCCGGTCCCGAGGGGCGGACGGCGCGGACGGCGCTGGCGCTGCGGGAGGCCGCGGCGGCGCCGGGCACCTGGACGCTGCTCGACCACCCGATGCTGGCCCTGCACGTCGCGGGCTCGCCCGCCTTCCTGGAGCCGGACGCGGTGGTCGTGCACCCCGACGGCAGCTGGACGGTCGTCGAGATCAAGTCCTTCCCGCTGCTGGACGGCGCCGCGGACCCGGCGAAGGTCGGTGCGGCGGCCCGGCAGGCGGCGGTGTACGTGCTGGCGCTGGAGGAGGTCGCGGCCCGTCTGGACCCGGCCCCGCGCGTGCGGCACCGGATCCTGCTCGTCTGCCCCAAGGACTTCTCGAACCTGCCCGCCGCGTCCGCCGTGGACGTCCGCAAGCAGCGCGCGGTGACCGCCCGTCAACTGGCCCGGCTCACCCGGATCGAGGACATCGCCGAGGCGCTCCCCGAGGGCACCTGCTTCGCGCCGGACCTGCCCTCCGAGGCGCTGACGGCCGCCGTGGAGTCGGTCCCGGCGACGTACGCGCCCGAGTGCCTGTCCGCGTGCGAACTGGCCTTCCACTGCCGGGCCCGCTCCCGCGAGGCGGGCGCGGTGACCGCGCTGGGCCGGCCGGTCCGTGCCGAACTGGGCGCGCTGGCCACGGTGGAGGACGTGCTGGCGGCGGCGCGCGGCGAGGCCGGCGATCCGGCGGACCCGGCGGTGGCGGCCCTGCGCCGGGCGGCGGCGCTGCGCGCGGAGGCCCTGGAGGGGGCGGCATGTCGCTGATCGCCACCCTCGCCCGCCTGGAGGCGGTCCGCACCGGCCGCGCCCAGCCCGCCGCGACCGTCCGCCACCGGCACCTGTCCGAACGGCCCCTGGTGTTCGTGCCGCTCACCACCGCCGGTGAGGCCGGTGCCCCGCTCGGCGCCCTGGTGGGCACGGACCGCGACGCGCCGCACCTGCTGGTCGTCCCGCAGCCCCGCGACCGCGACCTGCGCTTCGCGTTCCTGGCGGAGCTGTCCGACATCGTGCTGCCGTACGTCGACGGGTACGCCGACGCCGTCGAGGCCGCCGAGCGCACCGAGACCGACCCGGAGACCGGCAAGCGGGTCAAGGTCGAGGTCGACCTGTGCGCGGACGCCCCGCAGCTGATCGTGCCGAGCCGCGCGGGCATCGACTACGTCCGGCTGCTGGGGCGTTCCATGCGGTTCCGGCGGACGGCGGAGCAGGACCCCGAGGCCCCGCACCCGGCGCCGCCGCGCGTGCCGCTGCTCGGGCGGTGGCTGACGCACTTCGGGGAGCGGGCCCGGGTGCCCGGCTCGTCGCTGCTGCTGGCCGTGACGGACCTGCTGGCCCGGCACTGGGCGACCGGCCAGTCCACGCTGGAGGACCAGCACCTGGGCGCGCTGCTCGCCTGGATCGACCCGCCCGAGGGCCTGTCGGGCGCCGAGGCCGCGGTGCGGGCCGAGCTCGCGCGGGACGCGGACGGGCAGTTGCTGTGCCCGCCCGCCGGTCCGGCGACCGACCCGGCCTTCGACAACAGGCTGCTCGCCCCGGCCGTCGAGCGCTACGACCGGGCCCGCACCGCGCTCGCCGCCGCCGAGGACGGCCTGGAGGCCGACGACCGGCTGGGCGCGCTGACCGCCGCCGAGCGGGAGATCCGCGCGCTGGTGGCGAGCCGTACGCGGCCCACCTGGGACGCGGTGTGGCGGGGCCTGGACCTGCTGCGCGGGCTGCCCGAGGGCGCGCACGTCGAGGACCGGTGGACGCGCGACCGCTGGTCGTTCACGGGCCACCGCGACCGGGTCCTGGCGGGCGAGCCCCCGCAGCCGCGCCGCGACGACGCGGTCACCGCCGCGAACAAGCTGGCCACGCGCGAGCGCGAGCAGGCCCGCCTGGAGGCGCACGAGGCGCTCGACGACCCGCTGGCGATGGCGGCCCGGCGGCTGTCGGGGGAGGCGTTCGCGGGCGAGGTGACCGACGTCGCCATGGCGTACAGCGAGGGCAGGCGGCCCGGCCCCCGTCCGCTGGTCACGGTCCGCACCGACGACCGGCCGCACCTCGGGGAGCGGGTGAAGGTGTACCGGTCGCTGGGCGGCAAGCCGCAGTCGGCGGAGTTCGTGGGGTACGAGGAGGACGGCGCCCTGGTGGTGCTGCGGATCCTCGACAAGATGGGCCGGGGCAAGGAGCCGGAGGCCGGGTCGGTGCCGGAGAAGGGCGACCCGGTGTGCTTCACGCTGTTCGAGCACGAGCCGCGCGGCGGGGCGAAGCTGCCCGACCCGGAGGAGACGCCCTGGACGCACGGCGGGCCGCCCGGCGAGGCGACGCCGGAGGCCGCCGACCCGGTGACCGAGGAGGACGTGCTGTGACGACCGCCCGCGCGCCCGAGGCGCGCGCCGCCTTCGACCCCGGTGCCGCCGCCGCGCGCGCCACCGACGCGATCCTGCGCGACACGCTGCACGGCGCCGCGCGCGGGGTCGTCGTCGACTCCCCGCCCGGCGCCGGCAAGTCCACGCTGGTCGTGCGGGCCGCGCTGGAGCTCGCCGACGCGGGGCGCCCGCTGATGGTCGTGGCGCAGACCAACGCCCAGGTCGACGACCTCGTCCTGCGGCTCGCCGAGAAGAACCCCGAGCTGCCGGTCGGCCGTCTGCACAGCAGCGACGCCGACCCGTACGACAAGGCGCTCGACGGCCTGGAGCACGTCCGGAAGTCGGCGAAGGCCGCCGACCTGGCCGGCCTGCCGGTGGTGGTGTCCACGGCGGCCAAGTGGGCGCACGTCAAGGCCGACGAGCCGTGGCGGCACGCGATCGTCGACGAGGCGTACCAGATGCGCTCGGACGCGCTGCTGGCCGTGGCGGGGCTGTTCGAGCGGGCGCTGTTCGTGGGCGACCCGGGGCAGCTGGACCCGTTCGCGATCGTGGGCAGCGAGCAGTGGGCGGGCCTGTCCTACGACCCGTCCGCCTCCGCCGTCACCACCCTGCTCGCGCACAACCCGGACCTGCCGCAGCACCGCCTGCCGGTGTCCTGGCGGCTGCCCGCCTCGGCGGCCCCCCTGGTGTCGGACGCGTTCTACCCCTACACGCCCTTCCGCAGCGGCACCGGCCACGGCGACCGCCGCCTCGCCCTCGCCGTCCCCTCGGACGGCTCCGGGCCCGACCGGGTGATCGACGAGGCGGCCGAGTCCGGCTGGGGCCTGCTGGAGCTGCCCGCCCGGCACACCCCGCGCACCGACCCCGAGGCGGTGCGGGCGGTCGCGACGGTCGTGCGGCGGCTGCTGGACCGGGGCGGCGCGGCGGTCTCGGAGCGCTCGCCGGACCCCGTGCCCCTGACCGCCGGCCGGATCGCCGTCGGCACGGCCCACCGCGACCAGGCGGCGGCGGTGCGGGCCGCCCTGGCCGAGCTCGGCGTGCCGGACGTCACCGTCGACACGGCCAACCGGCTCCAGGGACGGGAGTACGACGTCACGGTGGTGCTGCACCCGCTGTCCGGCCGCCCCGACGCCACGGCCTTCCACCTGGAGACCGGCCGCCTGTGCGTGCTGGCCTCGCGGCACCGGCACGCGTGCATCGTGGTGTGCCGGGCGGGCGTGGGCGACCTGCTGGACGACTACCCGTCCACGGAGCCGGTCCAGCTCGGCACGCTCGTGAAGTTCCCGGACGGCTGGGAGGCGAACCACGCCGTGCTGGCGCACCTGGCGGAGCACCGGGTGGCGTGGCGGCCGTGACCGCCGCCGGGGGACCGTGCCGGGTGGTGGGGGCGGCGTGACCCGCGCCCGGGCGGGCCGGTGCGACGGGAGTGCTCCCGCACGCCTCGGGCCCTCTTGCGCGGCCGCGCGACAATGGACGGTGGCCCACCGCACCGGCGGGTCCACGGCGACGAGCCGGACGTACGAGGAGGAGAAGACATGGCGGAGCAGACGCCGCGTCGGAACGAACCGCGGCTGCGCCCCGCGCCCCTGCTCTTCGAGCCCGCCGAGGCGGCCTCCGATCCGGAGCACTTCTTCGACCTCGAGTCGATCGACGACCCCCGGGCGCTGCTGGAGCGGGCGACGGAGCTGACGCAGGCGTTCCGCGCCGCGGCGGACCGTGCCGTGGAGTTCCAGGCGATGGCGGCCGCGCAGCTCGCGGACCCCCGGCGGTTCGACCGGCTGACGACCGCGGACATCGCGGAGCGGGCCGAGTGGACCGAGGACTACGCGAAGAGGATGGTCGAGTTCGGCCAGGACCTGCTGCGCGGCGGCGAGGGGTCCGGGCACGCCGACCCGGTCTGACCGCCTGGCATATGCCGGGCGGGCAAGATACCCGCTCCCCCGCCCCCCTGTCCCGGTTTCCCGCAACTCTGCGCAAGGGTCCGCTCACCGCCGGTAGACCTGACGGCATGAGCGGCATCTGGAAGGTCTCCGACGTCACCACGGACGGCGCCGACTGGCTCGCCTCGGCAGGAACGTATCCGCGCAGCACGCTCGCGTACTGGGAGGAGCGGCCGGACGCGCCGGTCGTCCTGCCCTGCGGTGCCGTCTTCGACGTGGTCAGCACCCCCGCGACGTTCGGGCGGCGGATGCTGGACCGGCTCTGGGAGGACGGGCCGGGCTCCGGCCCGGTGGCCGAGTTCCGCGGGCGGACGCTGCTGTTCGCCGCGCCCGGCACCGCCCAGCGGCTGCCCTCGCTGCTGGCCTGGGAGGAGTGGGGCGCGCACGGCCGCGACGACACCCGTACGGCGGCGATCCCGCCGCTGCTGTGCCACGGCACCGGCGACGCGGTGACCGTCCCGGCCCCCTGCGGAACGGCGGCCTCCGCCCGGTCCGGCGCACGCTGGCTGGTCGCCCCGGACACCCGTCACCCCTGGCTGCCCGGCCCGGAGGTCCTGCTGTGGGCGGCCGTGCGGGCGGCCCGGGCGGCCGTGCGGATATCGATTTTTCCTCCCGCCGATCAGGGTGCTAATGTCTACGACGTCAGCAGGCGCCGCTAGCTCAGTTGGTTAGAGCAGCTGACTCTTAATCAGCGGGTCCGGGGTTCGAGTCCCTGGCGGCGCACGGTGACGATGGCGAGGAAATTCGCGGAAAACGCGAATCTCCTCGCCATCTCTGTTTGTGCGCGGTCGGCGCCGCGCGGTGCGGGGCTTCGCCGCTCGCTCCCCCTCCGGGGCCGACGGGACAGCCGCCGGATCACGGGCGCCGGGTCCGCCGGACGGGAGGCCCGGGGCGGCCACCGGAGCCCGGACCGCCCGGCAGGGCGCCCCCGCGCCGGCCGCCACGGCCGCACGTCCCCGGGCCGGGCACCGGAGCCGCACCGGCCGGGTTCACACCGTGGTGATCTTCACCGTCCAGCCGCCGGCCGCCGTCCGGTCCTCCACCTCCACCCGTACGCCCTCCCCCGGCACCGTGAAGCTCTCGCCCACGGCGACCGGGGCGTCGGCCAGCGGCGGGTAGACCGAGTCCTCCCAGCAGGCCTCCGTCTCCGGGTGGGCGTCGATGACCTCGATCGGTCCGCCGCCGGACTGGGCCCCGCTGCGCACGCGGTACACGAGCACGCCCTGCCGGCAGGCGGCCGCGTCGTTGCCGACGGGGGCGCGCACCTCGAACGCGAGCACGCTGTCGGCGCCCGTGCGGACGACCGCGAGCTTGGTGCCCCGCCCGAGACCGAAGGCCGGCGCCCCGGCGGCACCCGTCACCGGCGCCCCCGGCCCCGCCTCCAGCGGCTCCAGCGTCAGCCGCGCCGGCTCGGCGCCCCGTACGCACGCCACCTGCCGGGAGTCCAGCCAGCCCAGCTTCCACTTGTGCCAGCCGAACAGGTCCGGGGCCAGGCCGAACTGGCTGCCCATCAGGTCCCAGTCGCCGACGTACGTGTCCCAGTCGCCCTTGCCGTCGACGGGCCGCCGGTACAGGTCCGGCAGGTCGAAGACGTGCCCGGTCTCGTGGGCCAGGACCAGCCGGTCGGGCGGATGCCGCTCGAACACGGTGACGATCCGGCGCAGGTCGGTGCCGTCGGCCCGCAGCGGGGTGTCCAGGTTGACGACCTTCGTGGCGTCCGAGTCGACGCCGGGCGCGTCCGGGTCGGCGACGAAGTAGACGACGTCGTAGCGGGCGAAGTCGACCTGCCCGTCCGCCGCGGCGAGCGCGTCGCGCAGGTAGGCGGCCCGGTCCGCGGCCTTCCAGTCGCGCTGTATGGCGTACGCCGTGGAGGGGCGCGGCATCCGGATCCAGTGCCGCAGGGGGTGCGGGCGCAGGGTGAACCTGCCGTAGGAAGCGCGCGCGAAGAAGCGGGTGGTGTCCGGGAAGTGGTCGGCGGCCAGTTCGTGCGGTTCGGTGAGCGGGTGGGAGTCGGGGAAGGACAGGAAGACCAGCACCGCGTCCAGGCTGCGGGCCGGGCGCGGATAGGCGGCGTTCCAGGTGTCCAGGCCCTCGGAGTGGTGGGCGTCGGTGCGGGTCAGGACGCAGGGGGCCGACGTGCGGGACTCGGTGTCCGACGGGCCGGCCGCCAGGGACGTCGCGGCGAGCGCGGACAGGGTGGTGCACACCGCCGCGGTGCCGCGCAGTCGGGGCCGCGCCCTCAGCGGACCTGGGAGCTGACGCGGCACAGGGACCTCCGGATGCGGTTGGCGGAACACCGCATCCAGATTGTGTGTGCTTGTCGTACTGCGTCCTGTTTGTCTGCACCAGTCGGGTGAGAGTGCCCACACCAAGGGGGGCCGACACCCTGGAACCACTCACGGAACGTCACAACTGGTCGGAGGCCCGCAGAAGCCGTCCAGGTGCGGGCAGAAACGATCTGTCAGGGGGGTGGGCCGGGTCCGGAGACCGTCGAGCGGCTGGAAGGGTCCGGGGGCAGCATCTATGATCGGCACACTTTCCTGAGACTTTCCTGCACGGACAGCGATCGAGTGCACTGCGGGAGCGAGCGGTGAGCGGAACGTCCGAAGGGCCGGCGCCCGCGGCACACCCCGACCGGCCGGTCGTCACAGAGAGTGAGATTGAGACGTCTCCCCGTACTGAGCCCCCGTCAGGCGCGCCGTACCGTTCCGTCTTCGCGGCCGCCCCGCTCGCCATGGCCGTCGTCGACCGCGAGGGCCTGGTCGTCAGCGCCAACGACACGCTCGCCGCGCTGCTCGGCAGCACGCCGGACGCGCTGAGCGGGACCGTCGCCGCCGACCTGGTCGACCTCACCTCCGACGCCCGGACCTGGCACGCCTACCGCGAGGTGCTGCGCGGCCGGCAGGCCCGGCTGCGCTGCACCCGCCGCCTCAAACGCCCGGAGGGGCGGTCGGTGTGGGCGCAGGTGACGGTCGCCCCGCTGCCCGCCGGGGACGGCGGCGGCGTGCTGCTGTCCGTCGCCGACGTCAGCGCCCGCCACGAACTGCAGGCGCGGCTGCGGCACTTGCAGATGCACGACCCGGTGACCCGGCTGCCCAACCGCACGCTGTTCTTCGAACGCCTGTCGGCCGCGCTGGAGGCGGAGTCGTACGAGCAGAGCGGCACCGGCCGGATCGGGCTGTGCTACCTGGACCTGGACGGTTTCAAGGCCGTCAACGACACGCTCGGCCACCGGGTCGGGGACCGGCTGCTGGCCGCCGTCGCCGAACGCCTCACGCGCTGCGCCGACGAGGCCGGTCACGCCCGCGCCGGCACCCCGCTGGTGGCCCGGCTCGGCGGCGACGAGTTCGCGCTGCTGGTCGAGGACTCGACGGGCACCGAGCAGCTCGCGGACCTCGCCGAGTCGGTGCTGCGGGCGGTGCAGGCCCCCTTCGACATCTCCGGCCAGCGGCTGTCGGTGTCGGCGTCGATCGGGGTGGTCGAGCGGCACGCCGCCGGGACCAGCCCGACCGCCCTGATGCAGGCGGCGGACACCACGCTGTACTGGGCGAAGGCCGACGGCAAGGCCCGCTGGACGCTGTTCGACCCGGAGCGCAACGCGCACCGCATCACCCGCCAGGCCCTCGCCTCCACGCTCCGTCCGGCCATCGAGCGCGGTGAGTTCACGCTGGAGTACCAGCCGCTGGTGGGCATGGAGGACGACCGCGTGCACGGCGTCGAGGCGCTCGTCCGCTGGAACCATCCCCAGTTCGGCGTACTGACGCCGAATCGGTTCATCGGACTTGCGGAGGAGGACGGTTCGATCGTCCCGCTGGGCCGCTGGGTGCTGCGGACGGCCTGCCGGCAGGCCCGCCGCTGGCAGGTGGACCACCCCGGCGAGCCGCCGATCTTCGTGAGCGTGAACGTGGCGGTCCGCCAGGTGTGGGACTCGGACCTGGTGGCGGACGTGGCGGAGACGCTGGCGGAGACCGGCCTCGCCCCGCACCTGCTCCAGCTGGAGCTGACCGAGTCGGCCGTCATGGGCTCGGCGGGCCGCCCCCTGCAGACGCTGCAGGCCCTGAGCGACATGGGCGTGCGCATCGCCATCGACGACTTCGGCACCGGCTACTCGAACCTGGCGTACCTCAGCCGCCTGCCGGTGTCCGTGCTGAAGCTGGACGGCTCCTTCGTCCGCGGCTTCCAGTACGAGGACCGGGACACGGCCGCCCAGCCGAACCCGGCCGACGAGGTCATCGTGGAGGCGATGATCCAGCTCGCCCACCGGCTCGGCCTGACCGTCACCGCGGAGTGCGTGGAGACCTCGGCGCAGGCGACGCGGCTGCGCCGGATCGGGTGCGACACCGGGCAGGGCTGGCTGTACTCGCGCCCGGTGCCGCCGGATCGTATCTCCGGACTGCTGGGGCCGTCCGGGGTGCAGGCGGGGTGCGGGAAGCCGTGACGGCCTCCGGCCGGCTCCTCAGGCGGGGGCCGGCAGCCCGTAGGCGTCCGCGATGAGCTCGTAGGAGCGCAGGCGCACGTCGCCGCCGTGGGCGTTGGCCGTGAGCATCAGCTCGTCGGCGCCGGTGCGCTTGTGGAGGTCGTCGAGGCCGGCGCGGACCTCGTCGGGGGTGCCGTGGATGACGTTGGCGTTCCAGGAGTCGACGAAGTCGCGCTCCATCGGGCTCCAGTCGTACGCCTCCGCCTCCTCGGGCGTCGGGACCAGGCCCGGACGGCCGGTGCGCAGCCGGACCATGTTGAGGGCGGCGGCCAGCACCTGGCGGCGGGCCTCCTTCTCGTCGTCGGCGGCGAGCGCGGAGACGCCGATCAGGGCGTACGGCTCGGCGAGGACGGCGGACGGCCTGAACGACTCCCGGTACAGGTCCAGGGCCGGGACGGTGTTCTGCGCCGAGAAGTGGTGGGCGAAGGCGAAGGGCAGGCCGAGCACCCCGGCGAGGCGGGCGCTGAAGCCGGAGGAGCCGAGCAGCCAGACCGGCGGGCGGTGCGGGGACTGCACGCCGCCCGGGCTGGTGGCCTGGACGGGGCCCGGGACGGCGTGGATGCGGCGGTAGGGGTGGCCGTCGGGGAAGTCGTCGTCGAGGAAGCGGGTCAGCTCGGCGAGCTGCTGCGGGAAGTCGTCGGCGCCCTCGTTCAGCCGGTCGGTGCGGCGCAGCGCGGCGGCGGTGGCGCCGTCCGTGCCCGGGGCGCGGCCGAGACCGAGGTCGATCCGGCCCGGCGCCATGGCCTCCAGCGTCCCGAACTGCTCGGCGATGACCAGCGGGGCGTGGTTGGGCAGCATCACGCCGCCCGAGCCGAGCCGGATGCGGTCGGTGTGGGCGGCGAGGTGGGCCAGGATCACGGCCGGGGAGGAGGAGGCCACGCCCGGCATGGAGTGGTGCTCGGCGACCCAGTAGCGGTGGAAGCCGCGTGCCTCCGCGAGGCGGGCCAGGTCGACGCTGGTGCGCAGCGCGTCGGAGGCGGTGCGGCCCGCGCCGACGGTGACCAGGTCCAGTACGGAGAGGGGGACGGGGGCGCTGCCCTGGGCCGCGCCTCGGATCTCGTCTGCCGCCACGGTGGGGTGCCTCCTGGTGTGGGCCGTGTGCTGGTTCCGCCGGTGGGCGGGTGCTGTCGCGGCCCACCGGCGTGTGCGGTCGTTCCGGCGGAAACAGGAGACTGTCCCCGGTTATTCCCGGGCGGCCGGGGCAGGCCGGATCCGCGGGGCCGGGGAGGGCGTTTAGTGTGGTGCATCCACGTGTCCGTGCATCCACGTGTCCGTGTGTCCGTGTGTCCGTGTGTCCGTGTGGATCGGCACGCGCCGTCGGTGTCCGACGCCGCGTGCGACCCGATCGATGGTGGGGGTGGCGGCGTGCCCGGTGAGCGACCGGAGCTGTACGAGGTCCTCGACGAGCGGTTCCGTACGGGCCGGTGCACCGCGGGCGACTCGAAGCTGGAGGTCCTCCACGAGGGCTGCCGCTGGGCCGAGGGTCCCCTGTACGTCCCGGCCGGGCGCTACCTGCTGTGGAGCGACATCCCCAACGACCGCCTGCTCCGCTGGGACGAGACCACCGGGAAGGTCGGCGTCTTCCGCTCGCCCGCCGGATACCCCAACGGCAACACGCTGGACGGCGAGGGTCGCCTGATCACCTGCGAGCAGGGCAACCGCCGCGTCACCCGCACCGAGCACGACGGCTCGGTCACCGTGATCGCCGACCGTTTCCGGGGCAAGCGGCTGAACAGCCCGAACGACGCCGTGGTGCGGTCGGACGGGTCGGTCTGGTTCTCGGACCCGGACTTCGGCATCGCCAGCGACTACGAGGGCCACCGCGCCGAGAGCGAGATCGGCGCCTGCAACGTGTACCGCGTGGACCCCGGCAGCGGCGAGGTGCGGCTGGTCGCCGACGGCTTCAGCGGCCCCAACGGCCTGGTCTTCTCCCCCGACGAGCGCCGGCTGTACGTGTCGGACAGCCGGGCCAACCACATCCGCGTCTTCGACGTCGACGGGGAGCGGGGCACCCTCTCGGGCGGCGAGGTCTTCGCCGCGTGCCGGATCGGCACCTTCGACAACATCCGCTTCGACGACGCCGGCCGGCTCTGGGCCGCCGCCCTCGACGGCGGCGTGCACTGCTACGACCCGGACGGCACGCTGCTCGGCCGCCTCCTGGTCCCCGACGTCGTCGCCAACATCCGCTTCGGCGGCGCCCGGCGCAATCGCCTGTTCATCGCCGCCGACACGGCGCTGTACTCCCTGGTGATGTCCGTCACCGGCACACCGCCGCTGCCGGCGCGCCGCCCCTGACCACCCCTCCCCCGACCTTCCGACCCCTTTCAGGAGCAACCGTGACCGACCCGACGCCCATGGCCGTGCAGCAGGAGATCGCCCGGGACCTGCGGGTGAGCGCGTCCTTCGACGCCCGGCAGGAGATCGAGCACCGGGTGGCCTTCCTCGCCGGACGGCTGACCTCGACGGGCCTGCGCTCGCTGGTGCTGGGCATCAGCGGCGGGGTGGACTCCACGACCACGGGCCGGCTGTGCCAGCTCGCGGTGGAGCGGGTGCGGGCCGCCGGGCACGAGGCGACGTTCTACGCGATGCGGCTGCCGTACGGCACGCAGGCCGACGAGAAGGACGCGCAGCGGGCGCTGGAGTTCATCCGGCCGGACCGGGTCCTGACCGTGGACGTGAAGCCGGCGAGCGACGCGGCGCTGGAGGCGGCGGTGGCGGGCGGCACGGTGTTCCGCGACGCCCACCACCAGGACTTCGTGCACGGCAACATCAAGGCGCGGCAGCGGATGATCGCGCAGTACGCGGTGGCGGGCGCGCACGACGGCCTGGTGGTGGGCACCGACCACGCCGCCGAGGCGGTCTCCGGCTTCTTCACCAAGTTCGGCGACGGCGCGGCGGACGTGGTCCCGCTGACCGGCCTCACCAAGCGGCGCGTGCGGGCCGTGGCGGCGGAGCTGGGGGCACCGGACGCGCTGGTGTGGAAGACCCCGACGGCGGACCTGGAGACCCTGGACCCGGGCAAGCCGGACGAGGACGCGCTCGGTGTCACGTACGACGACATCGACGACTTCCTGGAGGGCAGGCCGGTCGCCGAGCCGGCGTTCTCGGCGATCGTCGCCCGCTACCGGCTGACGGAGCACAAGCGGCAGCTGCCGATCGCTCCCTAGCGCTCCGCTTCGGGCAGGGCGGGGTCCGTCCCCAGGGCGTCGGCGGAGGCGGTCGCGCGGCGCGCGGCGTGACGGACCCGTCAGGCCGCCCGCTCCCCGGCGGACCGGGACCCGGCGGGTCGTCGATCGGCGGGGGACGGCCGCCCGGCCGTCGGGGAACGCGGCCGCTCGGTCCCCGGGGCAGCGTCGGACCTGCCGCTTCGCGCGCGGCGCACGTCCGTGGTGCGATGGAACCGGGGGCGGAGAGGAGAGCGGTCATGCCCGCAGCGAAGCGAACGAGTGCCGCCGCCCCGGTGTCGGTCCGCCCGCTGGCCGAGCCGGACCTGGACCGGGCCGACGAGATCTTCAGGGTCGCCTTCGGGACCTTCCTCGGGGCTCCTGAGCCGGAGACGTTCTTCGGAACCGCCGACTACGTCCGCACCCGCTGGGCGGCGGACCCCCACGCGGCCTTCGCAGCGACCGTCGGGGGCGAGGTCGTCGGATCGAACTTCGCCGCCGACTGGGGCAGCGTCGGGTTCTTCGGCCCGCTGACCGTACGTCCGGACCTGTGGGACCAAGGCATCGGCAGACGCCTCATGGAACCGGTCATGGCCTGCTTCGGCACCTGGGAGAACCGCCACCTCGGCCTGTTCACCTTCGCGCACAGTCCCAAGCACCTGGAGCTCTACCGCCGGTACGGTTTCTGGCCCCGGTTCCTCACCGCCGTCATGAAGAAACGGGTCGCCGCCGGCGCCGCGGTCCCCGGCCGAGTGCTGTACGGCGAGCTGACCGCCGCCGAGCGGCCCGGCGCACTGAGCCTCAGCCGCGCACTGACGGGGAGCGTGTACGCGGGCCTGAGCCTGGAGCGCGAGATCACGGCCGCACAGGCGCAAGGGCTCGGCGACACCGTCCTCCTCGAGGGCGCCGACTCCGGCCTCGACGGCCTGGCTGTCTGCCACTGCGGGGCGGGGTCGGAGGCCGGTGAGGACGTGTGCTTCGTCAAGTTCGGCGCCGTACGCCCCGGCCCGGGCGCCGCGGACCGGTTCGAACGGCTGCTGGACGCGTGCGAGCGGCTGGCCGCCGAGAAGGGACTGGGGCAACTGGACGCCGGTATGAACCTGGCCCGCCAGGATGCCTACCGGCGCATGGCCGACCGCGGTTTCCGCACCTGGCTGCAGGGCGTGACCATGCACAAGCCCAACGAACCCGGCTACAGCCACCCGGACGCCTACGTGATCGACGACTGGCGCTGAGCCCACCGCCGTACTGGGCTCCGGGGAAGACCCGATGCCGTCAGGAGACGGCTGGCACCGGGACCCCACACCGAGCGCCCTGCCGCTGCCCCCTCCCCGTTCCTGCTGATCACGCCGGCGCACCGCGGGGATCACGAGACGTCAGCCCTTGCGACACCACGCGCCGAAGGTCAGTGACCGCCGGCCGGGAGGGGCGTTTTCAGCAGGGCCGGCCCAGGGCAGACCGACCACAGGTCGGAGACCTCGGCGTGAGGAGAACGTGAGGAGGGAGGGGAGGTGCCGATGTTCGCTGCCGCCGGAGGTGCGAGCCTCCCGGTCGGGACGGCGACGGTTGTCGTCGTCCTTCTCGTGGGTGTCGCCTGCCTGGTCGCCGCCCACCTGACCGAACGCGGAACCCGGTCCGGCCCCGGGGAACCGGATGAGCGGTGAGCGGTCCGGCCTGCCCCGGCGGGGGCGTGGTGCGCTCCGGCTGGGCGTCTTCGGAGGCATCGTGACGGCGCCGCAGGGGTTTCTCGGCTCCGGGGCCGGATGGGACGCCCTGCTGTCGCCGCTGGTCGGGGCCGTCGCAGGGGGAGTCGCCGGGTTCGCCTTCCCCGCTCTCCTGGCCCGCCACCGGAAGGAGCGCACCCCTCCCCCGCCGCCGCCGCATCCCCCGGGCCCACCCCCGCCGCTCGACTGAGGAGGAGACGACCCGGTGAAAAGGCCAGTCGCTCTGATCATGATCTGGACCGGCCTCGCGCTCGGCGCGCTCGGTGTGCTGTTCTCGCTGCTCGACCGATGACGGGCCCGCTCCGGCGGACCCGCCCCTGCCAGCCCCGTGGGAACCCGCTCCCGCGGGCACCCCTCACACCTGCACGATCGGCTCCCGGGTGAACAACCGGCCCAGCTCCGGCGCGTTCACCCGCCGGTCCGCCAGCCGCAGGGCCTCCCAGACCGTGACCTGGTTGGCGGTGAGGACCGGCTTGCCCAGTTCCTTCTCCAGGTCCGTGATGTGGGCCGCCGTGTGCAGGGCGTTGTCGGGGAGGAGGAGCGCCTGCGCGTCGGGGTGGTCGGCCGCGCGGGCCAGCGCCAGGAGCTCCGGCTCGCCCCACGTGCCGGCCTCGGCCGCCCCGACGGTCCCCGCGCTCTTCACCGCCACCACGTCCAGGTCCGCCGCCCGCAGGAACTCCGCGAACAGCGACGCCACGTCCTCCGGGTAGGTCGCCCCGACCGCCACCCGGTGCACGCCGAGCTCCTGGACCGCGTGCACGAAGGCGAGCGACGTGGAGGAGGCGGGCAGGCCGGCCGCCTGGGCGAGGGCGCGGACCTGGGCCCGGGCACCGTCCCAGCCGTGCACGAAACCCCCGCTGGTGGACGCCCACACCACGGCGTCCGCGCCGGCGTGCCGCAGTTCCTGGACGCCCACGGCGAGCCGCTCCGGCGAGCCCAGCTCGCGCAGCGCGTCCAGCCGGTGCGCGTCCTCGCCGAGGTCGGTGTGCACCAGCTCGACCCGGATGTCGCTGCCCAGGAGCTGCTCGATGCGCGGGTAGTCGTCCTCGGCGGAGTGGCCCGGGTAGAGGAATCCGAGTGCGGTCATGTCCAGCCTTCCTGCTGATCTGCCATCGGCCGACGGGGGCCGGTACGGCCCCTCGGCACGGGTACCCCGTAGGCGGACCGCCGCCCACATCGGCACCGGGGCGCCGGACGCCGGGATGCGGGCACGCGGCGCGCCCGGCCGCCGGCCTGCCGTGCGCGCGGCCGTGTTGACGGTGACGGTGTGCGGTGCGAGCGTGGTCCGTCCGCCCCCTCGCCCCCGTCCCCGCCCGCAGGACCCGGTCGGCCCGCCCGGAGAGGAACGGCTGTCATGACCACCCCCACCCTGCTCGTCCTGGACGCCGACCCGCCGCCCCGCCTCGGCCGTCTCACCGGCCGCGCGAGGATCGAGCACGCGGACGCCGCCACCCTCGCCGGGCGGCTGCCGCGCGCCGACGTGCTGCTGGTGTGGGACGTCACCTCCTCCGCGGTGCGCGAGGCGTGGCCGGGCGACGGACCCCGGCCGCGCTGGGTGCACACGGCCAGCGCCGGGGTCGACCACCTGATGTGCCCGGCGCTGACCGCCTCCGCGACGGTGGTGACGAACGCGCGCGGCATCTTCGACCAGCCCGTCGCCGAGTACGTCGCCGCCCTCGTGCTGGCGATGGCCAAGGACCTGCCGCGGACGCTGGAGCTTCAGCGGGAGCGGGTCTGGCGGCATCGGGAGACGCAGAGGGTGGCCGGGACGCGGGCGGTGGTGGTCGGGTCCGGGCCGGTCGGGCGGGCGATCGTCCGCGCCCTCAAGGCGCTGGGCGTCACCACCGCGCTCGTCGGGCGCACCCCGCGCACCGGCGTCCACGGCCCCGACGACCTGGACCGGCTCATCGCCCGCGCCGACTGGGTGATCGCCGCCGCGCCGCTCACGGAGCAGACCCGCGGCATGTTCGACGCGCGGCGCTTCGGCGTGATGCAGCCGTCCGCCCGGTTCGTCAACGTCGGCCGGGGGCAGCTCGTCGTGACCGAGGCGCTCGCCGACGCCCTGGCCAGGCGCTGGATCGCCGGCGCGGCCCTGGACGTCTTCGCGTCCGAACCCCTCCCGTCCGGCAGCCCGTTGTGGGGGCTCCCGGGGCTGGTCGTCTCCCCGCACATGAGCGGCGACACCGTGGGCCGGCTCGACGAACTCGCCGCCCAGTTCGTGGAGTTTTACACCCGCTGGGAGGCGGGCAGGCCGCTGGCGAACGTGGTCGACAAGCGGCGCGGATACGTGCCCGGCCACTGACGGCCGGGCCCGCACCGCCGCCCGCCGGCCCGCTCGTTGCGGGCGCATGCTTTGCATCGGCTCGGGCAGCCGCGCGCCCATGGCTCCACCACGACACAGAAATGGCCGGAACTCACCCGGACTTGCCCGCCGGTCGCTGCTCGCGGGGGTCGCGGCGCTCGGCGCGCGCTCGGGACCGCGGGCTGTTCCCGGGTGGCCACCGCGTCGCGTGCGAACGGAGGTGACCTGCTGGAACGCCTGCGGGCCGCGGGCGTCGTACGCCTCGGGATCGCCGGGGAGATCCCGTTCGGCTACATCGACCGGGACGGTGAACTGACCGGTGAGGCACCAGAGTTGGCCAAGGCCGTCTTCAAGCGGCTCGGCGTGGACCGGGTGCAGCCCGTACCGACCGAGTTCGGCTCGCTGATACCCGGGCTCACCTCCCAGCAGTTCGACGTCGTGGCCGCCGGGATGCACGTCACCCCCGAGCGCTGCGAGCAGGTCATCTTCTCCGACCCGGACTACCAGATGCTGGACGCGTTCATCGTCCGCAAGGGGAACCCGATGGGGTTGCACACCTACCGGGACGTCGTCGGGAAGAAGGCGAGGTTCGCCACCGGGACCGGATACGCCGAGATCCGGTACGCCGTCGAGGCCGGGTACCCGGAGAGCGACATCCTCATCGTCCCGGACCAGGTGGCCGGACTGAACGCCGTCGAGGCCAGCCGCGTCGACGTCTCCGCCGGCACGGCCGTGACCACCCGCGAGGTGGCGAGGAAGTCGGCCGGGGCGGAGGTCACCCGGCCGTTCAGGCCGGTCGTCGGCGGCAGGCCGCACGTCGACGGCGGCGCCTTCGCGTTCCGGCCGGCCGAGACACGGCTGCGGGACGCCTTCAACGCCGAGCTGCGCGGGCTCAGGAAGAGCGGCGAACTGCTGCGCATCCTGCGGCCGTTCGGTTTCACCGGGGCCGAGATGACGGAGCTGACCGCGAAGGAGCTGTGCCGCGGATGACCCCGGGACTCTGGAAACCGGTGTTCGAGGGCGTCTGAGTCACCCTCCAGCTGCTCCTCCTCAGCGGACTGCTGGCCGGCGCGGCCGCCTTCGCCGCCGGCATCGCGCGCACCCACCGGCGGTGGATCGTCCGCTTCCTCGCGGGCCTCTGCACCGAGGTGTTCCGCGGCACGTCCGCGCTGGTCATGATCTTCTGGGTGTTCTTCGTGCTGCCGCTCGCCCTGGGCCGGCAGCTCGTGCCGATGTGGGCGGGCACGCTCGCGCTCGGCCTGACCTACGGGCCGTACGGCGCGGAGATCGTGCGCGGCGCGCTCGGCGCGGTCGACCCGGCGCAGCGGGAGGGCGGGATCGCGCTCGGCTTCACGCCCTGGCAGCGGATGCGGCTGATCCTGCTGCCGCAGGCCGTGCCGGAGATGATCCCGCCGTTCTCCAACCTGCTGGTCGAACTGCTCAAGGGCACCGCGCTGGTGTCGGTCATGGGCATGGGCGACCTGGCCTTCAGCGGCAACCTGGTGCGCCTGGCGCTCCAGGAGAGCGCGGAGATCCACCTGTACGTCCTGCTCCTCTACTTCGCCATCGCCTTCCTGCTCACCCGGAGCATGCGCGGGCTGGAGAGGCGGCTGAAGGCGGGCGCCGGCACGGCGCCGCGGAAGGGGACGGCCGCCGTGCGCGTGCCCGAGGGGAGTGGTGCGGCATGAACCGGGAGTGGAGCGCGGTCGCCGACTTCGTGCCGCACCTCCGGGACGGCCTGCTGGTCACCCTCCAGGCGCTGGCCCTCGGCTCGCTGATCTCGTTCGCGCTGGGACTGGTGTGGGCGCTGCTGACGCGGGCGCCGAGCCGGTGGGTGCGCCGGCCGGTCGGGGCGGTCACGGAGTTCGTCCGCGACACCCCGCTGCTGGTGCAGCTGTTCTTCCTCTTCTACGTGCTGCCCGAGTGGGGCGTGACCGCCTCGGCGCTGACCACCGGGGTCCTCGCGCTGGGGCTGCACTACTCGACGTACACGATGCAGGTCTACCGCGCCGGCATCGAGGCGGTGCCGGCCGGCCGGTGGGAGGCGGCGACGGCGCTGAACCTGCCGCTGCGGCGCACGTGGACGGTGGTGATCCTGCCGCAGGCGGTGCGCCGGGTCGTCCCCGCGCTCGGCAACTACGTGATCGCGATGCTCAAGGACACGCCGATGCTGATGACGATCACGGTCCTGGAGATGCTCGGCGAGGCGCGGCTGTTCTCCCAGGAGACCTACCGGTTCACCGAGCCCGTGACCGTGATCGGCGTGGCCTTCGTCGTTCTTTCCTGCGTGGCCTTCGTCGTTCTTTCCTGCCTGGCCTCCCTCGTCCTGCGAACCCTGGAGCGACGCCTTGTCCCCTGACACCCGTCCCGCCCACGGAAAAGACCCCGCGCGCCCCTCGGGCGAACCGGTCCGCCTGGAGCGGGTCACCAAGCGGTTCGGGGACCGCACGGTCCTCGACGGGCTGGACTTCTCGGTGGACGCCGGCCGGCACGTCACCCTGATCGGGCCGTCCGGGTCGGGCAAGACCACGATCCTGAGGCTGCTGATGACGCTGGCCGAGCCCGACGAGGGCACCGTCACCGTCGACGGTGAGCGGCTGTTCCCGGCGTCCGGGAAGCAGGTCCGCGAGGTCCGCAAGAAGATCGGGATGGTGTTCCAGCAGTTCAACCTGTTCCCGAACATGACCGTCCTGCGCAACCTCACCGAGGCGCCGGTGACCGTGCTCGGCATGTCCAGGGACGCCGCCGAGGAGCGGGCGCGGGAGCTGCTGGAGACGGTCGGGCTCACCGAGCACCTCGGCAAGCGGCCGGGGCAGCTGTCCGGCGGGCAGCAGCAGCGGGTGGCGATCGCGCGGGCCCTGGCCATGCGGCCCAAGGTGCTGCTGCTCGACGAGGTGACCTCCGCGCTCGACCCGGAGCTGGTCGCGGGCGTCCTGGACGTGCTGCGGGACATCGCCCGCTCCACGGACATCACGATGCTGTGCGTGACCCACGAGATGGCCTTCGCCCGGGACATCTCCGACCAGGTCCTGATGTTCGACCAGGGCCGGGTGATCGAGGCGGGCCCGCCGGAGAAGATCTTCGGCGAGCCGGAGCGGGACCGGACCCGGGAGTTCCTCGGCGCGGTCCTGTGACCACGGGCCGTGCCCGGGCCAGGAGGCGACACCCGAGGGCCGGGTGGTGCCGCTGTCATATGCCAGCGTGCCAGCGCCCCAGTTGGGAGGGACGGATTCTTGTCAACCTCCGCTCCCGGGGCGTCCCTTGCCGGTTATCGTGGAAGAGGTTAACCGACCGGATTACGGCCTTATCAGCAAGCGCAGGGGGAGACCACCGTGGCGCTGAAGCACGAGCCGACCGCGCCGCACCACTCGGCCCAGGACGCCCTGCGCGTCCTGGAGACGGTGGCGCGGTACACCGCCGGAGTCACCGAAGCCGACCTCGTCCGCCACACCGGCCTGAGGCAGGAGCGACTGACCGCCCTCCTGCGCATGCTGCGCCGCGAGGGATACGTCGAGCAGGTGGCCGACGGCGCCTACGTCACCGGGGAGGCCCTGGCCCGCCTCGGCTCGGCCGAGGACCGCGAGGAGGCGCTGCGCGAGAAGCTCCAGCGCATCCTCGACCGGCTGCGCGACTCGGTGGGCGCCGCCGTCTACCTCAGCCGGTACGTCGACGGGGAGGTCAAGGTCACGCAGTACGCCGACGGCCCGGACACCCCGAGGGTGAACGAGTGGGTGGACTTCCGCTCCTCGGCCCACGCCACCGCCGTCGGCAAGAGCCTGCTGACGCAGCTGGACCACGACGGCCGCCGCGACCACCTCTCCCGGCACCGGATGGCCCGCCTGACCTCGCGCACCATCACCAGCGACAAGCTGCTGCTCTCCCGCCTGGAGTCCCAGCCGCCCACGGTGCCCGTCCTGGACCTCCAGGAGTACGCGGTCGGCACGGTCTGCGCGGCCGTCCCGCTCACGGCCGGCGCCACGGCGGGCTGCCTCGCCCTGTCGCTGCCCGTCGCCCACGCGCACCGGCTGCGCCGGGCCGCCGACACCCTGAACCGGAACGCGGCGCCGGTCCTGCTGTCCCTGACGATCTAGGACTGCCGGCCCTGGTCCCGGGCGGTCGGAAGCACCCCCCGGGACCAGGTAGTATTTCTCTCGTCGCCGGCCGCGAGACGCGCTTCACGCGGACGGCGGGAGTCATGCGCCGCTAGCTCAGTTGGTTAGAGCAGCTGACTCTTAATCAGCGGGTCCGGGGTTCGAGTCCCTGGCGGCGCACAGATGAGGGGCCTCTCGTGGGAGCGAGGGGCCCCTCGGCATGTGCCCCGGCGCACCGGCCGGGGCCGCCCCGGTACCGCTCCGGGGCCGGTCCGCCGGACGCGACCGGCCGGCGCGGGGAACCTCCCCGCGCCGGCCGCACCGGTGACCCCGGGAACCTCAGAACGTGACGTCCGAGCACGCGTAGAAGGCGTTGCCCGTGTCGGCGATCGTCCACACCGCGAGGATGACGTGCCGCCCGCTCAGCCCGGTCGGCAGGGTGCCGCTGTGGGAGAGGGTGGACGGCGGGCGCTGACCGCCGTAGGGCACCGTCAGGAACGGGGTGAGGTTGAGGTCGGACCGGGCGAGGTTGTGGTTCTGGTCCCAGCCCGGCTTGGTGATGTAGTACTTGAAGTCGGTCGTGGCGTGCATGGCCGTGAACTGCCACCGGAAGGTGTAGCTCTGGCCGCCCGTCACCTTGGTCGCCGGCCAGGCGCCGCCCGAGGGCGTGCGCGGGCTGTCGAGCTGCGCGAACGTCGTGTTGTTCCCGGAGCACAGCCGTCCGTCGGCCGGTCCGGAGGCCGGGAAGCCCTTGGGGCCCTCGACGCTCTGCGGCTCCCACTGGATGGCTCCGCAGTTGGTGACGGTGCCGTTCTGGCAGAGCTTCTGCCGACTGAGGGGAAGGTCGGTGTAGCCGTGGCTGCTCGCGCCGCCGGTGGAGAGCACAAGGGCCCCTGCCGTGGTGAGCCCGAGCGCGGCGGCGTACCACTTGGTCTTTTTGCGCATTGCTGCCGCTCCTGGAGAACGTGGGGGAGATTCAGTGAGCCGTGCAGAGTAGGTCTAGACCAAGTCCCACATTATGACCGCGGGTTGAACATGTCCATACCAATCACGGACCTTGTTCGCCACGGCCCGCGCAGAACGCCACCGTCAAGTCCTTGACCAGCGCCTTGCGTTCGCGGTCGTCGAGCTCGACGAGCCCGCGCGTGGTCAGCCGGGTCACCGTGTCCTCCACCGAGTCCACGACCGAGGTGAGCACGCTCGCCCGGTACTGGGCGTCCAGCGCGGCGATCCGGCGGCGGTGCATGGCGGAGGCGACCTCGGGGGCGTACTCCACCCGCAGCGGCTGCACGGAGTACACCTCCAGGCCGACCGGTCCCGCGTCCGCCGTCACGAGCCGGGTCAGCGCGTCACCGGCCGCGCCGGCGGACCCCCCGGCTCCGCCCGGCGTCTCCACCGGCACCCGCACCAGCGCCGCCTCGACGCACGCGCGCAGGTACGCCTCGTGGTCCTCCACGCCCAGCGTGGCCCGCGCGGTGTCCCGCACCCGCCACACCACCAGGACGACCACGCGCAGGGCCACCCCGCTCGCGTCGGCCCCGGCCATCGGCTCGCTGCGCCAGTGCCGCAACCGCACGTCGACCCGCCGGCGCAGCAGCAGCGGGTTGACCCACAGCAGACCGGAGCGCCGCACGGTCCCCCGGTAGCGGCCGAACAGGCCGAGCACCCACGCCCGCCCGGTCCGCCCCCGCGCCAGCCCGCCGAGGCCGAACAGGGCCAGCGCGCCGGCTCCGGCGTACGCCGCCCACTGGGCGGGACCGAGTCCGGCGCCCGCGTGGCCCGGCAGCCCCAGCGACTGCGCCGCGGACGGCGGCACCAGGCCCGCCCACCAGGACGTGGCCAGGCACCCGGCCGCCCCGCACGCCCCGGCGAGCACCCCCGCCGCACCGGGCAGCACCCGGGCGGGCCGCTCCACCAGGTCGGGATCGACCCGCGGCACGGGACGGTGCCGCGCGGCCACCGGCCGGCGCGGGCGCGGCTGCTCCCCGGTGCCCTGCCGCCGGCCCACCACCGCGGGCCCGAGCGGCACGGGCACCGGGGTGGGGGCGTCGCGGAAGAGCAGGTGGACCGGGATCTCGGTGGCGGCCTCGTTCCGGATGAGCCGGGCGGGCCGGGCCGGGACGCCCCCGGCGGGATCCTCGGGCCCGGGCGTGTGGGAAGGGGTCGTCCTCATGCGTGCTCCAGCCTCCGCGCCAGACGCGTCATGACAGGGGTCGGCGCTCAGGAGAAGAGCCGCCGCCAGGTCTCCGGCCCCGGGTGGCCGTCCGCCGCGCCGCCCCGCCGCGGCCCCGGCCCGGTCGTGCAGTGCGTGCCGAACCCCTTCCTCACCAGGTGCTTCCCCAGCCGGGTGACGTACGGGGTGTCCGCGCCGGGCCGGAACACGGCCCGGCCCGGACAGCCGTGGACCCCGTGCGAGGCCGGGGGCGCCGCGGCCGGTGCCGTGCCGTCCCCGCCCCGGTCCGTGACCGGCAGCAGCCGGGCCGGCGGGCCCGGCAGCCCGTCGGCGGCGGCGCCCCGCCGGTCCGCGTCCGTCCGGCGCGGACCGGGACCGGAGGCGTGGAACCGCCCGGCGCCGCGCGCGACGAGCACGCGGCCGGGCCGGGCGACGTGCCCGTGGTGCGGGCCGTGGCCGCGGGACGCCGCTCCCGGGTACGGCGCCGGGGGCGTCGTGGCGGGCCGGGCGGGGTCCGGCACGATCCCCTTGTACCGGTGGGGGACATAAGCGGAACCGCTCCCCCAGGCACGGGGAACGGTCTGCCGACGGGTGTGCGGGCGGGTCCGCTCGTAGGCGGTGCGGGAGCTCCGGGTGCGGTCCGTCCAGCCTCCGAAAACGACGACGCGCGAGTCGTTCCGGGGGTCCGCCGCATTGTGGAACAGCAGAATGTCGCCCGCCCGGATTTCCGCCTCGGAAATGCGGTCCGCGTACCGGGCGAGCGAACCCGTCCATTCGTTCCCGGGCAGCTTCCAGGCCATCGGCGCATATCCCGAACAGTCCTGCCGGTATCCGTCGGACCAGTGACCGGACAGGCGGTACGGCACCTCGGCCGCGACCCGGGCCGTGGCCCGCTCGATGATCTCCGTGCGGGTGATCGCGGGAGCCGCCGGGGGACCGGCGGGCCGGGCCGGGCGGCCGCCGGGGCCGTGCAGCGGTGCCGGACCGCCCTGAGCGGTTCCGGGCTCGTCACCTGCGGGAACGTCCGAACGGCGGGGCGCGGCGGTCGCGGCGGCCGTCACGGCCCGGACCCGGTGCGCGGCCGGATGGCCGGCACCCCGGCCGGCCCGGTAGTACGGCAGGACCCGCCGCCGGTGGACGCGGCCGGGACAGTCGCAGTCGCTCGCGGGATCGAATTCCTCGCATACCGGAGACCCCATGCGATGCCCCTCACATTTCCGGTGGAATGGTCCGCGCCCGTGCACGTCGGCAGTTTCTCAACCGTCGTCCCGGTGCGCATGTTGACGGTCCGAATGATGTACGGGGTCCGGCGGCGGGTTTCCGGGCCCGCGGCCGGGGCGCCGGGTGGTCGGGAGCACCCTCCGGCGTCCTGTAGAGTTGTCCCGTCAGCACGCGCCGCTAGCTCAGTTGGTTAGAGCAGCTGACTCTTAATCAGCGGGTCCGGGGTTCGAGTCCCTGGCGGCGCACCGACCAGAAGGCCCCTCGCTCCGGCGGGGGGCCTTCTGCATGGGTCCGGCGGGCCGGCCGTCCGGGGCGGTCCCGTTGAACGCGACGCGCCCGCCGACCGTATGGGACGGCGGGCCGCCCGGGGCGCCGGCCGCACCCGGACCGGCCGGGGCCGAAAGATACCGGGCGCGGCCCGCCGCGGTCATGCGATCCGGGCAGAGGAGTCCATAGGAGAATACTTCGGTAACATCCCCCCGCACCTGTCCGCAGCGGCTCCACCCGCTCCCCACTGGCACCACAATGAGCGGATATGACCGGTAAACACCGTGTTTCGCATCTTGCGATCATGATGAACACCGTAGAACCCTGGTTCTTCAACATTCCGCACGAACGCGGTAGTTGGGGGGCAGGGACCGGTTGCCCGTACTGCGGGGAGAGGGGCCCCGTTCATGACGGGATGCCGAGGGGGGCATCATGCAACCGGAACGTCGCGTTGCCATGTCTATAGGGTGTGGATGACGTGGTGACAGCGACCCACCACTGATACGTCTGTGACGGTCGAGGGGGACCGGCAGCAGGCGGTAGGAAGCGACGAAACACGCGGGGAGCCGCGTGTGGGGGGATGACTCATGACGTCGACACCGACGGGCTCCCGGCAGGACGACCCGTCACAGACCACCCAGCTCAGGGTGCCGGCCCACCGGATGAGCACCACGGGGACATTCCGGCGGATCAAGAAGACCCTGCCGAAATACGACTACGAGCACTACAGCCGGCTCGCTGGTCCCCTCACCCAGCCCGATCCGGCCAAGCCGTACAAGGTGCAGTACCGCTCGCTGATCTCGCAGGAGCCGCACCGCATCCGGATCGCCCTGATGCTGGCGGCGGCCCCCGTGCTGTCGCTGGTGCTGCTGGTGTGGCTGCTCCAGCCCTCGCACTGGACCGAGCGCGACTACCCGGCCTTCGACTGGCTGCCGGCGCTCGACGTCGTCATGCTCGTCTCGATCGGCCTGATCGAGTTCTTCCGCTGCATGAATGTGCTGTCCAACGCGCACGCCACGCTGGTCGCCCGCGACCCGGTCCCGGTGGTGCCCGAGACCGGCACCCGCGTGGCCTTCCTCACCTCCTTCGTGCCCGGCAAGGAGCCGCTGGAGATGGTGACCAAGACCCTGGAGGCGGCCGTCAGGATCCGCCACCGGGGCCTGATGCACGTCTGGCTGCTCGACGAGGGCGACGACCCCGAGGTGAAGGCGGTCTGCGAGCGCCTGGGCGTGCACCACTTCTCCCGCAAGGGCGTGGCGAAGTGGAACCAGCCCTCCGGCCCGCACCGCGCCAAGACCAAGCACGGCAACTACAACGCCTGGCTCGAGGCCCACGGCGACGACTACGACTTCTTCGCCTCGGTCGACACCGACCACGTGCCGCTGCCCAACTACCTGGAGCGGATGCTCGGCTTCTTCCGCGACCCGGACGTCGGCTTCGTCATCGGCCCGCAGGTGTACGGCAACTACGACAACTTCGTCACCAAGGCGGCCGAGTCGCAGCAGTTCCTCTTCCACGCGCTCATCCAGCGCGCCGGCAACAAGTACGGCGCGCCGATGTTCGTGGGCACCTCCAACGCCGTGCGCATCAAGGCGCTCAAGCAGATCGGCGGCCTGTACGACTCGATCACCGAGGACATGGCCACCGGCTTCGAGATCCACCGCCACAAGAACCCGGCCACGGGCAACAAGTGGCGCTCGGTGTACACCCCGGACGTGCTCGCGGTGGGCGAGGGCCCCAGCGCCTGGACGGACTTCTTCACCCAGCAGATGCGCTGGTCGCGAGGGACGTACGAGACGATCCTCAAGCAGTACTGGAAGGGCTGGTACTCGCTGCCGCCGAGCAAGCTCTTCAACTACACGATGATGATCATCTTCTACCCGATGTCGGCCCTCAACTGGATCCTGGCGGCGCTGAGCTGTGCGCTGTTCCTGGGCCTGGGCGCCTCGGGTGTGAACATCGACCCGGCGGTGTGGCTGATGCTCTACGGCAACGCCTCCGCCCTGCAGATCGGCCTGTACGTCTGGAACCGCCGCCACAACGTCTCGCCGCACGAGCCGGAGGGCTCCGGCGGCGTGGCCGGCATGGTGATGTCGGCGCTGTCGGCGCCGCTGTACGCCAAGGCGCTGATCGACTCCGCGCTGCGGCGCAAGAGCAAGTTCGTGGTCACCCCCAAGGGCGACTCGGCGAGCCCGGACCGCTGGTTCGGGACGTTCCGGTACCACTGGTACTTCATCGCGATCTTCGGCGGCTCCATCGCGGCCGGCTTCGTCTTCGGCCACTCCCACCCGGCGATGGTCATCTGGGCCGTGTTCGCCATGCTCATCACGGCGTTCCCGATCTTCGCCTGGCGCCACGAGCTGCGGCAGGCGCGGAAGAAGCCCGGCGCGCACGCGTCGGGCGCGCCCTCCGCCGCACCGCCGCAGGAGGCCGCGGGGCCGCACCGGGTGCCGCCCGTGCCCCAGCAACAGCAGGCGCACGCCCCGCAGGCCCGGCCCAGCTGGTCCGCCTCCCCCGGAGGCGCCGACGGAGGCAACGACCAGACCATGCAGATCGCCCTTGGTGGACTTGGGGGACGTAAGGAATGAACGACCGTGCAGGCCGCCGCCGCGCCCGTCGACTCGCGATAGGCACGGCGGTGGTACTCGCGCTGGCCGGCATGAACGGGCCGTGGCTCTACCGCTTCGGCACCGAGAAATACCACCAGTACAAGATCAACAAGCCCGAGTACAAGGCCGCCAACGGCAAGTGGGAGATCGTCGAGTTCCCCGAGGAGTACCGGCAGAACACCATCCACGCGGCGCTGCTGCGCACCGGCAAGGTGCTGCTCGTCGCGGGGTCGGGCAACAACCAGGACAACTTCGACGCGAAGAGGTACGACACCCGCATCTGGGACCCGGTCAAGGGCACCATCAAGAAGGTCCCCACGCCGACCGACCTGTTCTGCACCGGCCACACCCAGCTCGCCAACGGCAACCTGCTGATCGCGGGCGGCACCAAGCGGTACGAGAAGCTCAAGGGCGACGTGAAGAAGGCCGGCGGCCTGATGATCGTCCACAACGAGAACCCGGACAAGCCGATCACCCTGCCCGCGGGCACCAAGTTCACCGGCAAGGAGAACGGCAAGACCTTCATCTCGAAGGACCCGGTCCTCGTGCCGCGCGCCAAGAAGAAGTTCGACCCGGCGACGGGCGCGTTCCTGGGCAACGACCCCGGGCTCGGCCGGATCTACGTCGAGGCGGCCAAGGAGGGCGCCAAGTACGAGACCGGCACCCAGGACAACTACCGCATCCAGGGCCTGAAGGGCGCCGACGCCCGCAACACCTACGGCATGGCGCAGAAGCTCGCCCTGGACAAGAAGGACTTCCAGGGCATCCGCGACGCCTACGAGTTCGACCCGGTCGCCGAGAAGTACATCAAGGTCGACCCGATGAACGAGGCCCGCTGGTACCCGACGCTCACCACGCTGAGCGACGGCAAGATCCTCAGCGTCTCCGGCCTCGACGACATCGGCCAGCTGGTCCCGGGCAAGAACGAGATCTTCGACCCCGAGACCAAGAAGTGGACGTACACGGCGAAGGCCCGCCAGTTCCCGACGTACCCGGCGCTGTTCCTCATGCAGAACGGCAAGATCTTCTACTCGGGTTCCAACGCGGGCTACGGGCCGGACGACGTGGGCCGCGAGCCCGGCGTCTGGGACGTGGAGACCAACGCCTTCACCAAGATCCCCGGGCTGAGCGACCCGAAGCTGATGGAGACGTCCGGCACGGTGCTGCTGCCGCCGGCGCAGGACGAGAAGTACATGGTGATCGGCGGCGGCGGGGTCGGCGAGTCCCGGCTGTCCAGCAACAAGACCCGCATCGTCGACCTGAAGGCCGACAACCCGCGCTTCGTGGACGGCCCGGCGCTGGAGAAGGGCACGCGCTACCCGCAGGCCTCGGTGCTGCCCGACGACAGCGTGCTGGTCACCGGCGGCTCGGAGGACTACCGCGGCCGCGGCGACTCCAACATCCTCCAGGCGCGGCTGTACGACACGGAGAAGAACGCGTTCCAGCGGGTCGCCGACCCGCTGGTGGGCCGCAACTACCACTCCGGCTCGGTCCTGCTGCCCGACGGGCGGGTCATGGTCTTCGGCTCCGACTCGCTCTTCGCCGACAAGGCCAACACCAAGCCGGGCCGGTTCGAGCAGCGCATCGAGATCTACACGCCGCCGTACCTGTACCAGGACGGGGCGCGGCCGGAGCTGTCGGGCGGTCCGCAGACCCTCGCGCGCGGCGCGTCCGGGACCTTCACCTCGAAGCAGGCGGCGTCGGTCGAGAAGGTGCGGCTCATCCGGCCGAGCGCGTCCACGCACGTCACGGACGTCGACCAGCGGTCGATCGCGCTGGACTTCGAGGCGGACGGCGACCGGCTCACGGTGACCGTGCCGAAGAACCGGAACCTGGTGCAGCCGGGCTGGTACATGCTGTTCGCCACGGACGGGCAGGGCGTGCCGAGCAAGGCGCGGTGGGTCAAGATCTCCTGACCCGTCCCCGGGCCACGACGACGGCCCCCGGCGCCGAGCGCCGGGGGCCGTCCCGTTCCCGCGACCGGGAGCCGCCGGAACCCGTCAGTCCGACCCCTGCGCCAGCTTCACGGCGTACTCGCCCCACCACTGGCCGGCCTTCGGGCCGCCCTTGCACTCGCCGTCGGACTCGCCGGGACGCTTCACCCAGAGGTAGGCGTCCACCAGCGGGTCGGCGGTCCTGACCGTCGGGGTCTCGCCGAGCGCCCGGCCCGGCGGGTTGCACCAGCGCTCGCCGGGATCGCCCTCGGTGTAGGGGCCGTTGCCGTTGCGGCTGGTGTCGACGACGAAGTGCTTGCCGCCGACCTTCGCGGACAGCTCCTTGCCGTACGCGATGGAGTCCTCGGTGGTGTAGAAGTTCGAGACGTTGACCGAGAAGCCGTCGGCCCGGTCGATGCCGGCCCACTTCAGCGGCTCGAAGATCTGGTCGGGCTTCCCCCAGCCGGCGTTGCCCGCGTCCAGGTAGACCTTGGTGTTCTCCAGCGCCGTGAGCTTGGCGATGGCGCCCTTGAGGAGGTCGTAGCGCTCCTCGTGGAACTGGTCCGGGGTGCAGCTGTCCACCAGGTGCAGCACCGCGTCGGGCTCCAGGACGACCGTCGCCGGACGGTCCCCGATGCCCTTGGCCACGCCGTCGATCCACGCCCGGTAGGCGTCGCCGTCGGCGGCGCCGCCCTGCGAGTACTGGCCGCAGTCGCGGTGCGGGATGTTGTAGAGGACCAGCAGGGCGGTGCGCCCCGCCTTGTCGGCGGCCTCGGTGAAGCCGCGGGCCTGCTCCTCGGGGTTGTCCGGGCTGATCCACTCGCCGGTCGGCTGCTCGGCGATCTTGCGGATCCGGGCGGCCTCGTCCTTCTTGCCGGCCTTCTCCAGGGCCGCGAGCTGCCGGGCCGCCGTACCGTCCGGGTTCACCCAGAACGGGGTGACGTCCTTGGGCCGCTGGGTGATCCCGGCGCCCGCCCCGGTGCCGCCCCCGCCGTTCGCCCCGTCACCGTCGCCGTCGCCCGAACACCCCGTGGCCAGCAGCGCCGCCCCCAGCACCGCTGCGGACGCCCGCCTCGCGACGGACGCCCCCACCCCCCTGCTGCCGTACATCCAACTCCCCCTCGGGTGCACCGTTCCGAGCCCCAATCCTGACATAGGTCCCGCGCCCCGCACGCGGTCGGCGACTTCCCCGTCCGCGGCCCGTCTACCCTCGCCCCGGCCGGTGCCACCTGGGCGGACGGCACGGGGAGCGGTCAGCGGCCGGTCCCCGTGAGGTAGGCGGAGACGATCACGTTCGCCGTGTAGCTGCGGGTCCGCTCGTCGAAGGTGCCGCCGCAGGTCACCAGCCGCAGCTCGGCCCGGCCGGCCCGGCGCGGCCCGTAGGCCAGGTGGGCGTCGAAGCGGTCGCGGGCGACGACCTGGACGTCGTCGACGGTGAACTCGGCCACCCGGGCGTCGTCGCGGACCACCCGGATCCTGTCGCCGGGCCGCAGGGTGCCGATCCGGTGGAAGACGGCGGGCCGGGTCTCGGTGTCGACGTGCCCGACCATCAGCGCGGTGCCGGCCGCGCCCGGCTTGGCCCCGCCCGCGTACCAGCCGACGACTCCGGGCTGGTCGAGGGGCGGGGGGTCGAGCGCGCCGCGCGCGTCCAGGCCGCGGGCCACCACCGGGGCCTGGACGCCGAGGCCGGGGATGTCGACGCGCTGCGGCAGCGCGTCCGCGAGCGGGCGGTGGGCGGGGGGCAGCTCCCTGTGGGGCGGCCGGCCCACCGCCGCCATGTCGCCGGTGGCCGGCCCGGACGTCCCGGGCGGTACGTCGGTCGCCTCGCGGCCCCACAGCCACAGCCCGAGCAGCAGGACCGCCCAGGCCAGGCCGATCGTCATGCGTCCCGCGCCGGAGCCGCGCCGTCTGTCGTCGGACATCGTCACCGCGCTCCACGGCTCCGGCGGGCCCGGGCGACGGCCACCGCGGCGATCCCGGCCAGGACCGCCCCGGTCACCGCGTGCGCCGTGCCGGGGCCGGTCTGCCGGGCCTCGGCGGCGAGCCGGGCGGTGCCGCCGCCGCCCGCCCGCACCGGGGCGACGGGTGATGCCGGGGCGGACGGCCGCGCACCGGCCCGTGCGACGGTGATCGTGCCGGTGCGGGCGGTGCCGCCGCAGGTGACCCTCACGGCGTAGGAACCGGCGGTGAGGGTGGAGCGGACGCGGCTCTCCCCGACGAGCGTGCCGTCGGCGGGGGCCAGCGGCACGGCCGCGACCAGCGCGGAGGAGGCGGCCACGGCGGTCCGCTCGGCGCAGTCGGACACGCGCAGCGTGACGTCGGTGCCGGGGGCGGGAGCGGCCGGGATCACCGAGACGCCCCCGCCGCCCGCCGCGTGCGCCTCCGGCGCGAGGGCGACGGCGGCCAGGGCACCCGAACAGAGAGTGACGCGCAGTGATCCCATCGTGTACCTCCAGTCCCCTGGAGCCTGCCCCGCCGCACCCCGCCCCGCATCCTCGAGGCGGGCCGGGGTGCGCCGGACGGGTGACGACGGGTTTGGACGGCGCGGGCGCCCGGAGCGGCCTGGAGCTGTCGTTCGGATCAGGTCGCGGGGAATCGGCCGTAGGCCGTCGGCGCCGGTGAGCGGGGCCCGGTGTGTGCGGCCGCACGGCGCAGGAGGGCGGCGATGCGGAGCACCGGCGACCGACGACGACGCCGCGGACGCGCGCACCGGGCCCGCGTCCGCGGCGTGATCCGGACGGCAGCCCCTAGATCCGGTCGACGAGGTCCGCGATGGAGTCCACGATCTGCGAGGGCCGGTACGGGAAGTTCTCCACCTGCTCGGGCGCGGTCAGGCCGGTGAGCACGAGGAAGGTCTGCATCCCGGCCTCGATGCCGGCCAGCACGTCGGTGTCCATGCGGTCGCCGATCATCGCGCTGGACTCGGAGTGCGCGCCGATGGCGTTGAGCCCGGTGCGCATCATCAGCGGGTTCGGCTTGCCCGCGAAGTACGGCTGCTTGCCGGTCGCCTTGGTGATCAGCGCGGCCACCGCGCCGGTCGCCGGGAGCGGGCCCTCGGTGGAGGGGCCGGTCTCGTCGGGGTTGGTGCAGATGAAGCGGGCGCCGCCGTTGATCAGCCGGACCGCCTTGGTCATGGCCTCGAAGGAGTAGGTGCGCGTCTCGCCCAGCACCACGTAGTCGGGCTCGTGGTCGGTGAGGATGTAGCCGATGTCGTGCAGCGCGGTGGTCAGCCCCGCCTCGCCTATGACGTACGCCGATCCGCCCGGCCGCTGGTCGTCGAGGAACTTGGCGGTGGCCAGGGCCGAGGTCCAGATGTTCTCGATCGGCACCTCCAGGCCCATGCGGCGCAGCCGGGCGTGCAGGTCGCGCGGGGTGTAGATGGAGTTGTTGGTGAGGACCAGGAAGGGCCTGCCGGACTCGCGCAGCTTCTTGAGGAAGGCGTCGGCGCCGGGGATGGGCACGCCCTCGTGGATGAGGACGCCGTCCATGTCGGTGAGCCATGACTCGATGGGCTTGCGGTCTGGCATGTGCTTCGGTCTCCTGGCGTACGGGCGGGCAGGGGCTGGGCCGGAACCACGGCGTACCGACGGCCCCAGCCTAGTCAGGACGGCGTGATCCGGACCCCGTCGATCACCAGGTACCGCGGAGGGGCCGCCTTTCACCCGTGTCCCGTCGGCGACCGCCCGGCGGCGCCGGGCGGTGGGCGGTCCCTCCTCCTGGCGCCCCCTCAGCGGCGCCGCCGCGCCACCAGCAGCGCACCGCCGGCGGCGAGCAGCAGGGCCACGCCCGCGAGCGCCGCGTAGGCCCGGCCGGGTCCGGTGCGGGCGAGTTCGTCGGCGAACGGGAACGGGCTGGACACGGCGGGGTCCGAGGCCCGGGGGGCGGGCGAGGCGGGGCCGGTCTCCGCCTCGTCCGGCGGGGGGTAGGCGCGGATGCGGAAGCGGTAGTCGCCGGACTGGCCGACCCAGTCGCCGTCGTCCCGGTGGCGCTGGACGACGGCGGCGTTGGCGGTGACCTCGTCGGGTGCGGCGTCCGCGGTGAAGGAGAGCCGGAGCTTCACGGTGAGGGTGCGGCCGGGGCCCACGGTGAAGCCGGGGAAGGCGGGCGGCGCGGTGGTGTCCCCGGCCTCGCCGCCGTCGTCGGCCAGCGCGGCGACGAGTTCGTCCCGTTCGGTGCGCTCGAAGCGGACGGGGCGCGGCCGGTCGCCGTCGTAGAACTCCAGCTGGGGCTGGGACGGCAGCAGGGCGCGCCGGGCGTCGACGAGGACGACGACCGGGTGGATGTGGGTGCAGGTCCGGTCGGTGGTGTTGGTGAGGTCCAGGTACCAGGTGCCGAAGCCGCCGCCGGCCTCGTAGCGGTCGGGGCCGCCGTGGATGCGGGTGGTGAGGGGGAACGCCTGGTCGTCGGAGGCGGCGCAGCCGGGCTCGGGGGCCGGGGCGGCCGCGTGCGCGGCGACCGGCACGGCGAGGAGGGCGGCGGCGGCCGCCGACAGGCAGAGGGAGGTGGGCGCATACCGTCGCATGAACACATGACCATGCCGGTGGACGCGGCCCACGGGGGACGCCGTGCCGTACGGGGGCCCCGGACGGCGCAGCGCGGCCGCCCGGCCGGACCAGTCCTCAGGCGTCGCCCCGCCCGAACAGCGGCGCGAGGAGGAGTTGGGCCGCGCCCTCCGCGACCCCGCGCGCCCCGCCGGGCACGCTGCGCACCGGCACCGCTCCGTCCCGCCCGCCCGCGCGGCGGGCGCGTGCGTCCAGGACCGCGCCGACCCCGCGGACGAACACCTCCGGCGCGGCGGCGACCGTGCGGCCGCCGAGCAGGACCAGGTCGATGTCGAGCAGCCCGGCCAGGTTGGCGGCGCCCGCGCCCAGCACCCGGGCCGCCTCGTCGAGCTCGCCGCGCGCGACGGCGGCCAGGCACAGCGCCTCGACGCAGCCGCGGTCGCCGCAGGTGCAGGGCGGTCCGTCGAGCTGGATGACCTGGTGCCCGAACTCGCCGGCCCCGGTCCGGGCCCCCCGGTGCACGCTGCCCGCGATCACCAGCCCGGCGCCGAGTCCGGTCCCGAGGTGCAGGTAGGCGAAGGAGCCGCCCTCGCCGCCGACCGCCAGGGCGAGGGCGGCGGCGTTGGTGTCCTTGTCGACCACGACCGGCACGCCCAGCCGCCGCGCCAGGGCGTCCCGCAGCGGGAACCCGTCCCACTCGGGGAAGCCGGTGACCCGGTGCAGCACGCCCCGCGCATGGTCGAGCGGGCCGGGCAGCGCGACCCCCACGCCGAGCAGGGCACCGGCCCCGGCGGTCGCCGGCAGTTCCTCGGACACCAGCCGCTCCACGACGTCCGCCACCGCCGCGACCACGGCCCGCGCGCCGGCCCCCAGGTCCAGCGGGGTCCGCCGCTCCCCCACCACGGTTCCCCTGAGGTCGGCCAGGACCGCCCGCAGCTCGTCGCGGTCCAGGTGCACCCCGGCCGCGTACCCGGCCTCCGGCACCAGCCGCAGCACCGTGCGCGGCTTGCCGCCGGTGGAGGCGCGGCGCCCGGCCTCGGCCGCGAGGCCGTCCGCGCGCAGCCGGGCCGTGATCTTGCTGACCGCCTGCGGGGTGAGCCCGGTCCGCTCGGCGAGCTCCAGCCGGCTGATGCCGCCGGCCCCGGCCGTGCGCAGCAGGTCCAGGACGAGGGCGGTGTTGTGGCTGCGCAGCGCCAGCAGGTTCGCGCCGCCCGTCGCGCCGCGACCGCGCATGCCGCCCGCCGTCACGGCCCGACCGCCGCGGCTGCCGTGCCGGTCACCGTCGCCCGGATCGTCACCGGCGCCCGGACGGTCACCGCTGCCCGGACGATCACCGCTGCCGGGCCGGTCCTCGCCACCCAGCCGGTCACCGCTGTCCGGCCGGCCCTCGCCGTCCGGCCGATCGTCACCGTCCGGCCGGTCACCGCGCCCCTCCGGGCCGCTCGCGCCCGCTCCGTCACTCGCCCTGTCCACGCTCCCATTCTCTCCTGCGCTTGCACTTTGGCAACAGCGTTGCGAAAGTAGACGCATGACTGGCACCCCCCTCCGCGTCGGCCTCGTCGGATACGGCCTGGCCGGCTCCGTCTTCCACGCCCCGCTGATCGCCGCCACCGAGGGCCTGGCCCTCGACACGGTGGTCACCGCGAACCCCGAGCGGCAGCGGCAGGCCCGCGCCGAGCACCCGGACGTCCGGGTCGCCGAGTCGCCGGACGAGCTGTTCGAGCGGGCCGGCGAGCTCGACCTGATCGTCGTCGCCTCCCCGAACAAGACGCACGTCCCGCTCGCGGCGACCGCCCTGAAGGCCGGCCTGCCGGTCGTGGTGGACAAGCCGGTCGCGGGGACGGCGGCCGAGGCGCGCGAACTGGCGGCGCTGGCGGACGAGCACGGCCTGCTCCTGTCCGTCTTCCAGAACCGCCGCTGGGACAACGACTTCCTCACCCTGCGCAAGCTGATCGCCGACGGTGAGCTGGGCGACGTGTGGCGCTTCGAGTCCCGCTTCGAGCGCTGGCGGCCGCGGCCCAAGGGCGGCTGGCGGGAGTCCGGCGACCCCGCGGAGATCGGAGGTCTGCTGTACGACCTCGGCAGCCACGTCGTCGACCAGGCGCTGGTCCTCTTCGGCCCGGTCACCGCGGTGTACGCCGAGACGGACGTCCGCCGCCCCGGCGCGGAGACCGACGACGACACCTTCCTGGCGCTCACCCACGCGAACGGCGTCCGCTCGCACCTGTACGTCTCCGCCACCACGGCCCAGCTCGGCCCCCGCTTCCGCGTGCTGGGCTCGAAGGCGGGCTACGTGAAGTACGGCCTGGACCCGCAGGAGGCGGCCCTGCGCGAGGGCGGGCGGCCGGGCACCGGCGGCGCCTGGGGCGTGGAGCCCGAGGAGCTGTGGGGCCGGGTCGGCGCCGGCGAGTCCCCCGTGACCGGCGGCGGCCGCCCGGAACCGACCCTGCCGGGCGACTACCCCGCCTACTACGCGGCGGTGGCGCGGGCCCTGCACGAGGGTGCTCCCAACCCGGTGACCGCGCTGGAGGCGGCCGCCGCCCTGGAGGTACTGGAGGCGGCCCGACGTTCGGCCCGCGAGAAGGTGACGGTGACGCTGTGACGCCCAACCAGGAGATCACCCCGAAGTTCCACCCGGAGCTCACCCCGAGTTTGGAGGAACTGGAGGCGCAGGAACGGCGGCTGGTGTTCCGGCAGTTCACCCACGACGACGCCTGGGAGCTGGGCTCGCTGCTGGTGCGGCTGGCCCGGGAGCGGCAGGCCCCGGTGGCCATCGACATCCACCGCGCCGGCCAGCAGCTCTTCCACGCGGCGCTGCCCGGCTCCGCCCCGGACAACGACGCCTGGATCGCCCGCAAGCGCCGGGTCGTGGAGCGCTACGGCCACGCCTCCTACCTGGTCGGCGCCCGCTTCCGCGCCAAGGGCTCGTCGTTCGAGGAGTCCTCGCGCCTGGACCCCGACACCTACGCGGCGCACGGCGGTTCGTTCCCCGTCACCGTCGAGGGCGTGGGCGTCGTCGGCGCGGTCACGGTCTCCGGCCTGCCGCAGCTCCAGGACCACCGGTTCGTGGTGGAGGCGCTGGAGGAGTTCCTCGGCCTGGCCGAGTAGCACGGCCGGGCGGCCCGGGGCCGCACCGGGGATTACCCGCGGGCCCCCTCCGGTTGGCACGTGCGGTACGTGATCGCGTACGGCAGCCACCCGGAGGGACGGAACCTGTGACCACCCCGCTGAAAGAGACGGTCGGCCGGTACGGCGTCTGGAGCGTCGGTCTGCGCGCGGAGGACCCCGCCCGGCACGGCGAACGCGCCGAGGCCGCCGCCGAACTGGAGGAACTCGGGTACGGCGCCGTCTGGCTGGGCGGCAACAGCGCCGCCCGGCACGCCGCGCCGCTGATCGGGGCGACCTCGGCGCTCACCGTCGGCACCAGCATCCAGAGCATCTGGGAGCACGAACCGGCCGCCGCCGCGGCGGCCTTCGCCGAGCTGGAGGCGGCCCACCCCGGCCGCTTCGTCCTCGGTCTCGGCGTCAGCCACGCCAAGCTCGCGGACGGCTACCGCCGCCCCTACTCGGCGCTCGTCTCCCACCTCGACGCCCTGGACACCGCCGGGGTGCCCGCGGACCGCCGCGTGCTGGCGGCCCTCGGCCCGAAGACGCTGCGGCTGACCCGGGACCGGGCGGCGGGCGCGATCCCGTACCTGGTGACCCCGGAGCACACCGCGCGGGCCCGCGAGGCCCTCGGCGAGGCCCCGCTGCTCGCCCCGGAGCTGGGGGTCGTCCTGGAGACGGACCCGGACCGGGCCCGCGCCCTCGCCCGCGACTTCCTCTCCCTGTACCTGGGCCTGCCGAACTACACCAACAACTTCCTGCGGCACGGCTTCACCGAGGACGACCTGGCCGACGGCGGCAGCGACCGCCTGGTCGACGCGCTGTTCGCGTGGGGCGACGACAGCCGGATCCGGGAGCGGATCACCGCCTTCCAGCAGGCGGGCGCGGACCACCTCGCCCTCCAGGTGGTGGACGACGGCCCGCGCGACGCACTGCCGAGGGCGGCCTGGCGCCGCCTGGCGGACCTGCTGGCCTGACCCGGCCCGACGCGAGGGGCGTGGGGAACCGCGCGGCCGGCCGCGCACCGCCCGCGGTGTCGGCGCACCGCGGTTCCCCACCGCTCAGGCGTCCTCGAACACCTGCCGCTGCCGCCCGAGCCCCTCGATCTCCAGCTCCACCACGTCCCCGGCCCGCAGGAACGGCTTCGGCTCCGGATGCCCCATCGCCACCCCGGCGGGCGTCCCCGTGTTGATGACGTCCCCGGGGTACAGGGTCATGAACCGGCTCAGGTACCGCACGACCTCCCCCACCGGGAAGATCTGCTCGGCCGTCGTGCCGTCCTGCTTCAGCTCCCCGTTGACCCACAGCCGCAGCGCGAGGTCCTGCGGATCGGGCACCTCGTCGGCGGTCACGAGCCACGGCCCGAGCGGGTTGAACGTCTCGCAGTTCTTGCCCTTGTCCCAGGTGCCGCCCCGCTCGATCTGGAACTCCCGCTCGGAGACGTCGTGCGCGACGGCGTACCCGGCGACGTGCGCGAGCCCCGCGTCCGCCGACTCCAGGTAGCGGGCCGTACGCCCGATGACGACGGCCAGTTCGACCTCCCAGTCGGTCTTGGCCGACCCGCGCGGCACGAGCACGGTGTCGTGCGGCCCGACGACCGTGTCCGGCGCCTTCATGAAGACGACGGGCTCGGCGGGCGGCTCGGCCCCGGTCTCGCGCGCGTGGTCGTGGTAGTTCAGCCCGATGCACACGATCTTGCCGATGCGGCCGAGGGGCGGCCCGATCCGCAGCCCGGCGGGGTCCAGCGCCGGCAGCTCGCCGGCGCCGGCCGCGGCGCGGATCCGGTCGAGCGCGGCCCCGTCGGCGAGCAGCGCCCCGTCGATGTCGGCGACGAGACCCGACAGGTCACGCAGGGTCCCGTCGGCGTCGAGCAGCGCGGGCCGCTCCGCTCCCGCCGTACCGACTCGCAGCAGCTTCATGATCACAATCTCCCTCGATCGCGGGCGCCCGGCCGAGGCGTGCGACCGGGTGCGGCGGCGCCGGCCATCGGAGGACCGGTCGATCCTCCAAGGTCGGTGTCCAGGTCGCAAGACCCCGTTCACGGACTGGACCGAAGCCCCGCCCCGGCCGCGGCGCCCGCCGCCCGGCCTACCGGTGGAGCACGGCCCGCTCGGCCACGCTCCACGTCGTGCTGGTCACCACGTACAGCGCGGCGGCCAGCGGCACCACGGCCACGGTGACGAGGGTGAGGAAGGGCAGGAACGGCATGACCCGGGTGATCGCGCCCGCCCCCGGCACCGGCTGCCCGTCCCCCGTCACCGGCACGGCCGGGTTCGCGGCCGTCATCAGCTTCGTCAGGTGGCAGCCGAACGCGGCGACGACCGCGACGAGGGCGAACACCCCCGCGTACACCAGCCCGGCGTCCCCGAACGGCCCGCCGTGGCCCAGCGCGTCCGCCCAGCGCCCGCCGAGCGGCGCGGCGAACAGCCGGTGGGCGAGCAGTCCGTTGGCCCGCCCGCCGATCGTGTCGCTGGAGAACAGGTGGTACAGCAGGAAGAACGCGGGCGCCTGGAGCAGGCTCGGCGCGAGGCCCGACAGGGGGGAGACGTTCGCCCGCGCGTGCAGGTCGAGGACGGCCTCCCGCAGCTTCTCCGGGTTCCGGGCGTGCTTCCTGCGCAGTTCGGCGATCCGGGGCTGGAGCGCGGCCCGGGCCTTCTGCCCGCGCGCGGCGGCGCGGGACAGCGGGTGGAGGAGGAGGCGTACGAACGCGGTGAACAGGACGATCGCGGCGGTCGCGGCGCCGGCGCCGAACAGCGGCTGGAGCAGGTCGGCCAGGTGCTCGACCAGGGAGGCGAAGACGGACATGGGTGAGCCCTCCGGGGGTCTCGTCGTGCCGGACGTCCGGAACGCGCGCAGGGGGCGTTCCGGGCAGGGAGAGGCGGCATGACGACCCGCGCGGGGCGGCCCGTGGGCGGGCAGCCCTACGCGGCGGTCGCCGGGAGGGCGTGTCCGGGCGCCCGGGGCCTGGTGCGCCCCCGGGCGTCGGGATCGCGCTGCGGCAGGAAGGCGGTACGGCGGTCGCGGTCGCGGATGGCCGTGCGCACCCGGGTGCGCGGCACGGCGGGCGTGCAGCGCGCGGCGAGGACGGCGCAGGCGGTGAGCGCGGCGCCGGCCGCGGCGGTGGCGGCGAGGGCGACGGTGGCGGTGAGGCTCCCCGTGTCCAGCAGCACGCACTGCAGGAGGAGGAACAGCGGCACGAGGGCGGGCCGCAGCCGCGTCCGGTCACGGACCATCGACTGCCCCCTCTCGCGTCGTACGCGTCGTACGCGTGTGCGTCCTGCTGACGGTTATACAGGACCACCCCCGCGAACGACCCCTCCCCCGGGCGCCAACCCTTGTCCTAACCGTTGGACGAATGACGGAGAAAGCGCTGTCACACCTCTCGACAATCCCACCCGACGCGCCCGATGCTTCGGATGACACGCGGGGGAGCCCAGCCCATCAGCGCTCAACTGCCTTTCTTTCTAGGGCAATTGACCGTTCGGACGGATAGGCGGAACACCCATGATCCGACGCAGGAGCCTGCTGGCGGCAGCGGGCGGCACCGTCCTCGGCGGCGCCCTGGCGGCCGGCACCGCGCACGCGGACGCCACGATCGCCGTCGACCCGTCGACGACGTACGGCACTTGGCAGGGCTGGGGCACCTCCCTGGCCTGGTGGGCCAACGTCTTCGGCGCCCGGGACGACTTCGCCGACCTGTTCTTCACCACCGGGTCCGTCCCCTACGACGGCCGGACGCTCCCCGGGCTGGGCCTGAACATCGCCCGCTACAACCTCGGCGCGTGCAGCTGGAACAGCGTGAACGGCGCGTCGATGGTGAAGTCGCCGAACATCCCCGGCTTCAAGCAGATCGAGGGCTTCTGGCAGGACTGGACCGACGAGGACCCGGCGTCCCCGGCGTGGAAGTGGTCGGCGGACGCCGACCAGCGGGCCATGCTGGTGAAGGCGACGCAGCGCGGCGCCGTCCCGGAACTGTTCGCCAACTCCCCGATGTGGTGGATGTGCGCCAACCACAACCCGTCGGGCGCCGCGGACGGCGGCAACAACCTCCAGTCCTGGAACCACCGCCGGCACGCCTCCCACCTGGCGGCCGTGGCGCTGCGCGCCCGCACCCACTGGGGCGTGGACTTCGCGACCGTCGACCCGTTCAACGAGCCGAGCTCCTCCTGGTGGACGGCCACGGGCACCCAGGAGGGCTGCCACATGGACGCCGCGGTCCAGGCGTCCGTCCTGTCGTACCTGCGCGGCGAGCTGGACAGGCGCGACCTGACCGGCGTGCGGATCTCGGCGTCGGACGAGACGGGCTACGACCTGGCGCGCACCACCTGGAACTCCTTCGGCGCGTCGACGAAGGCGCTGGTGGACCAGGTCAACGTGCACGGCTACCAGGGCGCGGGGGGCCGGCGCGACCTGCTCCACACGGACGTGGTGACGACCTCCCGCAAGGTCCTGTGGAACTCGGAGACCGGCGACGGCGACGGCACCGGCCTGACCATGGCGGGCAACCTGCTGTACGACTTCCGCTGGCTGCACCCGACGGCCTGGTGCTACTGGCAGGTCATGGACCCGTCGGCGGGCTGGGCGATGATCGCCTACGACCCGGGCACGCTCCAGCCCGGCGCGATCCAGACCAAGTACTACGTGATGGCCCAGTTCAGCCGCCACATCCGCCCGGGCATGACGATCCTCGGCACCGGAGTGAGCCACGCGGTCGCGGCCCTGGACCGGGCGGCGCGCCGCCTGGTGATCGTGGCGGCGAACACCTCCGCCTCGCCCCAGACCCTCACCTTCGACCTCTCCCGCTTCTCCTCCGTGACGGGCGGGCCAGGCGGCCTGGTCCCCCGCTGGAACACGGTGACGACGGGCGGCGGCGACCTGTACACGGCCCGCTCGGACATCCGTCTGAGCGGGAGGTCGGTGAGCGTGCCGTTCGCGGCGAAGTCGGTGCAGACGGTGCAGGTGGACGGGGTGGTGGCGTAGGGGGCGGGCGGGCGAGGGGCGGGTGGGTGCGGGACCGGTGGGGCGGCGTGCGGAGCGGTTGCGGGCCGGCGGAGGCCGCGGCCGGGGTGAGCGGCGAGAACCGACGGCCGCTCGGCGAGGCCTCGGGACGGCCCTGACCCGCACCTCCCTCACCTTTGTCACCGACCGGCAGTACGGTGTCCCCCATGCGCCCCGACACGCCTGCCGAGAACGTCGACCACGCCACCGAAGCGGCACGCCTGGAGCGGACCGCCGGCCTGTACCCCGAGGACGCCGAGGCCCTGCTGCTGCGGGCCGCGGCCCACCGGGAACTGTCCGGCGACCGCCCCGCGGCCACCGCGCTCTACGACCGCCTGCTGGCCTCCGCCGAGAGCCTGGAGAACCCCTTCCTGGTCCGCGCCCTGAAGGCCTCCAACCTGTGGGAGTACGGCCACGAGGCGGAGGCCCGGGCGATCATCGACGGCATCCGCACGGGCTCCCCGCGCGACCCCGCGCCCTGGGTGATCGCCGCGGAGGCCCTGGAGGCGCACGACGAGCTGGAGGCGGCGCACGAGACCTTCACACAGGGCGTGCGGCTGCTCCTGACGGACGTGCCGGAACCCCCGTACGCCACGCACCCGCTGCTCTTCGGCCGCCACCGGGTCCGCCGCATGCTGGGCGTCGCCCACGACGAGTGGGACGCGGTGGCGGACTCCGTCCACACGCTCCCGGTCTCCCTGGACGAACTGCACGACCCGGGGCGCGTGTGGTCCCTCGGCTCGGAGAACCCGGCGGAGCTGGAGGCGGAGATCTCCCGCCTGCGCGCGGAGCTCGGCGCGTACCGCACGGCCCTGTCCCGCCCGTTCCCGGTGGCGATCCTGCACTGGCCGGCGCAGGAGCTGACGGAACTGGTCACGGCGTACCCCTCGCTGGCGTCGGAGTACCCCTCCCACGAGGAGCACCTGGCCGCCATAGAGGCCGCCCTGCGCGAACTGGCCGCGTCCGGCACGCCCAACCTCGGCGTCGTGACCGGCACGGTCCCGTCCTACGAGGCCTTCGCGGCCTCGGAGGGCACGTCCCCGTCCGACACGTCCCTGCTGCCGCAGTACGCGACGATCCTGGCGGCACGGGGCCGGGCGGTGGCTTGGCCGCCTCGGGGCGGGGCCTGCTGGTGCGGGTCGGGGCGGGGGTATGAGGGGTGTCACGGGAGCGAGGACGCCTGATCCACTCGACCGGAGCGCGGATGTCAACTGATCGTGACGACATGTGTTCGCGAGGCCCGACGACGGTGAACAGCGTGACGCCTTCCTCCCCCGGTGTCTCGGCCCGCATGAGCAGGCAGGCGAGCAAGGACACGGGTGTCGAGCTGGCCGTGCGACGGCTGCTGCACGCGGCCGGACTGCGCTATCGCGTGGAGTACCCCGTGCCGGGCATGCCACGGCGGCGCATCGACGTGGCGTTCCCGCGTGCCAAGGTCGCGGTCCTCATCGACGGCTGCTTCTGGCACGGCTGCCCTCTGCACGCCACACAGCCGAAGGCGAACGCGGACTGGTGGCGCAGCAAGCTGGACCGGAACATGGCCCGCGACCGGGAGACGACCGAGCATCTGATCGCGGAGGGCTGGACGGTGCTCCGGTTCTGGGAGCACGAGGCCGCCGAGGACGTGGCCGTACGGGTGGGGGCGGCGGTGGAGCGGCGCAGGGCGGAGCTGATGAGGGGGAGAGCTGAATAAGCCCGCTCACCTTTGTGGACGTGTGTGCCGGTGTACGAGTGGTGAGAGCGGACGGGGGCCGCGAAGCAAGAGGGCGTAAGAAGTACCTCGGCATCACGTCACGCCCCGCCCTATGCAGTCTTGCCGTGACGACCTCAGCCACGGCCGACGTAAGCCGCCAGGTGTTTCCCCGTCAAAGTCCCGCGCCCCGCCACCAACTCCCCCGGCGTCCCCTCGAACACCACCCGCCCCCCGTCGTGCCCCGCCCCCGGCCCCAGGTCGATGATCCAGTCCGCGTGGGCCATGACCGCCTGGTGGTGTTCGACGACGATGACGGACTTGCCGGTGTCGACGAGGCGGTCGAGGAGGGTGAGGAGTTGCTGGACGTCGGCGAGGTGGAGGCCGACGGTGGGCTCGTCGAGGACGTAGATGCCGCCCTGCTCGGCCATGTGGGTGGCGAGCTTGAGGCGCTGGCGTTCGCCGCCGGAGAGGGTGGTGAGGGGCTGGCCGAGGGTGAGGTAGCCGAGGCCGACGTCGGCGAGCCGGGTGAGGATCTTGTGCGCGGCCGGGGTGCGGGCCTCGCCCGTGCCGAAGAACTCCTCCGCCTCGGCCACCGACATCGCCAGCACCTCGCTGATGTCGCGGCCGCCGAGGTGGTGGTCGAGGACGGCCGTCTGGAAACGCCTGCCCTCGCAGTCCTCGCAGGTGGTGGCGACGCCGGCCATCATCGCCAGGTCGGTGTAGATGACGCCGGCGCCGTTGCAGGCCGGGCAGGCGCCCTCGGAGTTGGCGCTGAACAGGGCCGGCTTCACGCCGTTGGCCTTGGCGAACGCCTTGCGGATCGGATCGAGCAGGCCCGTGTACGTCGCCGGGTTGCTGCGGCGCGAGCCGCGGATCGCCGTCTGGTCGACCGTGACCACGCCGGCCCCCGCGGGCATCGAGCCGTGGATCAGCGAGCTCTTGCCCGACCCGGCGACGCCCGTGACGACGCAGAGCACGCCCAGCGGGATGTCGACGTCGACGTCCCGCAGGTTGTGCCGGTTCGCGCCCCGGATCTCCAGCGTCCCGGTCGGCCGCCGGACCTCGTCCTTGAGCCTCGCCCGGTCGTCCAGGTGGCGGCCGGTGAGGGTGCCGCTGGCCCGCAGCCCTTCGACGGTGCCCTCGAAGCAGACGGTGCCGCCCGCCGTGCCGGCGCCGGGGCCGAGGTCGACGACGTGGTCGGCGATCGCGATGGCCTCCGGCTTGTGCTCCACCACCAGCACGGTGTTGCCCTTGTCGCGCAGCCGGCGCAGCAGGCCGTTCATCCGCTGGATGTCGTGCGGGTGCAGGCCGATCGTCGGCTCGTCGAAGACGTAGGTGACGTCGGTGAGCGAGGAGCCGAGGTGGCGGATCATCTTGGTGCGCTGCGCCTCGCCGCCCGAGAGGGTGCCGGAGGGGCGGTCGAGGCTGAGGTAGCCGAGCCCGATCTCCACGAACGAGTCGAGGGTGTGGGCCAGCCCGGTCAGCAGGGGCTTCACCGACGGCTCGTCGAGCGCGCGCACCCACCGGGCCAGGTCGCTGATCTGCATCGCGCAGACGTCGGCGATGTTCTTCCCGTCGATCGTCGACGAGCGGGCCTCGGCGCTGAGCCGGGTGCCGTCGCACTCGGGGCACACGGTGAACGTGACCGCCCGCCGCACGAAGGCGCGGATGTGCGGCTGGAGCGCGTCGACGTCCTTGGCCAGGAACGACTTCTGGATCTTCGGGATCAGCCCTTCGTACGTCAGGTTGATCCCGTCGACCTTGATCTTGGTCGGTTCCTTGTGGAGGAGGTCGTACCGCTCCGTCTCGGTGAACCGGCGGATCGGCTTGTCCGGGTCGAAGAAGCCGCAGCCGCGGTAGATGCGGCCGTACCAGCCGTCCATGGTGTAGCCGGGGACGGTGAGGGCGCCCTCGTTGAGCGAGAGGTTCTCGTCGTACAGCGCCGACAGGTCGATGTCGCTGACCGACCCCATGCCCTCGCAGCGCGGGCACATGCCGCCGAGGCGGTGGAAGGTGACCTTCTCCGCCTTGGTCCGGCCCGCGCCGCGCTCCACGGTGATCGCGCCGCCGGCCTTCACCGAGGGCACGTTGAACGAGTAGGCGTTGGGCGGGCCGATGTGCGGTGTGCCGAGCCGGCTGAACAGGATGCGCAGCATCGCGTTGACGTCGGTGACGGTGCCGACGGTGGAGCGGGGGTTGGCGCCGATCCGCTCCTGGTCGACGATGATCGCGGTGGTCAGCCCGTCGAGGAGGTCCACCTCGGGCCGGTTCAGCGCCGGCATGAAGCCCTGTACGAAGGCGCTGTACGTCTCGTTGATCAGCCGCTGCGACTCCGCGGCGATGGCGTCGAAGACCAGGGAGCTCTTGCCCGAGCCGGAGACGCCGGTGAAGACCGTCAGCCGGCGCTTGGGGATCTCGACGCTGACGTCCTTGAGGTTGTTCACGCGCGCGCCGTGCACGCGGATCAGGTCGTGGCGGTCGGCGGCGTGCGGCGCGGGTGACTGCGTGTCCGTCCTCGTGGTCATGCTCTTGGTGTCTCCATCCGGTGGGCGGGCCCGACGGGCCGGTCGCGGTCCCCGTCGGCGTCGTGGTCTGGCCGGCGCCGCCGGGCGGGCCCGGCGGCGCGCGGATCACTCCTTGCGGAGCTGGCTGAAGCGGAGCATGTTGCCGGCCGGGTCGCGGAAGGCGCAGTCGCGGACGCCGTACGGCTGGTCGGTGGGCTCCTGGAGGACCTCGGCGCCCGCGGCGGCGATGCGCTCGAAGGTGGCGTCGCAGTCGTCGGTCCGGAAGATGACGCCGCGCAGCAGGCCCTTCGCCAGCAGTCCGGCCACGGCCTCCCTGTCGGCGGCGGAGGCGCCCGGGTCCGCGAGGGGCGGTTCGAGGACGATGTCCACGTCCGGCTGTGCCGGCGAGCCGACGGTCACCCAGCGCATCCCCTCGAACCCGACGTCGTTGCGGACCTCCAGCCCGAGCACGTCCCGGTAGAAGGCGATCGCCTTGTCGTGGTCGTCGACGGCGATGAAGCACTGCGAGAGGTTGATGTCCATGCGCTTCACGCTAGGGGCGGGGCGGCCGGTCCCGCTTCTCCGTTCCTGACCGGTCGCGTGTGCACCTTGGCGACGCACGGCGGAATGGCGGCGCCCTCCTCGTGGCCGCGCGCCCGGTACGCGCTCGGGCTCTCGCCGACGAGTTCGGTGAAGCGCGTGCTGAACGAGCCCAGCGAGGTGCAGCCGACCGCGAAGCAGACCTCCGTCACCGTCAGGTCCCCGCGCCGCAGCAGCGCCTTCGCCCGCTCGATGCGGCGCGTCATCAGGTAGCTGTACGGCGTCTCCCCGAAGGCGGCGCGGAAGCTGCGGGAGAAGTGGCCGGGCGACATGAGGGCCCCGCGCGCCAGGGCCGGGACGTCCAGCGGCTCGGCGTAGTCACGGTCCATCCGGTCACGGGCCCGGCGCAGCCGGACGAGGTCCTCCAACGTCACGCGTCCACCATGGCACAACCCCGGCACCGCCGGTACGGGCGGCGGTGGATGAGGGCGGCACGCAACACCGGCCCGCCCGGGGGCAGTTCGGGCGGACCGGCGCCTTCCGTTCCGGGAACCCGCGGGAGCGCTGCCGGAGTGCGGCCCGTCTGTCCCGCCGGTCCTCGTCGACACCGTCCGTGCCGGGCTCCTCCTCGCGGATCCGGCCGCGCGCCGTCTCCTCGCCGACGACCTCCTCGGCCGGCCTGCGCGCCCGCTCCAGCGGCACCGGCCCGGTGCCCCGCCGGTCTCGTGGCGCCGGGCGTCGTGGACCGGATGACCGGGCACGGCCGGGGTCCGCTCGCGCGTGGTCATGAACTCGCGGCCTCTTCCGCCGCGTGCGGCTCACCCCGCGCCCGGCTCGCCGCCGCATCCGCGGCCAAGCCGCGTCCCCGGCCGAAACCGCGTACCGCACCGAAGCCGGCGAAGAGCGCGAAGGTGCGGGGGCGGCCTCCGGCGGCCGCCCCGTCGCCAGGCGCCGGACTACCCGGCGGGGCTCAGCTCCGCCCGGCCGAAGAGCAGGGCGTATCCGGGAGGGAGCTGGGCCAGGACGCGGGTCACCAGGTCGTCGCCGACCAGGGCCGGCAGGACGCCGAGGACCGAGCCGACGTCCCAGCGGGCCGTGGCGGGGGTGGCGCCCTCGGTGCGGGCGGCGACCGAGTCGACGAACTCCGCGGCGGTCAGCCGGCGGGTGACCGGGATCTGGGAGGCGATCACCCGGGCCGCCCGGCCGGGCAGGGCGCGGGCCAGGTCGACCCGTTCGTCGCCGGTCACGTGGCCGCCGAGGGCGGAGAGGACGATGCGGGTGACGCGTTCCGCCTCCGCCCGGGTCGCGTACCGGCCCGACTCCCGCACCGCGTCGACCAGCTCGTTCCAGCGGGGGTCGTCGTCACGGGTGCGGCGGCCGCGCGGCGGGGCGGGGATCACCGCCCTCGGGCCGGGGGACGTCTCGGCGGTCGCGGTCGTCGGCGTGCGCGTCACGCCGGTCACCGTCGTCGCGCTCATCTACGGGTTCCTCCTCCAGGTCCTCACGGGGTGCCCGGGCGGACGGTCCGCGGGCCGGTCGCCGCGGCCCGGCGTCCGGCCGGGCGTGCCGTTCCGCCCGGCGCGCGGCCCCGCGGAGCCGCGGTCCCGCCGGGCGGAACGGGCGTGGGTGAACCGCGTCCCGCGGGAGGTCCCGCGGGACGCTTCTCGGTGGTGCCGGGTGCGGGGTGCCGTCAGCCGGCGAGCTGCCTGCGGCCGTCCCCGCCGGTGATGTGGATGCGGCGCGGCTTGGCCTGCTCGGCCACCGGGATGCGCAGCGTCAGGACACCGGCCTCGTACGAGGCGTCGATGCGGTCGGTGTCGAGGGTCTCGCCCAGGAACAGCTGCCGCGTGAAGGTGCCGGTGGGACGCTCGGCGACCAGCAGCTCCGCCTCCTCGGGGGCGGGGGACGGGCGCTCGGCGCGGACGTTCAGGACGTTGCGCTCGACGTCCAGCTCGATCGACTCGGGGTCGATGCCGGGGAGGTCGAAGTGGACGACGAACTCGTCCCCCGACCGGTAGGCGTCCATCGCCATCGCGGACGGGCGGGCGGAGCCGAAGACCTGCTGCGCGAGCCGGTCGAGATCGCGGAAGGGGTCCGTGCGCATGAGCATCACAGGTCACTCCTCTCCTCAGGCGCTCTGTGTGCGATGCCCTACGTTCCCTTCTTATATAACTCGGGGGAGGAAAGTTGACAACCCTCGACTCAATCCGGGCCGGGGGTCCGGAGGCGGTTAGCCTCGCAACAGGCCGGCAGTCGGCACGGTGACAGGAGGCAGACATGGCTGAGGTTCCCGGTGCGGTGTTCGCCGCGGGCGGGCTCGTCGGCGGGTACGGCGTGGCCCGCTGGACCAGGCAGCGGCCGCTCGGCGGGGCCGTGCTGGCCGTCGCCGGGGCCGCCGCGGCGCGGCAGTGGCACCGTCGGGCGGGCGGACCGGCCGCGGGGGCGCTGACCGCCGCGTACGCGGCCGCGTTCGCCGGCTCCCACCCGCTGGCCAAGAAGGTGGGCGCCTGGCCCGCCGTGTTCTCGGTGGCGGGCGCCGTGGCGCTGGCGTCCTGGGCGGTGGCGGACCGGCGCGGCTGAGTCCGTCCCGGGCGGGTCCGCACGAGGTGCGGGCGGTGATCGGCCGCCGCCGCTCCGCCGGGTGACGGCCACCCTCCGGACGCGCTATAGTTGATCTACGCCCGGTCGCCGCGCACAGCGGCACCCGGTCGCGCGTTGGTGGTCCAAGGAAAGACGTCCCGCTTCCTGCGGGGAGATGCAGGTGCAAGGCCTGCCCGGCGCTCGACACGAGAACCCCGGCCCTGTTCGTCAGGGCCGGGGTTCTCGCCGTGCGGGGCGGGATCAGGCCGGCCGGGCCTGCGCCCGGCCCGTCGGCGCCGTGGCCGCCGCGGTCAGCGGCTGGGCGATGTCCTCCAGGGAACGCCGCTCCGCGCGCACCGCGAGGAACGCCGCCACCAGGCCCGCCAGGCACATCAGCGCCGCGCCGATCTGGAAGGCCAGCACCGTGTCGCCGACCTTGCCCGTGCCGGTGAGGTCGGCGAACAGCAGGGGCCCGCTGATGCCGCCGGCGGCGGTGCCGAGGGCGTAGAAGAAGGCGATCGACATCGCGCGGGTCTCCATGGGGAAGATCTCGGAGACCGTCAGGTACGCGCTGCTCGCGCCCGCCGAGGCGAAGAACAGCACCGCGCACCAGCACGCCGTCAGCGTGGCCGCGCTCAGCGAGCCGCGGTCGAACAGCCAGGCCGTGCCGAACAGCAGCAGACCCGACAGCAGGTAGGTGCCCGAGATCATCACCCGGCGGCCGACCGTGTCGAACAGCTTGCCCAACAGCAGCGGGCCGAGGAAGTTGCCGACCGCGATGACGGCGAAGTAGTAGCCGGTGTTGCCGGTCGGCACGTCGAAGAACGTGGTCAGGATCGCGCCGAAGCCGAAGGTGATGGCGTTGTACAGGAACGCCTGCCCGATGAAGAGGGAGAAGCCCAGGGTGGCCCGCTTGGGATACTTGGCGAAGACCGTGCGGGCGATCTCCACGAAGGTGACGGCCTTGCGCTGGTGGATGGTCAGCTCGCCCTCGGGACGCGCCAGCGGCTCGCCCTTCTCCCGCTCCACCTGCTCCTCGATGGCGGACACGATGCGCTCCGCCTCGTCGTCACGACCGTGGATCAGCAGCCAGCGCGGACTCTCCGGGACGTGCCGCCGGACGAGCAGGATCACCAGGGCGAGGACCGCGCCGAGCGCGAACGTCAGGCGCCAGCCGACGTCCTTGGGGAAGATCGCCGTGTCCAGCGCGACGATCGACAGCAGGGAGCCGCCGACCGCGCCCAGCCAGAAGCTGCCGTTGATCATCAGGTCGACGCGTCCGCGGTAAGGCGCCGGGATGAGCTCGTCGATCGCGGAGTTGATCGCCGCGTACTCGCCGCCGATGCCGAAGCCGGTGAGGAAGCGGAAGAGGAAGAACCACCAGGTGTCGAACGAGACCGCCGTCAGGGCCGTCGCGCCCAGGTAGACGGCCAGCGTGATCATGAAGAGTTTTTTGCGCCCCCAGAGGTCCGTCAGGCGGCCCCAGAACAGGGCGCCCGCGCAGGCCCCCGCCACGTACAGGGCGGCGGCGAGGCCGGTGACCTGCCCCGAGGTGATGGGCAGTCCGCTGCCGGGTTCCGACAGGCGGCCCGCGATGTTGCCGACGACCGTGACCTCCAGGCCGTCGAGGATCCACACGGTGCCGAGACCGATCACGATCGTCCAGTGCCAGCGCGACCACGGGAGTCGGTCGAGCCGGGCGGGAATGGAGGTGGTCAGGGTGCGGCCGGTCTCGGCCTGCGCGGTCGTCATGGGCTCCCTCCTCATCGAGTGGAATGCCCGATCGGGTGCCCCCGGCCGGTCGTTTCACGCCCGGCCGGGAGCCGCTCCGCGCCCGGCGGGGACGCCGCGCTACGCCCCCACGGCCCGTGACACCGTGTAGATCAGCAGGCCGGCCAGGGAGCCGACCACCGTGCCGTTGATCCGGATGAACTGCAGGTCACGGCCGATGTTCGCCTCGATCTTCCGGGTGGTGTGCTCGGCGTCCCAGCTCGCCACCGTGTCCGTGATCAGGGAGGTGACCTCCGTGCGGTAGGTGGTGACGACGTACACCGCGGCGTCCTCCACCCAGCCGTCGACCTTGCCCTGGAGCTTGGGTTCGGTGGCCATCCGGGCGCCCAGCGACAGCAGGGCGGCCCGTACGCGCAGCCGCAGTTCGCTGCGCTCGTCCTCGGCGGCCGACACGATCATCGAGCGGACGGCCGTCCAGGCGGAGGCGATCAGGTCCTGCACCTCGCCGCGGCCGAGGACCTCGCCCTTGAGCCGTTCGACCCGCGCGCGGGTGTCGGTGTCGGACTGCAGGTCGGAGGCGAAGTCGGTGAGGAAGCGGTCGAGGGCGCCGCGCGCGGGGTGGGTGGGCATGTCGCGCATCTCGGTGGTGAAGCGCAGCAGTTCCTTGTAGACCCGCTCGCCGACCTTCCGGTCGACGAACCGCGGGGTCCAGCCCGGGGCGCCGCCCTCCACGGCGTCCATCACCTCGTCGCGGTGCAGCACCAGCCAGTCGTGGGCGCGGTTGACGACCAGGTCGACGACCCGTTTGTGGCCGCCGTCGGCGACGACCTTCTCCAGCATCTTGCCGATGCCCGGCGCGATCTCCTGGGCGTTGGCGCGGCGGGTGACGGCCTCGCCGACCACCGCCTGGACGTCGGAGTCGCGCAGCACCCTCAGGGCGCCCCGCAGCGCCGTCGACAGCTCCGCGGTGACCCGGTCGGCGTGCTCGGGCACCGCCAGCCACGCGCCGAGCCGGCTGCCGATGCCGACGGCGCGCAGCCGCTGCCGCACGACGTCCTCGGAGAGGAAGTTCTCCCCGACGAACTCGCCCAGGGAGACGCCCAGCTGGTCCTTCTTGGTGGGGATGATCGCGGTGTGCGGGATGGGGATGCCCAGGGGGTGGCGGAACAGGGCGGTGACGGCGAACCAGTCGGCGAGCGCGCCGACCATGCCGGCCTCGGCGGCCGCGGCGACGTAGCCCGCCCAGGCGCCGGCGCCCGAGTTCTGGGCCCACTTGGCGAGGACGTACACCACGGCCACGAAGAGCAGGAGCCCGGTGGCGGTGAGCTTCATCTGGCGCACCCCGCGCCGTTTTTCCTCGTCCGCCGGGCTGAAGGTGGTCATCGCGCGGTTCGAGGAGGGACCGGGACGGGCATGCTGCCCTCCGGCGCCCCGCTCTCCGGTTCCTTCGGCTTTCGTCCGTTCCATCCGCTCCACCCGTTCGGTGATCTCTCACACATTGTCCCTTCCTGACCGACTCCCGGAACGGAACAGGAGTTCCCGGCGTCTGTCCGGACGGGGGAATGCGACGGGGTCCTGTCAGGTTCCCCCCAACCCATGGCGCATCATGGGGTCATCGGATCGGAGCCTCGGGCTCCCATCTCCCGAGGAGAACAACACAGCATGACCCAGGGTCGTGACGGGGTCGTGGGGCCCGCCGCGGAGCAGCGGATGCCCGCGGCCTCCCCCAAACACCGTGCCCTGCTCGCCGCGGTCGTCGCAGCGATCGTGGCCGCTTCCGCCGTCATATACGTCGGTGCGGCGGCCGACGACGGAACCGACAAGCGCGCCGCTCCCGCCGGCGGCCCCCGACCGCACAACTCCGCCGCCCCCGCCTCCACCGGCACCTGGGTCGGCGCCTGGTCCGCGTCCCCGGCCGGAGCCGAGCCCGGGACCGAGACGACGGGCATGGCGGGCCGCTCGGTGCGCAACGTCGTGCACACCAGCGCCGGGGGTACGAGTGCCCGGATCACGCTGTCCAATCTCTACGGACAGACACCGCTGACCGTCACCCACGCCTCGATCGCGCTCGCCGCGACCACCGACAGCGCCGCCGCGGTCCCGGACACCATGCGGCGGCTGACCTTCAACGGCAGCCCCACCGTCGTCGTCCCGGCCGGCGGGCAGACCACGAGCGACGCCGTGCGCGTCACCGTGCCCCACGACAGCGACGTCCTGGTCACCCTCTACTCCCCCACCGCGTCCGGCCCGGTCACCTACCACCCGCACGCGCGCGAGACCTCCTACCTCGCCCAGGGCGACCTCACCGAGGACGCCACCGGCACCGGGTACACCGAGGAGACCTCGTACTGGCGCTACCTGACCGCGCTGGACGTGCTGAGCAACGAGTCCGACGGCACCGTCGCCGTCCTCGGCGACTCCCTCACCGACGGCATCACCTCCACGGCGGGCGCCAACCGCCGCTGGCCCGACGTCCTGTCGGACCGGCTGCACGCGGCGGTCGCGGCCGGCCGGGACGTGCCCCGCTACAGCGTCGTCAACCAGGGCATCAGCGGCAACCGGGTCCTCACCGACGGCCTCGGCCGCCCCGCGGACAACCCCAGCGGCCTCACCCGCTTCGGCCGGGACGTGCTCGGCCGGACCAACGTCAGGGCCGTCGTCATCGACCTCGGCGTCAACGACATCCTGCGCAACCCCGGCCAGGCCGACCCGGACGCGATCGTGGACGGCCTGCGCACCCTGGTCGGCCAGGCCCACGCCCGGGGCCTGAAGGTCGTCGGCGCGACGCTGATGCCGTTCGGCGGGCACCGCGGCTACACCGACGCCCGCGAGGCCGTCCGGCAGGCCGTCAACGCCGAGATCCGCGCGGGGCGCGTCTTCGACGCGGTGGTCGACTTCGACCGGGCGCTGCGCGACCCGTACGACCCGCGCCGGCTGCGTGACGTGTACGACTCCGGCGACCACCTGCACCCCAGCGACCAGGGGTACGCGCGGATGGCCGAGGTCTTCGAACTGGGCGACCTGAAGGGGTCGGCCCCGGCACGGCTGTAGGACCGTCCCGGCCGGGCCGGCCCCCCGCGCGGCCCCGGAGGCGCGCGGGGGGCCGGCCCGTCAGTACCCGGCTTCGTTCTGCCGCCGGCGCCGGTGCGGGTCGTGCAGCCCGGCCGGCGGCTCGTGCCGGGAGCCGTCCAGCTCGCGGTGCCCGCCGCCCCCGCCCTCCAGCCTCTCGCGCCGCCGCTCCTCCCGGAGCCGCTGCCGCTCGGCCCGGGTCGCCTTCCGCTCGACGCCGACCCCGCCCCAGAAGGCCAGACCCGTCACGACCACCCGGGGCGCCCCGGGATCGCCCGGCACGCCGTCCTCCCGCTGGTCGAAGCCGCCCATGATCCCGACGCCCCGCACGACGACCTCGACCCCGGGCGGCACCACGATCTCCACCCCGCCCATGATCGCCACACAGTTGATCTCGACCTCGCGGCCCGCGAAGTCCGCCTCGCGCAGGTCGATCTCCCCGCCGCCCCAGAAGGCGAAGCAGGTGAACTTCCGCGGCACCGTCCAGCGCCCCTTGCGCTGGAACCCCGACATCACGGCGACCGCGCCCGCCGACGAGCCCTCCCCGCCGACGATCCGGTCCGCCCAGCCGCGCTCCCCGGCGTCCTTGCGCAGCGACACCGGCGGTGCGACGGCGGCGCTCCCGGCCGGCAGGTCCCGGGTGATCGGCGCCAGCTCCCCGTAGGTGCGCGCCCGGTACGTGGCGTCCAGCCGCTCCTCGAACTCCGTCATGTCCAGCCGGCCCTCGGCGAGGGCGTCCCGCAGGACCTCGGCGACCCGTTCGCGGTCGGCGTCCGAGGCGCGGAGGTCCGGGGCTGTGTCGTCGGTCATACCAGCAGCCTACGAGCTCCCCGCCGCCCGCACTACGGCGTCGTCCGGCCCGCGTACATGTCGGCGATGACCGCCTCGATGTCCGGCTCCCGCACCGACAGGTCCACCAGCGGGTACTCCGCCGCGATCCGCGCCACCAGCGGGGCCGCCGACTGCGACGCCGGGAAAGCCAGCCACTGGCGCGGCCCCGCCACCCGCACCACCCGCGCGGGCGGCGGCACCGCGATCGGCGGCAGCTCCCGCTCCAGGTCCACCACCAGGGTCCGTTCGCTCCCCCCGGCCTCGCGCAGCCCGGCGAGCGCACCGTCGTACACCATCCGCCCGTGGTCGATGACCATCACCCGGGAGCACAACTGCTCGATGTCCTGCAGGTCGTGCGTGGTCAGCAGCACCGTCGTGCCGCGCTCGGCGTTCACCTCCCGCAGGAACTCCCGCACCTTCGCCTTGGACACCACGTCCAGGCCGATGGTCGGCTCGTCGAGGTAGAGCACCTCCGGGTCGTGCAGCAGCGCCGCCGCGATGTCGCCGCGCATCCGCTGCCCGAGCGACAACTGCCGCACCGGCACGTCCAGCAGGGCACCCAGGTCCAGCAGTCCGACGAGCCGGTCCAGGTTCGCGCGGTAACGGGCGTCCGGGATGCGGTACATGCGGTGCATCAGCCGGTAGGAGTCGACCAGCGGCAGGTCCCACCACAGCGTCGTCCGCTGCCCGAACACCACGCCGATGCGGTACGCGAGACGGGTCCGCTCCCGGGCCGGCTCGATGCCCGCGACCCGCAGCCGGCCGCCGCTCGGCGTCAGGATCCCCGTCAGCATCTTGACCGTCGTCGACTTGCCGGCGCCGTTCGGCCCGATGTACCCCACCATCTCGCCCCGCGCCACGGTGAAGGAGAGCGAGTCCACGGCCCGCACCCGCCGCCGCTCCCGCTTCAGGAAACCGGTCCTCCTGCGCACGTCGAAGACCTTCTCGACGCGGTCCACCTCGATGAAACGCCCGTCCGTCATCCCTCAGCTCCCCGTACTCCGATACGAGCGAAGCGCCGACCGCCACGCCAGGCCCGCCGGCACGCAGACCCCGGCCGCCACCAGCGGCGGCGCCCACGCCGCCCACCCGGGCAGCCCCAACGGGTACGCCCGCCCCAGCAGATGGGCCGCCGGCACCCAGTTGACGAAGGCCAGGGGCAGCACGAAGGTCACCCCGCGCACCAGCTCTCTGCCGAACACCGTGGGCGGGTACTGCAGCAGCGTCGTGCCGCCGTAGGTGAACGCGTTCTGCACCTCGGCCACGTCCTGCACCAGGATCTGCAGGGCCGCCCCCGCGACGAACACCGCGCCGAAGATCACCGCGCCGCTGACCAGCGTCACCGGCACCAGCAGCACCCTCGGCGCCGTCCAGTCCACGTCGACCGCGGCGAGCGCGTAGCCCAGCACCAGCGCGCCCTGCGCGAGACGGGCCACCCGGCGCAGCGCGAAACGGTCCGCCGCGGCCTGCGCGAGCACCGGCGCCGGCCGCACGAGCAACGTGTCGAGCGTGCCGTCGCGCACGCTCCGGCCCAGCTGGCCCAGCGAGTTGACCGCCAGGTCCGCCAGCCCGAAGGACGTGGCGGACAGGCCGTACAGCAGGGCCACCTCGGGCAGCGCGTACCCGCCGAGCGAGCCGACCCGCGAGAACATCAGCAGGATCGCGACGAAGTCCAGCCCGCTCAGCAGCAGACCGCCGAACACCGTCATCGCGAAGGAGGCCCGGTACGCCAGGCTGGAACGGATCCACATCCCGGTGATCAGGCCGTAGGCGCGCACCCCGTCCGACAGCCGGCTGCGCTCACCCACCCTGGACCACCACCCGCCGGGTCGCCGCCGCCTGCAGCAGCCGCCCCGCCGCCAGCAGCACCACCGCCCAGGCCGCCGCGAAGGCGTAGGCCCCGAGCGGATCGGCCTTCCCCATCAGGACGTCCGCGGGCACCTGCAGCAGGGCCGACCACGGCAGGACCCGGACCACCTCGCCCAGCGCCCCCGGGAAGACGTTCAGCGGCAGTGTCATCCCCGAGCAGAACAGCCCGGTGATCATCAGGAGCTGCAGCACGCCCTTGCCGTCCAGCAGCCAGAACGCGCTCAGCGCCACCAGGTAGCGGACGGCGAAGCTCACGACCGCCCCGAGCACGACCGCCACCAGGAACGCCGCCCAGGCCAGCGGATCACGCGGCAGCGCCGTCGGGAAGCACCACGCCCCGAAGACCACGGGCACCACCCCCCGCCCCAGGAGCTGGAACAGCGTCCTGCCCAGGTCGTTCGCCAGCCACCACAGCTGCAGATCGGCCGGCCGGTACAGATCCGTGGCGATGTCACCCGTACGGATGCGTTCCATGAGCTCGTTCTCGAAACCCCCGCCCTGGATGGCCAGGGCGGCGAAGAGCGCCTGCCCGATCCACACGTAGGTCACGGCCTGCGCCTGGTCGTACCCCCCGAGGTGCGGTCTCTCGTCCCACAGCGCCACGTAGGTGTACACGAGGATCACACCGAAAACGGTGTTGGTGAACACCCCTGCGGCCGTGGCCGCCCGGTACGTCGCGTACCGTCGGAAGCCCCCCGCCGCGACGGCCGCGTACAACCGTCCCGAACCCACGCCACAACCCTCCTCGCCCGCCGGAGACCCCCGGCACCGAAGCGCAGGAGCCTAGCGGCGCGGGCGGCGGACCCGCCGCGGGTTTTCCGGTGCACGGGCCCCCGACCGGGACCCGGCCCACCGGTTCACCCGCATGTGCGGTTTCCGGGAACGGAACGCCCGGTGCGAGAGTCTTCATCAGGGGGCGCAGAAGGCGTACGAGGCGTACGGGAACGTACGACGCGAAACAGGAGTCCATGCACGACATGAGCGACGAGCCGCAGCCGCAGCAGCCGACACCGGGCTGGGCACCGACCGAGCCGCAGGCGGCCGACGACCCGGAGGGCACCCGGCCCGGCGGAAAACCCGGGCGCACCGGCCTGCGCCGGATCATCCCGACCTGGCGGACGGCGCTCGGCACCGCCGTCGTCGTCGCCCTGCTGCTGGCCGGCGCCTTCTTCCTCGGCTACACCCTGGTGAAGATCCCGCCCGCCAACGCGCTCGCCACCAAGCAGGCCAACGTCTACCTCTACGCGGACGGTTCGCAGATCGCCCGCGACGGCGAGATCAACCGCGAGAACGTCACCCTCGCCCAGATCTCCAAGGACGCCCAGCACGCCGTCCTGGCCGCCGAGGACCGCGACTTCTACACCGAGTCGGCCGTCGACCCCAAGGCCATGCTCCGCGCCGCCTGGAACACCGCCACCGGCAAGGGCAAGCAGTCCGGCTCCACCATCACCCAGCAGTACGTGAAGAACTACTACCTGCGCCAGGAGCAGACCGTCACCCGCAAGGTGAAGGAGTTCTTCATCGCCATCAAGCTGGACCGCGAGCAGTCCAAGGACAAGATCCTCGAGGGCTACCTCAACACCAGCTACTTCGGCCGCAACGCCTACGGCATCCAGGCCGCCGCCCAGGCCTACTACGGCATGGACGCCGCCGAACTCGACCCGGCCCGCGCCGCCTACCTCGCCGCGCTGGTCAACGCGCCCAGCCAGTACGACGTCGTCGCCCACCCCGAGAACCGCAGGGCCGCCGAGGCCCGCTGGAACTACGTCCTGGACGGCATGGTCACCAAGGGCTGGCTCGGCGAGACCGAACGCGCCGGCATCACCTTCCCGATGCCGAAGGAGACCACCGTCTCCACCGGCATGTCCGGGCAGCGCGGCTACATCGTCCGCATCGTGCGCGACTACCTCGTCGACAACAAGATCGTCGACGAGGGCGCCCTCGACGCCGGCGGCTACCGCATCACCACCACCCTGCAGAAGGACAAGCAGGACGCCTTCGTCGAGGCCGTCGACGACAAGCTCATGTCCAAGCTCGACCCGAAGAACCGCAAGGTCGACACCTACGTCCGCGCCGGCGGCGCCTCCGTCGACCCCAGGACCGGCAAGGTCGTGGCGATGTACAACGGCATCGACTACGTCAAGCAGTACACCCCCAACGCCACCCGCCGGGACTTCCAGGTCGGCTCCACCTTCAAGCCGTTCGTGTTCACCGCCGCCGTCGAGCACAAGTCCAACACCCAGGACGGCCGCCTGATCACCCCCAACACCGTCTACGACGGCACCAACAAGCGCCCCGTCCAGGGCTGGAGCGGCGGCCTGTACGCCCCGGAGAACGAGGACCAGGTCTCCTACGGCGACATCACCGTCCGCGAGGCCACCGACAAGTCCGTCAACTCCGTGTACGCGCAGATGGCGGTCGACGTCGGCCCCGAGAAGGTCAAGCAGACCGCCATCGACCTCGGCATCCCCGCCGACACGCCCAGCATGCCCGACGGCCCCGCCCTCGCCCTCGGCACCGCCAACGCCAGCGTCCTCGACATGGCCGAGGCCTACGCCACCCTCGCCAACCACGGCAAGCACGGCACCTACACGATGGTCGAGAAGGTCACCAAGGAGGGCGTGCCCGTCACGCTGCCCGAACGCCGGACCCGCCAGGCCGTCAGCCGCGAGGCCGCCGACACCACCACCGCGGTCCTGCAGAGCGTGGTCCAGAACGGCACCGCCACCGCCGCCCAGGCCGCCGGCCGCCCGGCCGCCGGCAAGACCGGCACCGCCGAGGAGGACAAGGCCGCCTGGTTCGCCGGCTACACCCCCGACCTCGCCACCGTCGTCGCCGTCATGGGCCAGGACCCGGTCACCGCCGAGCACAAGCCGCTCTACAACGCCCTCGGCCTGCAGCGCATCAACGGCGGCGGGGCACCCGCCGAGATCTGGGGCCAGTACACCCGCGACGCCCTCGACGGCGAGCCGGTCAAGAGCTTCGACCTGCGGCTCCAGATCGGCGCCGACCAGACGCAGGCGCCCAGCACCGAGCCCCCGGCCGACCCGACCGGCGACGAGGAGACCGGCGACGACGCCACCCCGGACGAGGACACCGGCCAGACCCCCGAGCAGAGCCCGAGCGCGCCCGGCGAGCAGACCCCGGGCGAGACCGACGGCACCACCGGCGGCACCACCGACGGCGCGACGACCGGCGGCACCACCGACGGCACCACCGGCACCGGCGGCACCACCGGCGACACGACCGGCGGCGACACCACGGGCGGCGACACCACCGACGGCACCACCACCGGGAAACCGGCCGGCGGCAGCACCGAAGGCGTCACGGGCATCGTGCCGCAGCTGGCCCGCCGCGAGTGAGTCAGTGACCCGAGGTCGCCTTCAGCCCCACCACGGCGACCAGCAGCAGGCACACGAAGAAGATCCGGGCGGCGGTCGCCGGCTCCCCCAGCACCGCCATGCCGAGCACCGCCGCCCCGGCCGCCCCGATCCCGACCCACACCCCGTACGCCGTACCGATGGGCAGGGTCTTCGCCGCCTGGGACAGCAGCAGCATGCTGGCCACGATGGCCGCGCCGGTGAGCACACTGGGCAACGGCCGGGTGAACCCCTCGGTGTACTTCATCCCCACCGACCAGCCGACCTCCAGCAGACCGGCGACCACGAGCAGGACCCACGCCATGACGGCACCTCCGTGAACGGACGAAACGGTGGTGCGTCGTCTTTGCCTTCACCCGGTACGGCGCGTCTCGTCGGGGTCCTTCCAACCTAGCAAAGGCAGCCCGAAAGGGGCCGGTGACCATCGTCACCGGCCCCTTCCCGTGCACTCGGGTCCTACAGGTACAGCCCGGTCGAGTCCTCCGACCCCTCGAACCGGTCCGCGGCCACGGCGTGCAGATCGCGCTCGCGCATCAGCACGTACGCGATCCCCCGCACCTCGACCTCCGCCCGGTCCTCCGGATCGAACAGGACCCGGTCCCCCGGCTCCACCGTCCGCACGTTCTGCCCCACCGCGACCACCTCGGCCCAGGCCAGCCGACGACCGACCGCCGCGGTGGCGGGAATCAGGATGCCGCCACCGGAACGCCGCTCGCCCTCGCTGGTGTCCTGCCGCACGAGGACCCGGTCGTGCAGCATGCGGATGGGCAGCTTGTCGGGATGGGTGCTGTCGTTTCTGTTGGCGCTCACGCTCTGAAACCTACCTGCCTCCGCCGCGGACACACGCGGGCGGGTCAGCCCCTGCGCCGCCGGGTGCTCAGCGTGAGCAGCCCGACGACACCGGCCACCAGGAGCGCGGCGGGCACCACCCGCTCCAGCCGCGGCGCGCCCCGCTCGTCCACGAACTGCGCCTTCACCTCGCTCACCACCCGGTTGACCTCCACGTAGGCCCGGCCGAGGGTGTGGTCGACGTGGGAGGCGACCTTGGCCTTGGCGTCGCCGACGACCGTCTTCGGGTGCACCCGCACCCCGATCTCGTCGAGCGTCTCGGCCAGCACCGCGCGGCGGCGCTCGATGTCCGCCTCGATCTGCGCCGGGGTTCTGGTGTCCGCCGTGTCCGCCACCGTGTCGCCTCCGAAGTCCGCTTGTGCCTGTTGTCGGACAGTCTGTCAGCTCCTCGCCGCACCGCACGGCCGGGACCCCCGGTTACGCTCGATGCCGGCACCCGATCCACGCAGTGCGTCCGTACGAGGAGACCAGACCGATGACCGACCGCCTCCAGCCCGGGGACGTCGCCCCCGCCTTCACCCTGCCCGACGCCGACGGCACCGAGGTGTCGCTGGCCGACCACAAGGGCCGCAAGGTCATCGTCTACTTCTACCCGGCGGCGCTGACTCCAGGCTGCACCAAGCAGGCCTGCGACTTCACCGACAACCTGGAGGTCCTGGCGGGCGCCGGCTACGACGTCATCGGCATCTCCCCCGACAAGCCCGAGAAGCTCGCCGCGTTCCGCGAGAAGGAGTCCCTGAAGGTCACCCTGCTCGCCGACCCGGACAAGAAGGTCCTGGAGGCGTACGGCGCCTTCGGCGAGAAGAAGCTGTACGGCAAGACGGTCGTGGGCGTCATCCGCTCCACGGTGATCGTCGACGAGGAGGGCCGGGTCGAGCGCGCCCTGTACAACGTGAAGGCGACGGGCCACGTGGCCAAGATCATCAAGGACCTGGGCGTCTAGCGCACCCCTCCGCCCTCCGCCGTCCGAGCGGCCCGTACCGGCGTGATCCGGTACGGGCCGCTCCGCTTGTCGCGCGTGACCGTCCGACCACCGGTTCGTTGCTCCGTACGCGCCACGAACGCGTGGCCGAACGGGAAGAGGCGGACGGAAGAGGCGGACGGAGGGGGCGCGGTGGGGGCCGGTGCGTACGGCAGGGAACGGCTGGAGGAGGCGGCGCGGGGGGCGCGGACGCTGTCGGAGGCGCTGGAGAGGCTGGGGGTGGATCCGCGCGGTCCGACGCGGCGGTACGTCCGGGAGCGCATGAAGAACCTGGGAATCGACGTCTCGCACTTCGAGCGGGAGGGGGTGAAGTGGACCCGGGAGACCCTCGCGGACGCGGTGGCGGCGTCCACCACCATGTGCGAAGTGCTGCGGCACCTCGGGCTGGAGGTGGTGGGCGGGCACCACACCTACATCAGCCGGAGGATCAGGGCGTACGGCATCGACACGTCGCACTTCCGGATGCCGAGCCGCGCCGGGAAACCGTGGCGCCCCCGGACACCGGAGAGGCTGCTCGTGAAGCAGCCCGAGGCCGAGGCCCGGCGCATCCCGGGCGACCGGCTCAGGTGGGCGATGACCGCCCTGGGCGTTCCCGAGCGGTGTGCCCTGTGCGGCACGGAGGCGGTCTGGCGAGGTCACCCGCTGCCGCTGGAGGTCGACCACGTCGACGGTGACTGGCGCGACAACCGGATCGAGAACCTGCGGTTCCTCTGTCCCAACTGCCACGCGACGACGGACACGTACCGAGGGCGCGGCAAGCGGCGCGCCAGGAGGGCAGCGGGATGAGCGGCGGCGTGCGGTCCTCCTGCGAGCGCCCCACCTCGGAGGAACTGCGCTCGGCAGTCGCCGCTTCGATCTCGTGGGCGGGCCTCCTGCGCCGACTGGGACGCCCGGACACCGACACGCAACGTGCCCTGGTGCGTCGGTGGATCGCCGAGGAAGACCTGCCGACCGGTCACTTCCTCGGGCAGGCGCACCAGCGCGGCAAGCCGGGCCCGGTCCCTGCCAGGAAGCCGGAGGAGATCCTGGTCAAGCACGACGGCAAGCGCCGGACGAAGACCGCTCTGCTGCGCCGGGCCCTTTCCGGGTGCGGCGTGCCCGAGGAGTGCGCGGAGTGCGGCACCGGCCCCGAGTGGCTGGGCCGGCCCATGCCCCTGGAGGTCGACCACGTCAACGGGGACTGGAGCGACGACCGGCGGGAGAACCTGCGGCTGCTGTGCCCCAACTGCCATGCGGTCACCCGCACCTGGTGCAGGGGCGGAAAGCGGCGTCCCACCTAGACCGAGCCCACTGTCCCGGTAGCATGGCCTGACACGCGGCCGTTGCTGAATGGTATAAGCGGAGGTTTTAGGTGCCTCTGGGCGTTTGCCCATGTGGGTTCGAATCCCATCGGCCGCACGCCGAGGAAGGGGCCGCCCGGTCGGGCGGCCCCTTCGCGTTCCTCAGCCCAGCAGCTCCCGCACCACCGGTACCAGTGCCCGGAACGCCTTGCCGCGGTGGCTGATCGCGTTCTTCTCGTCCGCGGTCAGTTCCGCGCAGGTGCGCGTCTCGCCGTCGGGCTGGAGGATCGGGTCGTAGCCGAAGCCGTTCGTGCCGGCCGGCTCGCGGCGCAGGGTGCCGGGCAGGCTGCCTTCGACGACGCGTTCCGTGCCGTCCGGGAGGGCGAGGGCCGCGGCGCAGGCGAAGTGGGCGGCGCGGTGTTCGTCGGCGATGTCCGAGAGCTGGGCGAGCAGCAGGTCGAGGTTGGCCCGGTCGTCGCCGTGGCGGCCCGCCCAGCGGGCGGAGAAGATGCCGGGGGCGCCGCCGAGGACGTCGACGCAGAGGCCGGAGTCGTCGGCGACGGCGGGCAGGCCGGTGGCCCGGGCGAGGGCGTGGGCCTTGAGCAGGGCGTTCTCGGCGAAGGTGACGCCGGTTTCCTTGACGTCGGGGACGTCGGGGAAGGCGTCGGCGCCGACGAGGTCGTGGGGCAGGCCGGCCTCGGCGAGGATCGCCCGGAGCTCGGTGATCTTTCCGGCGTTGCGGGTGGCGAGGATCAAGCGGGTCATGGCCCCCAGTATCGCCGGGGGCGGGGGCCGCGGGTTACGGCGTGCAGACCTTGGTGAGTTCGCCGGCGGCGTCGGTGACGGGGCTGATGTCGGGGGTCTCGTCGCCGTTCTCGATGGCCGTGCGGACGTTGCCGACGGCGCGTCCGAGGTCGTCGACGGCCTTGTCGACGTCGGCGTTGTCGGTCTTGTCGCCGATCTCGTCGAGGTTCTTGTCGATGGAGTCGAGGGACTCATCCAGCCGGGTGGGGTCGTCGGCGGCGTTGCCGACGGCCTGCTGGAGGTCGGTGACGCTGTCGGCGATGGCGTCGGCGGTCTGGACGCAGTCCAGTGCCTTGTCGACGGCGGCGCAGCCGGTGGTCAGTCCGGCGGTCAGCGCGATCGCCGCCAGGGTGGCGGCGACGGCCGGGGTGCGGCGTCGGCGGCTCGCGGCCATGGGACGGTCCCTCTCCTTCGGTGGGCGCGGGGCCCTTGTCGCTGGCCGGGCGCACAGGGTTGAGCTGTGCGCCCGTGTGTGTGGAGACGCGCCGGGACGCGGCGCGGTTGCCCGCGCCGGGGATCTGCCGGGTGCCGGGGTCAGCGGTCCTGGGTGGCGTCGAGGGCGGCGCGCTGGAGGGCGGTGAGTTCGGTGCAGCCGGTGACGGCGAGGTCGAGGAGGGCGTTGAGTTCGTCGCGGGCGAAGGGTTCGGCTTCGGCGGTGCCCTGGACTTCGACGAAGCGGCCGTCGCCGGTGCAGACGACGTTCATGTCGGTGTCGGCACGGACGTCTTCCTCGTAGCAGAGGTCGAGCATGGGGACGCCGGCGACGATGCCGACGGAGACGGCGCTGACGGTGCCGGTGAGGGGGCGGCGGTTGGCCTTGACGAGTTTGCGGCCCTGGGCCCAGTGCACGGCGTCGGCGAGGGCGACGTAGGCGCCGGTGATGGCGGCGGTGCGGGTGCCGCCGTCGGCCTGGAGGACGTCGCAGTCGAGGACGACGGTGTTCTCGCCGAGTGCTTTGTAGTCGATGACGGCGCGCAGGGAGCGGCCGATGAGGCGGCTGATCTCGTGGGTGCGGCCGCCGATGCGGCCCTTGACGGACTCGCGGTCGCCGCGGGTGTTGGTGGCGCGGGGCAGCATGGCGTATTCGGCGGTGACCCAGCCTTCGCCGCTGCCCTTGCGCCAGCGCGGGACGCCTTCGGTGACGGAGGCGGTGCAGAGGACCTTGGTGTCGCCGAAGGAGACGAGGACGGAGCCTTCGGCGTGCTTGCTCCAGCCGCGTTCGATGGTGACGGGGCGGAGCTGTTGGGGGGTGCGGCCGTCGATTCGAGACATGGGCGCAGCCTAGCGGGACATGCGGAAGGGGCCCCTCCCGCGGTGGGGAGGGGCCCGTGAGGCAGGGAGCCGAGGGGGGTGCCGGGGGCCCTCAGGGGGTGGGGCCGGGGGTGCCTCGGGGGGTGAAGCCGGGGATGATGCCCGCGCTTCACATCATGTCTTCGATCTCCGCGGCGATCGGGTCGGCGTCGGTGCCGATGACGACCTGGATGGCGCTGCCCATCTTGACGACGCCGTGGGCGCCGGCGGCCTTCAGGGCGGCCTCGTCGACCTTGCCGGGGTCCACGACCTCGGTGCGCAGGCGCGTGATGCAGCCCTCGACTTCCTCGATGTTGTCGATGCCGCCGAGCCCGGCAACGATCTTCTCAGCCTTGCTGGCCATGTTCGTTCTCCCTGATCCGAACCGCTTTGTCGCAGTAACCCACAGTTGGCCCATCTTCGCGAGCGGTCGTGTCGTGGGTGCCGAAGGATGGCGTCACGACAGCGGAACCGTCCGCCGACTGGTCTACACCACCCTGCGGACCGCCGCCAAACCGCCCCCTGGGTCGAGGGTCCCGGAAGGACTGTCATGAGCGCCGCCGACCGTTCCGCCAGCGCCGCCGAGGCCCGTCCGGCGCGTGACCGCTGGAACCGTCTGTTCCAGGGTCTGCAGAAGATGGGCCGCAGTCTTCAGCTGCCGATCGCCGTGCTGCCGGCGGCGGGCATCCTCAACCGGCTGGGGCAGCCGGACGTGTTCGGGGACGAGGGTCTGGGCTGGACGGACGTCTCGAAGGTGATGGCGGGGGCGGGCGGTGCGCTGCTGGACGGTTCGCTGGGGTTGCCGCTGCTGTTCTGCGTGGGGGTGGCCATCGGGATGGCGAGGAAGGCGGACGGGTCGACGGCGCTGGCGGCGGTGGCGGGGTTCCTCGTCTATTACAACGTGCTGCGTCAGTTCCCGGAGCCGTGTCCGGCGGGTGCGGAGGTGGTCGACGCCGGCTGTCGGGCGGCGGACGGGACGGTGACGGAGTTCGGTTACCAGAATCCGGGGGTGTTCGGCGGGATCGTGCTGGGGCTGACGGCGGCGTATTTCTGGCAGCGTTTCCACCGGACGAAGCTGGTGGACTGGCTGGGGTTCTTCAACGGGCGGCGGCTGGTGCCGATCATCATGGCGTTCGTCTCGATCGCGTTCGCGGCGCTGTGCCTGTGGGTGTGGCCGCCGGTCGGTGGCGCGCTGGAGGGTTTCGGCGACTGGATGAGCGGTCTGGGTGCCTGGGGTGCGGGGGTGTTCGGGGTCGCGAACCGGGCGTTGCTGGTGGTGGGGCTGCACCAGTTCCTGAACGTGCCCATCTGGTTCCAGTTCGGCAGTTACACGCGGCCGGACGGGGAGGTGGTGCACGGGGACATCAACATGTTCCTGGCGGGCGACCCGGACGCGGGCCAGTTCACGTCGGGCTTCTTCCCGATCATGATGTTCGCGCTGCCGGCGGCGGCGCTGGCGATCACGCACTGTGCGCGGCCGGGGCGGCGCAAGGAGGTGGGCGGTCTGATGCTGTCGGTGGCGCTGACGTCGTTCGTGACGGGCATCACCGAGCCGATCGAGTATTCGTTCCTGTTCGTGGCGCCGGCGCTGTACGTGGTGCACGCGCTGCTGACGGGTGTGTCGATGGCGGTGACGTGGGGGCTGGGGGTGCACGACGGTTTCAGCTTCTCGGCGGGGCTGATCGACTACGCCATCAACTGGAACCTGGCGACGCGGCCGTGGCTGATCGTCCCGATCGGGCTGGGCTTCGCGCTGGTGTATTACGCGGTCTTCCGTTTCGCGATCACGCGGTTCGATCTGAGGACTCCGGGGCGGGAGCCGGAGGAGGAGGTCGAGGACGTGACGAAGGGCTGATCTTCTAGGCTTTGAGGTGGCTGTCCGGGCCCTCGGGAACACCGTTCCGGGGGCTTGTCGGTGTGCTCGGATCCGGTACTGCGCGTAGTGCTTCCGTCGCTGGAATCGCGGGTTCCTTATGCGGCCTTCATCGTGCTACAACAGGTCTACACCACTGAGTGGTGTAGACCACCACCGTTGGAGGACGTATGAGCACCGCCACCGCATCGGCGGCCCCCGCAAAGAGGCGGGGATCCGGCCTGTTCCAGGGACTGCAGAAGGTCGGCCGCAGTCTCCAGCTTCCGATCGCCGTCCTGCCGGCGGCGGGCATCCTGCTGCGGCTGGGGCAGGACGACGTGTTCGGCAAGGACGGCCTGGGCTGGGACAAGGTCGCGGCCGTGTTCGCCACCGCCGGTGACGCGGTCTTCGCCAACCTGCCGCTGCTGTTCTGCGTCGGCATCGCCATCGGCTTCGCCAAGAAGGCCGACGGCTCCACCGCGCTGGCGGCGCTGGTCGGCTTCCTCGTCTACAAGAACGTGCTGACCGCCTTCCCGATCACCGAGGCGAAGGTCACGGAGGGCGCCGACGTCGCCGCCACCTACAACGACCCCAAGGTGCTCGGCGGCATCGTCATGGGCCTGATATCCGCGGTCGTCTGGCAGCGCTTCCACCGCACCAAGCTCCCCGACTGGCTGGGCTTCTTCAACGGCCGCCGGCTGGTCCCGATCCTGATGGCCTTCATCGGCACCGCCGTCGGTGTCTTCTTCGGCCTGGTGTGGGAGCCGATCGGCAACGTCATCACCGAGTTCGGCGAGTGGATGACCGGCCTCGGCGCCGCGGGCGCGGCCGTCTTCGGCGCGATCAACCGCGGACTGCTCCCCGTGGGCATGCACCAGTTCGTGAACACGGTGGCCTGGCAGGAGATCGGCTCCTTCAAGGACGCCTCGGGGACCGTCTGGCACGGTGACCTGCCGCGCTTCTTCCACGGCGACCCGACCGCCGGCCAGTTCATGACCGGCTTCTTCCCCATCATGATGTTCGCGCTCCCGGCCGCCGCGCTGGCGATCACGCACTGCGCCCGCCCCGAGCGCCGCAAGGTCGTCGGCGGCATGATGATGTCGCTCGCGCTGACCTCGTTCGTCACCGGCATCACCGAGCCGATCGAGTTCGCGTTCATGTTCATCGCGCCGGTGCTGTACGTCATCCACGCGGTCCTGACCGCCATCTCCATGGCCGTCACCTGGGCGCTGGGCGTGCACCACGGCTTCAGCTTCTCGGCCGGCGCGATCGACTACTTCCTCAACTGGAGCCTGGCGACCAAGCCCTGGCTGATCATCCCGATCGGTCTGGTGTTCGCGGCGGTCTACTACGCGGTCTTCCGCTTCGCGATCACCAAGTTCAACCTGCCGACCCCGGGCCGGGAGCCCGAGGAGGAGGTCGAGGACGCCGCCAAGGCGTGACGACCCTCGCACCCACGCGGCGGGAGGCCCGGAACCCTGCGGTTCCGGGCCTCCCGCCGTGTCACGGCCGCCAGGGTCCGTCCGACCGTCGCCGCGGGACCGCCCTCCGGGCGACGACGGCAATGGTCGGACAGCCCCTAGACCTCGTAGGTCCGGCGCGGCACCGCCAGCTCCACCGGCCCGTCGTAGACCGCGCGGGCGTCGACGAGGTTGACCTCGGGGTCCGTCCACGGCGGGATGTGGGTGAGGACCAGGCGGCGGGCGCGGGCGCGGGCGGCGGTCTCACCCGCCTCGCGGCCGTTGAGGTGGAGGTCGGGGATGTCCTCCTTGCCGTGCGTGAACGCGGCCTCGCACAGGAACAGGTCGGCGTCCCGGGCGAGGTCGTCCAGGGCCTCGCTGACGCCGGTGTCGCCGGAGTACGTCAGGGTCTTCCCGCCGTGCTCGACGCGGATGCCGTACGCCTCCACGGGGTGCGCCACGCGCTCGGTGTGCACGGTGAACGGGCCGATCTCGAAGGTGCCCGGCTTGACCGTGTGGAAGTCGAAGACCTCGCTCATGGAGGAGGCCGAGGGGGTGTCGGCGTAGGCGGTGGTCAGCCGGTGCTCGGTGCCCTCGGGTCCGTAGACGGGGAGCGGGGCGCAGCGGCCGCCGTCGTGCCGGTAGTAGCGCGCCACGAAGTACGCGCACATGTCGATGCAGTGGTCGGCGTGCAGGTGGCTGAGGAAGATCGCGTCGAGGTCGTAGAGACCGCAGTGGCGCTGCAGCTCGCCCAGGGCGCCGTTGCCCATGTCGAGAAGCAGCCGGAAGCCGTCGGCCTCGACGAGGTAGCTCGAGCAGGCCGATTCCGCGGACGGGAACGACCCCGAGCAGCCGACGACGGTGAGCTTCATGAAGCAGAAACCTCCGCTGGCGGGATAAGTCTGAGAGGGGCGTCGGGGGTCGTGCGGTTCGTCGAGCGTAAGGCGCGAGACCTCCGGTCGCTCCTCCGCCAGGGGCGGTTGTGGGCGAACTCACCTGTGGTGTCACCGGTTCGGCTGGATGCGGGGCGCATGGGGTGTGTGAGGGGGCGTGCGGGTGGTGCGCGTCCGCGCCTGACGTTCCCCTCCACGAAACGCCGAAGGGACCGAAGCCGCAAGCCTCGGTCCCTTCCCGGTGCCGTCCGGGGGCGTCACGCCCAGAGCTGGCCCTGGAGCGTCTCGATGGCCTCTTCGGTCGTGGCGGCCGTGTAGACGCCGGTGGAGAGGTACTTCCAGCCGCCGTCGGCCACGACGAAGACGATGTCGGCCGCCTCGCCGGCCTTGAGCGCCTTGCGGCCGACGCCGATCGCCGCGTGCAGGGCGGCGCCGGTGGACACGCCGGCGAAGATGCCCTCCTGCTGGAGGAGTTCGCGGGTGCGGGTGACCGCGTCGGCGGAGCCGACGGAGAAGCGGGTGGTGAGGACGGAGGCGTCGTACAGCTCGGGGACGAAGCCCTCGTCGAGGTTGCGCAGGCCGTAGACCAGGTCGTCGTAGCGCGGCTCGGCGGCGACGATCTTCACGTCCGGCTTGTGCTCGCGCAGGTAGCGGCCGACGCCCATGAGGGTGCCGGTGGTGCCGAGCCCGGCCACGAAGTGGGTGACGGAGGGCAGGTCGGCGAGGATCTCGGGGCCGGTGGTGGCGTAGTGGGCGCCGGCGTTGTCGGGGTTGCCGTACTGGTAGAGCATCACCCAGTCGGGGTGCTCGGCGGCCAGTTCCTTGGCGACCCGTACGGCGGTGTTGGAGCCGCCCGCGGCCGGGGAGGAGATGATCTCGGCGCCCCACATGCCGAGCAGGTCGCGGCGCTCCTGGGAGGTGTTCTCGGGCATCACGCAGACCATGCGGTAGCCCTTGAGCTTGGCGGCCATGGCCAGGGAGATGCCGGTGTTGCCGCTCGTCGGTTCCAGGATCGTGCAGCCCGGCGTGAGGCGGCCGTCCTTCTCCGCCTGCTCGATCATGTGCAGGGCGGGGCGGTCCTTGACCGAGCCCGTCGGGTTGCGGTCCTCCAGCTTCGCCCAGATGCGGACGTCGGCGGACGGCGAGAGCCGCGGCAGGCGCACCAACGGGGTGTTGCCCACCGCGGCCAGCGGGGAGTCGTAACGCATGGAAATCGGCAGCCCGTCAGGCCATGCCGCCGGCCACGGCCGGCAGGATCGTCACGTTGTCGCCGTCGGTCAGCTTGGTGTCGATGCCGTCGAGGAAGCGGACGTCCTCGTCGTTGAGGTAGACGTTGACGAAGCGGCGCAGCTGGTCGCCGTCCACGATGCGGGCCCGGATGCCCGCGTGCCGGGTCTCGAGGTCGGCGAAGAGCTCGGCGAGGGTGTCCCCGGTGCCTTCCACCGCCTTCTGGCCGTCGGTGTACGTGCGGAGGATGGTCGGGATGCGGACCTCGATGGCCATGGCTCAGGGCTCCTGTCGGAAGGTTTCGTCGGGTCGGTGGACGCGCGGCGGCGCGGTGGTGCGTGGGTCACGCAGGGAGAGCGGTCGCCGCGGCCCACGGCCGTACGGCGGCAGGGCGGCGTCAACAGATGGCGCTGGCGAGCCTGCACAGGTCGACGTGCAGCCGCGCCACGAGCAGCGTGCCCGGCGTCTTCTCGCTCACGTCGTGGAAAACCATGGGCTCATCGTATCGATTCCCGGTCCTGGACCCGGAGTGTGATCTCGCACTTCGGACGGTTTCTGCCCGTTCTTCGAGACGGGGCACTTCAGGCGGCCGGCCGGCGGTCCGCGGGAGCCGGCACGCGGTCGGCGGGCGGCCGGTGGGCGGTCAGTAGGCGTCGACCACCTTGACCTCCTCTTCCGTCACCTCGCCCTCGACGATCCGGAAGGAGCGGAACTGGAACTCGCCGAGCCCGTCGGTGTCCGCCGTGGAGACGAGCACGTAGTGGGCGCCGGGCTCGTTGGCGTAGGAGATGTCGGTGCGGGACGGGTAGGCCTCGGTCGCCGTGTGGGAGTGGTAGATGATCACCGGCTCCTCGTCGTTGTCGTCCATCTCGCGGTAGAGCTTCAGCAGGTCGCCGGAGTCGAACTCGTAGAAGGTGGGCGACATCGCCGCGTTCAGCATCGGGATGAAGCGCTCGGGGCGGTCCGAGCCCGCCGGGCCGGCCACGACCCCGCACGCCTCGTCGGGGTGGTCCTTGCGCGCGTGGGCGACGATCCGGTCGTACAGGGCCTGGGTGAGGGTCAGCATGTCCGTCAGGATAAGCAGAAGGGCCGTTCCGTACCGAGGGGTGGTACGGAACGGCCCACATGCCGGACATCCTGAGCGGCAGCCGCAGGGAGTGCCACGAGTACTCCCTGCGGCCGGACGTCCTCGGGGGTCGGTCAGCCGACCTTCTCGAACTCCGCGTCGCCGCGGCGCTCGGCGATCTGCGGGTTGCGGCTCTTGAGGACCGCCCAGCCGATGCCGAGGGCGACGGCCCAGCCGGCCGCGACGTACAGGCAGATCCGGGCGTCCTTGTCGTACGCGATCATGCAGGTCACGCCGACGAGGAAGAGGAGCGCGACCCAGCTGAAGAGCGCGCCGCCGGGGGCGGGGAAGGACGAGGCGCGCAGCCGGCCCGCGTCGACCGCGGCGCGGTAGCGGATGTGGCTGACGAGGATCATCATCCAGGTCCAGATGCCGGCCGCGGTGGCGACGGAGGTGACGTAGAGGAACGCCTTCTCCGGGACGACGTAGTTCAGGACCACGCCGATGCCCATGAGCGCCACGGAGACGGTGATGCCGACGGCGGGCGTCTTGCGGGCGTTGAGCTTGCCGAACGCCTGCGGCGCCTCGCTGTTGGAGGCCAGGTCGCGCAGCATCCGGCCGGTCGAGTACATGCCCGAGTTGCAGGACGACAGGGCCGCGGTGAGCACCACGAAGTTGACGATGCCCGCGGCGAGCGGGATGCCGATCTTGCCGAAGGCGTGGACGAACGGGCTCTCGCCGGCGGAGAACTCGGTCCACTTGACGACGGAGAGGATCACCAGCAGGGCGCCGACGTAGAAGACGATGATGCGCCAGGGCAGGGTGTTGATGGCCTTGGGCAGGGTCTTCTCGGGGTTCTCGGACTCGCCCGCGGTGACGCCGACGAGCTCGACGGCGAGGTAGGCGAACATGACGCCCTGGAGCGTCATCAGGCTGGAGCCGATGCCGTTCGGGAAGAAGCCGTCGTGCGCCCAGAGGTTGGAGACGGTGGCGGTGTCACCGGCGTCGGAGAAGCCGAGGGTGAGCACGCCGAGGCCGATGACGATCATGCCGATGATGGCCGTGACCTTGATCATCGAGAACCAGAACTCGACCTCGCCGAAGATCTTGACGGAGATCAGGTTGACGCCGAAGAGCACCACCAGGAACACCAGGGCGCTGACCCACTGCGGGATCTCCGGGAACCAGAAGTGGATGTAGATCGCGGCGGCCGTGAGCTCGGCCATGCCGGTGACCACCCACATGAGCCAGTACGTCCAGCCCGTGACGAACCCGAAGAACGGGCCGAGGAACTCGCGGGCGTACTCGGCGAAGGAGCCGGAGACGGGCCGGTAGAGGAGCAGCTCGCCCAGCGCCCGCATGATGAAGAAGATCACGACGCCCGCGAGGGCGTACATGAGGATGATGCTGGGGCCCGCCTTGGCGATGTTCGCCCCGGCGCCCATGAACAGGCCGACGCCGATGGCGCCGCCGATGGCGATCATCTGGACCTGACGGCTGCCGAGCCCGCGCTCGTACCCCTCTTCGGGGGCCGTTTCCTTGTCGACCTGCGCTGAGGTCATGTGTGGTGCGCCTTTCTCCATGCCGACCCGGGCCTTGAGTCGGCCGCGGATCGGGTCACGATCCCCCCGGATTGCTGGAGCGGTGCCTGGCCGGCGATCCGCCGGCCACGTGGCGCACCCGGCGGAACGTGGGTGGTGTTCGCCGGGCGGTCGTGAAGATTTATCACGGCCGCACCGGTGATCACCCGGAGCACCTGTGGCGCACACCACAGGAAGAAGGGGACAAAGAGTCCCCTAAACGGACAGAAAGGGCCCTCGCTTTAACGGGATCGTTATCCGGATTTGAGTGTCCTCTGAGCGAACACCCGTGTCCCGCGGATCAGGGCATCAGGGTGGTGACCAGCGTCTCCTGGAGCCCGCCCAGCCACAGGTACGCCATCACCATGGGCTTGCGCGGGTCCTCGTCGGGGAGGCGGTAGAGCAGGTCGATGTCGTCCTCGTCGGTGATGTCCAGCCGGGAGCCGATGGCCAGGCGCAGGTCGTTGAGGGCGCCCAGCCAGCGCCGGGACTCCGCGGCGGACAGCTTGAGCACCGCCCCGCCCTCCCCGGCGGCGGCCGGGGCGAGCGCGTCCAGGGAGCGGATCACGGCCAGGGCGTTGTCGCGCTTGCCGGCGCGCAGGTCGTTCTCGGTGTAGCGGCGGAACTCCGCGGAGTACGCCCGCCGCTCCTCGGCGTCCCGCGGGGAGGCGGGGGCGTGCTCGGGGTCGGTGTAGGCGTCCGGGAAGAGCCGCTTCAGCACGGGGTCGGCGGGCGGTTCGCTCGGTCCCTCGGCGAAGAGCTCGGCGAGCGGGTCGCCCTGCGCGTCCTCGGCGGGTCCGGGGCCGATGAGCTCCAGGAGCTGCACGGCCAGCGACCGGATGATGGAGATCTCGACGTCGTCGAGGGCGACGGCCGCGCCGCCGCCGGGGAGCGGTTCGAAGTGTCCGGGCATGAAGGCGATTCAGCTACTTCCGTCCTGCGGGCGGGCGTGGGTCATTTCCGGTCCTGCTGGAGGGTGGCCCACAGGCCGTAGCCGTGCATGGCCTGCACATCCCGCTCCATCTCCTCGCGCGACCCGCTGGAGACGACCGCCCGGCCCTTGTGGTGGACGTCGAGCATGAGCTTGGTGGCCTTGTCCTTGGAGTAGCCGAAGTACGTCTGGAAGACGTACGTCACATAGCTCATGAGGTTGACGGGGTCGTTGTGGACGATCGTCACCCAGGGGACGTCGGGCTCGGGAACCGCGGAAACCTGCTCCGCAGACTCGGTCTTCTCGATCTCGATGGGTGCGGCTGCCGTCACAAGGCCCATGCTGCCATCACAAGGGGGTACTCGCACAAACAGGGCTGCAAATCGTCAGAGTGACGAAATGGGGGTACCATTCTTGCCATGAACACAGCGGACCTTGGGCTGCCGGTGGACGTTCCCTCGACGGCGCTCTTCACGGACCAGTACGAGCTGACCATGCTCCAGGCCGCCCTGCGGGGCGGTACGGCCGAGCGGCGGAGCGTCTTCGAGGTCTTCACCCGGCGCCTGCCCGAGGGGCGCCGATACGGCGTGGTGGCGGGCACCGGGCGCGTGCTGGACGCCGTGGAGAACTTCCGTTTCGACGCGGGCGTCCTCGGCTTCCTGCGCGAGCGGGGGATCATCGACGAGGAGACCCTGGCCTGGCTCGCCGACTACCGCTTCACCGGCGACATCTGGGGCTACCCGGAGGGCGAGGTGTACTTCCCGGGCTCGCCGGTCATGCGGGTGGAGGGCACCTTCGCCGAGTGCGTCCTGCTGGAGACGGTGATCCTGTCGATCCTCAACCACGACTCGGCGATCGCCGCGGCCGCCTCCCGGATGTCGTCGGCCGCCGGTGACCGCCCGCTGATCGAGATGGGCGCGCGGCGCACCCACGAGCTGGCCGCGGTGGCCGCCTCCCGGGCCGCGTACGTCGGCGGCTTCGCCTCCACCTCCGACCTGGCGGCCGGCTTCCGCTACAACATCCCGACCGTCGGCACCTCCGCGCACGCCTTCACCCTGCTGCACGACAGCGAGCGCGACGCCTTCCGCGCCCAGGTGGACTCCCTCGGCCGGGGCACGACGCTGCTGGTGGACACCTACGACGTCACCGAGGCGGTCCGGGCGGCCGTGGAGATCGCCGGGACGGAGCTGGGGGCCGTGCGGATCGACTCCGGCGACCTGCTGCTGGTGGCGCACCGGGTGCGGCAGCAGCTGGACGAGCTCGGCGCGCGGGACACGAAGATCATCGTGACCTCGGACCTGGACGAGTACGCCATCGCCTCGCTGGCGGCGGCGCCCGTGGACGCGTACGGCGTCGGCACGCAGCTGGTGACCGGGTCCGGCCACCCCACCTCCTCGATGGTCTACAAGCTGGTCGCCCGCGCCGAGTCCGCCGACCCGAGGGCGCCGCTGGCGCCGGTGGCGAAGAAGTCCACCGGCGGCAAGACCTCCGTCGGCGGCCGCAAGTGGGCCGCGCGGCGGCTGGACTCCGACGGGATCGCCGAGGCCGAGGTGGTGGGCACCGGGCCGGTGCCGGGCGAGCTCGCGGACCGGCAGCTGCTGGTGGAGCTGGTCAAGGGCGGCGAGGTCGTCGCCCGCGAGCCGCTGGACGCGGCCCGCGAGCGGCACGTGGCGGCCCGCGCCAACCTGCCGCTGTCCGCCACGCAGCTCTCGCGCGGGGAACCCGTCCTGCCGACGGAGTACGTCCAGGGGCGTCCGGGTAGCTAGGACCTGTCCGACCCGGTACCCGCCGTCCGCCCGGAAGGCGGGCGGGAAGGTGCCGGACAGGCCCGGGGCCTGTCCGGCCTCCGCCGGGCGGGGCTGCCGCGGGGTGCCCGACGTGCGTCCCGCGCCGCCCCTCCCGCACCGCACAGGAAGTCAACAGGCTCGGAGGTTCACCGGGCGGGCCGGCCCGCCCGAACCCCGACCCCATAGTCGAAGGACACCGACCATGCGCCGCGCCTTGATCGTCGTAGACGTGCAGAACGACTTCTGCGAGGGGGGCAGCCTCCCGGTGGCCGGCGGGGCCGACGTGGCCGCCGCCATCACCGAGCTGATCGGGCAGGCGCCCGCCGGCTACCGGCACGTCGTCGCCACCCGCGACCACCACATCGCGCCCGGCGGCCACTTCGCCGACAACCCCGACTACGTCCGCTCCTGGCCCGCGCACTGCGTGGCCGGGACGGAGGGCGTCGGCTTCCACCCGAACTTCGCCCCGGCCGTCGCCTCCGGCGCGATCGACGCCGTCTTCGACAAGGGGGCGTACGCGGCGGCCTACAGCGGGTTCGAGGGGACCGACGAGAACGGCGTGCAGCTCGCGGACTGGCTGCGGGCCCGGGAGATCGACGAGGTCGACGTGGTCGGCATCGCCACGGACCACTGCGTCCGGGCCACCGCCCTGGACGCCGTGCGGGAGGGCTTCCGGACGCAGGTCCTGCTGGACCTGACCGCCGGGGTCGCGCCGCAGACCACCGAGCGGGCGCTGGAGGAGATGCGGGCGGCCGGGGTGGAGCTGTCCGGGAAGCCGGTCGTCTCGGGCTGAGAGGGCCCGCCCGGTCCCGGCCTACGCCTGGGCGGCCGGGCGTCCCAGCAGGGCCCGGATCGGGCGCCACAGCTCCTGGACGAGCTCCGGGCCGGCGGTGACACCGTTGTCGGGGGCCGTGCGCCATATGAGGCCGTCCGGATGGTGCAGGACCGCCGTGATCTCGTCGGGGGACGGCGGGGCCGCGTTGCCCCGCAGGTAGACCGCCCGCATCCCCAGGTTGCGCAGCCTGGTCAGGGCGCGCGCCCGGTTGGCCGCGTGCACGAGCACGCGCACGGAGCCGGGGCCGTCGGCGGCGGGGCTGGGCAGGTTCAGCGCCACCACCACCGAGCCGTTCGGCAGCTTGCAGAAGCCTCCAGCGGCCATGCGGTCATCCCCCCGTGTCGGTCGGTGTCAATAGCGAAGCCACGGACGCACCTAAACACGGATCGGCGGCAACCCGCCAGGGGGTCACCGCCGAATACCGTCTGACCTGCTAGAACGCCGATTACTTCACGGCGGGGCCGACCTCGAGCGAGATCGTCGAGCCGTCCTTGGCCTCCTTGACGATCCTGATCTTGGTGTTGGTGTCAGTGATCTTGACGCCGGCGGTCTTGTTCGACTCGTCGTAGTAGGTGCTGGTGTGGTCGTTGAAGACGCCCACGCCCTGCGACGACGGGACGCGCGTCGCGACACCCGCCTTGTGCAGCGTGATGCCGTCCGTGCGGTACAGGCTGAACGGCGAGTCGTAGGACTGGATGCGGTTGCGCATCAGCGTGCCGTCGGACCACTTCAGCGCGGCCGGGTGCGAGTCGACCGGCAGGACCAGGCCGGTGCCCGGGTGCTCGCTGGTGTTGTTGTCCGCCCGCGAGGTGTCCCACTTCCAGATCAGCAGGCCGTTCTGGTACGGGTAGTGCTCCACCCAGTCCGGACGCTCCGGCGCGAAGCCGAAGTTGTACGGGCCGACCTTGAGGGTCTTGTCGTACGAGACGTACTGCCGGTTCTCGGCGATGTAGTACTGCTCGTAGTCCTCGGTGAAGGACGCGCCGATGCGGGAGAAGCCGGTGGCCGTCCAGGCCGCGTCCGCGCTCTCGGCGTCGTCCGCGAACAGGGCGGCGCCGTCGGCGGTGACGGAGATCCGGTCGGCCGCGAAGCCCTTCATCGCCAGGCCGCCGTCGGTGGCGTAGCGGAAGCGCAGGTCGATCTTCTTGCCCGCGTAGGCGTCCAGCGGGTACGCCAGGTTCTTCCAGCCGTCGACCGTGCCGGTCAGGGCCGGCTTGTCGCTGCCGTCGCGCGGGACGGGCTGACCGTCGACCGTGCCGTCCAGGGCGGTCCAGTTGGCGCCGCCGTCGGTCGACACCTCGGCGTAGAGGTAGTCGTAGTTGGCCTCGATCTCGTACCAGCCGTCGAGGGTCAGCGACGCCGACGCCTTGCCGGTCAGGTCCACGGAACGGGTCAGCGTGTTCTTCAGGTTGTTGCCGCTGCCGCTCCACCACTGGGTGGCGCCCTGGGCCGGGGTGACGAGCTCGGTGGTGACGGCCTTCTTCGGCAGCTCGACGACCAGCGCCTGCTTGTTCTTCGTGTTGTACTCGGCGACGCCCAGCTTGTGCTTCGACTTCGTCGCCGCCTTGGCGGTGTCGTAGTCGAGCCAGCCCAGCTGGAGCTTGTCCCAGGCGGTCATGTCGCCGGGCAGGTCGCCGATCTCGTTCTTGCCGGTGCCGAGCCAGGAGCCGGAGGACATCAGCGTCCAGAACCCGGTGGAGTTCTCGCCGCCGTTGGTGTCGTAGTGGTCCGGCAGGCCGAGGTCGTGGCCGTACTCGTGGGCGTAGACGCCGAGTCCGCCGTTCTCGGGCTGGACGGTGTAGTCGCCGACCCAGATGCCGGTGGAGCCGATCTGCGCGCCGCCCAGCTTGTTGTCGGCCGGGCCGGTGGCGCCGGCGTCGGTGCCGAACGCGTACCAGCGGTGCGCCCAGATGGCGTCCTCGCCCTGCGCGCCGCCGCCCGCGGACTCGTCCTCGCCGGCGTGCACGACCTGGAAGTGGTCGATGTAGCCGTCGGCCTCGTTGAAGTCGCCGTCGCCGTCGAAGTCGTAGCGGTCCCACTGGTCGTACTGCGCGACGGCCGCCTTGATCTCGGCGTCGGTCCTCCCGGCCGCCTTCTGCTGGGCGACCCAGGCGTTCAGACCGTCGCTGACGACGTTCCACACGCTCGGGCAGTTGGTGTCGCCGCAGGCGTTGTTGCCGTAACGGGCCTCGTTGTAGGGGACCTTGACCCAGTCGGAGACCTCGCCCTCGACCGAGTAGCGGCCCGAGGACTGCTTCTCGTAGTACTTCTTCACCGACTCGGCGTTCTTGCCGGTGCCGAAGTAGAGGTCCTGGAAGTGCTTGCGGTCGTAGTCCGCCTTCCAGGCCGTGGAGTTGTCCTTGGTGCGGTCCGGCTGCGGGATCTGGTTGTGCAGCGGGCCGGGGGTGCCGCCGTAGCGGCTGTCGATCCGGTCGCCGAACTCCACCAGGATGGTGAAGATCTTGTCGGTCTTCTCGCGGCCGAGCTCGACGTACTTCGGGTCGCCCTTCCTGCTCTTGAGCTCGACGACCTTGGAGCCCTCCCGGTCCTTGACCGTGGCGGCGCCGGATATGACCTGGTTCAGCGCCTCTTCGCGCTGGGCCTCCTGGGTCTTGGAGAGCGGGCCCTCCAGGTCGTGCTCGACGTGCTGGTGTTCCGCCGGGTCCTGGCGGTCCACGGTGGCGGGCGTGCCGGCCGGGTCGGCGGCCTGGGCCACGGTGACCGCGGAGAGGGTGGCGGTGGCCGCCGCGAGCGCCACACCGATGGCGGCGGCTCTGAACGTCCAGGGTCTGCTGGTCACTTGAGATCCTCCCCCGCGTCCGGGCACGCGGAAGGGGGGTCCTGGTGGTGGAGGGTCCGCGCGCGCCTGATCAACGCGTGTAGTCAAGTGACGACATTGGACTAGAGGTTGACCAGAAAAGACAGACCTTGACTTGAGCAGGTCAATTGCATTATGCGGAGCCGACGTTCAATTTAACGAACAACCCCGCGGCCCCTCCGGGCGCGTCCGGCCGTCCGCCTGGCGGACGCCATGACTCCGTGCGCCCCCCGTGCACCGGCACTGTTGGTCAGGTCACGCTTACTGTTCGTTCCCCCCGGGCACGCTGCCGATTAGAGTTGTCCGGCGGAACGCCCTGAAATCGGCGGAAAGCCAGGCCGACAGCCCGTCCGACCCCCTTCACGTCCGCACCCTCCCCCGGTAGTGAGAGGCACGGGGGGAGACCCCACTTCCGAGGACACGATGGCCATGCCCCGTCCGACCGTCGCACAGCTCGCCTACGGTTCGTGCACCGTGATCTTCTCGACCCTCGCCATGCTGCTGCTCTCGGGGGCGAGTTCGGGTGTCGGCATCACGCTCGTCGCCGTCGCGGCCCTCGTCCTCGGGCTGCTGGTCGCCCTGACCGTGCCGCTGCCCGGGCCGCGCGCGACCGTGGTGGCGCGGTCCGCGCCCCGGGAGCGGACCGCCCCGGCCCCGGCGGCTCCCGCGGAGCCGGTGCGGGAGCGCGCGGCCTGACCCCGCGCGGGCCGGCCGCGGCTCAACCGGTGCTGACCACCACCGTCCTGGCCGCCTTGTCGTGCAGGCCCTGCTTGTAGGGCCGGTCGAAGAAGCTCCACCCGCCCGCGAGCACGGTCCAGATGCAGGCGCAGCAGAACGCGAACGGGAGCCACAGCACCGCCGCGCGCGCCAGCGAGGTCTGCGTGGTGGGCGTGGCCCCGTCGCTCAGGTTGGCCACCCGCATGTTCAGCCACCTCTTGCCGAGCGTCTGGCCCGTGCGCGCGGTCAGGAAGGTGTCGTACGCGATGTAGAGCACGGCGGCGATCAGCGACTGGGCGAAGGAGTCGCCCACCTCGATCCGCTCCCCGTCGAGGCCGTACTCGGTGACGCCGAACGGCAGGGTGAGCAGCACGACGACGATGCCCACGAGGACCATGTCGATGACGCGGGCGAGCGTGCGCCTGCCGCTGTCGGCGAGCGGGGGCATGCCGGCGAGCGGATCGGTGGGCGGGGGGCCGTAGGGGGAGCCGCCGTACGGACCGCCGCCGTGGGGACCGCCGCCCCCGCCGTACGGACCGCCGCCGTACGGGTCACCGCCCTGGGGACCGCCGCCGGGGGGCGGGGTGCCGTAGGGCGAGCCCGCGCCCTCGCCGGGCGGGGGCTGCTTCTTGAACGGGTCGTCCTCGGGCGGCCGGCCGGAGCCGGGGGGCGGTTCGGAGCTCATGGCCCGAGTGGACCGCGAACCCCCCTGCCCCGCACCCGGCGGGCGGCCGTCCGGGGGACCGGACCGGCCGGGCCGTGCGCCGTCCTCCGTACGCCGTCAGCCCGCCACGAAGGTGTGCGCGGCCTTGTCGTGCCAGCACTGGCGCCACGGCTTGTCGAACAGGCCCCACAGGACGCCGACGATCCCGACGACGAGCAGTCCGGGGATGCTGTAGACCAGCCAGCGCTTCAGGGCCGCGCCGAACTCCGGGGCCTCGTGGCCCTCGATGTCCCGGACCTCCAGACCCAGCAGCTTCTTGCCCAGGGTGCGGCCCCACTTGGCGGTGGGCAGCACCTCGTAGACCACGCCGAAGAGCAGCAGGACGGCGAGGACGATGCCGAGGTGCACCGACGTGGTGCCGTCGAGCAGCCAGACGGTGACCGTCTCGCCGGAGAGCTTGGCCGCGTCGATCTTCGCGTTGATGTGGTCGACGGCCTGCATGCCGAGCGGGACGGCGGCCGCGGAGGTGACGCCCGCGAGGACGAGGGTGTCCACCAGCCGGGCGGCCAGCCGCTTGCCGAGCCCCGCGGGCCGGGCCGACGCCTGGCGCCGGGCGGCCGCCTGGAACACGTCCTCGACCGGCGGCTTCCAGGGCGCCACGGGCTGGTCGTCGCCGCCGGGCTCCGCGAGCCGGTGCACCTGCTGCGCCCAGGACGCCTGCCCGCCGCCGGGCCCGCTGGTCAGGGGCGTGGAGGGGGCGGCCTGGGGACCGGCCGACTGCGGCGGCACGGCCGGGGAGGCCTGCGGCGCGGCGGCCGACGGGGCCTGCTGGGGGCCGGACGGCGCCGCCGGGGCGGCCGGGGTCACCGGGGCGGCCGGAGCGGCGGCGGCCCGGGCCGCGGCGGCCTTTCCGGCGCCGAAGCCGGGGCCCTGCGGGGCACCCGGGGACGCGGGGGTCCCGGCCTGTCCCGCGGCACCGAAACCGGCCGGTGCGGGGCCCGCGGCGGGGGACGGCGCCGCGGCCCGGCCGGGCACTCCGTGGCCGGAGGGGGCGGCCGGGCCGGCGCCCGGGGGGACGGCGCGGAAGGTCATGGTGCCCTCGTCGGCGGGCGGAGTGCCCGCGCCGGACGGGCCGGCCGGTGCGGCGGCGCCGCCCGTGCCCCGGGCCTTCGCCGCCGGTCTGCGGAAGACGAACGTGCCGCCCTCCCGCTCCGGCTCGGCCGCCCCCTGCGCCGGGGCGGCCGGGAAGTCGGCGGAGGCCGCCGCGCCGTCCGGGCGGGCCGGCCCGGCCTCGGGCCGCCGGGCGGCGGGCCGCGGCACCCGCGGGTCGGCACCCGACGCGCTCTGCGCGCCCTGGGGGGCCGGGGTGGTCTGCGCGCCGTGCGGGGTCTGCGCGTGGTGTGCGCTCCGGGTGCCGGGGGTGTCCTGGGCGCCGTGGGCGTGCTGAGCGGCCGGCGTGCCTTGGGCGCCCTGGACTCCGGGGGTGCCCTGAGCACCGGGCGTGCCCTGAGCACCGGGGGTGCCGGGGGCGCCTTGGGCACCCGGTGCGCCCTGACCGCCCGGCGTGTCCGATGCGCCCTGGGCGCCCGGCGCGCCGGGTGTTCCCTGGGCGCCGTGGGCGCTCTGGGCGCCCTGGGGAGCGCCCCAGGAGACGCGGCGGTCCTGGTCGCCGCCGAAACCGGACTGGCGGGAGCGCTCCGCGCCCCAGGCGGAGGCGGGTTCGGGCCGGCTGCCGTGCTGCGCCCCGGGCGCCTGCGCCGGCTCCCCGACCGGGTCCTCGTCGAAGAAGTGCGGGCCGGTCTCCTCGACCGGGGCGGCGGTCTGCGCCGGGCGCACGCCGGGCGGCGGTGCGAGCTGCTCGCCGTCCGTGGGCGCCGGCCGGCTGGTGCCCGGCACCCAGGCGGCACCGTTCCAGTACCGGACGTATCCAGGGATGGACGGGTCCGGGTAATACCCTTCGCGGGGCCTGTCGTCGCCGGGGGCCGGGGTTGGGGCGCTCATGTCCGTCGTCCCGTATCTGCTCGAGGGGTGTGATGGGGGCCTCCACATCTATCAGACGAGCGCAACCCCCACCGCCCGTCCGGCCGGACCCACCCCTTTCGGGCACCGATGTGGTAACCCGCGCGCCCCGCGCCGGAGAAAAGTGCCGCGGACCCGCGTAACGCTCCCGGCCCGGCCCGCTCTCCCCCGGCGGGCCGGCACCCGACCGCCGGTCGTCGCGAGAGAGGAGCAGCGCCATGCACAGCGTGGTGGAGCGGGAACTGGAACTGAGGCTCGTCCTGTCGCCGGAGCACGGCATCGCGGTACCGGCCCGGCTCGGCTACCGCGCCGACGACCCGTACGCCGTCCACATCGCCTTCCACGTCGACTCGGGGCGGCCCGTGCACTGGACGTTCGCCCGGGACCTGCTCGTGGAGGGCGTGTTCCGGCCGTGCGGGCACGGGGACGTGCGGGTGTGGCCGGCGAAGGCCGACGGCAGGGGCGTCGTCCTGATGGCGCTGGCCTCGCCGGACGGGGAGGCCCTGCTGGAGGCGCCGGCGGCCCCGGTGTCGGCGTGGCTGGAGCGCACGCTGCGGGTGGTCCCGCCGGGGACCGAGGGCGAGCGGCTCGGCCTCGACGGCGAACTGGCCCGGCTGCTCGCCCGGTGAGCCCCGCCGCGGGGAGGGAGTCAGAACAGCTTGCCCGGGTTCAGGATGCCCAGCGGGTCGAAGGCCCGCTTGACCGCCCGCTGCATCTCCACGCCCACCGGGCCGATCTCGCGCGCCAGCCACTCCTTCTTCAGGACGCCGACGCCGTGTTCGCCGGTGATGGTGCCGCCGAGTTCCAGGCCGAGCGCCATGATCGCGTCGAAGGACTCGCGGGCCCGGCGGGACTCGTCCGGGTCCCGGGCGTCGAAGCAGACCGTCGGGTGCGTGTTGCCGTCGCCCGCGTGGGCCACGACCCCGATGGTGAGCCGGTGCTTCCCGGCGATCCGCTCGACCCCGTCGAGCATCTCGCCGAGCCGGGAGCGGGGCACGCACACGTCGTCGATCATCGTCGTGCCCTTGACGGCCTCCAGCGCGGTGAGGGACAGCCGCCGCGCCTGCAGGAGCAGGTCGGACTCGGCCGCGTCGTCGGCGGGGACGACCCGGGTGGCTCCGGCGGCCTCGCACAGCGCGCCGACCGCGGCGAGGTCGGCGGCCGGGTCGGCGGTGTCGAAGGCCGCCAGCAGCAGGGCCTCGGTGCTCTCCGGGAGGCCCATGTGCGCCAGGTCGTTGACGGCCTTGACCGTCGTGCGGTCCATGAGTTCGAGGAGCGAGGGGACGTGGCCGCCCGCCATGATCCGGCAGACCGCGTCGCAGGCGGCGGCGCCGGAGGCGAACTCGGCGGCCAGCACCAGCTGCCCGGGCGGCTTGGGCCGCAGCGCGAGGACGGCCCGGACGACGACGCCGAGGGAGCCCTCGGAGCCGACGAACAGGCGGGTCAGGTCGTAGCCGGCGACGCCCTTGGCGGTGCGGCGGCCGGTGGACATCAGGCGGCCGTCGGCCAGCACCACGTCCAGCCCGAGGACGTACTCGGCCGTCACGCCGTACTTCACGCAGCACAGGCCGCCCGAGGCGGTGCCGATGTTGCCGCCGATGGTGCACGTCTCCCAGCTGGACGGGTCCGGCGGGTAGTACAGGCCGTGCGCGCCGACCGCGCGGGCGAGGACGGCGTTGACGACGCCGGGTTCGACGACGGCGATGCGGTCGACCGGGCTGACCTCCAGGATGCGGTCCATCCTCGTCAGGGAGAGCACGATGCAGCCGTCGGAGGCGTTGGCGGCGCCGGACAGGCCGGTGCGGGCGCCCTGCGGGACGACCGGGACGCGCAGCGCGGTGGCGGTGCGCATCACGTGCTGGACCTGTTCGACGGTGCGGGGCAGCACGACCACGGCCGGGGTGCCGGCCGGGCAGAAGCTCGCCATGTCGTGGGCGTAGGAGGCCGTGACGTCGGGGTCGGTGAGGACGGCCTCGGCGGGCAGGCCGCCGAGCAGTCGGTCGACGAGGGTGCCCGTCACGTCGTCGCGAGGCGCTTCGATACGGCTCATGATCACAGCGTCGCACCGGGGGCCATCGGTGTGAACCCCGTGTACGGCAGCCGCCGGATGCCCGGTGTGCTCGTCGTACTGACGCACAGTGAGCGCCATGGAGGCCACGGAGAAGGAACAGGAGCCGCGGAAACTGCCGGTCCGGCGGTGGGTGCTGATCGCCGTCGTCGCCGGGTGTGCCGTGCTCGGCGGGGTGGCGGCGCTGCTGCCGTGGGAACGGACGCCGCCGCCGCCGCGGCCGGCGTCGCCGGCCCCGGGCGCGCAGGCGCTGGCGGCGGTCACCACCGGGGTGCCGGCCGCCCTGCCCGACCTGGCGGCGCTGATCGACGAGCGCGAGCGGCACCTGCGGGCGCACCCGCGGGACGCGCGGTCCTGGGCGGTGCTGGGCACCGCGTACGTGGAGCAGGGGCGGCGGCTGGCGGACGCGCGGTACTACCCGCGGGCCGAGCGGGCCCTGCGCAGGTCCCTGAAGGTGGTGCGGGCCGGGCGCGGCGGGGACCGGGCCGCGGCCCTGGCGGGTCTGGCCGCGCTGGCCAACGCGCGCCGGGACTTCCCCGCGGCGAAGAAGTGGGGCGAGGCCGCGCTGGAGGTCCGGCCGAAGCGGTGGACGACGTATCCGCACCTCCTGGACGCCTACACCGGGCTCGGCGACCACGAGGCGGCCGGCCGGACGCTGGACGCGCTGCTGGAGCTGCGGCCCCGGCGGCCGGCCGTCATGGCGCGGGCGGCGGGCGTCTACCGGGACCGGGGCTGGCGCGAGGACGCGGCCGCCAAGCTGTCCGACGCGGTGGCCCGGGCCCGGACGCCGGCCGAGCGGGCGGCGTACCTGGAGCAGGCCGGGCAGCTCGCCTGGGAGCGCGGTGACCGGGGGAGCGCGCTGCGGCACTTCCAGGAGGCGGTGCGGCTGGACCCCGACCAGCGGGCCGCGCACGCCGGGCGGGGCCGGGCGCTGGCGGCGCTGGGCCGCACGACGGAGGCGCTGAACGCGTACCGGGTGGCACTGGCCAGGCAGCCCCGCGCGGAGTACGCCCTGGAGCTGGGCGAGCTGTACGAGTTCCTGGGGCTGCCGGAGGCGGCCCGGGTGCAGTACGACCTGCTGCGGGAGCGGGTGCGGGAGGCCGCCGCGGGCGGGGTCGGCGAGGAGCTGCTGCTCGGGCGGTTCGAGGCGGACCACGGGGACCCGGAGGACGCGGTGCGGCGGCTGCGGGCCGAGTGGCGGCGCCAGCCCGGGATCGAGGTGGCCGACGCCCTGGGATGGGCGCTGTACCGGACCGGGGAGTACGAGGAGGCGCTGCGGTTCGCGCTGCGCACGACGGACCCGGAGCGCGGCGGCGGGGTGCGCAGTGCGCTGTACGCGTACCACCTGGGCATGATCGAGCAGGCGCTGGAGCGGTACGGGCCGGCGCGGCGGCGCCTTCAGGAGGCGCTGCGGATCAACCCGTACTTCTCGCCGCCGCGGGTGCGGGAGGCGCGGGCGGTGCTGGCGGAGCTGGGCGAGCCGTCGGTGGCGGAGCTGCCGGTGATGGAGACGCAGCAGTCCTGGTGAGGTGCCGCCCGCGCGGCGTCACGTCCGCGGCTTGCAGTAGACGGAGAACCGGCGCGCGCCCACGGGGCCGGAGGCCAGGCCCAGGCACAGGCGGGGCTCGGGGCGGTGCCGGACCGCCAGGCCCTCCGGCTCGCGGAAGTCCAGGGAGTGGCCGGCCTCGGTGCGCCGCCGCTGGACCAGGGCGCCGGTGCGGATGTCCAGGCAGGACAGGTAGGCGTTGCCGTGCCGCGCGGGCGGGTTGGCGGTCCCGTCGTAGGCGCTGCCGGCCAGTTGGTAGAGGTGGTCGCCGTACAGGGCGTACCCCTGGAAGGGGACCTCCGGGTCGGGGTGCGTACCGGTCTGCGGGAGGTCGGCGAGCGCGTGGGCGTAGTCGCGGGCGGTGAACGCGTCGAGGTCCCAGACGCGGTAGCGGGGTCTTCCGTCGCGGCGGTAGCGGACGGCGATGCGGCCGGTGGCCGGGCAGACCGACGGCTGGTTGTGCGTGGATCCCTCGATCGGGTGACGGATCTTGACGTCCCGGCGGGTGCGGACCGCGCCGTGGGAGAAGCGGAAGCGGGTGACGCCCCGGCCGTAGCCGTCCTTCGCGTCGGCCTCGGTCCAGATCCAGACGGTGCCGTCGGGGGCGTGCTGGACGCCCATGCTCACGCCGTGCCCGAAGCCGTGCAGGTACATGTGGCCGAGCCGCTCGCCCCGCTGGTCGAGCCGGTTCAGGCACAGGTCGCCCCGGTCCGCGCCGCCCGGCCGGAGCTGCAGGACGTACAGGTGCCGGTTCACCTCGTCGAAGGCGAACGACTGCAGCACCGTCGGTTCCCTGAGCGTGGCCTTGCGCCACAGCCACCGCACGGCCGGTGCCGCGAGGTCGATGTGCTCCTGCACTGGTGTCTCCCCGAGTCGTGCGGGTGCCCCGTGACACCCGCACGACCGGAGATGCCCGGGCGTCCCGCGCCGGTTGCGGGCCCCGGTGTCAGAGGTTGCCGCGACGGGCCTGCTCACGCTCGATGGCCTCGAACAGCGCCTTGAAGTTGCCCTTGCCGAAGCCCATGGAGCCGTGCCGCTCGATGAGCTCGAAGAAGACGGTCGGGCGGTCCTGGACCGGCTTGGTGAAGATCTGCAGCAGGTAGCCGTCCTCGTCGCGGTCGGCGAGGATCTTCAGCTCGCGCAGCGTGTCGACCGGGACGCGGGTCTCGCCGACCCACTCGCCGAGGGTGTCGTAGTACGAGTCGGGCGTGTCCAGGAACTGCACGCCGGCCGCGCGCATGGTGCGTACCGTCTGCACGATGTCGTTGGTGTTGAGCGCGATGTGCTGCACGCCCGCGCCGCCGTAGAACTCCAGGTACTCGTCGATCTGGGACTTCTTCCTGGCGACGGCGGGCTCGTTGATCGGGAACTTGACCTTGAGCGTCCCGTCGGCCACGACCTTCGACATCAGCGCGCTGTACTCGGTGGCGATGTCGTCGCCCACGAACTCCTTCATGTTCGTGAAGCCCATGACCTTGTTGTAGAAGCCGACCCACTCGTTCATCCGGCCGAGCTCGACGTTGCCGACGCAGTGGTCGATCGCCTGGAAGGTGCGCTGCGCGGGCGGCTCGACGATCGGGTCGGCGGCGACGTAGCCGGGCAGGTACGGGCCGTCGTAGCCGGAGCGGTCGACCAGGGTGTGGCGGGTCTCGCCGTACGTGGCGATCGCCGCGAGGACGACCGTGCCGTGCTCGTCCTTCAGCTCGTAGGGCTCGGCGACCGGGCGGGCGCCCTGCTCGACGGCGTAGGCGTACGCGGCGCGCGCGTCCGGCACCTCGATGGCCAGGTCGACGACGCCGTCGCCGTGCTCGGCGACGTGCCGGTCGAGGAAGTGGCCCCAGTCGGTGGACGGCTTGATCACCGAGGTGAGGACGAAGCGGGCGGACCCGTTCTCCAGCACGTAGCTCGCGGTCTCGCGGCTGCCGTTCTCCGGTCCGGAGTAGGCGACCAGCTTCATGCCGAAGGCGGTGGAGTAGTAGTGCGCCGCCTGCTTGGCGTTGCCCACGGCGAAGACGACCGCGTCCATTCCCTTGACCGGGAAGGGGTCGGCCTGCCGGGCGGTCGTGTCGGGAGTGAGGTGTGTGGTCTGCGTCATACCGGCAGCCTGGCCCGGCCCCGCAAGGTGCGCAATAGTTTGCGTTTCGGCTGGGCAATGTGCTCAGCCGTACGGCCGCGTGCACGGCCGGTCTGTACAGGGTGACCACTTGCGGAGGCAGCCATGGCGATCGATCATCTGGACGGCCGGATCATCCTGCTGCTGGCCCGGGAGCCGCGGATCGGGGTGCTGGAGATGTCCCGGCGGCTGGGGGTGGCCCGGGGCACCGTGCAGGCGCGGCTGGACCGGCTTCAGTCGAACGGAGTCATCCGCGGATTCGGTCCCGAGGTGGACCCGGCGGCGCTCGGCTACCCGGTCACGGCGTTCGCGACGCTCCAGATCCGGCAGGGCCAAGGGGCCGACGTACGCGCCCACTTGGCGACCGTGCCGGAGGTGCTGGAGCTGCACACCACCACCGGCACCGGGGACATGCTGTGCCGGCTGGTGGCCCGCTCGAACGCCGATCTCCAGCGGGTCATCGACCGGGTCGTCGGTTTTGATGGGATCGTCCGGGCCTCCACCGCGATCGTGATGGAGAACCCCGTTCCGCTGCGGATCATCCCGCTGGTGGAGCAGGCGGCGCTGGGCGAGTGAGCCCGAGGCGCCGGGGCGAGGGACCCGGCCGACCTGAGTCGTGGGGTGAGCGGCGTGACCTTCTGGGAGTACCTGGGCGACCGGCACCGGCAACTGCTCGCGGACGCCTGCCAGCACGCCGGCGTGGTCTTCCAGTGCATGGTCGTCGCGACCGTGCTGGGGGTGCTGACCGGCGTCGCCGCCCACCGCAGCGGCTGGGCGGGCGGCCTGGCCACGACGGCCGCCTCGACCGTCCTGGCCGTCCCGGCGCTGGCCCTGATCGGCCTGCTCGTCCCGCTGGTGGGGCTGGGCGTGACGCCGACGGTGATCGCGCTGACCCTGTACGGGCTGCTGCCGGTCGTGCGCAACGCGGTCGTCGGGCTGCGCGGCGTCGACCCGGCGCTGGTGGACGCGGCCCGGGGCATCGGCATGTCCGGCACGGCCCGGCTGCTGCGGGTGGAGCTCCCGCTGGCCTGGCCGCCGATCCTGGCCGGCATCCGGGTCTCCACGCAGATGCTGATGGGCATCGCGGCCGTCGCGGCGTACGCCTCCGGACCCGGCCTCGGCAACGTGATCTTCCGCGGCCTGGCCTCGCTGGGCAGCGCGAACGCGCTCCACCAGGTGCTCGCGGGCACGCTGGGGATCATCGTGCTGGCGCTGCTGTTCGACACCGTGTACGTCCTGATCGGGCGGCTGACCATCCCCAGGGGGATCCGTGCCTGAGACCCTGTCCGAGACGCCCGCGGGCGGGGCGGCCATCGAGCTGGAGCACCTGACCAAGTGGTACCCGGGCAGCCCGCGGCCGGCCGTCGACGACGTCTCCCTGGAGATCAGGGCGGGCGAGACGGTCGTCCTCGTCGGCCCCCCGGGGTGCGGGAAGTCCACGACCCTGAGGATGATCAACCGGCTGATCGAGCCGACCGGCGGGCGCGTCCGCATCGGCGGCGAGGACGTCACCGGCATCGACCCGGTGCGGCTGCGCCGCGGGATCGGCTACGCGATCCGGTCCGCCGGCCTCTTCCCGCACATGACGGTCGCCCAGAACATCGCCCTGGTACCGGAGATGCTCGGCTGGCCCGGGGCCCGGATCCGGGCCCGGACCGAGGAGCTGCTGGACCTGGTCGGGCTGGACCCCGGCGAGTTCCACGACCGCTATCCGCGGCAGCTGTCCGGCGGGCAGCAGCAGCGCGTCGGCGTGGCGCGGGCGCTGGCCGCCGACCCGCCGGTGCTGCTGATGGACGAGCCGTTCGGCGCGGTGGACCCGGTCACCCGCGACCGCCTCCAGGACGAGCTGATCCGGCTCCAGCGCGAGCTGCGCAAGACGATCGTCCTCGTCACCCGCGACTTCGACGAGGCGATCAAGGTCGGGGACCGTGTCGCGGTGCTGCGCGAGCGCTCGCGCATCGCCCAGTTCGACGTCCCGGAGGCGATCCTGACCAACCCGGCGGACGCTTTCGTCTCCGGGTTCGTCGGCGCCGGGGCGGCGCTGAAGCGGCTGAACCTGAGCCGGGTGCGGGACGTGGAGATCACCGACTACCCGACGGTGACCGTGGACGATCCGCCGCAGGGCGTCCTCGACCGGCTGCGGAGCAGCGGCACCGACGAGATCCTGCTGCTCGACCGGCGCGGCCGGCCCTACAAGTGGCTGCGGCGCGGCGACCTGACGCGGGCCCGGGGCTCGCTGGCGCGGGCGGGCACGCCGGTGCACGGCACGGTGACCCGGGACGCCACGCTGCGCGACGCGCTGGAGGCGGTGCTCACCGACAGCAGCGGCCGGGTGGCGGTGACCGGGCGGTACGGCCGGTACACCGGCGTCGTCGACGTGGAGACGCTGATGAACTCCGTCCACGGACTGCTGGAGGCCGACCGGCTCGACGCCCTGGAGCACCGGCACGAGCCGGCGGAGCCGCGGGCCGGCCGGACGCACGCCGAGCGGGAGGGCGTGGAAGTGGAGCGGAAGGCGTGACCGCCACGGTCCGGCCTCGGGAAAAGGAGGAGAGGGAGGAGCGGGCCGTCCCCGCGCCGCCGGTCCCGCGCGGGGTGACCCGGCAGAGGCTGACCGTGCTGCCGGTGGTGCTGGTGGCGCTGCTGCTGGCGACCTGGCTGTGGTTCGCGCGGGCCGACCTCGACCCGCTCACCCGCAACGCGCTCTCCGGCGGCCAGGTCACCGAGGCCCTGTGGCAGCACGTCGCGCTGACGGTGATCTCCACCTTCTTCGTGCTGGTCATCGCGGTCCCGCTGGGGATCGTGCTGACCCGCGGGGCGTTCCGCGGGGCCGCCCCGGCGGCGACGGCGCTGGCCACCACGGGCCGGGCCACCCCGGCGATCGGTCTGCTGGCCCTGCTGGCGGTCTGGCTGGGCATCGGCCGCCGGGCCGCCCTGATCGGCATCATCGCCTACGCCGTCCTGCCGGTGCTGTCGAGCACCGTCGCGGGCCTGCAGGCGAACGACCCGACGCTGCTGGAGGCGGCGCGCGGCATCGGCATGTCCCCGCTGGGCGTCCTGACCAGGGTGGAACTGCCCCTGGCCGTCCCGCTGATCCTGGCCGGCGTCCGCACGGCCCTCGTCCTCACCGTGGGCACGGCGACCCTGGCGGCCTTCGGCGGGGGCGGCGGCCTCGGCGTGCTGATCACCACCGGGATCACCGACCGGCGCATGCCGGTGCTGGTGCTCGGCTCGGTCCTCACGGTCGCCCTGGCCCTGCTGGTCGACTGGCTGGCCTCGCTGGCCGAACTGCTGCTGCGGCCGAGGGGGCTGGACGCGTGAGGCGGCGGGCGTGCCTAGTGGCGGCCGGGCTGCTGGCGGCCTCCGGCTGCGGGCTGACCAGCGGCTCCCCCCTGGCCGACGACGTGCGGCCCGGCTCCGTCGGACGGGGCGAGCCGCTGAAGGGGGCGCGCCTGACGGTGACCTCCAAGGCGTTCACCGAGCAGCTGATCCTCGGCGCGGTCATGGGCATCGCCTTCGAGGCGGCCGGCGCGGACGTCCTGGACCGGACCGGCATCCAGGGCTCCGTCGGCAGCCGCGAGGCGGTCCGCAGCGGCGACGCCGACGCCGGGTACGAGTACACGGGCACGGCCTGGATCACGTACCTGGGCCGCGACGAGCCCCTCGACGACCCGCACGCGCAGTGGGAGGCGGTCCGCAAGGCCGACGCGGGCAACGGGGTGACCTGGCTGGCGCCCTCGTCGCTGGACAACACCTACGCCCTCGCGACGAACCGCGCGAACGCCCGCAGGTACGGCACGCGGACCCTGTCGGACGTGGCCGGGCTGGCGAGGTCCGACCCGGGGGCGGTGACGCTGTGCGTGGAGGGCGAGTTCGCCGACCGCGCGGACGGCCTGCCGGGCCTGCGGAAGGAGTACGGCATGGACGTCCCGGCCCGTTCCGTCACGCAGATGGACACCGGGACCATCTACACCCGGGCCGCGCAGGGGAGTTGCACGTACGGCGAGGTGTTCACCACCGACGGGCGCGTCAAGTCGATGGACCTGGTGGTGATGGACGACGACCGGAGGTTCTTCCCGCACCGCAACGCCGCCCCGATGGTCAACACCGCGACGCTGAAGGAGTGGCCGGCGATCGCCGCGGTGCTGGGCCCGGTCACCGCGAAGCTCGACAACGACGTGGCGCGGACGCTGAACGCCGCGGTGGACGTGGACGGGGAGGACCCGCACCAGGTGGCGCTGGACTGGATGGTGGCGGAGGGGTTCGTGAGGGAGGGCTGAGGACGGGCGGGCGCCGGCGGGGCCGGTGCTAGCAGCTCGGCACGGACCCCTTGCCCGTCTCCAGTGCGGTGAGCGCGCTCACCGCGCCCTTGAGGGTAGTGACCGGGATCAGCCGCAGTCCCTCGGGCAGCTCCGCCCGCGCGTCGCCGCACTCCGCCGCCGGCACGAGGAACACGGTGGCGCCGTCCCGCCGGGCGGCCTGGGTCTTCAGGGCGACACCGCCGACCGCGCCCACCGTGCCGTCGGGGGTGATCGTGCCCGTCCCGGCGACCGTGCGGCCGCCCGTGAGGTCGCCGCCCGCGCCGTCGCCCGCCAGCTTGTCGACGATCCCCAGGGAGAACAGCAGCCCGGCGCTGGGCCCGCCGACGTCGGCGAGCCGCAGGGTCACCTTGACGTCCTTGCCGTCCAGGCCCAGGTAGCCCAGCGCGGCCTCGCTCGCCGCGTCCTGGGAGGCGCGCATCTGCTCCTCGTTGTAGCGCTCGATCTCCTTGAGGCTGTCGCCGCTCGGGTAGACCGCGTCGCGCGGCATGACCGCCTGGTCGGTGCGGAACCAGCCGTCGATCACGTCCGGGAGCGAGACGCGGGTGTCCGGGGAGGTCGCCTCGATCGTCGTCATCCGCAGCTGCCCGCTCGTCTCACGGGTCCGCGCACCGGAGACGGTGATCACCGGCGTCCCCTTGTTCTCCCCGAGCACGTCCGCCGTCAGCCCCGGCTGCGCCACCGAGAACGGCAGCGGCGCGAAGGCCGCGGTGGCCAGCAGGGCCACGACGGGGACGGCACAGACGGCGAGGGCCCGGGGGCGCGTGAGGCGAGAGAGCACGGGGTCAATCTAACGCGACGGCCGGAACCGGCCGGAGGCGGACGGGGCGGCACCCCTGGGGGCCGGGAGAGGACGGAGGGACACCCCTGGCGGCCTGAGACGGACGGGGGCGACGCCCCTGGGGGCGGGGACGGACGGAGCGACGTCCCCGGCGGCCGGGAATGGACGGGGGCGACACCCCGGCGGCCTGAGACGGACAGGGCGACGCCCCTGGAGCCGGGAACGGACGGGGCGAACCCTTGGCGGCCTGAGACGGACAGGGGCGACACCCTTGGCCGCCTGAGACGAACCGGGCGACGCCCCTGAGGACCGGGAACGAACGGGGCGACACCCCGGCGGCCCGGAGCGGACGGGGGCGACGCCCCGGGGAGCCGGTGGGCAGTCGGGCGGCGTCAGCGCAGGGCCTCGGCGACCTCCCGGGCCGCCTCGACGACCCGGGAGCCCACCCGCTCCGGTACCACGTCCGACAGCATCACGACCCCGACGCTGCCCTCGATGCCCGTGAGCCCGAGCAGCGGCGCCGCGGCCCCGCAGGCCCCGGCCTCCAGTTCGCCGTGCGTCAGCGTGTAGCCCGGGTCGCGCGTCGGCTGCCGCCGGGCCGAGAGGATCGCCTTGCCGGCCGCGCCGCGGTCCAGCGGGTGCCGGAACCCGGCCCGGTAGGCCACGTGGTAGTCCGTCCACGTCGGCTCCACCACGGCCACGGCCAGCGCCTCCGCCCCGTCCACGAGCGTGAGGTGCGCCGTCGCGCCGATGTCCTCCGCCAGCGACCGGAGCGCCGGCATCGCCGCCTCGCGCACCAGGGGATGCACCTGGCGCCCCAGTCCCAGCACGCCGAGTCCGACCCGGGCACGCCCGCCCAGGTCGCGGCGGACGAGCGCGTGCTGCTCCAGCGTGGCGAGCAACCGGTACACGACGGTCCGGTTCACGCCCAGTTTGTGGGAGAGTTCGGTGACGGTCAGGCCATGGTCCGTGTCGGCCAGCAGCTTGAGGACGCGCAGTCCCCTGTCGAGCGTCTGGGAGGTCTCCGCGGTCACGACGCCCACTCCTTAGTGGTGAGGTCGGCGGCCCCCGTACGGCGGGTGCGTCACGGAGTCCCGTCGGTGACGCGCATCAGAGGCCGCCGATCGGCTGGCGGCCCGGCGTTCTCGTCCGGGCTCAGTCGCTTCACGGCTGCGCTCCGCGGCGGCGCTGCCACGGGGCGTGTGCGTAGCGGGACAGTAGCGAGCCGGTCCGCTCAGCGGAAGGCTCCGTCCAGAATCCGGGCAGCGGCCGAGAGAAAGTGCTTCGCTTTGTCCGGATACGCGCCACGGCCGCGCGGGGGCGCGCGAAGGGCCCCGCGCGCCCCTGGAGCGCCTGCCTCACCGCATCCGCGTGGCCCACTCCTGCACCTTGGCGATCCGCTGCCGCAGCTGCCCGGCCGTGGCCTCCGCGGCCGGCGGCCCGCCGCACACGCGGCGCAGCTCGGTGTGGATGACGCCGTGCGGCTTGCCGCTCTGGTGGACGTACGCGCCGACCATCGTGTTGAGCTTGCGCCGCAGCTCCATCATCTCCTTGTGGGAGACCACCGGGCGCCGCTCGGCGGGCAGTTCGAGCAGGTCGGCCTCGGTGTCCGGCTTCTTCTTGCTGTGCGCGATCTGCCGGGCCTGCCGCTTCTGCAGCAGCAGCTGCACCTGCTCGGGCTCCAGCAGCCCGGGGATGCCGAGGTAGTCCTGCTCCTCCTCGCTGCCGGGGTGGGCCTGCATGCCGAACTCGGCGCCGTTGTACATGACCCGGTCGAAGACGGCGTCGGACTCCAGCGCCTCGAAGGGGAGCATGTCCTGCTCGCCGGTGTCCTCGTCCTGCTCCCGGTTCGCCTCCTCCATCTCCTTCTCGGACTCGGCGTACGGGTCCTCCTCGCCCTCCTTCTTGGGCTTGTCGAGGACGTGGTCGCGCTCGCGCTCCATCTCGTTGGCGAAGGAGAGCAGGTCGGGCACGGTCGGCAGGAAGACGGACGCGGTCTCGCCGCGCCGCCGGGACCGCACGAAACGGCCGACGGCCTGCGCGAAGAACAGCGGGGTCGAGATGGTGGTGGCGTACACGCCGACCGCGAGGCGGGGCACGTCGACGCCCTCGGACACCATGCGGACGGCGACCATCCACCGGTCGTCGTTCGCGCCGAAGTCGTCGATCCGCTGCGAGGCGCCGGCGTCGTCGGACAGCACGAGGGTCGCCTTGTGGCCGGTGATGTCCCGGATGAGCTTGGCGTACGCACGCGCCGACTCCTGGTCGGAGGCGATGACCAGCGCGCCCGCGTCCGGGATGGCCTTGCGGACCTCGGTGAGGCGCTGGTCGGCGGCGCGCAGCACGGCGGGCATCCAGTCGCCGCGCGGGTCCAGGGCGGTACGCCACGCCTGGCTGATGGCGTCCTTGGTCATCGGCTCGCCGAGCCGGGCCTCGATCTCGTCGCCGGCCTTGGTCCGCCAGCGCATGTTGCCGCTGTAGGAGAGGAAGATGACCGGGCGCACGACGCCGTCGGCGAGGGCGGAGCCGTATCCGTAGGTGTAGTCGGCGGACGACCGCCGGATGCCGTCGTCGCCCTCCTCGTACGTGACGAAGGGGATGGGGTTGGTGTCGGAGCGGAACGGCGTACCGGTGAGGGCCAGGCGCCGGGTGGCCGGCTCGAACGCCTCCAGGCAGGCCTCGCCCCAGGACTTGCTGTCGCCGGCGTGGTGGATCTCGTCGAGGATGACGAGGGTCTTGCGCTGCTCGACGCGGTTGCGGTGCAGCATGGGCCGCACGCCCACACCGGCGTAGGTGACGGCGACCCCGTGGTACTCCCTGCCGAGCGGCCCGGCGCTGTACTCGGGGTCCAGCTTGATCCCTATCCGCGCGGCCGCCTCCGCCCACTGCTTCTTCAGGTGCTCGGTGGGCGCGACCACGGTCACCTGCTGCACGACGTGGTGGTGCAGCAGCCAGGAGGCCAGCGTCAGCGCGAAGGTCGTCTTACCGGCGCCGGGGGTGGCGACCGCCAGGAAGTCGCGCGGCTGCTCCCGGATGTACTTCTCCATCGCCCCCTGCTGCCAGGCGCGCAGCTTGCTGGCGGTACCCCAGGGGGCGCGGCCGGGGAACGCCGGGGACAGGTGGTGCGAGGAGGAGCTGGTGCTGGAGCTGGCGGTGGTAGTCACGGTCTCCGCGGGGGGTCGAAGCGTCGGGGAGCCTGACGGCTCGGCCACGTCTGACAACCGGGCCACCCTACCGGCGGCCCGGCGGTGTCAACGCGCGGACGGCACGGGGTCCCCCGAGGGTGGGACCGACGTCACAACCGCCTCAGCCGCTCCGCGATCCCCGCCACCTCGCCCTCGGCCCCGGAGGCCACGCCGACGACCAGGTCGTACGCCGCGTCCTGGTCGACGCCGGCGAGGTCGACGCCGTTGACGGCGAGGAAGGTGGCGGTGGCCAGCCAGGCGGTGCGCTTGTTCCCGTCGACGAGGGGGTGGTTGGTGGCGAGGGCGTGCAGGAGGGCGGCGGCCTGCTCGTACAGGTCCGTGTACGCCGCGGTGCCGAACATCCGGGCGCGGGGGCGGTGCACGGCCGAGGCCAGCAGCTCCGGCGCCCGCGCCTCGGGCGGACGGCCCCCGAAGGCGACCTCGGCGATGGCGGTGACCTCCGCGACGGTGAGGTGGCGGGTCATTCGCCGAGCCTCCTCAGCAGGTCGGCGTGGTGCCGCGCGAGCCGTTCGGCGACGGCCCGCACCCGGGCGCCCTCCTCCTCCAGGCAACGGCGTACGGCGTCCCGCGCCACCTCCTGCGGCGCGCGGCCCTGCGCGTCCGCGAGGTCGTGCAGGGCGTCCCGCAGGGCGGGGTCGAGGTGGAGGACGAGTTCCGGCATGCGGCGAGGCTACGACCCGCCGTCCCGCGAGGGCGACCGCTTTACGCCCCGACGGCTCGCCGGCCCCGGCCTCCGCCGCCCCACGGGGCCTCGGCCCCGCCGGCCCCTCGGGCCTCGCTCCCCGCCGCCCGCTCGTCCCGGCCCCGCTCCCCGCCGCCCGCTCGTCCCGGCCCCGCTCCGGCCGCTCCCCCGTCCCGCCCCTCCGGCCGCTCCCCGCCCCGGTGCGAGCCGGCCCTCAGCGCTCCCGTACGCGTGTCGTCACCCACGCGCCCACCAGTGCCACCGCCGCCATCGGCAGGAACACCGCGGCGAAGGCGGCCGGGTGGGAGGCGGAGGAAGAGGCGGCGGCGGTGTGGGCGACCGTGCCGCCGCCGAGCGCGGCGAAGGCGGCGCCGCCGGCCGCCAGGAGCAGGACGTTGGACAGGCCGTCGGAGATCTGGAGGGCGGCGGAGTTGGCGCCGGCCTCCTCGGGGGCGGAGAGCTGGAACAGCAGCACGCTGGTGGAGGAGATCACCAGGCCCATGCCGAAGCAGCCGAAGCCCCAGGCCACGGCCACCGTCCAGGCCGGCACGGCGTCGATCAGCACGCTGGGTGCCGTACCGATGGCGGCCGCCACCAGCAGCATGCCGACGGTCATCAGCCGCTCCCGGTACGGCTCCAGCCGCGGCCGGGACTGCACCCACGAGCCCAGCGCCCAGGTCCCGCCGCCCGCGGCCAGCGAGAACCCGGCCAGCGTCGGGGACAGCCCGCGCTGGGTGACCAGCATCAGCGGCACGAAGGACTCCGCGGCGATGAAGGACCCGGCGGCGACCCCGCGCAGCAGCACCACCGAGGGCAGCCCGCGGGCCGCCCGGTACGTGCCGCGCGGGAGCAGCCCGAGCACGGCCGGGACGAGCAGGGCCGCGCCCGCCGCCCCGGGCAGCAGCGAGGCCCAGCGCAGGTCCTGGGCGGCGTACTGGAGCAGTCCGGCGCCCAGGGAGATGCCCAGCGCCAGCCGGATGCGGTGGCGGTCGAAGGAGGCGCCCGGATCCGTGCCGTCCGCCGGGCCGGACGCCCGGCTGCGGATGCGGGGCAGCGCGAGCGCCAGCGGGAACACCACGAGGACCGGGATGCCCACGAACACCCACCGCCAGCCCAGGTGCTCGGTCACCGCGCCGGAGGCCAGCGGGCCGACGACGGACGGGACGACCCAGCTCGCCGCGAACGCCGCCATGATCGCCGGCCGCAGCCGTTCCGGGTAGGCCCGCCCGACGACGACGTACAGCGCGACGATCACCAGCCCGCCGCCGAGCCCCTGCACGGCCCGCCCCAGGACGAACGGCCACATCGCCCCGGCCGTCCCGGACAGCAGCAGCCCGGCCGCGAAGGCGGCGATGCCCCAGGTCAGCGCGCCGAGCGGTCCGCGCCGGTCCGACCACTGCCCGGCGAGCACCATGCCGAACAGGCTGGTCGTGAAGTACGCCGAGAACGCGAACGCGTACAGCGGCACCCCGTCCAGCTCCCGCGCCGCGACCGGCATCGCCGTGCCCACCGCGGTCGCCTCGAAGGCGATCAGCAGGACCACGGAGACGACCCCGATGCTCAGGGCGCGGTACGGCCGGCTCAGCACACCGCCCTCGTCTCCGGCGTCCGGGGAGGGGGCGGTGTCGGCTGCGACCTCGGTGTCGCGCGGGTCCAGGGCGGTCATGCCCGCCAGCGTAAGGTCCACGGCCGCCGTTGACCCCTGTCGGGCGGCGGTCCCGGCCCCGGTCCTTGGTCCTACGACCGGTCACCGGCCGCCCCCGTTTCATGAACGGCGTGTGGCAGTCCCGTTGCAGCACCCCCGGCGACCTTGAGTCCCGGCCGCACCGCACCCTACGGTCGGGTCACCGAGTTCGGCACGGCCGTGTGCCCGAGTGGTTCAGGGGCTCGCCTGCAAAGCGAGTTACGTGGGTTCGAATCCCGCCACGGCCTCTTCCTCCCCCTCACCGGCCCCTCGTCGGCCCCTCCCGGCTCCCGCCCGAACAGGAGCACAACCCTCGACGCCCTCCGGGTGTCCAGGACATGACCGGTTGATCACCCTCCGGTCGCCGTGCCCCTGCCCCGCGAGGAGTCTTCCGTGCGCCAGCGCATCCGTCCCTCCGCAGCCGCCGTGGCCGCGGCCGCGATCGCCGCCGCCGTGCCCGCCGCCGTCGCCCCCGTGGCGCACGCCGAGGAGGGCGGGCCCGCCCTGGTGGTCTCGGCGCTGCCGCGCCCCGCCCTGGCGCCCGGTGACGTGTACGACCAGGCCGTCACCCTCACCAACAAGGGCACCGAGGCCGTGGACGGCGTCACCTTCCGGGTGCGGCTGACCCGCGGGCTGGACTTCCCCGAGCCCGTCGAGGGCTGCTCCTACACGACCGTGCAGGAGCAGGTCCGGCAGGCACTGTGCACGCTCGACACGGTCGTCGGGCCCGGCGCCTCCGTCACCGCGCCCGTCCGGTTCCGGGCGCTGCCGAAGGCGCTGATGGAGGCCGTCGAGTACGGCGTCGCGCCGGCCGGCGAGACCCCGGTCGAGGGCTACGACGACAGCAACCGCCGCCTGGCCTTCACCGCCGACAGCTCGGCCGACCTCGTCGCCCTCGGCGAGGACACCGAGGCCCTGCGCGGCGGCAGGCAGTCGTTCACGGTCGGGCTCCGCAACGACGGCCCCGGGTGGGTCCAGAACCAGGTGAGCGACGACCTGGCGGCCCTCCTGGTGCGGATCCCGCCGGGCACCGAGGCCGTCGGCGTGCCCGGGGACTGCGCGCCGTTCGGCGTCGACGGCCCGAGCGGGCCGCAGGGCACACCGGGCAAGCCGGTCTACGTCTGCTGGCGCGACGGCGGCGTCGTCGAGACCGGCGAGACGCTGTCGTACACCTTCATGCTGGAGATCGGCAAGACCGCGCAGGACCCCGAGGGCCGGGTCGAGGCGACGTCCGTGTACGGCATCGCCCCGGCGTACGACAAGAACCCGGCCAACAACACCGCGCGGATCCGCATCGACCTGGCCGACGACAACGAGCCCGGCCCGAGCCCGTCGGGGGACACCACCACCGGCGGCGGCGCGGGCGGCGGCGGCTCCGCGACGGGCGGCGGCCCGGGAACGGACGGGGGCTCCGGCACGGCCGGCGGCAACGACCCGGTGGGTCAGGCGGCCGGCGGCTCGGGCACCTCCGGTCCGGCCGGCTCCCCGGCCGGCTCCGCGGCCGGCGGCTCCACGGAGGTCTCCACCGGGGGCAACCTCGCGCACACGGGCTCCGACGGCACCCCGCTCCTCGCCGGTGCGGCGGCCGCCGCCGCGGCGCTCGGCGGTCTCCTCGTCGTCGCCGTGCGCCGCCGCGGGGCCGTCCGGTCCTCCTGACGTCCGCGGCGCGCGGCGTCCCGGGCCGAGGACCGGCCGGGGCGCCGCCGCGCGGCCCTCAGCGGCAGGACGCGACCGAGGGGTCCACGGCGGACAGCACCTGGAGCATCGTCATGGCCAGCTGGTCGTAGAGGTCGGCGGTCAGCGCGTGACCGGACCCCTCGTCGACGGTGTGCTCGCGGTGCAGCAACCACAGGGTCGCGGCGAGGGTGGAGACGTCCGTGTTCAGCGGGTGCAGCGTGCCCTCGGGCTCGTGGAAGCCGAGGACGGCGCCCGTGCGGCCGTCGACGACCAGGCCGGTGTCCCCGACCAGGTGGCCGAGGCGGACCAGCCGGCCGGCGCGGGCGGGCAGCCGCCCGGCGGGGAACTCCCCGGCCCGTGCCTCCCCGGCGTGCTCCGCCAGGGTGCGCGGCGGCACGTCGGGGTCGAGGCGGAAGAGGAAGCCCTCCTCCGGCAGGCCGGTCTCGCGCAGGAAGCGGCGGGTCGGCTCGTGCGTGAGCGTCACGGGGAGGTCGACGTCCTCGAAGCGCACCACGCGCCCCCGGCCGAACTCCTCGTCCAGCAGCCGGACCGGAAGGTCCAGGGCCAGCCCCGATCTCGTGCCCGGGCCCGCCGCGAGCGCGAGCGGGCGGATCAGGGCGGCCAGCCGCCGCAGCGGCGCCGCCGTCCCGCCCGTGCCCTCCTCGCACAGTGCCAGCAGCCGCCGGGACGCCCCGGCCACCGCCTCGGTCCCGAAGCGGTCCGCCCGGGACGCCAACTGGCCGCGCAGCCCCGCCAGTTCGTCCACCGCCGCGGCGAACCGCACCAGCGTCGGCAGTGCGGGCGCGAGCGGGCGGCAGTCCATGGGATCGGGGCGGTCGTGGAAGAAGTACGCCGTCGGGACCCCTCCCGTCACCCCGCCGAGCAGCACCGGCTCCGCCTCCGGGCCGGCCACTCCCCCGGCGACGGACCGGTCCCGCGGCCCGGCGGCGAGCCGGCCGCCCGGACCGCGCACCGGGGCCGCGGCCGGGCGCGGGCCCTGGCCGCACCGCTCCGCGAAGCCCGGCACCCCGCCGTCGCCGGGCAGTCCGGGCCCGGCCGGCCGGCGGCGCGCCGGTGCGTGCGGGACGTACGGATCCGGTGCGTCCCCGGTCGGTGTGATCGTCGCCGTACCGGCGTCGGTGCAGTTCATCGTTCCCCCGTGTTCTCCGTCCCCGTGCCCCACGCGCCCCGGCCGGTGGCCCCCGCGCCGGAGCGGGAGGGGCGCCCGCCCTCCGGGCCCGGCGGTCGTCCTCCACTGCCCCGCACATTACGCGCCGCCACTGACAACGCCCCCGGATTTTCGGGGCGCCCCGCCGGGGCCGGTCCGGAGGCCGCCCGGCGCACGTCCCCCACCCCTCAGGACGCTCGGACCACCCCGCGCGTTGCCTCCCGGCCGGGATCGCGTCCGCCGTCCCCGCGACGGCCGGCCCCGCCGGGGACGATCACGCGGCGGAAGGAGCGGAAGGGGCGGAAGGGGCCCCGCGGACGTGCGCGGCCCGCGGCAGCCGCTCCGCCGGCGCCCGCGCGACGGTCGGCTTCCCCGCCGCCCTCGCTCAGCCGCCGTCGCTCAGCCGCTCCCGCCCAGGTGACGAGCACGGCGCCGCCGGGCCGGGCACGCCGTGCGCCGGGCGGCGCTCACTGACCGGTGACCACCGCGGCCTGCGGCCGGATCGGCAGCCGGTTGACGGGCCGGCCCGTGGCGGCCCGTACGGCGGAGGCGACGGCCGCCGGGGAGGTGACCACCGGCACCGCGCTGACCGCCTTCGCCCCGAACGGCGCCACCACGTCCCGTTCCTCGACCAGCTTCACGATCCGGATGTCGGGCGCGTCCAGGGCCGTCGGCAGGGCGTACCCGGTCAGGTCGGGATGGCGGATCAGCCCGCGCGGGGTGCGCAGGTTCTCCGTCAGGGCGATGCCCACGCCCTGCGTGACACCGGCCTCGATCCGGGCGGCCAGCTGGGCCGGGTTCAGCACCCGCCCCACGTCCTGCGCGACGGCCAGCTCCACGACCCGCACCGAGCCGAGCTCGATGTCCACGTCCACCACCGCGCGGATCGCGCAGAAGGCCAGGCCCACGAAGGCGTCGCCCTGCCCGGACTCGTCCAGCGGTTCGGTCGGGTGCGGGCGGCACTGGGCGGTGGCCCACAGCTCCTTGCCGTCCATCGCCTCGGTGACGGTCGTGGAGAGCACGCCGTCGTACGAGGTGATCTTGCCGTCGGTGATCTGGAGGAGCTCGGTCGACATCCCGAACTTGTGCGCCAGGGGTTGCAGCACCTGGGTGCGGACCATCTTGGCCGCGCGCTCCACCGCGCCGCCCGACACCCAGGTGTGCCGGCCGCGGCAGCCCGCGCCCGCCGGCGGCTGGTCGGTGTCGACGGGCGCCACGTGCACCTCGTCGATGCCGAGGGTCTCCTGGACGATCTGCCGGGCGAGGGTGGTGAAGCCCTGGCCGGTCTCGACGGCCGCGCACAGCACGGTCGCCACGCCGTCCTGCACCTTCACGGTCGCCGTGGAGACCTCGTCCGCGCCCTCCGCGCCGAGCATGTGCACCATGCCCAGGCCGTAGCCGACGCCCCGGCGCACCGCGCCCGGTTCGCCCGCGCCCTCGGGGCCGCCGGGCAGCAGCCACTCGTCCTCGGGGGTGTCCTTGGGCAGCGGCGGCAGGGGGTGGTCCCGTACGGCCTGGAGGAGCTCGGCGACCGGCGCCGGGCAGGTCACCGTCTGGCCCGTCGGGAGGACGTCCCCGGTGGCCATGACGTTGCGCAGGCGCAGTTCGGCCGGGTCGAGGCCGAGCTTCTTGGCCAGCTTGTCCATCTGCGCCTCGTAGGCGGCGCACACCTGCAGGGCGCCCTCGCCGCGCACGTGCCCGGAGGGCGGGTTGTTGGTGCGCACGGCCCAGCCCTCGATGAAGGCGTTCGGGACGACGTACGGGCCGCAGGCGAAGGCGACCGCGGCGGCCAGGGCGTCCGAGGAGGTGTCCGCGTACGCGCCCGCGTCGAGCAGGATCTGCGCCTCGACCTTGACCAGCTTGCCCTCGGCGTCGGCGTGGTGGCGGTAGCGCAGCAGGGTGGGGTGCCGGTGGGCGTGGCCGAGGAAGGACTCCTCGCGCGTGGCGGTGAGCTTCACCGGGCAGCCGGTCTTCAGCGCGAGCAGGCCGAGCGGCAGCTGGAAGCCCTGGTCCTCGCGGTCGGCGGTGGCGCCGGGCACGCCGGTGACGACGATCTTCACCTGTTCGGGTGCCAGGCCGTAGCAGGCGGCGGCCGTGTCGCGGTCGGCGTGCGGGTCGGTGGAGGCCAGGTACAGCTCCACGCCGCCGTCCGGGCGGGGCACGGCCAGGCCGGCCTCGGCGCCGATGGGGGCGGGGTCCTGGCGGCCGATGCGGTACAGGCCCTCGACGACGGTCTCGCCGTGCGCCTCCGGGTCGCCGTGGCGCAGCGGGATGTGCCGGATCAGGTTGCCGTCGGGGTGCAACGGTTCGGCCTCGAAGGCCTGCTCCGGGTCGGTCACCGGGTCGAGCACCTCGTACTCGACGATGACGGCGGCGGCGGCCATCCGCGCGGTGTCCGGGTGGTCGGCGGCGACGGCGGCGATGGGCTCGCCGTGGTGGCGCACCACCTCGGAGGCGAAGACCGGGCGGTCGGCCGTGCCGCGGCCGTGCAGCGGGCTGCCGGGGACGTCCTCGTGGGTGACGACGGCCCGGACGCCGGGCATCTCGCGCGCGTGGGTGGTGTCGATCGACAGGATGCGCGCGTGCGCGTGCGGCGAGCGCAGCACCGCTCCCCACAGCAGGCCCTCGGCCCACAGGTCGGCGGCGTAGGGGAAGGTGCCCTCGGTCTTGGCGCGCGCGTCGGCGGCCGGGAGCGAGGCGCCGAGGCCGTGCGGGATCGCCTCGGGGGCGGGGGCGGCCTCCGCGGGCTGCGCGGCCTGCGCGGCCTGCGCGGTGGCTGCTTCGTTGCTCACGCGGGGCCTCCGTCCTGACCGTAGGGCTGGTCATGCGGTGCGGGCTGCGGGAACGCCGCGGGGTTGACGCCCCCCGCGCCGGGTCCCGCCTGGTGAGGGATGCGGGCTTCGTCGGCGTCCGCCTCGGGCGCGTCGGCGGAGGCGTGCGCCTGCCGCTCGGTGACGACCTCCTGGACGGCCTGGACGACGCCCCGGTAGCCGGAGCAGCGGCACAGGTTGCCGCACAGCGCCTGGCGGGTCTCCAGCTCGGTCGGCGCCGGGTTGCCCTCCAGCAGGTCGTGCACGGTCATCGCCATGCCCGGCACGCAGAAGCCGCACTGCACCGCGCCGCACCGGGCGAGCGCCCGCTGCACGTCCGACGGCTGCCCGTCGACGGCCAGGCCCTCGACGGTGCGGACCTCGCTGCCGGCCGCGGTGACGGCCGGGACCAGGCAGGAGGCGACGAGCCGTCCGTCGACCTGCACGTTGCACGCCCCGCACTCGCCCTGCGAGCAGCCGTCCTTGGCGCCCGCGAGGCCGAGGCGCTCGCGCAGCACGTACAGCAGCGACTCGCCGATCCAGGCGTCGGAGACGGGGCGGTCGGCGCCGTTGACGCGCAGCACGTACGAGGCGAGGGGGTGCTCCTCGCCCACCGGCGGGCGGGCCGCGTCCTGCGGCGCGGCGGCGTCCGGGTCGTCGGGGGCGGCCTGCCCGGGCGGCACCTCGGCGTCCGGGGCGCCGTCCGTGGGCGCGCCGTCCGGGGCGTCGGGGCCGTCGGCCGGGGCGGTGCCCTCGGCGGCCTGCGGCCCGGTGTCCGCCTCGGCAGCGGCCGGCTCCGGCTCCGCCGGGGCCTCGGAAGGCCCCTCAGGGGCTTCTGGGGCCCCCGGGGCGTCCACGGCGTCCGCGGGGGCCTCACCGTCGCCCTGGGCGCGCTGTGAGGCGTCCGCGGCGACGGGGGCGGGCTCCGGGGCGGGACCGCCGGGCACCGCGTCGGACGCCTCCCCGGGCGCCGGCTCGGCGTGGTCCGCCGGGGCGGGGACGTACGCGGCCGGCTGCTCGGCGCCGGCCGGGACCGGCTCGCCGGGCGCGGGCCGGTCCGGGCCTGACCCGTCCGCGGCGTGCTCGGCGTGCTCGGCGTGCTCGTGCGGGTGCCCGTCGGGGGCGGGCCCGGCCGCCGCGGGCGGCTCCGGGGCGTGCGGGCCCGGCTCGCCGGGTGCGTGGACGCCGGCCGGGTGTTCCGGCGCGCGGGGGTCCGGGGCGTGCCCGCCCGCGGCCTCGGACGGGAATCCGGGGTCGGCCGGGTGCCCGGGCCCGTGCCCGGGTCCGCCCGGGTACTGCTCCGCCTCGGGCCCGGCCTCGTCCCGCACGGTCCCGGCACCGGCCTGCGCGGGCCCGTGCCCGGCCGTCTCCGGGTCCGAGGGCGCGCCGGGTCCCCAGGGCTGCCCGGCCGCCTGGGTCGCCCAGGGCGCGGCGGCGCCGCCCGGCAGGGTGGCCGGGGGCGTGCCGCCCCACTGCTCGACCAGCGCGGACGTGGTGAACTCGCCCGACTCGTCCGGCAGGTCGCCGCCCGCGACGGGGATGGACCACTGCCCGGTCACGTCGTGGCCGGGGGCCGGCGGCGCGGGCTCCGCGGCCGCGGCCTCCTCGAAGCTCCACTGGCCGGTGGCGCCCGGGTTGTACGTGAACCTGTCGTGCGCGGTGTGCTGGTGCGCCCCGGGATCGTGCCCGTGCGGGTCCTGCCCGTGCGGGTCCTGCCCGTGCGGGTCCTGGCCGTGCGGGTCCTGGCCATGGGGATCCTGCCCGTGCGGGTGCGCCCCGGCGTGCGGGTCGTACTGCCCGTGCCCGGCGCCACGGCCGTACGGGTCCTCACCGGCACCACGGCCGTACGGATCGCTCCCGGCGCCATGGCCGTACGGGTCCTCCCCGGAGCCATGGCCGTACGGGTCCTCCCCGGCGCCGTACTGCTCGTGCCCGGGCTCCCCGCCCTGCCGGCCGGGGGCGTGCGCCGCGTGCGGGTCGTGCCACCGGGCGCCGTCGACGGGCCCGCCCGGCGCCTGCCAGGAGCCGGTGGCGGCGGGGTCGGTGCCGGCGGTCGTGGCGGGGGTGACCGTTATCTGCGGGGGCACGTAGCCGTGGCCGGGCGCGGCGAGGGGGCTGTCGGTGCCGGCCAGCAGGGCGTCGACGCCTCCCTCGGGGAGCTTGACGAAGGCGGTGGCCCCGTCGTCGTAGTCGCCCTGCGGCAGCGGGTCCCAGCGTCCGCCGCCCTGGGGCGTGCCCTCTCCGTGCTGGTCGTCGGTCACGACAGCGCCCTCCCCAGTGCTCGTCGGGCCAGCGCGGCGACGGTGCGCCGCAGGTGCAGTACGGCGGGCGGCAGCGGCGGGACGGAGCCGTCCTCGGCCGGGGCCGGATCGGGGATGCAGGCCGCGGCGACGTACTCGCCGAACGCGGTCAGCGCCTCCGGCACGATCGCCCGGTTGTTGTCCCAGTCGATGAGCTGCGCGACCCACTGCTCGGCCTCCAGGGGCCGCAGCGGCATCGGCGCTATGGCGCCGACGGCGCACCGCACCCCGCGCCGGGCGGGGTCGAGGACCAGGGCGACGGAGGCCACCGCCCGCCCGGGACCGGTGCGGCCGGTCGCCTTCAGGAAGACCTGCGGGGCGTGCAGCAGCGGCACGCGCACGTAGCCGATGAGTTCGCCGGCGCGCAGCATGTCCACCCCGGCCAGCAGGTGCGACACGGGGATCTCCCGGCGGGCCCCGCCCTGGCCGGCGATGATCAGCGTCGCCTCCAGGGCGGCCAGCACCGGCAGCGCGTCCCCGGTGGGGGCGGCCGTGGCGATGTTGCCGCCCAGGGTGCCCGCGTTGCGGATGTGCGGCGGGCCCGCGGCGCGCGCGGCGGCGGCGAGCGCCGGGATGAGGGCGGCGAAGTCGGGGCGGCCCATGCGCGCGTGCGTGAGGCCCGCGCCGAGCAGGGCGTGACCGTCCAGGTACTGCCAGCCGCGGATCTCGCTGATCCGGCCGAGACCCACCAGGGCGGCGGGCCTGAGCTGCCCGGAGTTGACGGCGGCCATCAGGTCGGTGCCGCCCGCGACGGGCACGGCGGCGGGCGTGGCGGCCAGCGCCGCCACTGCCTCGTCCAGCGTCGTGGGCAGCGTCACGGCCTGCGCCGCCTGCGGTGCGTGCGTGGTCAAACCGGCTTGCCCCTTCCCGCTGCCCCACCTGGTCCCACCTGTGTTGCCGTACGGTACGTGCTGACAGGGCGGACGTGGCAACTCTGGCACATCTTCGCAAGCGCCGAAGACGGGGGTCCGCTAGGAGGCATTCGCCCACCTCACCCGGGAGATGGTCCGTTTTCGCACGGCTTCGCCGGTGCACGCCGATTGGCACTCTTCGGTGACCCTTGCGTTCTTTTTCCGTGACGTGTTCGGGCCCGCGCACGCGCGTGCGCTACCGGGCGGGGGGCGTGCCGTCGATCGGGCGCCCCAGGACGCCGGGGCGCTTCTGCCAGGGCAGCGGCCCGGCGGGCGGCCGGTAGGAGACCCCGAGGGCGTCGAGCCGCCGGTAGTGGGCGGCCATCCGCCGCTCGAAGTCCGCGAAGTCCCGCTCCGCCGGGGCGGGCAGGCGGCTCCAGGCCACCTCGGCGAAGGCGGCGAGCCGGGGGAAGGCCTGGTAGTCCACGCGCGCGGCGTCCTCCATCACCTCGGTCCACAGGTTGGCCTGCGTCCCGAGCACGTGGCGGGCCTCCCCGGGCGTCAGCTCCGGCGGCACGGGCTCGAACCGGTAGACGTCCTCCAGGGTGCGCACCCACCCGATCGGGACGGGCTCGTCGGGGCCGGCGTCCTGGCGGTGGTCCAGGTACACCTGCTGCTCGGGGCACATGACGACGTCGTGCCCGGCCCGGGCGGCGGCGATGCCGCCCGCGTAGCCGCGCCAGGAGGACACCGCCGCCCCCTCGGCCAGTCCGCCCTCCAGGATCTCGTCCCAGCCGATGAGCCGCCGCCCGCGCGCGGCGAGCCACCGGTCGAAGTGGCCGACGAACCACGCCTGGAGCTCGTCCTCGTCGCGCAGCCCGAGTTCCCGGATGCGCGCCTGGGCCGTCGGGGAGCGCCGCCACTGGTCCTTGGGGCATTCGTCGCCGCCGATGTGGACGAACTCCGAGGGGAACAGCTCCAGGACCTCCTCGAAGACCCCCTCGTAGAAGCGCAGGGTGCTGTCGGTGGGGGCGAGCACGTTGGGATTGATCCCCCAGGTGTCCCACACGGTCAGGGCGGTGGTGTCGACGACGTCGGTGTTGCCGAGTTCCGGATACGCGGCGATGGCGGCCTGCGAGTGCCCCGGCACGTCGATTTCCGGGACGACGGTGATATGCCGTTCGGCGGCATAGGCGACGATCTCCCGGATGTCGTCCCGGCTGTAGTGGCCGCCGTGCGGTTTGTCCTCCCAGAGGGGCGAGGCGCGGTGGCCGATTTTCGTGCGGGCGCGCCAGGAGCCGATCTCCGTCAGCCGCGGGTACCGCTCGATCTCGACGCGCCAGCCCTGGTCGTCCGTCAGATGGAAGTGGAGGACGTTGAGTTTGTGCGCCGCCATCAGGTCGAGGTAGCGCAGCACGCCGTCCTTGGGCATGAAGTGCCGGGCGACGTCGAGCAGGAGGCCGCGCCAGCGGAAGCGGGGCGCGTCCTCGACGCGGAGCAGCGGCAGCCGCCACCGCCGGCCGGGCAGCGGGGCGCGCCGGAAGGCGTCGGGGCCGAGGAGCTGGCGCAGCGTCTGGGCGCCCCAGAAGAGCCCGGCGGGGCCGCCGCCGGCCAGGTGCACGCCGGCCGGGGTGACGGCGAGGCGGTAGCCCTCCTCGCCGAGGTCCCCGGTGACGGCCGGGTCGAGGGACAGCCGGACGACGCCGGTCCCCTCCGTGCCGCTGGGGGCGAGGGGCAGGCCGGTGGCGGCGGTGAGCGTGGCGCGCAGCCAGCGCTCCGTGCGCTCCGCGCCGGGCTCCGCGGCCAGCGTGGTGTCCGGTCCGAGTTCCAGGAAGCGCGGCCCGTCCTCCGTCACGTGCCCGGGCCGGGGAATCAGGTTCGTCACGTCACTCCTTCACCGCGCCGCCCAGTCCGGAGACCAGCCGCCGCTGTACGAGTACGAAGAAGACCAGCACCGGGACCGTCATGACCGTGGAGGCGGCCATGACCCCGCCCCAGTCGGGCTCGTCGGGTTTGTAGAACACCAGCAGGGCCATCGGCAGCGTCGACAGGGAGGTGTCGCTGATGATGAACGACTTGGCGAACAGGAAGTCGTTCCAGGTGGAGATGAAGGAGAACACGCTGGTGGCCACCAGGCCCGGCAGGACGAGCGGGAAAAGGATCTGCCAGAGGAATCTGGCGCGGCTCGCCCCGTCGATGTAGGCGGCCTCCTCCAGGGCTTCGGGAACGGCTTTCACGAATCCCCGCAGCATCCAGATCGCGAAGGGCAGCGAGAAGGCGATGTGGGGCAGGATCAGGGCGCCCAGTGTGTTCAGCTGGCTGGCGTCCCGCATGACGAAGAACAGGGGGATGGTGAGGGCTTCGACGGGCACCATCTGGGCCACCAGGAACATGATCAGCAGGGTGGTCCGGAAGCGGAACCGGAATCGCGTCACGGCGGTCGCGGCGAGAAATGCGATCAGGGCGGAGGCGATCACCACACAGCCCGCCACGACGAGGCTGTTGAGGAAGTAACGGCCGAATTCCTGCTGCCCGAAGACGCGTCGGAAGGAGTCCAGCGAGGGCGCCGAGGTCCACGGCCGCGGCTCGGCCGACTCGATCTCGCCGGCCGGCCGGAAGGCGCCGAGCACCATCCAGTACAGCGGGAAGGCGACGAGCGCCGCGACCAGCAGCGCGGACGCCTCGGCGGCCAGCCGGCCGGGGCGCCGCACCCGTGCGTGCGGAAGGTTCACAGTTCCTCCCCCTGGCGGCGCAGCAGCCGCAGGTAAACCAGGGTCACGGCGAGCAGGATCAGCAGCATGACGACGCCGATCGCGGAGCCGAGGCCGTACTGCGAGGACGCGAAGGCCTGTTGGTAGGCGTACACGTTCAGCACCAGGTTCTGTCCGGCGATGCCGCCGCCGTTCGTCATGACGTAGATCTGGGTGAAGACCTTGAAGTCCCAGATGACCGACTGGATCGTGACGACGACCAGGATCGGGCGCAGCATCGGGGTGAGCACCGAGCGCCAGATCCGCCACTGCGAGGCGCCGTCCAGGGCGGCGGCCTCCAGCACCTCGGCCGGCACCGCGCGGATCCCGGCGTACACCGTCACCATCACGAACGGGAAGGAGCACCAGACGACTTCGAGCAGGACGAGGAAGAAGGCGCTGTAGCGGCCGTACGTCCAGGAGAAGTCGCCGATGCCGAGGATCCGGTTGACCGGGCCGAAGTCCGGGTCGAACAGGAACAGCCAGACCGTGGAGCCGGTGACGGCCGGGGTCGCCCAGGCGCCGAGCGCGGCCAGCATCAGGGCGAGCCGCGGCACGGCCCGCACGCGGGTGAGCAGCACGGCGAGCGCGCAGCCCACCGCGAGCGTGGACACCACGCAGGCCGCCGCGAACACCACGGTCGCCAGCAGCACCTGCCAGAACCGGTCGTCCCCGAACAGCTCGGCGTAGTTCCCGGCCCCCCGGAAGACGGCCGGCTCCCCGCCGCTGACCTGGGCCTGGGTGTACTCGAAGACCGAGATCAGCCCGAGCTGGTACACCGGGTAGACGAGCAGCCCGCCGAGCACGACGAGGGCGGGCGCGAGGTACAGCCAGGGAGTGCTCCGGTGCCCCGGCAGGCGCGGGGCCGTGGCGGACCCGCGGCGGCCGCCGCGCGGGCGCGGAAGGCCGCGCTCCACCCGTGCCCGCTCGGCGGCCTGCGCGCGCGAGGGGGCCGTCATCCGGCGGAGCCGAACGCGTCGTCCATCTTCGCCGCCGCGTCCCCCGCCGCGGCGGCCACGCTCTTCCGGCCGCTGACGACCTCCTGGAACATCGTCGGCAGGACCTGGGAGGAGTCGATCCGCGACCAGGCCGGCGAGGCGGGGACGAACTTCGTGCCCGCGGCGAGGGTCTCGACGAACGGCTTCACGAACGGCTCCTTCGCCGCCGCCCGCTGCCGCACGTCCGCGAAGGTCGGCAGGAATCCCATCGCGTCGAAGAGCCCGGACTGCGTCTCCTTGGACGCCAGCCGCTTCATCAGGTCGACGGCGAGGGTGCGGTGCGAGGTGCTCCTCAGGACGCCGACGTTGTTGCCGCCGGCGAAGGCCGGGGCGATGGAGCCCGCCCGCACGCCGGGCAGCGGGACGACGGCGTACTTCCCCTTCACCGCCCCGGCCTCCACGGCCGCGTGGCTGAAGTCGCCGCCGATCGCCATGGCCGCCTTGCCGGCGGCGAACGCGGTGACCGTGTCGTTGCCGCCCATGCCCGCGCACTTGGCGGCCGGGCAGTTGTCGTCGCCGAAGAGGGAGGTGTACGCCTCGATGCCCTTCCGGGCGGCCGGGGAGTCGATGGCGGAGACGTACGAGCCGTCCCGGCCGGTGGCCAGGTCGCCGCCGTGGGCCCAGACGAAGGGCAGCGCGCCGTAGGTGTAGGCGCCGCCGACGACGAGCCCGTACAGCCCGGGCCTGGCGGCGCGGACCGCGCGGGCGGTGGCGGCCAGCTCGTCCATGGTCCGCGGGACGTCCAGGCCGAGTGCGTCGAAGACGTCGGTGCGGTAGTACAGGGCGCGGACGCCGACGTAGAGGGGGGCGCCGTAGACCTTGCCGTCGACGGCGACGGACTGCCGGGCGGTGGGGTCGGTGTCCTCGGCCTCGTCCCAGGCGGTGAACTCCTCGGTGACGTCGAGGAGTCCGCCGTCGCGGACGTGGCCGGCGGTGTCGGTGTTGCCGAACTCCATCACGTCGGGCGCGGACCCGGGGTCGTTGAAGGCGGCCTTGACGCGCTGGGCGCGGGTCTCGACCGGGATGTACTCGACGTCGACCTCGGTGTCCGGGTGGGCCTTCTCGAAGGCGGCGACGACCGTGTCGACGACCTTCTCCTTCGGGGCGTTGCCGACCTCCTGGAAGAGCCAGACCCGCAGGGTGCCGGTTCTGTCGTCACGGTCGGAGGAGGTGGTGCCGGAGGTCTGGGGGGCGCAGGCGGCGGAGACGAGGAGGGCCGCGGTCAGGGCGGCGAGGCGGACGGGCAGTTTCATGGCGTGCTCCTCCGAGAGGGCGTTGCAACATGCGCAATGATGGTTTCGCTGTGCACAACACCTCGGAGGCTAGAGACCGCGTGAACATGCCGACAAGAGGTCTCCACCACTCTGTGACCCGCCGGCGCACTCCGTGCAACGCCCGGACAGCACAAAGGCCCCCAGGGCACGCGAAACGCACCCTGGAGGCCTCACACCCGCCGGACGGGAAGGGCTACTTGTCGCCGCCCTTGCCCTTGTCGTCGCCGCCGGATCCCATGGACTCGTAGATCTCCTTGCACATGGGACACACGGGGTACTTCTTCGGGTCGCGGCCCGGCACCCACACCTTGCCGCACAGCGCCACGACGGGGGTGCCGTCGAGGGCGCTCGCCATGATCTTGTCCTTCTGGACGTAGTGGGCGAAGCGCTCGTGGTCGCCGTCGCCGTGGGACACCTGCGGCGTCGGCTCTACGAGGGTCCCCGTACCAGTCCCGCGCTCGGGCTCAAGAGTGCTCATAGCCCCAAGGGTACTGAAGCTCACACCCGGCGGATGAGCGAAGGGGCGGCCTCCGCCGCGGCCCTCCGGCCGGGCCCTCAGTTGAGCGTGGGGTCGTCCGGGTAGGTGGCCACCATCGCCAGCTCGTTGCGCTGGCGGCGCAGCACTTCGCGCCAGAGCCGCTCCGGCGCCGGGGAGGAGACGTCACCGGGTTCGGACTCGACGACGTACCAGGCCCCGTCCACCAGCTCGTCCTCCAGCTGGCCCGGGCCCCAGCCCGCGTACCCGGCGAAGATCCGCAGGGAACCCACGGCGGAGGCCAGCAGTTCCGGCGGCGCCTCCAGGTCCACCAGACCGATCGCGCCGTGCACCCGGCGCCAGCCCAGCGGGGCCGCCTCCCCGGACGCGCCGCCCGGCACGACGGCGACGCCGAGGGCCGAGTCCAGCGACACCGGGCCGCCCTGGAAGACGACGCCGGGCTCCCCGGCGAGGTCCGCCCAGCCCTCCAGGATGTCGCCCACGCCCACCGGGGTGGGGCGGTTGAGGACGACGCCGAGGGAGCCCTCCTCGTCGTGGTCGAGAAGGAGCACCACCGCACGGTCGAAGTTCGGGTCCGCCAGGGCGGGCGTGGCCACGAGCAGCCGCCCTGTGAGCGAGGACACCTCGGTCATGCCAGACATGATCCCGCATCTTCCCGCCCCGTGGGGAGGCAATCCGGGGCACGGGCGTGCGCGCAGGTCGGAGGAGGCGCGCGGCGCCCCGTGCGCGCACCGGCGGTCGTGACCCCGCGTGCCCGGCGCGGAACGGTTCGTGTTGTGACACAGCCATGACCTCGCTGAGCCGTCCTCGGGCTTACAGGACGGGGCCCGGCGGCCATTACTCTGTCTCTTCGGCCCCTGCCCAACTCCACGGAACGCGAGATTCATGACCGTCAACGGCGCTGATGACGTACTGCTTGTCCACGGCGGAACTCCGCTGGAGGGCGAGATCCGTGTCCGCGGTGCGAAGAACCTCGTGCCGAAGGCCATGGTCGCCGCCCTGCTGGGCAGCGAGCCAAGCCGGCTGCGCAACGTTCCGGACATCCGTGACGTGCGCGTCGTACGCGGTCTGCTCCAGCTGCACGGGGTGTCGGTCCGCCCCGGCGAGGAGCCCGGCGAACTGGTGCTCGACCCCACGCGCGTCGAGAGCGCGAACGTCGCCGACATCGATGCCCACGCGGGTTCGTCCCGCATCCCGATCCTGTTCTGCGGCCCGCTGCTGCACCGCCTCGGCCACGCCTTCATCCCCGGCCTCGGCGGCTGCGACATCGGCGGCCGGCCCATCGACTTCCACTTCGACGTGCTGCGGCAGTTCGGCGCGACGATCGAGAAGCGGGCGGACGGCCAGTACCTGGAGGCCCCGCAGCGGCTGCGCGGCACCAAGATCCGGCTGCCCTACCCGTCCGTCGGCGCGACCGAGCAGGTGCTGCTGACGGCGGTCCTCGCGGAGGGCGTCACCGAGCTCTCCAACGCGGCCGTCGAGCCGGAGATCGAGGACCTCATCTGCGTCCTGCAGAAGATGGGCGCCATCATCGCGATGGACACCGACCGGACCATCCGCATCACCGGTGTGGACAAGCTCGGCGGCTACACCCACCGCGCGCTGGCCGACCGCCTGGAGGCCGCCTCCTGGGCGTCCGCGGCGCTGGCGACCGAGGGCGACATCTACGTCCGCGGCGCCCAGCAGCGCTCGATGATGACGTTCCTGAACACCTACCGCAAGGTGGGCGGCGCCTTCCAGATCGACGACGAGGGCATCCGCTTCTGGCACCCGGGCGGCCAGCTGAAGTCCATCGCGCTGGAGACGGACGTCCACCCGGGCTTCCAGACCGACTGGCAGCAGCCCCTCGTGGTCGCCCTGACGCAGGCCACCGGCCTGTCGATCATCCACGAGACGGTCTACGAGTCCCGTCTGGGCTTCACCTCCGCGCTCAACCAGATGGGCGCCCACATCCAGCTCTACCGCGAGTGCCTGGGCGGCTCGGACTGCCGCTTCGGCCAGCGCAACTTCCTGCACTCGGCCGTCGTGTCGGGCCCCACGAAGCTCCAGGGCGCCGATCTGGTCATCCCCGACCTGCGGGGCGGCTTCTCGTACCTGATCGCGGCGCTGGCCGCCCAGGGCACCTCCCGGGTGCACGGCATCGGCCTGATCAACCGCGGCTACGAGAACTTCATGGAGAAGCTCGTCGAGCTCGGCGCCAAGGTCGAGCTGCCGGGCAAGGCCCTCGGCTAGCCGACGGCCCTCCGCACGCCGATGGGGCGGTCACCCGAGTCCGGGTGACCGCCCCATCGGCGTCTTGCGGGAACGCCCCCGAGGGGGGCGCGGGGACCTGCGTGACCGGCCACAGCCGGCCGGCAGCCGCCCACGGCGCCGGGCCGGCGCGGCGCTCACGCGCTCGGGCTTACTTGCCCTTCGCCGCTTCCTTGAGCTTGGAGCCCGCGGAGACCTTCACGCTGTAGCCGGCCGGGATCTGGATCGGCTCGCCGGTCTGCGGGTTGCGGGCGGTGCGAGCGGCACGGTGGGTGCGCTCGAAGGTCAGGAAGCCGGGGATGGTGACCTTCTCGTCGCCCTTGGAGACGATGTCGCCGACGACCTCGGCGAACGCGGCCAGCACGGCGTCGGCGTCCTTGCGGGTCACCTCGGCGCGGTCGGCCAGCGCGGCCACCAGCTCACTGCGGTTCATGTTGTTACTCCCGTGTTCATCTTGCCGTTGAGGCGTCGAAGCCGATGCTGCCAGGGTCCTCGGTGAGTCCCCGGACCCGGGTCCTTGTGTGCCGGACCCTCGCGCCCAGGGACGCATCCTGCCTCTACCTGCGGCGGTAAAGCCAATCCGGCACCCGCAGGAGTCGTGAGAACACCCTTGGGAGTCACACGATGAGAGGGCCTGAGCCTGGCCGACACGATAGAGGGCGCCACCGACACGTCGGTTCCCCGACGCGCCGTCGCCGGGCCGGCCGTGGCGAGCCTCACAGCCCGTCGCAGGGCGGCCCTCAGGAGGCCGGCGCGGCCACCGCCCTGGCGGCCTCCCGGACCGCACCGGCCACCGCGCCCGCGACCTTGTCGTTGAAGACGCTGGGCACGATGTAGTTGGGGTTGAGCTCGTCCTCGGTCACCACGCCCGCCAGCGCCTTCGCGGCCGCGAGCATCATCTCGGTGTTGACCGTGCGGGACTGGGCGTCCAGCAGGCCGCGGAAGACGCCCGGGAAGACCAGCACGTTGTTGATCTGGTTGGGGAAGTCGGAGCGGCCGGTGGCCACGACCGCCGCCGTCTGACGGGCGATGGCCGGGTCCACCTCGGGGTCCGGGTTCGCGAGCGCGAAGACGATCGCGTCGTCGGCCATGGCGGCCACGTCCTCGCCGTCCAGGACGTTCGGGGCCGAGACGCCGATGAAGACGTCGGCGCCGCGCACGGCCTCCTTCAACGTGCCCGCCAGGCCCTCGGGGTTGGTGTTGTCGGCGATCCAGCGCAGCGCCGACTCCGGGGCCGCGTCGACCAGGTCCTCGCGGCCCGCGTGCACCACGCCCTGAATGTCGGCGACGACGGCGTTCTTCACGCCCGCGGCGAGCAGCAGCTTGAGGATGGCCGTACCGGCCGCGCCGGCGCCGGACATGACGACCCGGACGCTGTCCATCGACTTGCCGACCACGCGCAGCGCGTTGGTGAGGGCGGCGAGGACGACGATCGCGGTGCCGTGCTGGTCGTCGTGGAAGACCGGGATGTCCAGGGCCTCGCGCAGCCGGGCCTCGATCTCGAAGCAGCGGGGGGCGGAGATGTCCTCCAGGTTGATGCCCGCGAAGCCGGGGGCGATCGCCTTGACGATCTCGACGATGGCGTCGGTGTCCTGGGTGTCCAGGCAGATCGGCCAGGCGTCGATGCCCGCGAACCGCTTGAACAGGGCGGCCTTGCCCTCCATGACGGGCAGGGCGGCCTTCGGGCCGATGTTGCCCAGGCCCAGCACCGCCGAGCCGTCCGTCACGACCGCGACGGAGTTGCGCTTGATGGTCAGGCGGCGGGCGTCCTCGGGGTTCTCGGCGATCGCCATGCAGACGCGGGCCACACCCGGCGTGTAGACCATGGACAGGTCGTCACGGTTGCGGATGGGGTGCTTCGACGCCATCTCGATCTTGCCGCCGAGGTGCATGAGGAACGTACGGTCCGACACCTTGCCGAGCGTGACGCCCTCGATGCCGCGCAGCTTCTCGACGATCTCGTCCGCGTGTCCGGTGGAGGTGGCCGCGATGGTCACGTCGATGCGGAGCTTCTCGTGACCGGACGCGGTGACGTCGAGGCCGGTCACCGAGCCTCCGGAGGACTCCACGGCGGTGGTGAGCTGCGAGACGGCCGTTCCGCTCGCGGGCACCTCCAGCCGGATGGTCATCGAGTAGGAGACGCTGGGCGCCGTTGCCATGGCCGACTTCCTCTGCTTTCACCGTGTCAAGACATTCGTGCCGTCCGATCGTCGCACCTACCCCTGAGTACGCGGTAGCCGCCCTGGATTGCGGACGTTAAGTTCACAGGGTGGGTGTGAGATTCGGAAAACATCTTTCACGATACGAGAAGTGATCGGCCAGTGCCGCCACAGCAAAGAGGCCCACGTCACATCGGACGTGGGCCTCTCGCTCGTTCATGACACCGACCCGCCATGCTCGCCTCGCGGCAAGTGGTCGCTCGTAGCGACGAAGGTTGGGCCCGGGGGCTTGGATCGGGCCGGTGTCACGTCCAGGCTAACAAACGGATGGCGCCGGGCCATTCCCGCCGCGGGAAAAGATCCGCCCGATCAGTCCCGCAGCAGGTCGGGCACCCCCGCCGCGTCCGGTTCGTCCCGGTCGCCGGAGACCACCGTGAGCTGCTGGGTGGCCCGGGTCAGGGCGACGTACAGCACCCGCAGGCCCGCCGGGGACTCGTCGGCGATCTCCGCCGGGGAGACCACGACCGTCGCGTCGTACTCCAGGCCCTTGGCCTCCAGGCTGCCGAGCGCCACCACGCGGTCGCCGAGTCCGGCCAGCCAGCGCCGGGCCTCCTCGCGCCGGTTCATGGCGACGACGACGCCGATCGTGCCGTCGACCCGGTCCAGCAGCCGCGCGGCCTCCTCCCGGACCGTGTGGCCCAGCGAGTCCCGCACGACCGTGAAGCGCGGCTCCACGCCGGTCGAGCGCACCGCGGACGGCGACTCGGCGCCCGGCAGCGCCAGGGCCAGCACCCGCGCCGCCAGCTCGGCGATCTCCGCGGGGTTGCGGTAGTTCACGGTGAGGCGGAAGCGGCGGCGCGGGCGGGTGCCGAGCGCCTCGTCGCGGGCCTCGGCCGCCTCGTCGGGGTCGGACCAGGAGGACTGGGCCGGGTCGCCGACGACCGTCCAGGTGGCGTGCCGGCCGCGCCGGCCGACCATCCGCCACTGCATCGGCGTGAGGTCCTGCGCCTCGTCGACGATGACGTGGGCGTACTCGGTGCGCTCCTGCGCCAGCCGCTCGGCCCGCTCGCGCTGGGTCTCCTCGCGCACCGGCATCAGCTCCTCCAGGCCGGTGAGCTGGTCCAGCGGGTCGAGCTCGCGCTTCCTGCGGGGGCGGGCCGGGGCGCCGAGGATCGCCTGGAGCTCGTCCAGCATCGCGATGTCGTGCACCGAGTGGCCCTCGCGCCGCAGGGAGCGGGCCACCTTGCGGACCTCGCCGGGGTTGAGGACGCGGCGGGCCCAGCGGCCCAGGCGCCGCTCGTCCGCCATGGCCGCCAGCACGTCCCGGGGGGACAGCTCCGGCCACCAGGCGTCCAGGAACGCGATGAACGCGTCCTCCGACGTCACGTCCTCGTCGAAGGAGGAGCGCAGCTCGGCGGCCAGCTCCGGGTCGGTGTGCCGGGTCGCCCCGCCGGACTTCTCCCACAGGGCGTCCAGCAGCAGTCTTCGCGCGCGAGGACGCAGCAGGTTGACGGGCGCGGTGCCGCCCAGGGCGGTGCGCCGGATCCGGTCCAGCTCCTCGGCCTCCAGCTCCAGCCGGCGGCCGAAGGCGACGACCCGCAGGCGCTGCGGCGCGTCGTTCAGCTCCAGCGCGCCGCGCGCGGCCTTGCGCAGCACCCTGAGCATGCGGGAGGAGCCCTTGGCGCGGGCCACCGCGGGGGAGTCGTACAAGGTGGCCTCGGCGCCGTCCACCAGCGAGCCGATGGCGCGGATGGCGACCTGGCCCTCCTCGCCCAGCGAGGGCAGCACGCCCTCGGTGTACGCGACGAGCAGCGGGGTCGGCGAGACGATCAGGATGCCGCCCGCGTACCGGCGCCGGTCCTGGTAGAGCAGGTAGGCGGCCCGGTGCAGGGCGACGGCGGTCTTGCCGGTGCCGGGGCCGCCCTCGACGTACGTCACCGAGGCGGCGGGGGCGCGGATGACCAGGTCCTGCTCGGCCTGGATGGAGGCCACGATGTCCCGCATGGTGTGGCCGCGGGCCTGGCCGAGCGCGGCCATCAGGGCGCCGTCGCCGATGACGGGCAGCTCGTCGCCGTCCAGGAACGCCCGCAGCTCGGGACGCATCAGGTCGTCCTCGACGCCGAGCACCCGGCGGCCCTTGGAGCGGATGACGCGGCGGCGCACCACCCGGCCGGGGTCGACCGGCGTGGACCGGTAGAAGGGAGCGGCGGCGGGCGCCCGCCAGTCGATGACCAGCGGGGCGTAGTCCTGGTCGAGGACGCCGATGCGGCCGATGTGCAGGGTCTCGGCGATGTCGGCGGTGTTGTCCGGGCGCACGGCGCCCTCCGCCGGCTCGACGGCGGTGTACGCGCCGTCCGGCCCCTTCTTGCCGTCCCTGCCGAGCAGCAGGTCGATGCGGCCGAAGAGGAAGTCCTCGAACTCGTTGTTCAGCCGGCTGAGGTGGACGCCGGCGCGGAAGACCTGCGCGTCCCGCTCGGCCAGCGCGCCGGGTGTGCCGACCTGGCCGCGCTGGGCCGCGTCGTTCATGAGGAACTCCGCCTCGTGGATCTTCTCCTCGAGACGGCGGTACACCCGGTCCAGGTGTTCCTGTTCCACGCTGATCTCACGGTCTCGGACGGAGTCGAGCGCGGTTTCCTGTTGCGCCTGAGCGGCCACCGGGCCCCCTTCTGACGTGCTGGGCAGCCGTCCACCGTACGCGAAGGGGGACCGGAAAGGCTACGCGTCGACCTCGACGAGCCTCTCGCCTTCGAAGGTCATGACCTCGAAATGGTCGATCTCGTTCGGCTGCGGCGCGGCGGCGCCCTGGATGTACAGGGGCTGCTTGGCCTGGTCGGTCTTGGCGTCCGGCAGGCCGTAGCCCCAGTTCGGCACGGACCAGGAGGTCAGCGTCCAGCGCTCGCCGTTCTTGCCGACGGCGATGAGCGAGCACTTCTCCGGGCCCTTGACGTTCTTCAGCTCCAGGACCGCGTCGGTGCCGTAGGGCTTCTCCTGCAGGGCGATGGTCGCGGTGACCTTGGTGTCCGGGTCGGTGGCGGAGACCTTGTCGGTCATGAGCCCGAAGGCCTCCTCGGCGGCGCTCGCCACGACCGGGCGGTTGGTGGCGCCGCCCCCTCCCCCGCCGCCGTCCCCGCCCCCGCCGCCGCTGGTCGCCACGGCGACGAACGGACCGCCGATGATCAGCGCGCCGGCCGCGGCCACCATGTAGAAGTTGCGGCGGCGCTTCTGGGCGCGGCGCTCGGCGACCTCGTCGACGAGCTTCTCCACCAGGCGCGGACTGGGCTTGGCCGACAGCGACTCGCCGATCGCCGGGGTGCCGGCGCCGGGGAGGTCCGCGAGCGCGGCCAGCATCGGTTCCATCCCGGCGAGCTCGTCGAGCTGCTGGGCGCACCATTCGCAGGTCGCGAGGTGGGCCTCGAAAGCGGTTGCTTCGGCGTCGTCGAGAAGCCCGAGGGCGTACGCGCCGACGGTCTCGTGCTCATTCGGCGCCGGAGATCCCTGCATGGAGCCAGACATACCCGCACCGCCCGCGCCGAATCCCTGATATCCCCCGTACCCGCTCATCACGCCGTCACCCCCCGCTCCTCCAGTGCCAGCTTCATCGAACGCAGGGCGTAGAACACCCTGGAGCGGACGGTGCCGCTGGGTATGCCCAGGGTCTCGGCCGCCTCGTTGACGGTACGCCCCTTGAAGTACGTCTCGACGAGGACCTCCCGGTGGGCCGGGGTCAGGTCGTCGAGCGCGTCCGACAGCGTCATCAGCCACAGCGCCTTGTCGATCTCGTCCTCCGCGGGGATGACCTCCAGCGGCGACGGATCGACCTCCTGCGGCCGGGCCTGCCGGCTGCGGTGGCCGTCGATGACGATGCGCCGGGCGACCGTCACCAGCCAGGGGCGTACCGATCCGGTCGCACGATTGAGCTGACCGGCGTTCTTCCAGGCACGGATGAGCGTCTCCTGCACGACGTCCTCGGCGCGCTGGCGGTCTCCGGCGACGAGACGCAGCACGTAGGCGAGCAAGGGTCCGGCGTGCTCGCGGTAGAGGGCGCGCATCAGCTCCTCGTCGGGTTCCGACGAGGGCTGGGACATGCGATGTCGGGCCCTCGTTCCACGTTCCTTGGCCACGGCCGCATCCTTGCGCACGCCCACCTCCGGTGTCCGGGGGTTCCCCCAGTCGGTCGCTCGCCCACCCGTACGGAGAGGGGCCGCCGGATGTTCAAAGCGGGGCGACAGTTTTCTGCGGGGTGACGTGACGAGCGGGACATGCGGCCACATTCCCCCCGCTCGTTCTTTACATTTCCGACACAGGCGGCAAGGAGAAGTCCGCTGCCCCTACGGGACCGTAGGGAAACGCGGTGTTACGCAGATCACGTCCGCGGCGCACGCCCAACTGCCGCACGGCGTCGGCGGGTACGGCGTCCGGCGCCGGGGCCGGGTGCCGGGTCCGGGTGCCGGGTTCAGGTGCGGGCGAGGGCCGCGCGGCGGCGGTGCCGGGCCACCCTTTCGCGGTTCCCGCAGACCTCGCTGGAGCACCAGCGCCTGCGGTGCCCCCGTGACGTGTCCAGGTACACGATCGGGCAGTCGTCGCCCGCGCACTGGCGCAGGGCCGCCCGGGCCACGGGGTCGGTGAACAGGTCGACGGCGTCCCGGGCCACCGCGCCGAGCAGCGCGGCGCACTCCGGCGGGGCGGTCAACCGCCGCTCCAGCGCGCCGTCTTCGCCGCGGACCGCGCGCGGGGCCGGCGGCGCGGCGCGCGCCAGGTCGTTGACCCGGGCCAGCGCCCGGTCCTGCGCCCGCCCCCCGGGCGCCTGCCAGGACCGCACCAACAGGCCGATCTGGGTGCGCAGTTCGCAAAAGCCGGCCAGCCAGGAGGCGTCCGCGTGGGCCAGCGGCGTGCCCGCCGGGACGAGTCCGCAGCCGGTGATCCAGGCGCGCAGCACCTCGACGGAGCGCAGCCGCTCACCGGGATGCGCGGTCGTCAGCAGGTCCAGGCAGATCCGCCCCGCGTCGAACCGCAGCTCGTGGGGGGCCGTGTCCGTTCCCGGTGCCATGCGCCTGTCACCGCCTAGGGGCCCCGGTCGCGCGGGGCGGGTGGGATGCCGGTGGGAGGGCGGGGAAACCGCTCCCTCCCACAGTGCCCGCCCGCGGACGCGCCCGGAACCCCCCGCGGGGGGGGGGGGGGGGGGGGGGGGGGGGGGGCCCCCCCGCCGCCCCCCCCCCCCCCGCCCCGGCCCCGGGGCCCCGGGGGGGGGGGGGCCGGGCGGGGGGGCCGCGGGCCGGGCCGCGCGCGCAC